>JBCCWC010000136.1:0-41536 GCA_039194325.1 Myxococcota bacterium
AGCCGGTCGCATAGTTGGTGCAATCGCAAACGACATATGAACCGTCGTTACAGGGGGTGACGAACACTCCAAAGCGGAAGCTGAGGTCCTCCTCGGTCTCGATATCCTCCTCGATCTCAATCTCCTCGGAGTAACGGATGACCTCCGCCTCTTCGGAGAGGCATTCCTCTCCCGTCGATTTGCATTGAATGTATTCATCGAATGCATCCGCGAGGGCCTCCGGGAGAGCTTCGCGCTGCTCCTGGGCTTCGGCGCTGTTCGTGAGTTCGTCTTCTTCGACCGCCAAGCAACCGGTGAAGGGAAGCAGGGCCAGTGCGGTGAGCAATGAATTCTTGAGGAGCATCGGCATCGTGGTGGGTTTTGGTGTTGGGTTTCGTGTAGGCTCGGTGAGTCCGCCGATGTGTGAGATACACAGACAGATCTGACAGCACCCTTTGTGGAGCGGAGCGTTCAGCGATAAGTGCTGTGAACAACCCAGGTGTTGGTGAGATTCGAAAAAAATATGGACCGCGTCTCGAGGCGAGCATTGAGGGGTCGCAAGGGGGGGGCGGCTGTCGCGCTAGCACGGGGTACTAGGTGGGAGGCGTCGTTACATGTGCCAGATCGGTTGTGATGCGTTGCGGACCGACGAAGCTCGCAGGACGCTCGCAAAACGCGCGAGACCGTGCGAGTGGATGGCCGTTGATCGACGTTGCGTACGAGCGCGTCTGAATGTTCTGGCCGTGATGCTGGTCATCGCTGGTCTGTCGTATCTCCTGCCATGCTGGCGTTTTCGTGGGGGCGGATTGGTCCGAAGAACCCGTCGATTCGCTCGATGAGGCCCTCTTCGTTCAGGGTCGTGACGTCCATGCCCTCGATCAAGATCTTGCCGTTGGTGACGATCCGCCATGTGTATCGGTGGCGACGATTTTGGGCGTCGATGCCGCTGGTACGGCTGAGCACGATGTCGGAGTACGACGCGTGGAGCCGGGTGCCGTTCGCCGCGAGCTCAGCCTTGCTCTCGTGGTAGTCCTTGGGGTCGGCGAAGATCACATCGTTGGTCACGCACTCATCGAGCAGCGCAGCGCGGCGCACCTCATCTTTTTCGTTCCAAAAGGCGAGGTAAGTGTGCAGGACTGTGGGAATTTCTGTGAGTTGGCTCATGGATGAGGCTCCGTTTTGATGCAGCCGCTCATTTATTATGGGTGGGTACCCACCCATAATAAATGAGTCAGAGTCAAACGCAAGCCTGAGTCCGTCCGTGAGCGGCGGACGGCCGATTCTTACTCGCAGCTCGCAGCCAAGGTCTCGCCTGCGGTACTCGCAAGCTTTCCCCAGGCGGCGCGACTGTGCTCCCTGGCCTCGGACGCGCATCGCGGTCTCGATGCGACGCGCTGGCTTCCTCCACGCCCCTGTGCGCGGATCTATCCGCTCTCAGCCTTCGGAAAGAGCCTCGATGACCAACTGTGAGAACAGAGATGAGCTGTGCTGTTGCTGGGCGGTGATCAGCCGGCCATCTCGTACCGCAAACGGCTCGAGGGGGCCCGCCGCTTCAAAGTTGGTGTTCGGGTTCTTACGCGCTTCCGACTCAATCGTGTAGTCGTTGACCTTCGCGCCCAAGGCTTCGTTCATCATGGCCTCTTCGCTGTCTGGATAGCCAGTCCATGTCTTGCCATCGGCGAGGAGCGTGCCGTCGCTCAGCCTGGTCCACAGCAGCAGGCAAGTCCCGTGACAGATGAGGCCGACCACCTTGCCTTGCTCGTAGAAGTCGGCGATGAACTTGTGAAGCGTTGTGTCGTCCTTGAAGGTGACGAGTGGGCCTCCTCCGCCCGCCACACAAACAGCGTCGTATTGGCTTATGTTGACATCGTTGATCGGCTTGGTATTCGCCGTGAGCTTTCCAAACACCTTGTGGTGTTTGAATCCAATGGTGATTAGATCGTTCGGGTAGGCGCTGTCTGGATTCTCCGGATCTGAAAAGCCGTCGAACTCTACTTTTCCTCCTTTTGGAGAGAATACGTCGATCTCGTATCCGGCCTGGACGAAGTCAAAGAAGGGACGAGTGAGCTCTTCTGCGAAGAAACCCACCGGAAATCCCTTGAGGGTTGCCGGGTTGGACACTACATAGGCAATCTTCTTCTTGGGGTACGTGTGCTTGGCGTGTCTCTTGATGACTTCTGCTTTGCTCATGTCGTTTTCCTTGTAGTAGCGTTGGGTGTTGGCGTTGAGTTTGGGGGTTGGGTTTGGTGCTAGGCGATCCCGAAGCGCTACCTCAGCCCCGCGAGGAACGCTTCGTCTTGATCGAGAGAAAAGCGCGTGCCAAGTCGCGGTCGATGGTCCGCTCTTGCCCGGGAGCCCGATGCGTCGTGGCAGCGGGTCGTGTCAGAACTATAGGGTCAGGCTGGCACCGCGGCCCTCGCCCGATGCGACAACCTACTGGCCGGATGCGTCATCCGTTGCCCGGTCACGACTACCCCATGGCGTGGGCGTCGGCGCGCCACAGCTCGGGCGTGGTGCCCGTCCAGCGGTGGAAGGCGCGGAACAGGGAGTTGGGGTCTTCGAAACCCAGCAAAAAGCCCACTTCGGCCGGACTCATCGTGGTGTTTCGCAGGTAGTGACGGGCGAGTCGCTCCCGGGTGCGGTTGAGCACGGCAAGCCAGCTGGTGTCCTCGGCCGCGAGGCGGCGCTGCAGCGTGCGGGTGCCCATCCCGAGCTCCTTGGCCACGTCGGTCACCTGTGCCCGCCCACTGGGGAGCAACTCGAACAGCGCGGCCTCGACCCGGTCGCTGGTCGATCGCGCCTCGTCGGCCTCGGCCATTCGCCGTCTCAGCCCAGGTTCGAAGGCTTCCCACATGGGCGCGTTGTGCGTCAGGAAGGGCCGATTGGCGTCGAGGGCGGAAAAGACCACGGTGCAGGCGTCATCTTGGTCGAGCGGGCAGCCGAGGTACTCCACGTAGGGTTGCCGATCGGTCGGAAGGTGCTGCACGGTGACCCGGCGCGGCACGATCTCGTGACGGGTGGCCCGGCGGGCGAAGGCCACCAAGAAGACTATCTCGGAGAGGCCGCGCGTCATGGGCACGTCGGGACGGTACTTGCACCGGAAGCGGATGTGGGTTTGGTCGGCGCCGATGTCTACGTCGAGGCTGAACGGACCCACCAGCCGCTTGAACTGGCCGAGCCGGGCGGCTGCCGTGTTCATGTCGGGGGAGCACAGCGCAGAGAAGATCGCGGGGTCGAACATCTCAATGGACACGACCTTGCCCGCCTTGAGAGCCATCGTGGGGTCGTCGGACTCTGCCTCGATGGCTTCGTGCAACGCGTAGTAGTCGTCCAGGGAGATGTGGGTGCCTTCGCTGTCCAGTAGCGTGGGAGGTAGACCGGCTCGACGGAGGATCGCGACTTCGTCCAGCCCCAGGTCTCGGAAGAGCAGGCGCCAGGCCCTTCCGACGTGGACGGTGGTGATGCGTTCATTGCGCATTGGACGGCCTCCTGCCTCGGTGGGTCGTCCCATCATCCCATCTTGGCGGCGGAGGCTCACCTGCTGGATGTGTCAATCGGCTTGCCTGATGTGTCAGCGGAAGGGGGCGCCCTGGGGCGGGTGGCCCAGAGCGTCGCGAGCAGGGATCCTCACGAAGCACCCGTTTTCGCGCAACGCAGCACGATGAGCACCGTCTGGGGAAGCGATGCAGACACGCGTGAGCAGGATCGGCGGTCTCGTGGTCGCTGTGGGGCTCGTCCCCGGGTGTCCGAGCCCGACGGACGACGGCGAGATGACGTCAACGGCGGGCATCACCAGTGGCGACGCGACCGCGGGTGATGCCGATGGCTCGTCCGACAACACCAACCCCGGGCCGAGTGAATCCGACTCGCCCACTACGGCCGACGCCGAGGGGTCGGGATCGGGTGCGGATTCCGAGACGGGCACGGGCTCGGTGTCGGGCACGGGCTCGGTGTCGGGCACGGACTCCGAGACGGGCGCGGGCTCCGAGACAGGCGCACCCGGGTGGACCGGCCCCTGTCCGCCCTATAGCGGCCTCGCCGACGTGGGGAGCACCTGGGACACCAGCACGACCGCGGCCTACGAGGCGGCGTACGGGTTCTCCCAAGACACCCACCGCGAGGTGACCGCTGTCGACGTCGGCGCGACCACCATCGTCACCATGGTTGCCACCACCAGCGCCCAAGGAACCAACTACACCGCCACCACGGTGACCACGTCGATCTACGCCTGCGATGACCAGGGCGCTTGGCTCGAGAGCGTCGCTACCGAAAGCAGCGGCGTCTCGGGAGGCGTTCCGTTCGACACCTGGGCCGAGTCGACCTATAGCCCCGCCTGGTATGTCATGCCCTGGGACGTGCAGGTGGGCACCGAGTGGACGGCCTCGAGCACGATCACCACGGTGACGGTCAATGGGCCCACCCAGAGTGCCTCGACGCAGCACTACGACGTGATCGGTACGGACACGATCAAGACCCCGGCTGGCACCTTCGACGTGCTCGAGTTCGCCTGGTCCACCGCCATGGCCTCAGGGAGCTGGTTCGGTCATGAGCAGGTCGGGGGGATCGTGGCGACCGACGGTGCCTTCGAGCTGCTGGCGGTCGACATCGTCCCCTGGTAGCCGCTTGGTCTCGGCACCGGGGACGGCATCGTACGCGGGGACCAACGAGGTGGGGTGTTCGCGCAGCCACGTCTCCACCTCGGCGACCGGCAGGCTGAGCTTATCGGAGCTCTCGGCAGTCGCCAGTGACTGCCGCGCCTGTTCGGCCAGCCTGCGCGCACGCGGCCGGTCGCGGCCGCCCTCATCGGTCGCGGCCCACAGCGCGCGGGCGAGCAAGAAGCGGAGCTCGGCGAGCCACTGGGGGGTGGTCGACTGAGTGGAGCGGATCGCCAGCGCGCGCTCCAGCCGGGGGAGCGCCAGGCTCGGCTCGGAGCGGTCGAGCCATACTCGTCCCAGCTCGGTCAGTGGGTCCGCCACGTCGGGGTGGTCGGGTCCCAGGGCCTGCTCGGCGATCGCCAGCGCGCGCTGCTGCAGGTCGAGCGCCTCGTCGAGCTGGCCGCGAGATCGCTCTACGGCACCCAAGCTGCTCAGCGCGGTCGCCACCAGGGGGTGGCCGGCTCCTCGCAGCTCCGTCCACAGGTCCACGGCGCGTCGCTGGAAGTCACGGGCCTCATCCAGCTGCCCTTGCGCGTGCGCGATCGAGCCCAGGTTGTGCATGCAGAACGCGACACCAGAGCTTCGGGGCCCTTGCGCTTGCTCGAGGATTCTCAGGGCGCGTCGCTGGAACGCACGGGCTTCGTCGAGCTGCCCCTGCGACCTGGCCACGTGGCCCAGGTTGGTCAGCGCGGTCGCCACGTGGGGATGTTCGGGCCCCATCGCCTCTTGCCACCGGGTCAGCGCAAGCTCGAACGAGCTGCGAGCCTCGCTGAGATCGCCCCGGTACGAGGCCACCATGCCCAGGATGTTGAGGATCCCCGCCACGTTGGAGTGGTGGGGGCCGTGGGTCTCTCGATGGAGGGCCAGCGCTCGTTCCAGGAGTTGCTGAGCTTCGTCGTACTCGCCCTCGGAGTACGCCACGATGCCGAGGTTGTGCAGGTAGCTCGCCCGGGACTCGTCCGATCTCGACGCCCGCGACAGCGGGTCGGCCTGCTTGGCCCAGCGCCGCGCTTCGTCGTAGCGGGCCAGCTCGTGGCCCAACACGTACACCAGCCCCGACGAGGCCTTCGCCGCCTCGGTCGACATGCGGTGGGCCACCGCGACGTCGTAGGCGCGCTCGAGCGACGTCACGGCGCCTTCGAATTCCCCGAGCTGGATCCGGAGCTTGCCCTGCCAGATCCACGCGCGGGCCCGCAGCGGCTCGTAGCCGAGCGTCCATGCCTCGGTCACCACTGCGTCCGCCACCTCCAGCCCCTCGGCGAACTTCCCCGCCGCTTCCTTGGCGTTCACCTCCACCAGGCGTTCTTCGAGCGCGGCCACCTGCTCGGCCACCGCCGGATCTTGCGGCGGCGGCACCTCGGCCTCCAGCGCCTCGAGGTCGGCACATTGCGACACCCTCGGCAGGCCGGCCACCGCCTGCACCGCCTGGGACACCACCGTCGCGTTGGCCTGCGAGAGCTCATCCACCATCGCCCGCATGTGCTGCCGCCGCTTTAGCAGGCAGGCCATGCGTAGATCCATAATCTCGGGCGATTGCTCGCCGCGGATCGTGCTCGCCTCGCACGCTTCGGTGTACTCGTGGACCCAGGCCTCGGCGTACGCGTTGACCCCGGACTCTACCCGCTCCCAGGTGGCGCGAGCATACGACAGCTCCGTGCCGAGCAGCGCCCCCCGGACCTGCCGCTTCCGCGGCTCGTCCCACACCCCTTGCAGCTGGGCCTGGGCGCCCGTGCACTGGCTGCCCGACTGCACCAGGCGGTCCATCCCGAGCCCGAGCCCGAGCCCGAGCATCAGCAGTCCCCCGCCCGTCCATAGCGCGAGCCTTCGGCTCCAGCGGGGGTCGACCAGCCGCCGAAGCTGCTCGAGCAGGGCGTCCATCGAGGGCCAGCGTTCCTCGGGAAGGCTCGCCAGCCCTCGCAGCAGCACCATGCGCAGCGCGTTGGGGATCTTGCGGCCCCGGGGCGGCGGCCGAACCTCCCCACAGTGCATCACGGCCATCAGCTCGGTCATCGTGGCCCCGTCGAACGGGCGCTCGCCGTAAAGAGCCTCGTATAGCGACACACAGAAGCTGAATTGGTCGCTGCGGGCGTCGGCCTGCCGCCCGTGCATCTGCTCGAGGGGCATGTACGCGGGCGTGCCCAGCACCGCGCCGGTGATCGTCAGCGGCACGTCCAGCGGCCCGCACTCGGTGGTGCGAGCCCGCTGTTGGGCCTCGGATGTCTCCACCTCGTCGAGCTCGTCCCCGTGCCGCGCCAGCCCGAAGTCGACCACCCGCGCTCGGCCGCGATTGTCGATGATCGCGTTGCTCGGCTTGAAGTCGCGGTGCACCAGCCTGCGCTCGTGCGCCGCCGCCAGCCCGGCGCCGAGCTGCACGAACACCCGCACGCACGCCCGCCAGTCGGGCCGGGGCTCTTGCCGCATCCACCGCTCGATCGTGATGCCCTCGACCAGCTCCATGGCCACGAAGGTCTGCCCCTCGATCTCGCCCACCTCGTACACCTGCACCACGTTCGGATGCGAGAGCTTGGCCAGCGCCAGCGCCTCGCGGTGAAGCCGGGAGGTTTGCTTGGTCCCGAGCCCGCGACGCAGCAACTTGAGCGCGACCTGCCGATTGAGCTGTCGATCGTAGGCCCGCCGCACCGTCCCCATGCCGCCCCGGCCCAGCGTGTCGAGCACCGCATACCGCCCTAGCGTCTGAGGGGCGGTCGCTCGCGAGCGCGGGGTTTCGGACACCCGCGGCTGCTCCACCGCGTCGATCTGCCCGTGGCGCCGCCCTTCGGGCGAGGGCACGGCCCCCTTGGCCAGCGCCGTCTCGGTGTCGTCGAGGGTCGCCCCCGCCGCGGGGAGCATCAGCGCCTCGTCGGTGGCCGACCGCCGCTGGGATCCGGCCGACTCGCCCGTGCCGGCTTCGTCGACCAGCGACGGGGTCGCGTTGGCAGGGCGGGGCTGCTGCCTTCGGCGAACCGCGTCGCTTCGTCGCGGATCTTCGTCCTGGTGATGGCCGGCTGCGCTCATCCTGATCGCCCCACGGGGTATGCCCGGTCGCGAGCGCTCGATGTGTTCGGCTCGTGCGCCCGTAGGGAAACATTATCCGGCATGGGACCGGCGGGGGAACGTTTTTGGCGCTGCCCTGGCCAGTTCGCGGCGGCTGGCCTCCGAAGGGCGCGCAGCCGCCCGTAGGAGCCCGTGGTGAAACCCTCAGGTGGTCGGAACGCCGTCAGCGCGGCTCCTGCCGGGGCGCGAAGAGGGCCTTGCTCCTCCTGGTGTCGCTTGCCACGAACACGGACAGATCCAGCAATGCGATGGTGGGATCGCCAATCGGTCATCCGTCCAGCAATGGGCGAGCGCCGCTGGTCCGCAGCGCGTCGTAGACCGGGTCCATCAGTTCGGCGGGCTCGGGTGGCACGAACACACACAATCCATCGCGTCCCCGTGTGAGCAGCACGCGGTAAGCGTTGCGACGGAGTCGAACGGCCGCCTTAGCACCACGGCGTTTCTTGCCGCCTTGCTGCATCCAGCGGTCACCGGTCCAGGTTAGGTCGTCGCCCCAGCAGGGCACGGCGAAGTCCAGCTCGAGGCCTTGGCAGCCGAACTCGCTCACCGCGGTCTGCAGCGAGCAGCAGTAGCCCCGGCCGCTCGGTGTGCCCTCGTACCAGCGACCATACCCGGTGCTGATCCCATCTTCCTTGATCCGCAGCGCGAACCCGCGAAGGTTCTCGGCGCACGAGGAGGCCAGCAAGCCATAGCGTGGGTCGCTGCGGCCCGCGTAGCGTTGCCGCACATAGCGTCGTGCGTGCTCGAGATCGCGGGTGACGTACAGGCGGTATTCTCCCAGGCGTTCGGCAAACGTGCGTGCCTGGTCTAACTCGCCGCGCAGCAGGGCGCCGACCCACTGGTGGAGATCCTGGGCCGTGTGTGTGCGGAGCGTGGTGTCCAGATCCAGCGCGGGCTCGGTGCGTATGCGACTCGGTGCATCCAGTGTCTCGGCGACACGAGGCGGTGCATGCAGGACCCAGTCTGGGTGCTCGGCCAGTGCCTCGGTCCACAGCGCCAGGCCCCCTTCCTCGCCCACGTGGATCTCTTGGCCCTCGCCGATGAGCGCCACCACGACGCTCCACTGC
The DNA here is from genome assembly GCA_039194325.1 of Myxococcota bacterium. Lineage (GTDB taxonomy): Bacteria > Myxococcota_A > Polyangia > Nannocystales > Nannocystaceae > Paraliomyxa. The sequence continues at coordinate 8,756 of JBCCWC010000136.1, forward strand.
GGAATACGGCTCGCGATGTCCAGCAGCAGCGCGGGTTCGGAGCGCTTGCCTAGCTTGCCTCGGTGCTTGGTGGAGACCTTCTTGGCATCCCATGCGCGCTGCGCCTCGTCGAACACCAGCACGTGCTCCGACGGTATGGCCTGCGAGTGCAGCATATGGTCTTCGATGTAGTGCTTGAGTGATTGTACGAATACCTTGTTCTTCAGGGTGTAGGTCAGCACCTCGATCAGGGGTCCGTTGCCGGAGAGGAACACTCCCGCGGCGGAGCCACGGCGAGCCGGCGCGACCAATCGCTCGAGTCGCCCCGAGTGCGCGAACGAGAGGCCCACCAGCGTCTTGCCGGACCCCGGGACCCCCGTGAGCAGGACGAGTCGTCTGGAGCTCCCACGTCGGGCCTGCTGGGCGATCTTCACGAGCCGGTTGCGCGCCCTGGGGATCCCGGCGGACTCGGCCCGCTTGATCCTGGGCAGAGACTCTCGCTCGAAGAGCATTCGCGCTGCGGCGACGAGGCTCGGTAGCGGCTTGTACCGTCCGCGCAGCCACTTCACTGGATCGGGGGTATGCGGTGGCTCGCTCGACAGGCGCTCGAGGATCGAAGCGGTCAGATCCGCCGGTGAGGTCACGAGCACCTCGCCGCGTTGCTCGACTCCTCCACGCCAGCCCGAGACCACGAGGATCGGCACCACCACGCGGTCGCGACATCGATCGTGATACTCACGAAGATCCCGGGCGTAGCCCTGCACCTGATCCACGTCCGCCGCGGTGGCCCGCTTGGTCTGCTTGAACTCGATGACGAGCACGGTCCCGTTCTCGAGTACGACCACGTCGGGTCGTCGGTCGTCGCGGGGGAGCCGATACTCGAGGATCGCGGCGTAGCGGGCCGAGCCGGGGGCAGTATCGATGCACCCTCGAGCGGTTGCTCGCAGGATCTCGAGGCTGTCGAGCCACGCCGCGAACTGGTCCGGCCCCCGGGGGGCATAGCGCTGGTCGAGCGTGCGCGCGATCGTGTCGGGCTCGCTGATGCTCAATGCCGCGAAGTCACCCCACCATCCACACGGCGGCTCCCAGCCCGACATGACGCACCGATCGAATCGCACCGCGTGCTGGCCGTCAAGCCTCGGGCTGCCTACGTTATCGTGGGCCACGCAAAGCCGCTCGGATCCGGGGTGTGGGCCAGGTTCATCACCATGGCGAGCGTCGAGTAATATCCGCATATCGCCGCGAGCTCGATGACTCCGCGCTCGCCGAAGGACGTGACGGCCTGTGTGTACAGGGCATCGTCGACCTGCCCGTCGCGGTGCAGGGCGACGCACAAGTCGTACGCCACCGCGAGCTCCCTGGACATCGCGTCTGGCCGATGCCCCCGGGCCACGGCGTCGATGAGCGCTGGCGTGAGCCCCACCGACTCTGCGATCGGGCGATGCGATGCCCACTCGTAGCCTTGAGACCAACGCTTCGCTGCGAGCAGGATGGCAAGCTCCCTCGAGGGCCCCGGGAGCGAGGACTCGAATCGAAGATAGCGCCCCAGAGCACTCGCGATCCTGAGGATCTCCGGGCAGCGGAGCAATGGGATGAAGGGGCCGTCGGGGGGCTTGCCGCGCGTGCGTTCGAACTGGGTGATGGCGGCTCGCTGCGCATCGGTCCTCTCGCTGGTCGGAATTGCCGGCATGCGATCGGAGCCTCGGCCGCGAAGGGCGGGGGGTTCATCGTCACCGGGCATGCTCACCATGGGGCTCCGTACTCGTCGCTCTGGTCGCTTCCCCGCGCGAGCTCACGCCGGAGAACCTCTCGGTCACAAGCCCCCTGCCACAGCGAGACCACGACCACGGCGACCGTGTTGGCGATGGCGCTCACCAAGGCGCGGGCCTCGGACATGAAGCGATCGATCCCGAAGATGATGGCGACCCCGGTGACCGGGATCTCGGGGAGCACGGTCAGCGTGGCCACCAGGGCCACGAAGCCGCTTCCCGTGACCCCGGCTGCTCCCTTCGATGTCAGGAGCATGATGAGGATCATGGTGACGAGCTGCGTGGTCGACAGCTCGATGTTCATCGCCTGCGTGATGAAGACCGAGGCCAGCGTGAGATAGATGGCGGTACCGACCAGATTGAACGAGTAGCCCGCGGGCAAGACGATGCCCACGACTTCCTTGCGACAGCCCAGGCGCTCGAGCTTTCGAAGCAGCAGCGGGAGCACCGGGCCGGAGGACGAACAGCCCAGGACGATGAGGATCTCCGCGCGGATGTATCGCAGCAGCGCGAAGAAGCCGAAGCGGTGAGTCCAGCACAACGAGCCCAGCACCACGAAGACGAAGACCAGGCAAGCCCCATAGAAGGTCGCAATGAGGAGCCCCAGGGAGCTTATCGTCTCGGCTCCGTAGCGCCCCACCGTGAAGGCCATGGCCCCGAATGCCCCAACGGGGGCCAGCCTGACCAAGAAGCCGAACACGGCGAACACCACCGCCGTGAACGACTGGATCCCGCGTAGTATCGTGGCACCCCGGGGGCCGACCTTCGCCAGGGCGCACCCCACCAGCAAGGCGATCAAGAGGACGGGGAGGACCTCGCCCTCGGTGAACGCCGCGAAGAACGACTTGGGGATGATGCGCAGCAGGAAGTCGGTAAAGCCCACCTCGCCCATGCGATCGGTGTAGTGGGCCGCAACCGAGGGGTCGATCTCCGTCGGATCGATGTCTAGCCCTACGCCCGGTGCTCCGATATAGGCGGCACCCAGGCCGAGCAGGAGCGCGACGATCGTCAGGGCGTAGAACAGGGCCAGCGCCTTGAGGAGCGTGCGGCCGGTGGTCCCGCCATCTCCCAGAGAGGTGATCCCCGTTGCGATCGTGCAGAACACGACCGGCGGGATCATCATCTTGACGAGCTTGACGAAGCCGTCACCGAGAGGCTTGAGCTGGATCCCGAGCTCTGGGTCGAGCAGGCCGACGATGCTACCCAGCACGACCGCCAGCAGCACCTGAACGTGCAGCGTTCGGTAGAGCGGACGTTTGGGCTCGGCCATGGCGTCGATATGTCCGCTCATACTCGGGCATCCATCGAGGGCGCGGGGTCGAAGTCACGACGCCGGACCAAGACCGACCCCTCGAACAGACGACGGGCTGTTCGCAGCACGCATGCGACCGGCCCGGGGTGACCATCTCGTCGCTCGAGTCGCACTCCGATGCTCCCGCTGGGGTGTTCGATCGTAAGATCGCAGGGCAAGCGCAGGTGCTCGATCGATGTGTGCACCAGGGTCCCGGGCGTGACCGCGGCCGTGGCCAGAGCCACCGAGCCCGTGGTGGCCAGCGTGTTGTGACACTGGTGCGGAGTGAAGTACCGCGCCGCAAACGTGCCTCCCTGCGCCGGGGGAGCGATCAGGGCTGGCTTGGGGATGACCCGCTCGGCTGCGTCGGGGATTCCCATCGTCCGTCCGGCTGCGATCCGCAGCCGCTCGAGTCGCGCCATGAAGACTGCATCCGCTGTCAGCTCCGCGGCTGACTCGTGGCCCGTCTTGCCCAGAGCGCTCGCGCGCACGACCACGATCGGCATCGCCGCGTCGACACAAGAGACCTCGACGCCATCGATGACGTCGCTCGGGTTTCCCGTGGGCAGCAAGCCGTCGGTCTTCGAGCCCGCGGCATCGAGGAATGCGAGGTGGATCGGTGCGGCGGTCCCGGGGACGCCGTCGATCGTGGCGTTGCCGTCGTAGGTGACCTTGCCGTCTGGGGTGAGGACCGACGACTCCACGATCTTGCCCGTATTCACATTGTGAATGCGAACCGTGGTGAGGTCTGAGCTCGCGTCGACTAGCCCAGACTCGATGGCGAAGGGCCCCACTCCGACCAGCATGTTTCCGCAGTTCGGCGAGGTGTCGACCACGCGCTCTCGGATCTTGACCTGGGCGAACAGGTAGTCGACGTCGGCGCCCTCGACGGTCGAAGGCCCGACGATCGCGACCTTGCTGGTCACCGGGTGCCCCCCGCCGATCCCGTCGATCTCAAGCTCGTGCCCCGAGCCCATGACCGAGAGCAAGATCCGCGCTCGGCGCTCGGGATCCTCAGGAAGATCGGAGCGTACGAAGAAGGGGCCTCGCGAGGTCCCACCTCGCATCAACACACATGGAATTCGAATCAAGTCATTCATGAGTGATTCCTCGAAGTTCACTGAGGGGAATGGCCACGCTTACGCGTACCTCGGGGCCCACGACGCGAGTGATGTGACCTCGCCCCGTTGTGTCCTCGGCGAGCATCACCTCGCCGGCCCCGAAGGTGCGGCGCTCTCCCGACCCGATCTCGATCTCGGCCGCGCCCAAGAGGGTGATGACGTACTGGCGGCGAGGCGCGGGGTGCCAGCTGTGGGTATGGCCCGGCCGGTCACGGCGAAAGACGAGCCCCTGAGCCCACTGGAGCTCCCCGAGCGGAACCTCGACCCATTCGAAGTGTGACTCCTTGTCGCTCCCGCTGAACAGTCGAATGACCTTCATGACTCGATCCTCGACGTCATACGAACCCCAACGCTCCCAGCAAGCCGCCGAGGGCCGTCATCAAAAGGGGCGTCAGCCGCGTCCACGTCAACACGGCAGTGGTCGCCAGGGCCAAGCTGATTCCACCGATGGTGGGAGCCTCGCGGCCGAGCAGGTATCCGGTGGAGAGCAGCAGCCCCACGGTGATCGGGGCGAGCGAGCGACGCAGCGCGATGTGCCAGCGGGCGTTGTGGTGCCGTGTCCCGACCCGCTCGACCGTTAGAGCGAGGATCGCGGTTGGGCTGCAGAAGGCGAGGGTGGAGACCACCGCGCCCCAGAGCCCAAGGACCTGCCAGCCCAGCACGGTCACGAACATCACGTTGGTGCCCGGCGCCGCCTGGGACATGGCGAACAGGCCCGCGAACTGGTCGTCGGTCATGACCTGCGCCGAGTCGACGAGGATCCGGTGAAGCTCGGGCACCACAGATGTCGCGGCGCCGAAGGCCACCAGCGAGAGCACGAAGAAGTGCCAGGCCAGCGAGAGCAGGCTCATCGGCTAGCCCTCCACGCGACCACGAACGACAGCGGGAGCAAGACTCCAATGACGGCCACCAGCGGGAACCGGAAGACCGTGACGCCGGCGAGGGCTGCGAGCCCGAAGACGACCAGCGAAGCGCGACGTGGCTGGCCCAGGGCGAGCTTGACGCCCGTGGCGATGACCAGGCCGGCCGCGACGGCCGTTACGCCCCGAACCGCGCCGTGAACGGCGGGCACCGAGCCGTAGCGCTGGTAGAGCTCGGCCATGAAGATGACGATCACGAAGGGAGGACCCATCAGGCCGACGACGGCGGCTGCGGCCCCGCGTGCTCCGTTGAGCCGGTAGCCGACCGTCGCCGCGACGTTGGTGCTCGTCGCTCCTGGGATCATCAGGCCCTGACCCCAGAGCTCGGCGAACTCCTCCTTGCCGAGCCACTGCTCCTTCTCGACCACCGCGCGGTAGACCCAGGGCATGACGCCGCCGAAGGCACACAGGCCGACCAACGCGAAGGTCTTGAGCAAGCGCCAGGCCGCGACGCGAGGTCGTCGTGTCGTCTCGGGGGGATCTTCGGTCCCTTGGGAGTCTGCATTCATGACGACCTTGCGGTGCTCTGCCCACGGGCGAGGTCATCGAAGCTTGGAGAACTTCTCGACCTCCGCCTCGACGAGCGCGCCCTTGTCGCTGATCCCGGCGTACGCCACCTTCGGGGTGTCGGCGACCGTGAACCGACTCGCGGGGCCGAAGGTCGCGAGCACGGCACGTCCCTCGGGGGTCTCGTGCATGTGCAGCATCATCTGCTTGAGCGCATCCTTCAGCTCCGGATCGAGATCCTTGCGCACCGTGACCAGCCGACGCAGGACGCCGGGGACCCTCGCGATGATCCGCAGATCGCTCTTTTGTGCCTGCGGGGTGCCCTTGCGCGGGTGTCGGGCCGAGCCCCCTCGCTTGCCGGTGTGACCCAAGAGCTGCTCGACGAATTCGTCGCTGTTGCCGCCGGCCGCGGCGAGTCCGTCCATGACGTCTTCGACCTGCTTGTCGCGACTCGACCAGGCGAAGTAGTAGCCGACCTCATTTGCCCCCACGGGATCGGAGGGCTTGTTCTTCTCGACGAGGGTATAGCCCTTCTCAACCAAGAACGCCTTCGGCAAGAAATACTGGGTGGTCGACGTATCACCACGGAAGACCACCATCTTGCCCAACAGGTCGTCGAGAGAGTCGATGCCTCCCTTGGCGCTGGCGAAGATGACCGACCCGAACTTCTCGTTGCCGTTCTTCCAGCGATTGAGCAGCGGCTCGTCGACATGGCCGATCTGATTGACGAGATAGGCGGCAAACGGAGACTCGTCGAAGAGGTCGACCTTGCCGTCTCGCATCCAGTCTGCCATCTCCCCGGGGCTATGGCAGAAGACGAGCTTCGAATCCTCGATCCCGTAGCTGCCGAGGTTATCCACGACGTACTCCAGGAATCTCGTCCACTCCCCCGCCTTGTCGGCCGCTTCGGTGGGGTTGTCGGCGATCGTCCCCCAGATGAGCGTCTTGGCCCGCTGAGGGTCGACCGCGTCATTGGCCTTCTTCGAGGCCGACGCCGCTTCTGCTCCGGCCGATGCGCTCGGCTGGGTCTCGGGCGTGGTCGCGGCCTCCGGTCGCGCCGTCGATGCCTTGTCGCAGCCACCTGGGGCGAGCAGCACGAGAAGAGAACACAGCGCCAGCCCGATCGATCGCCGCGTCGTTCGCTCTCGACCCTTCGCATTGATTCGTACCATCATGTTCATTTCCTCTTCGACCAGTGTTGTTGTTTGCACTCGAAGGCTTCGGGCTCAGGCCCGAGCGGTACCCCTCGCGCGAGCGTGCGCGAGGACTCCGCCGGCGATGACCAGCTCACGCTCCCGTGGCGCGAGCGTACAGTGGGCCTCGATCCGAGCCCCGGTGCGTTGATTCGTGATGGGGATCGGATCCCCGCGCTCTAGTCGCCCGCGGAGATCTTCGAGGTGGAGTTCGTCCCCGGCGTCGATCTGCTCGTAGCCCTCGTCGGCGTCGAATTCGAGCGGCACGATGCCCCAGTTGATGAGGTTGGCTCGGTGGATCCGCGCGAATGACTTGGCGATGATGGCCCGAATGCCGAGGACCATCAGCCCGGAGGCCGCGGTCTCGCGCGATGAACCCTGGCCGTAGTGAACGCCAGCGACGATCACCCCGCCCCCTGACGCTCGTGCGCGCGTGGCGAAGGTGGGATCGACGTACTTGAAGCTGTGCTCGGAGATCGCCGGGATGTTCGTGCGCAAGAGCAACGACTGAACGCCGACGGGCGAGATGTGATCGGTGGATATGTTGTCGCCAAGCTTGAGCAAGACCGGGCCATCGAGTCGTGAGGCTGGCGGGTGCCCCAGCGGCACCTCCTTGATGTTGGGCCCTCGGATGACCTGGAGCCGGACGCGCTGCTCGCTTGTTTCGGGGGCCCGAACGCCGCCCGGTGATTCTCGCAGCGACGCGGGAGCGCTTGTCGGCGGCGGTGCATCGCCGAGGGTGCGTGGATCGGTGATCTCCCCGGTCAGCATCGACGCCGCGGCCACGGCGGGGGAACACAGATAGACATGGTCGTCTCGGTTGCCGCTGCGTCCCGGAAAATTGCGGTTGAAGGTGCGCAAGCTCTTGGTGCCGGTGGCCGGCACGTGGGAGAGGCCGGGGCACGCACCGCAGCTCGATCCTGCGATCTGGAGCCCGGCCGCGATGAGCTCGGCCACGAGCCCTTCCCGAGCCATGGCCTCCATCACGCGACGACTGCCCGGGAACACCACCCCCGAGATCGAGGGGTGTACCTGTTGGCCTCCGAGGATCGCGGCGATCATCGCCATGTCCTCCCACGAGCCGTTGGTACACGACCCGACGATGACCTGCTCTAGCTTTGTTCCCGCGAGAGCTCCGACCGGTACGACTCGATCCGGTGAACCCGGCTCGGCGACCAGGACGTCAACCGAGGACAGATCCAGCTCGAAGGAGTCGTCATAGTGTGCGTCCTTGTCCGCCTCGAGTGGTCTCCACTCGTCGATCCGTCCGACCTGCCCAAAGAAGGCTTTCGTCATTTCGTCCGAAGGGAATAGCGCGGTTGTGAGACCCAGCTCTGCGCCCATATTCGCGATCGTCGCCCGCTGGGGCACGGTCAGCGTGGAGACCCCGGGCCCAGTGAACTCGAAGACCTGCTCGCGCCCGCCGTTGACGGAGAAGCGTCGTAGCAGCTCGAGCACGGCGTCCTTGGCCGTGACCCAGGGTCGAAGCTGCCCCTCGAGCCGGACCTGCACGATTCGCGGCATCGTCAGGGAGTAGCGCCCCGTGCCCATGGCCAGCGCGACCTCGATGGACCCTGCTCCAAAGGCGAGCATCCCCACCGCGCCACAGAGTACCGAGTGACTGTCGGTGCCAACCAGCATCTGCGTTGGGACGCTGAACGACTCGAGGTGGACCTGGTGGCAGATGCCGTTGCCGGCGCGGGAGATGATCGCGCCATAGCGAGCCGAAGCTGTCTCCAGGTAGCGGTGATCGTCGGAATTGCGGGAATCGACCTGGACCGTGTTGTGGTCGACATAGGAGACTACGCGACTGACCTGGAGCGATGGGGCCCCGAGCGCCTCGAATTGTAAGAATGACATCGGACCGTTGGTGTCCTGGAGGAGCACCTGGTCGGGTCGAAGCGTGACCGTCTCACCGGGTTGTAATTTCCCTCGAACCACGTGCTCTTCGATGAGCCTTCGAGTCATGCTGAGTCCAGACACGGGGCGTCCTCTCTGCCGGTCTATTGGATTGGGTGCATGCCGAGCGGGCTCGTTCGGTGGTCGAGCCCGCTCGGCGTCTCTGGTCACGGCCTACTTTGGTGGCTCCGGGGTTGGCTCCGGGGGTGGCTCCGGGAAGCCGAATATGAGCTCATCTCGACTTCCGTCGAGTTGGAGGCGATTGAGTTTTCGCTGAGAGCCGGCCTGATAGGCCGTGCGAGAGTGCACGACCGAGGTGTTGTCACAGACGAGGATCTGGTTAGGCTTGAGCTTGAAGTCGATCTGATTCTCGCTGCGATCGAAGAAGTGGACGAGTTCGTCGTAGACCTCGTGCGCCTCGTCCGGAGCGATGTCGAGCTTGATCTTCCCGTCGAAGCGAAACGACATCCAGATTCGACCGGTTCCGAGGCGCCTGTCATCGAAGACCGCCTTGCCCTTGACCCCGGTCTTCCCGTACTTGCCCGCGCCGTCGAAGGTCCGGCGGATCGAGAAGACCCGGGGGTCTCGTAGCATCTCGAGCGCCCGCGGCGACTTCCTTCGCATGTAGCGGTATGCCGCGGCGCCCGAGGCGAGCAGGCTCCGACCGCCGATCCTGGATTGCTTCTCGCATTGCAGCAGAACGACCTTCGGCACGTCCTCCCAGCCCATGAAGGTCCCCCCCGTGTGCATCAAGTGCGGGCCCGAGCTGGCCCCTACGAACTCGCCGTATCCAGAGAGCTCACCGATGACCACGACACCTCGCTCGTCGGCGCGATCGTGCGTCACGGGCTCTCCGAAGAGCTTGCCGAGCGCGATCATCTCTTGTTCTGGTACGTCGGCCGGGGCATGCTCCACGATCACGACCCCGTACCGGTTGAAGAGGCGATAGAGCTCGTCAACGCCCTCGCGGGACAGCGAAGCAACGCTCTGCGTGTTCACTACGAGTTGCTCGGGGTCGAGACTCTGCGCGTCCCAGAGCTTCGAATGGTCGTCATTCTCTTTGCTCATGAAAGCTCATCCGATGTTTGTTGAATTTGAAGTGCTCCACACACATGTCGTCTGAGTCGGCATGTGCGACGATTCGAAAATGCTACGATTGGGATCGCGGGAGACCGGACTTTGAATTGTCCGGCGCCTCCCGACCCTTGCGGCTTCGGTGAAGCTACTCGGCGTCGTCGACTGTCGCCACAATTAAATGTGCCCGACCATTGTCTGAGTTGGGTAATGATTGGGAATCGCTGAGTTTCGGGTCGATCGAAGAGTCGATCGATGTGATCGAGACCGAGCGCTGAGTGTCGATGGGCCATGGTGCACTGCGTGCTTTCGTCCGTTGAGTGCATGGAATTCGGGCATGATGAGGCCGGCGATGCTAGCGCCGGGACGATCTCGGAGATCGTCTCGATGATCTCTTGGAGATCATCTCAGTGGCCGGTGCTCTTGCTGCACTTCGAGTGCTCGTTGGAACTAAAGCTCCAGGGTTGATATGGCTCGATTTCGCGTCGGTTATGCCGTCAATTCGCCGTAGGTATATGTCAGTGCCGGAAATTGTTTAATTCGCGCTGCTCGATCTTGTGCAATGTAATTCTAAATTGTTTAATTCGCACCGCTCGATCTCGTGCGTTGATTTCGGCGCTTTAACCATTCAATTGCCGGGGCGTGAGATGATCGGCGTGCTATGGTGACGACGTTTTTTCGACAGGGGATTGTATGAACCAAAGGAACAGCTTCGGCGCCGAGGCGACGCTCGCGGTCGGCGGCGAAGAATTCACCATATATCGCCTCGATGCGCTCGAAGGTCTTCGAGCGCAGATCACACGACTGCCTTATGCGATGAAGATTCTCCTGGAGAACCTACTTCGCCATGAAGACGGCGTCTCCGTGACGGCGGCCGACGTGCAGGCGGTGGCGTGCTGGGATGCGGCGTCGACCGCCAACGGCGAGATCGCCTTTACTCCCGGGCGAGTGATCCATCAGGACTTTACCGGTGTTCCCTCGGTGGTGGATCTCGCCGCGATGCGTGACGCGATGAAGCGACTGGGAGGCGATCCGCGGCGGATCGATCCTCTACAGCCGGTCGAGTTGGTGATCGATCACTCAATCCAGGTTGATGCCCACGGCACGTCGGAGGCGTTCGGGCGCAACGGCGAAATCGAGTTCGAACGCAACCGCGAGCGTTACCGGTTCTTGAGGTGGGGGCAAGGGGCGTTTGGCAACTTCGAGGTCGTGCCTCCGCAGACGGGGATTGTTCATCAGGTCAACCTCGAGCACCTGGCCAGGGTGGTCCTCACCGACGAGCGTGGCGGGCGACGTCGCGCCTATCCCGACACACTGGTGGGTACCGACTCTCACACCACGATGGTCAACGGCCTGGGAGTGCTCGGCTGGGGGTGCGGTGGGATCGAGGCCGAGGCGGTCATGCTCGGGCAGCCGGTGTCCATGCTGGTGCCGCAGGTCGTGGGCTTCGAGCTCAAGGGGTCGCTACCCGAAGGTGCAACGGCGACCGATCTGGTCCTCACGGTCACGCAGGCCCTGCGAGAACGGGGCGTGGTCGGCAAGTTCGTGGAGTTCTTCGGAGACGGCCTTTGCTCACTCTCGCTCGCCGATCGAGCGACGATCGCGAACATGGCACCCGAGTACGGGGCGACCTGTGGGATCTTCCCGATCGACGACGAGACGATTCGTTACCTGCGACTCTCGTCAAGGTCACCGCAGCGGGTCGCGCTAGTCGAGGCGTATGCGAAGGAGCAAGGCTTGTTCCACACCTCGACGTCTCCGGTCGCACACTACTCCGAGGCGGTGACCCTGGAGCTCGGGACGGTCGAAGCCAGCGTCGCGGGTCCGCGACGACCCCAGGATCGGATCTCGCTGGCCGGCGTCTCTCGTTCCTTTCGCCAGACGCTCGCAGAGCTCCGCCTCGGGGCCGAAACCCCGGTCAAACCCCGGGCCACCACGGTAACGCTGGGCGAGCAGTCGCACGAGATCGGCGATGGTTCGGTCGTCATCGCTGCCATCACCAGCTGCACCAACACGTCGAATCCCGCACTACTGTTCGCGGCCGGACTATTGGCGCGCAAGGCGGTGGAGCGAGGCCTGAAGACCAAGCCCTGGGTGAAGACCAGCTTCGCGCCCGGCTCGCGTGTGGCGACCCAATATCTCGCCAAGGCCGGGCTGATGCCCGCACTGGAGGCGCTTCGCTTTCACTTGGTCGGCTATGGGTGCACGACCTGTGTGGGCAACAGCGGGCCCCTTCCCAGGCCGGTGTCGGAGGCGGTAGATGAGGCGGAGCTCGTTGTCGCGGCCGTGCTGAGCGGAAACCGTAATTTCGAGGGACGCGTTCACCCTCGGGTGCGCGCGAACTATCTCGCGTCTCCTCCGCTGGTGGTCGCGTACGCGTTGGCCGGTCGAGTGGATCTGGACTTGCGCCGGGCTCCTTTGGGGCACGACGCAGACGGGGAGCCGGTGTTCTTGCGAGACATCTGGCCGTCACGAGAAGAGATCGCCCATGCCATCGACGGGACGCTCGATTCCGCGATGTTCGATATGGTTTACCGTGACGTCTTCGAAGGCGACGACCGATGGCGGGCGCTGGACGTCTCCGACGATGATCTCTACCGGTGGAGGGAAGACTCGACCTATGTGAAGAATCCGCCCTACTTCGATGACATGACGCGGGAGCTACCGGAGCTCGTGCCGATTCGCGGGGCCCGGGTGCTCGCGTGGCTGGGGGACAGCATCACGACCGATCATATTTCTCCTGCCGGGAACATCCCCGCGGATAGTCCCGCCGGTCGCTATCTCGTAGCACAGGGGATCGCACCGGAGTCGTTCAACGCCTATGGCGCTCGCCGGGGCAACCACGAGGTGATGATGCGAGGTACCTTCGCGAACGTTCGGCTCCGCAACCGTATGGCACCCGGTACCGAAGGTGGCCTGACCCGTCACCTCCCGAGCGGCAAGGTGATGTCGATCTTCGATGCTTCGGTCCTGTATCGAGCCGAGGAGGTGCCGCTGTTGGTGCTCGCCGGCAAGGAGTATGGCACGGGCTCTTCACGAGACTGGGCCGCCAAGGGTCCGAGCCTCATCGGAGTGCGGGCTGTCCTCGCCGAGAGCTTCGAACGTATCCACCGAAGCAATCTCATCGGCATGGGGATCGTGCCGCTCGAATTCATGGCCGGAGACGGCGCCGGATCGCTCGGTCTCACCGGCGAGGAGGTCTACGAGATCGTCGGCCTCGAGCGGCTGCTCGAGGAAGGGCTCGATGGCAATCGCTGGGTGACGGTGCGTGCGACCGACGCCGCCGGGCGGGTCCTCGAGTTTCGGGCGACCGTGCGCATCGATACCCCGCGGGAGCTTCTCTACTATCGCCACGGCGGAATCCTCCAGTATGTGCTGCGTGTGTTGCTCGAGGAGGGCGAGAGCCGATGATGACGCGACGCTTGGTGACGGCGGGCGCACTCATCGGCTTGCTGGGGCCGGGAGCTTGCGTCAAGCCAGCCTCCCGAGCCCCAAAAGCCGACGGCACCGAGATCAAGGTGATGATCTCCGGGGGACTCACGGCCGCGTACCTCGAGCTCGGTCCGCGGTTCGAGGCGGAGACTGGCCACCGACTGGTAACCTCGTTTGGTCCCTCGATGGGCACGGCCCCCGATGCGATCCCGGTCCGACTCGAGCGAGGTGAGCCGGCCGACGCCCTGATCATGGTTGGCTACGCGCTCGAGTGGCTGGTCGATGAGGGGAAGGTCGAACGTGAGAGCACGGTCGATCTTGCGAGATCCAAGATTGGCATGGTGGTGCAAAATGGCGCCGAACTCCCCGATATCAGCACTGTCGACGCTTTTGTCCAGGTGTTGCTCGAGGCGGAGTCGATCGCCTACTCCGATAGCGCGAGCGGCCGGTACGTCTCCGGCGAGCTCTTCGAGCGCCTTGGGATCGCCGACCAAGTCACGCCCAAGAGCCGTGAGATCGTCAGCGAGCGCGTCGGCAAGGTCGTCGCGCGTGGAGAGGCCGAGCTCGGATTCCAGCAGGTCAGCGAGCTTCTGCCGATCGAGGGGGTCCAGTTTGTCGGAGAAATCCCCGCGGAGGTCCAGAAGATCACCGTGTTCTCCGCTGGGATCCCGCTGGGGGCACACAATGCCGATGCCGGACGAGCACTGATCGACTTCATGGCCTCGGCCGAGGTCACCGATGCGATCGAGCGCAGCGGTCTCGAGCCCATTGCTGCCGAAGGAGTACGGTGAGCCGCTCGGCTCGCGCAGACACCTCCACCCGCCATGAGGCACGGACTCTTGCCGGTGCGCTCGATCGTGAGCGGGCCGTTGAGCTTCGGGCTCGGCGTGGCGCTCGCGGTGGGGCGCGCCGAGGCGGCGCCGCTCCACGAAGGTCCTCCGCCGCTCACGTGGCGGGTGGGGCCAACGAATGATCCGGTGCACCTCGGAGCGGCGGGGAGCCTTTGGTACCGAGCAGAGATCCACGCGCAGGATACTCCGCTCTCATGGGGCGTGCCGCAGCGTACACGCGCGCACGCCGAGATCCGCTGGCGGGCTTTGAGGGGCTTCATACAGTTCCAGGACGTGCGTGCGTGGGGCCAAGCCTCGAACACCGTCACCACGACGCCAACCACGGGACTCCACCAGGGGTACCTCGAGCTCTCGGGACATTGGGGGCGCGCCGAGGGCTTGTTGCGTATCGGCCGACAGCAGCATGGCTTGCGCTCGCGCATGCTGGGGGTCGCTCCGTGGAACCCCAACATGCGGAGCTTCGACGCCGTGCGCATGCGAGGACGACACGGGAAATTCTCTGTCGATGTGCTCGGCGCGCTGATGCGACGCCCTGAGACCTTCACCTTCGAATCCAAGGACGGAGCGCGCCGGGAGCTGCACCATGGGGGAGAAGGATTGCTCGCGATCGCAATGCGTGCCGTGGCGCACCGGGCGTTCGATGTCGAGGCCTATGCGCTCCTTTGGAGTCAGGCCCCGAAGCAGGAGCAGCCCGAGCGCGATCGGGTGGTCTTCACTCCGGGGGCCCTCTTGGTCGGTGAGCCATGGCGCGGGCTCTCCTACGAGCTGGAGGGCTACGGTCAACTCGGTCGATGGGATGGCCTCCCGCACGAAGGATGGTTGGGCGCGGTGACACTGGCCTACCAGTGGCACAGGGGCCCGAACCCGAGGGTCGAGGGAGGGTTCCTGGCCATCTCGGGGAGCGAGTGCGAGCAGGTCGAGGGGCAGATGCAGTGTGATCGCGAGATCCATCGCGACTTTGACAGCTTGCTCGGTGCCCGGCACCGGTATTTGGGGATGGCCGATATCCTGGCCCCGACCAATGCTCGTGACTTATGGGGGGCAGCGGTTGTGTCGCCAGGCGGCTGGTCCGAGCTGCGTACCGAGGTGCACGCCCTGCAGCGGCAAGAGTCGACCGGCCGATGGTTCCGTACCAGCTACGCTATCGTGGGATCGGGGCCCGACTCCGACGAGCGGCGTCGTCTCCTCGGTGTAGAGCTGGACCTGCAGGCAGTGCTTCATCCGTGGGGGCCGCTGACGCTGGATGGCGGGTACGGGCTGTTCATCCCCGCAGCCGCCGGGGCGCGTCAAGCCGGCTCGCGTCCTATGCACCTGGGCTACGTGATCACGCAGCTCTCGTTCTGAGTGCGCCATGACGAGCGAGCGCTTCGGGAGACCTGCCTCGTCCATCTTGAAACCAAGGCCCGATCATCGGTATACACGACCGGGAACTCGACGGCCTTCCAGACGATGCTCGATGCGGTCTTCCTGGCACTGGCTGCCGCGTTCGTGATCGCCTGGCGCGACCCTCTGGGGCGGCTGGTCGTGGATTCCATCGATCCCGTCGTGGGCAGCGCCTTGACGGCGGTCCTCGGGCTTCCGATCCTGGCCGCGCTCTCACTTCTCCAAGGGGATGCCGCGGGTCCATGGCCCTCGTGGAGTGCTTCGGTGCTCGTGATCGGCGTTGCGGGTGTACTACGAATTGCCCTCGCTCGTGCGCTCTTGTTCGCGGCCATCGAGCGCATCGGCTCGGCCCGCGCAAGCTCGCTGAGCTCGACGAGCGTCTTGTTCGCCCTGCTGCTGGGGCCCGTGGCGCTCGAGGAGCGCTTGAGCGCTCGGCTGGTCGCCGGCGCGGTGCTCATCGTCTTCGGCAGCATTACGATCGCTCGCAGTCGAACGACCCTCACGCGAGACATGGAGGCCGGTGCTTACGCGCGAGGGATCTTCTTGTCGGTCACCGCCGCGGCTCTCTTCGCCGGCTCTGCCGTGCTCGCGCGCGCGGTGATCGACGATTTTGCCTCGCCGGTGCAGGCCAACCTCTACGCCAACGCGGTCGCGGTTGTCGTCTGTGGTCCCACGCTCCTGCGTCGCTCCACGCGCGAGCGTCTGACCCGACTTCCCCGAAGGGTCTGGGGGCTGACGCTGAGCATCGCCGGCATCATGGCGATCGGGACCTCCTTGACCTACTTGGCGCTCGCCGCCGGTCCCGTGGTCCTCGTTCAGCCCATCACGCAGAGCCGTCCGCTCTTTGTCCTCGTCATCGCGGGGTTGCTGTTCCGAGAGCGTGAGCGCCTGAACGCACGCGTTGTCAGAGGGGGGCTCGCAATCGTCGCCGGTGCCGCACTGCTGATGATCGCATGAGTCGATCTGCTCTACCCACCGAGTGAACCACCATGCACAGGTACAGGATCTTCGCGTTCTTCTGGGCGGCCGCGACCTTCGCCGGGCTGGTCCACCGCACCGACCTCTTGACGACGCCGATCTGCACCGCGGTCACCTGCCTGGCAATCCTCACGATGTTCCGGCCCTCGTGGACGTGGCCCTTCCTCGGCATGAACGGGGTCCAGATCTACCACTACTTCGTGCATGCACCGCCGCCAGGCGTCGGCAATCAAGACATGTTTCGTCTCGTGGCTCAGCTCGCGATCATGATCGCGTTCTTTGTTGCGGCGCGACGACACGGCGTGCTCTGGGGCGAGCGCTCGATCGAGGATGGTGAATTCCGGGAGCGCTTCCTCGCGAGCTTTGCTCCGGCGCTTCGGGCGTTGACGGTCCTGCTCTACTTCTTTGCCGTGTTCCACAAGCTGAATACGGACTACTTCGACCCGAGCCGCAGTTGCGGGGGCTACTTTACCCTGTGGTTTCTCGAAGGCTGGCCCAACAGCCTGCCGGACTATGGAGTCTCACCCGGCACCTCCGGCAAGGTCCTGCTCCCCGAGGGCCCCACGTGGTTCAAGCTCGTGTCGCTGTACGGGTTGCTCGTGGCCGAGACCGCGATTCCAATCCTCTTGGTCATGAGGCGGACGGTCTTCGCCGGGATTGGCCTGGGCCTGGCCCTCCACATCTTTGTCGGCTTCTTCAACTACTGGCACTTCTCGGTCATCCTCTATCCGCTCTATGCTCTGTTCTTGCCGGCGCGCTCGATCGATGATCTGGCGGCGTGGGCAGCGGGGATCCGGCGCCGGTGGGGGCCGCGCCAGCGAGCGCTCACGGGAAACGGAGTGATGGCGCTGATCTTCGCGCTGATCCCCATACTGGTCTTGGCCATGGACGAGAGTGCGGTGATCCGTCGACAGTTCGGGACCTTCGGCCGCGGCGGAAACTGGCGAGGCCCGCAGCTGACCTTCCAGACCATCGCAGGGTGGGGGATGTTCTTGGTGCTCTCCATCACCACGGTCGTCGCGCTGGTGCGGCTGATTCGTCGCGAGCGCCAGCGCGTGCGCGCCGGTGAGGGGCAGCCGTCGCAGCCGCTGTTCGCTCGCTCGCTCGCGGTGGCTTTCGCTCTGTGCGCGGGATTCTTCAACGGGTTCACCCCCTACCTGGGCCTGAAGACGGACCAGGCTTGGACGATGTTCGCGGGCCTGTACACCGAGGCCGGCAGCTCCAACCACTTCATCATGCCGTCGTGGCAGCCCTTCGACCTCCAGCAGGACCTCGTCCGGCCGATCTCGTCGAGCGACAACATCAAGATCCCCGGCTGGAAGTCACGATATCTCGTCAACTACTACACGCTCCGCTACTACGTAAGCCGTCAGGCGGCCCGAGGGGTGGAAGACATCTCGGTCTCGTACACTCGGGACGGTGTACGCTACGACATCGAGAATGCCGAGGCTCACCCCGAGCTCGCAGCCCCGATAGGCTTCGGGCCGCGGAAATTCTTGTCGTTCAAGAAGATTCCCGCCGACCCAGAGGCGCGCAAGTGCTGGTATTGAGCCCGAGCACAACAAGAGCGGAGTCTCCTTCGAAGTTGGCCCGCGGGCGAGCGCTCTGGCTGGGCATCATGTTGCTGCCGGGGGCGAGCTGCGGTGGGGGAGGTGAGCGCGGCCCGTCTTCCGGCCGAGGCCGCGCGAGTCCGGAGGCGGGGCAGCCGGTTCCGCATGCGGACGACCCCGGATCGAAATCCGAGGCCGCTGTCCCCACGGGAGTTGGCACCACGCCCGATGCCTCCCTCCCCGTCCCGGACGAGGCAGGCCTCTCCCCCAGCTACAAGCGTGTCTACGCGCTTCCGCTCAACAATCCATCGCTCGTCCCCGCCGCTGAGGCTAGCCACATGCGACCGGACGATCGCGTGGTTGGTGTGGTCGTCGCCGAGCAGCCGCGAGCCTATCCCTGGTGGATACTCTCCAACTATCACGTCGTCAACGACACCATCATCACCGCGGCGGCCCAGGTCGAGAGCCTCGCGCCCCGCATGCACGCGGCGATCCAGCGGGAGCGAAGCGCGGCAATCGATCGCGTGCGGGAGATCGGGCGCGATAAGTCCAACAGCGGCTGGGCCCAACATCACGTACCCGTCACCGTGACACTGTGCGAAGCGTGCACCGGCGCGGCGGCGTTCGTGTCTGCCGTGCAGGACACGAGCGAACTGGCCGCTCGGCCGCTCGTGTTCTCGATGTGCACGAGCAAGGGCAATCCGACGGGGGACTATCGTGCCATAGGAGTCTACACCATCTGTGACGCCCAGACGCACAGTCGCTGGCACCCTTTCTCGGGTCTGTCCTACAGCGGGCCCCTCGCGGGCAAGCGTTTGCAGCGGGTGCATGCCTTCATGGAGACCTGGGATCGTTGGGTCCGAGTACATCCCGATACCACGGTCGCCTTCGCCGATCGTCAAGAGATGGATGCTCGGCTGCACGGGAGCCGCAATCGGCGGAACGCACAAGTGCCGAATTCCGCGTTCGGGCGCGGGCTGCATTCTTCGTTTTGGTGGTGGTTGCGCGAGCACCCCGACGAAGAAGACCAACGATTGCCCCGGACCGAGATCGTCCTCGGTGTCGCCCACGAGGGCCAGGCGCTCGCGGTGCCCCTCAAGGAGCTAATCGCCAAGGGGCGGGTCTGGAACCACGAGATCGGCGCAGAGCCCTATGTGTTCCTGCTGCAAGGCGAGCTGATGGGCGTGGTCTACAGCCGGCGCCTCGGAGACGAGATCCTCTCGTTCACCATCGAGTCCGAGGATCCCATCGTTGTTCGTGACGCATCCGGGACGCGATGGGACCTACGCGGGAGAGCCCTCGATGGTCCGTACAAAGGGCGCGCTCTCGACTTGGCCGAGGAGTCCTATGTGGTGTACTGGGTCGACTGGAGCATGAACCATCCGGCGACTGCTCTGCTCGGCGAGAGCACGTCGCCCTAACGCCGGGCCGACCTACCGCATCGGAAGTCTCGGGAGTGTGTGGGTAGGGGCGCATCCCAGCGTGGGGCCGCCCACCATGTCGTGGGCCTGATAAAAGAGCTTGTAGCGGAGCGTGTCGAGGAGCCCAGGCTCGGGCATGGTGCGGAGCTCGTCGTCCTCCACTACCGTCCATGACCCGTTGATGAAGTAGGAGAGCCGTGTCAGCTCGTCGTGGTATCGCGCCTCTTCCAGCCGACCCGAGCGGGGCACGGGGTCGCCCTGTCGCCAGGGGTCGATGTGGAAGAAGGGGCGGAACTTCCACTTCTCTCGGTACCGAAGGGCGTGGGGGAGATCTGCGCGCGAGAAGTAGTAGTGGCGATCGGCTCGCACCGAGCGGAGGGGGTGAAGCCTCCGCATCGTGTGCCCGTCGACAATCACCAGATCGGACGCGAGGCGAAAGCGTGAGCCGGCGAGGGCCGAGGGCCACAGGTAGTGATTGGCGATCGTACACTTCGACCCCAAGTTGCTGAACATCGCGATCCTGGGGCGAGTGCGGTAGCCGACGTAGACTCCAGCTTCCAGCACCACGATTGTGGTGAGCAACGAGCCGGCCACGACGATGGTGCTTGGTCGCCGCCAGTCGATCCGAGCGAAGGCCGCGCTCCGCGGTCGAAGCCCCCGGATCGCGCGGCCCAAGATCCACAGGGCGATGCAGACGTAGACCAGTGCGCCCACAGCCAGCACGTAGTCGAAGGCAACGCTCGTACGCCCGTCGGCCAGCGCCACGTGGGCGAAGATGCGGGGCTTGGGGAGCAAGATGATGGCGCAGACGAGCAGCTTCTGCGCCGCCTTCGTGCGCTCGCCGCCGAGCTGGCGAGGGAAGCAGAGCCGCTCCACGAAGCGCTCGTCGAGGCAGGGGATCATGCACGCGTACAGGATGATGGCGTGCTGGATCGGACCGCTGAGCGCAAACAGGAGTAGCATCAGCGCGGCGAGGAGCATCCCCCAGTGTCGCGTTCGCCTCATGGCGACGAGCCCGACGATGAGCAGTTCGAGGGGACCTCCGAGCCGAAAGGGGAGCACCATCCAGTCCGCGTGAGGGATCGCCCAGAGCGCGAAGAAGAGCCGCGCGAGGCCGTCGGCCTCCGATGCATCGGTGAAGTGAAGCGTGTTGAGCTTGGAGAAGCCCGCGAAGAAGAAGGTCGCACACAGCACGATCAGCACCAGGGGAGTCAGGCTATCGACGAGTCGATCGATGTCGACGTGCCATGCACGCTCCCGGAGCGCCACCTGGGCGAAGGCGGACATGATCGCGAGATCGACGAACCCCAGCACGTAGTGGTGCCCACGGACGTGGGGCATCAAGCTCAGCACCTCGAGTCCGCTCGAAAGGGCCAGACCGACCAGCCAGACCCCGTGCGGTCGCCAGACCAGCACCAGCGCCAGCAGCAAGGACACCGGGGTGAGCGCCGTCTCCAGACCGAGGGGGCCGTCGTATCGCTGCCACGACGCGTAGCTATGCAGGAGCTGCGCGACGCCAAAGAGGACGCACGATAGCTCGGAGCGGCGAGACATGCCTCGGCTCGATCCCATGGCCGTCCCCACGCTCGCGTCGTCTTCAGCCTGCCGTGGCTCCCGCGCTTCGATCGCGTCGGACGGCCTGCAGATGGGCGACGAACCGGCTCTTGGGAACGATGGCGTGCCCCGTCCGGTAGGCTTCGCTCTTGACCCACGCCAGGAGACGATCGAGCTCATCGGTCGACAACGAGTCGAACCCCAGCTCGTCTGCGACCGCGGCGATGATGCCCCGGTTCGCCAGCTGCGTGAGGACGAGCTCTCGCGGCACGCCGAGCGCTGCGTCGGGGTCGAAGGGCTGCACCACGCTGGAGGCGCGAAATGGCGTGCCGGTCGAGATCTGGTTGACACCCGTACCCACCACGGGATCGGTCGAGCGCCGGGGGATGTTCAGGGCCTCGCTGACCCGGCGGGCGAGCGGTACGAGGCCATTGAGCCGCGGCGCGGAGCTCCAGAAATCTGCGGGGTGACCCAGGCGTTGCTCGAGGGTGTGGGGCTCGTAGGCTAGCGAGAAGATCATCTGCTCGGTCGCTGCCAGGCCGGCGCGCTCCCCAAGTCCTAGCCACGACGACGCGACGATCCGGATGCCCAGCTCGATCGCAGCGAGGTTGTTGGCTGCGGCAAAGCCCAGATCATTGTGGTGGTGAACGCCGAGGACCGCGTGCCCTTGAGTGCGTGAGAGCACCTGCTGGACGAAGGCTCGACATTGGTTGGGGTACCACACACCTGCGCTGTCGCAGAGCTTGACGATCGACGTGCCGCATTCGCCCAGGGCCATGGCCAGGTCGGCCACGAACTCCGGCTCGGCCCGCGCGGTGTCAGCGAGCGCGACATCGACGGGCAGCCCGTCGGCGTGATCGAGGGCGAAGGCCAGTCGATCGAGGGCGAACGCCCGCACGCGTTGCGGCGATCCGAGCCCGAGCGCCGAGCAGAACTTTGACGACACGGGGACGAAGAAGGTCACGCGGCCGTGGGCTGCCCCGCGGAGCGACCGAATCCCGAGCATGATGTCCGCCTCGGTTGCCCGGCCATGCGTGGCCAGCGTGCAATTGTCGACCCGCGCCACCAGCTCTCGCACCACATCAAACTCTTGCGGACAGACCGAGGGAAAGCCCGCCGCGAAGATCACATGACGGGGTCCGTCACTGCCGAAGAGCGCACCGCTGGCCCGTGCGATCTCGACGCGCTGCTCCGCCGACAGCAGCGTTCGCGCTTGGGCTCCATCCCGGGCGCACTCTTCCCAGATGACGAGCCGGCCATCGAGGGCGGCGTCCTTCGCCAAGTCAGCCATGGATCGCTCGATCACTCCCACATGAAGACTCAGAGGCGAAGTCGAGGCTTCGATTCCAGCGACTGTTCGTCGTCATGTCACGCATATACACGAGGCGTCGATAGGGTGAGCGGATGTATGCCGTCGAGCGGGCACACGCCGTGTCGTGTGTGCGATTCCGCCTCGAACGAGGGCTAGTGCTTTTTCGCCGGCGCACTAATACCGCACCGTGCCGTCCTATGTCACCCACGTCTGTTCGCTCTGCACGCGTGGGATCGCCGCTTTCATCCCGCGATCGAAGCGTAAGGAGCGAAGACAGTCGACCAAGTATCTTCCATGATGATGGATGATGGAGGTCTTTGAGTTCGACGAGGCGAGACATGAAGCGATGACCCGCGAGGGGGATGGCGCAATTTGCGCGCTAAATTGACACGAGCTCTTCCGGCGCGCATATACTAGCCGCCCCATGCTGAGCCGCGAAGAGAACGAGATGTTGACACGTGTTGGCGCGGACACACCCATGGGGAGACTACTACGAAGGTACTGGCATCCAATTGCCGCATCTGCCGAGCTCGACGCCAACCCTCTTCGGACCAAGGAAGTCCGTCTGCTAGGGGAGAATCTCGTGCTCTATCGGGATCGTGGAGGATCGCTGGGCCTGCTCGACCGGTACTGCCCTCATCGACGAGTCAACCTGGCAATGGGTGTCGTCGAGGATGATGGCTTGCGTTGTGCCTACCATGGCTGGAAGTTCGACCGCCGCGGTCGGTGCGTAGAGCAACCCTTCGAGGACACGCTCGATCCTTCTGGGAGCTTCCGATCAAAATGTGGGATCAAGAGCTACCCCGCCCAGGAGCTCGGGGGCTTGGTGTGGGCCTACCTGGGGCCAGAGCCGGTGCCTCTGCTGCCGCGCTGGGGGCCGCTGGTGTGGGAGAATGCCGTTCGAGATCTCGCGATCGCGGAATTGCCCTGCAACTGGCTTCAGTGCCAGGAGAACTCACCCGATCCCGTGCATACCGAGTGGCTGCATACATACACGGCCGATTACTACCGCCGGGTGTACAATTCCAACGATGGGACCGATTTCCGAGGGCTCGGGCCCACCGCGGGTCGTCGTCACATGCGAATTCGATTCGAGGATTTCGAACATGGTTTGATCAAAGCTCGCATGGTCGAGGGAGACACCGGTGAAGAAGAGGATTGGACCATAGGGCACCCTTGCATCTTTCCCCACGGGCTCCTCACCGGCTGTCAGTGGGCTTATACCATGCAGTTCCGCGTCCCCGTCGATGATACCAACACCTATCATATCTCGCTCTACGTGTTCCCGGGGGCTCCGAACACCACGACTCCCCGACAACAGAGCGTGCCCTATCGCTACGTTCCACTTCGCGACGAGGCGGGCCGGTGGCGGATGGCCCATTCATTTGCCCAAGACTACATGGCGTGGGTAGAGCAAGGTGCGATCGCAGAGCGACACCTGGAGAAGCTCGGTAAGTCGGACGAAGGGATCATTCGGTACCGGCGCATGCTCGTCGAGGCGATCGCTGACGTCGAAGCCGGACGAGATCCAATGAATGTCCTTCGCGATCCGCACAAGAACGTCTGCATCGAGCTCCCTTGCGAGCGCGTGAAGCACCGGCTGAGGACTCGACCGATCTACAAGCCTGCCGAGGGCGAGCTCGCGACGATCGCCGGCGACTTCGGCTACAGCGTCGACGCCGAGCTCATCGAGCAGGCCCTGGCGACCTGGGATACGATCCCCGAGTACGCACGCTCGTGAGGCCCAACGACCGACCGCCGCGTACGATGACCCAGAAGATCTGGGATGATCACCTCGTTGCCGAGTTCGGTGACGGGCTGGATCTCGTGCGTATGGACCGGGTCGTCCTCCATGACCGAGGGGGCGGGACGGCGCTGCACTCCCTGTCGCGCCGTAACCGACGGGTCCGCAGTCCGACGCGTGTGTTTGCTACGGCCGATCACATCGTCGACACCATCGCCGGGCGGACGGGCTCGACGATGGTCCCGGCGGGGCCCGAGTTCCTCGCGGCGTTGCGGGCCGGGTGCCGCGAGCACGACATCACGCTGTGGGATCTCGATGACGAGCGCCAGGGGATCGTGCACGTCATCTCTCCGGAGCTCGGGATCGCCTTGCCCGGCTGCACGCTCGCGTGCCACGATAGCCACACCTGTACGGTGGGTGGGGTTGGGGCTCTGGGGTTCGGGATGGGAGCATCGGAGATCGAGCACGTCCTTTGTACCGACACCCTCGTGCTCGCACGGCCCCCGGTGATGCGTGTCGAGTTGACCGGTTCGCTGCCGCGGGTATCGACGGCCAAGGACCTGGTGCTATGGCTCATCGGAGTGCTGGGCGCGGAGGGCGGGCTCGAGCACATCATCGAGTTCTCGGGCCCTACGGTCCAGCGCATGGGGGTGGAGCAGAGGCTCACGCTGTGCAATATGGCGGTCGAGCTCGGTGCTCGCACCGGGCTGGTCGCGCCCGACGATGCGACCTTCGAGTACCTTCACGGCAAGCCCTGGGCTCCTCACGACAAGATGTGGGATGCGGCCGTGAGCTACTGGCAGGATCTGGTCCCAGATGATGGGGCGTTCTACGATCGCTCTTGCTCTTTGGATTGTGGCGCCTTGGCTCCGCAGGTGACGTGGGGCACCAACCCCGAGCAGGTCACGACCGTCGATGAGCCGATCCCCGATCCCCTGTCGTTGTCGCCGGAGCGCCGGGCAGCCGCCGACCGAGCGCTGCGCTATATGGGGCTCGTCCCGGGGGCGACGCTTCGGGGGACGCCGCTGGACGGGGCGTTCTTGGGGTCGTGCACCAACGGCCGGCTCTCGGATCTTCGGGCGGCAGCCCGCATCCTGCGGGGACGCCGGGTCGCTCGTGGTCTGCGTGCGCTCTGCGTGCCCGGCTCCACGCACGTGCGGCGGCAAGCCGAGCGTGAGGGGCTCGATCGCATCTTTTACGAGGCGGGGTTCGAGTGGCGCGAGGCCGGATGCTCGCTGTGTTTCAATGCGGGCAACGACGGCTTTGGGCCCGGCCAGCGGGTGGTGACCAGTACCAATCGAAACTTCGAGAATCGCCAGGGCACGGGGACCCGCTCCCATCTGGCCAGCCCGGTCACGGTCGCGCTCTCGGCGATCGCGGGCCAGATCACGGACGCGCGCCAGCTCGCGGGGGGCGCATGATTGTTCCCTTGCGATCCCTGGCGGGGGTGGCGGCACCGCTACTGCGGCACAACGTGGACACCGACACGATCATTCGCTCGCGGGATATCTCGACGACGGCAAAGACCGGCTTTGGCTCCCGTCTCTTCGCGTGCTGGCGATACGCGGCCGATGGTTCGCAGCGCGAGGAGTTCGTGCTCAATCGTCCGCGGTATCGCTCGGCCGCTTTCCTCGTGGCGGGGTCGAACTTCGGCTGCGGGAGCTCGCGCGAGGCCGCGGTGTGGGCCCTGCGAGATCATGGGATCCGCAGCGTGGTCGCCATCAGCTTCGGCTCGATCTTCTTCAAGAACTGTCTGCTCAACCACCTCGTCCCGATCGCGCTCGGGCGCCAGCCGGTGCTCGAGATCGTCGAGAAGCTCGAGCAGCCCAGTGTCGAGCCGAGGCTCAGCCTCGATGTAGACGCGTGCGTGCTGCGAACGGCGTGGGGGCGGACCCATCGCTTTTCCCTGCCCGAGTGCTTCTTGGAGATGCTGCGGACGGGCTCCGATCCCATCGACGCCACGCTCGCTCGCATCGAAGACATCGATGTCTTCGATGCGGAGGATCGGGGGCGGAGGCCGTGGATGCTCGCGTCCTCGCGCGATTGAGCGAGAACGCTGGCGAGGGGGGTCCGTCGCCGCTTCCGCCACCGGAGGATCGTGCAAACCACTCGGAGCATCATGGCTTTGCAAACGGCGCGCTGGCCCGTACCTTGGGGTGGAGGGTGCCGAACGGTTCGGCGCCCAGCGGCCATGTCCAGCGCCAACCCGAGCGCCTACCTGCCCCGATAGCCCTCATGCCGCCTGGACCCCTCGCCATGGTCCTCAGGGCCCGATCGGGAGGTTCAGGACCACACGGACGCCCTCGCCCTCCTTCGACTGCAGCTCGACGGTGCCGCGCATCGCCTGGGTGACCACGTTG
This sequence comes from Myxococcota bacterium, assembly GCA_039194325.1. GTDB lineage: Bacteria > Myxococcota_A > Polyangia > Nannocystales > Nannocystaceae > Paraliomyxa. The sequence goes on from JBCCWC010000136.1 coordinate 35,094, forward strand.
TGTACGATGGACAGCCCCAGGCCGCACGCACCAAGATGACGGCCGGTGGTGAAGAAGGGCTCGAAGACCTTGCCGACGTTCGTCTCGGGGATGCCCCGTCCGCGGTCCGATACGGTCACGTGGACGCCGTCCTCGTGATCGGACAACTCGATGAGGACCGGACCCGTACCGTCCTCGTAGGCATAGCGCTCCACGTTCTCCAGCAAAGCCAGCATGATGTCGCGCAGATAGCCGGCGTGCCCGTACCACACGCGATCGGTATCCGGCCGGTGGTCTCGAAACTCGATGGACAGCCCGGTGGAGGGCTCGCCCGTGCGATACGTCGCGATGGCCGCCTCGACGACCTTGTCGAGGTCAAGCTCGTCCATGTCGTCGGTGTTGTGGCGGATCGACAGGCTCTTGAACGACTTGACCAGATCGCCGACCCGCCCCACGTTCTTTTGGATCAATTGGAAGGCGTTGGCGACGTCCCCGAGCACCTCACGCGCGTCCTCGTCGAGGGCGAGCCCGGGGAGCTTGTGAGGACCGAGCTCATTGCTGACCATGCTCGACGCCTGGATGATGATGCCCAGCGGAGTGTTGATCTCGTGGGCCACGCCGGCGACGAGCTCCGAGAGCGCCCGTAGCCGCTTGGCTTCCGCGTTGGAGCGCAGACGCTCTTGCTCGAGCAACGTCACGTGGGCCTCGTAGGCCCGCATGAAGGCATCGCCCGCGCTCCGGACCATGAGGAGTAGCACGCGCTCGATCGGATCGAAGGGGATCCCCTGAGCCTGTGCGAACCTCCGCATGATCGGAAACCCGAATAGGGTGGCCTCGAGATACTGGTCGAGGGTCACGCCCCGCTTGATCCGCTCGGCCGCGGTCTCGAGCTGATGCTGGTAGATCACCCGGGTATCGCTCGAGCCGATCATCTCCACCACCGCATCGATCACCGCACCCACGTCGTGCCCGAGGATCGTCGCGTCGATCCTCTCGAGCGCACCGACGCCCTGCTCGATGTTCTGGCAGATGTGCTCGACCGCGATGGTGATCAGCCGTTCGCGGTGTTCGGTGAGCACTGCCTTGATCTCGTCGGCCGCCGCCATGCTCCGTATCCTGGCGCTCATCCTACCTCATGCGCTCCAGCCGCGACCCCACCCCGTACGTCGCCACCTGCTCGGTTTTTGGCGGCCATTATCATGGCTGCGACGACGACCGAGGGCGACCCGGAGGCGCTCGCCGCGGCCAGAACGGCCAGCTCATGGAGCTTCGCGAGGCATGCTCATGGGGGCATAAGCCATCGATGTCTTCGATGCGGAGGATCGGGGCGGAGGATCGTGCAAACCACCCGGAGCATCATGGCTTTGCAATCGGGACCACGGCGCCTACCTTGGGGTGGAGGGCGCCGAACGGGTTGGCGCCCGCTCAACGGTCCGCAGGGGCCTTTGTTCCCGGAGTCGCTATGTCCAACCCTCCCCGTCGTCAGCTTGGAACCACCGGTGTTCAGATCTCCCCCATCGGACTCGGCTGCATGGGCATGTCCGAGTTTTATGGCAAGGCGGACGATGCCCAGAGCACCGCGTTGCTGCACCACGCCCTCGACGTGGGCATGAACTTCTTCGACACCGCCGACATGTACGGTCCGTGGACCAACGAGCGCCTACTGGGCGCCGCCCTTCATGAGCGCCGCGACGAGGCCGTGATCGCCACCAAGTTCGGCATCATGCGCGACGAGAGTCGCGGCTTTGTGGGAATCAACGGCAAGCCCGAGTATGTCCGCACTTGCTGCGACGCTTCGTTGGAGCGCCTCGGCATCGACACCATCGACCTTTATTACCAGCACCGGGTAGACCCGAACACGCCCATCGAGGATACCGTCGGCGCCATGGCCGAGCTCGTCAAGGCCGGCAAGGTCCGCTTCTTGGGCTTGTCGGAGGCCACCCCCGAGCAGGTCCGCCGCGCCCACGCCGTGCACCCGATCACCGCCCTGCAAACCGAGTTCTCCCTGTGGTCCCGAGATCCGGAGGCCGAGCTGCTCGACACCTGCAAGGAACTCGGGATCACCTTCGTCGCCTACTCCCCGCTCGGCCGGGGGTTCCTGACGGGCGCCATCAAGTCGCCCGACGACTTCGCGCCCGACGACTTCCGCAAGAACAATCCCCGCTTCCAGGGGGAGAATTTTCAGAAGAACCTCGATCTGGTGCACACGGTGCGCTCAATCGCGGGCGACAAGGGCATCACCCCCGCGCAGCTGGCCCTGGCCTGGCTCCTCCATCAGGGGGGGCACATCGTCTCGATCCCCGGAACCACGAAAAAGACGCGCTTCGACGAGAACCAGGCCGCCAACGACGTTGCGCTCACCGCCGAGGAGCTCGCCTTCCTCGACAAGAGCCTCCCGGTCGGAGCCGCGGCCGGAGGCCGATACTAGGTGCGCGAGCTCGCCGCTCGCTGCCTCGTTCACGGGCCAGACGATGGCGGTAATTCGACCGCCATCCCGGGCCTTTCGATCTATCGGCGCAACGCCACCTCGAAGCCCGGCAACGCCGTGTACACGCGCAGCATTTTCTTGGTGGTCCAGGGGCGCAAACAGGCCCGGGTTGGCGACGACACCTTCGTCTACGACCCGGACCACTACCTGGTGACGTCGGTGCCCCTGCCGGTGGCGTCCCAGATCCTGGTCGCGAGTCCCAGGCGTCCCTTCCTTTCCCTCGCGATCGACTTCGAGCTCGCGGCGGTTCGAGAGATCATGTCCCACGCCGGCGATCTGCTCGCCCCCAGCGCCGCGGAGCCTCCGCAGCGCGGGTTGGCGTCTTGCCCGGTCACCGCGCCGATCCGGGACATCGCCGGACGGCTGATCGATCTGCTGGAGCGGCCCGAGGACATCCCCGTGCTCGCGCCCTTGTACCGCCAAGAGCTGCTGTACCACGTCCTCAAGGGACCGCGGGGTGGCTTTTTGCGCGCAGTCGCGATGGGACATGGACAACAGCGCGCCGTCGCCGAGATCCTCGCTACCATTCACGCCGACTGCACGCAGACGTTCACGGTTGCGGAGCTCGCGGCGGTTGCCGGCATGAGTGAGTCGGTGTTCTACGAGGCCTTCAAGTCGGTCACCGCGTCGACGCCGATGCAGTACATCAAGCACTTGCGACTGCAAGAGGCCCACCGCCAGCTCACCCTCGGCCTGAACAACGTGTCAGGCGCGGCCTACGGGGTCGGTTATAACAGCCTGTCTCAGTTCTCTCGGGAGTTCACGCGGGTCTTCGGCGCCAACCCGAGCGCCTACCTGCCTCGTTAGCCTTTGTCGCATGAACGCCCCCGCCTCAGGGCTGGAGCTCGGTCATGGCGAGCCCGGCGCGCTCGCCGACGATCGCGATGGCTCCAGACCCGTAGTGAAAGCAGTCCGACAGCCCGTTGGACTCGACGATCACGATGTTTGGATCCCCGCTCGCGACCTGCTGCTGCGCGGCGGCGATCTCGGGCAGGCGCCCGTCGCTGCGGGGGCCGACGATGACCACCGGTAGCTCGGGAGCGTCGAGGTCGGTCCGCAGCGCGCCGAGGAAGGCGGCGAGGTTGGCCGCATAAAGGGGCGGCAGATCCTCGCAGTAGACCCCCTCGAATTGATCATTGAATCCCTGAAACCACAGCAACCCGCCGAGTCGAGCCCCACGGGCGGCGAGCTCCTGCTGGGCCTCTTCGACGAGCGATGCGTAGAGCGGGCCATCGGGACGCCAGTGGTCGTTCAGCGAGCTGCCCCCCATGGCCACCTTGACCAGGTGCGTATTGGAGTAGGTTCGGCCCATGACCTCGCCGAAGGTCAGCTCGGTGCCAAAGCTGGGGGTGTCCTCGCGATCGAAGCGGGTGCCAAAACCGGGGCCGAGGGGCTGGGCGTCGGTCGGCGTGAAACGATTGAGCATGGGCCCGATGCGCTCGGTCATTGCCGGATCCGCCGAGCATTCCTCGTTGGGTACGGGCATGCCGTTACCGTCGGCGAGCGTGACCGGAGCGTAGTCGTAGTTGGCGGCGACGAGGGTGGCCGATGGATGCTGATAGTCGCGATCCATGCTCCGCCACGGAGTGGTCACCACCCGAAGCTCGTCGATGACGGTGTCGGCCACCGCATGGCTGAAGGGTGGTGGTTCTTCGCAGCGCTCGGGGGCGGGGACGCATCCCGGATCGATCCCGCAAAACACCCCCAGGGCCTCGGCCACGGCCAGCCGCGCTGCGTCCCGCTGCTCGAGCGTCAGCGGATCGATCCCCTCGGGGATGGCTTGGGCCAGGCCCTCGAGGCCGCCGATGAACACGTTGCCTTCGGCGTTCGATTGCCCCGCGATGAGGAATACCACCGGTTCATCGGACATGGGCCCCGTGCCCGATCCGGAGTCGACATCCGTAGAGTCGGTGGCGTTGGTGGTACCGGTGGTGCCGTCAGCGATGGGGGTGGTGCCTGTGGTCTCGGTGCTCGCCGCGTTGGTCTCGGTGGTGTCGGTGGTGCTCGAGTCGACCGGGGTGGAGGGGGCCGGACACCCCACGAGACTCATGAGGAACAAGACGGAGTGCCGATGCATGAGCGACAGCGTAATCCGCTTCGGTCATCCGATCAGCACCGACGCGGGCGGACCGGTGCTCGACCACCGTATTGAGCGTGAGCGTGGGCTCCTCCCGCAGCCCGTCGGGCATCAGGCCACTGCGCTCGGCCAGGCAGACCGACTGGCCGAGTGTATTGGCCCGAGGCGTCGCCTAGGCGCCTTCGCGCAGGTGGGCGATGATGTCCGCGAGATCCTCCATCGACAGCTCTTCGGGTTCGAAGAACGGCATGGGCCCTGGCGTGCTATCGCTGGCGTCGGTGCCGCCTGAAGGAGGCGGACCCGAGGTTCGCACCTTTTGTGCGATCCGACCGATGGTGTACCCCGAGAGCGCTGCCTTGGGGAACGCGGGCACCATACCGACCGTGAGGCCAGCGTCATGGCATATGGCACAGCTGGCGTCGTACTTGGCCGCGCCGGCCGCCGCATCGCCGCCGGCATAGGTGGCCTCGTACTCGGCCTCGTCGGCCAGGACTTCGGGCATGATCGGATTGGGCGTGGTCGAAGCCTCGTCGGAGATGCTCTCGAAGAACTCCACCAGGGCCAGGTATTCGGGGTCGTCTGCGGTGAGCGCCGTACCACCCATCCAACCGGTGACACAGGCGTTGACCCCTCCCAGCAGATCCGCGCCGCCCCCCTTATAGCTCTCTTTGTAGGCGATGTCTTGCATCGACTTGCCCGAGAACCCCGCCAGCGTGCCGTCCATGCTGTGACATGTAGAGCAGCGCGCCTCGTTACTCTCGACTCCGAGCGCCGCGGAGAGCTCACCGTCGTAATACTCTTGGGGCTCTGCCATCGAGCCCGTGGTGTCGGCGCTCATGCCGTCGCTGGTGGTCGAGTCGTCGGCATTATCGCCGGTGGAGCCGGAATCCATCATGCCGGACTCCGCTGCATCGGTCGTGGCTGGCTCGGAATCATCCCCGCACGCAGCGACGAGCATCAGGGCAGTCGAGAGTATGATTCGATCGATCCGAAGAGTGGGAAGGTTGGGCGACATGGCAAGTGTGCTCCTACCTTGCGTTTACGACTGCAGATCGCCGATGTTACCCGTCGGGAGAGGGGGTTGGATCCGCGATCGTGGTCGTGTGTCGATGCGGCGTCCAGTGCGCCGCTGTCGATGGAAGAGCGATTGTTGGAATCCCGGTCCGTCCGAAGGGCTGCTAGCCACGAAGGCGGCGTTCATTCGTGTACTGGCTTCTCGTTGAGGACGGTAGGGGGGGCGAGCTGGGGGCGCGAGCGTGGTCGACTGCAAGCATCCCGAGCGGCAGCGCGGTCACCCGCTGCGCACTTTGGATCGCTTTGGATCATGTGAACCATTTGGAGTGTTGAGCTGTATCGATCTGCATCATGTATGTCGGTTTGTGGCAAGTTGTATCGGATTGCGCTAAATTGTACCAGGCTGCATCAGGACATTTGGACTGTATTGATCCGTATCGATTTGTGACAGAGTATACCGATCTGTATATGTGGCATTCTTTCGCATGTTGTATGAATTGTGGCGACAGTCGTCTTTCTCCTGGCTAATTGACTTGCCGAATTTTGCGGTCAGTCGAATGGTTGTTGCCAATATTATTGCAGCTTTTTAGTTGGTATCGGGAGTGCACAATAGTCTGGGCGTCTTCGGAATCACAGCACTTCACCAAGTTCGGATCAGTCATGTCGCTCAACAACCATCACTTCGCTCTGCTTCCCTTCGCCGCCCTGCTCGCCACGACCGGATGTATCGCCGACGACGAGGCGCCCGCTGCACTCATCGACAGCGTCGACGCGTCCGATGCGGACGACACCAGCGCTGACCCCTCGCACGGGGCGCTCACCGATGACCGGCGCGGAATTCGGCAGACTGCCGGTTTTGACCTGTCGATCACCAAGGCGGGTGGC
>JBCCWC010000137.1:0-41490 GCA_039194325.1 Myxococcota bacterium
ACGCGGTCCCCGCGGTAGCGCGCGATGAAGGCGGGCTGCGCTCCCTGGGCAAGCAGACCGAGCGCCGTCTCGACGTCGGCCGGTGGAAGGCCGAGTCGCTTCGCGATCGCGGGTGCGAGGGCAGCCGGCGTGAGCGCGGCCGAGACGGCTTGAGCGTCCATAGATCGCGGAACGTAGAAAGCGTCGCGGGGGTGGTCAAGCCGCGGCGTGGATTTTCGGTGGCGACCCGCGGGCCCAGTCGCCTGGGCGACCACGGCCGCGGCGTGGGCCTCTTTTTTGTTCGTCTCCGCGCTTGACCTGGGCCCGACGCTCGCCTATAAGTCCGCTCCCAACGCATTGATGCGGGGTGGAGCAGCCAGGTAGCTCGCCGGGCTCATAACCCGGAGGTCATAGGTTCAAATCCTGTCCCCGCTACTGAGAAAACGGCACCGTAGGGAGACCTACGGTGCCGTTTTCGATCCTGAGCCCTCCGTGGATCCGGTGTGGCGGCATCATCGAAGCGATCGACATCACCGCGGTGGAGGTCAGTGCGCACACAGAGCGGCCGCGAGCCCTTCGTGCCCGTCCGTTCGGTTAGGCCAAGGAGCCCAAGCGCGCCCGTCCGTTCGGTTAGGCCAAGGAGCCCAAGCGCGCCCGAGCGGAGCCGGTAGGCTCACTGTACGAGCGCGAACGGATCCATTTCACCGAGAGCCTCGCTGGTGTAAACGCCGGCCAACTCTTGGGGGCCACGCGGTCGTCTTCGGGGACGTAGAAGACCGAGTAGGGGAACTTGCGCACCACAGCGCGATGGATCGTGTTCTCGACGACGGGATAGGCTTGAGGGTTCTCGCCGACCAGAGCCAACGTACGCTCGACCGCATCGACGAACCTCGTGCCGAGGCCAGGTTCTTTTTCCTCATACCATCGCTCGGCGGCGTCGATGTCATCGAACGCAGCCTCGCGCAGCACTAGCGCTGGGTTCACTTGCGGGACAGCCTCCGTCTAGCCTCGTCCCAGCTCATCACCGCATCGGGATCCGCTCGGTGGTCGAGCCGCCGCCGCCGCAGCTCGGTGCGCTGCTCATCACAGATGGGAAGGTCGACCCCGTCATCGAGGAGCGAGTCCCAGAGCGTCCCAATGAGGTCGAGACGTTCGCTCGGCGCGAGCTTGAGTGCCTGCTCGGTCACGGTCACCCCACCAGTATTACTCAGCCGAGAGGACGATGGGAGGGATGACCGAGATCGCCTGGTGTGCATCCACCACTGGGGGCCGCGACGAGCGACGCGCCGCTGACCCGCATCGAGCCTTCCGAGCTTGCCGCCCACCGGTGGAACGCCCGGTATGAGCCCACCCACCACGCAATCACGTAGATGCTCCAAGGCCGAGCGCGCCCATAAGACCCGGTGTCCCGGCGCGAGTGGTTCGGAGCGTTCCGGTACCGGAGGTCTTGGACGCGCACAAGCGCATCAGCGCGACCGACATTGGGCTCGTTGGACAGGAGGGTCGGTTCTTTCGTGGTTTGTGCGCTGAACTGATCCCAGCTACGATAGAGGCGTGACGGAACAAGCCCGGGCGTTGCTGGAGACCGCGCTCAGCCTCTCCACCGACGAACGAGCTGAGCTAGCCGCCGAACTGCTCGCGAGCCTCGACGGTGAGCCCGACGAGGATGTCGAAGCGGCCTGGGCCACGGAGATCGAGCGTCGCGCCCGACGGGTCCTCAAAGAGGGGCCCCGCGGCCGCACATGGGAACAGGTCCGCGACGAGCTGCGCCGCCGGTCGTGACCACGATCCGCATTGACCCCGAAGCCGACGACGAGTTGCTCGCGGCCTTCGACTGGTATGAGGCCCGGCGCCCCGGTCTCGGACAAGAATTCACGGACGCGGTGGACGAAGCCGTGACCCGCCTCGCCGCGCTACCCGAAGCGAGCACCCCTGTCCCCAAGATTCCTCCCGACATCCCCGCGCGGCGAGTCTTCCTCAAGCGCTTCCCTTACACCGTGGTCTTCATGCGCGTGGAGGAGGAGATCGTGGTCCTCGCGTATGCCCACATGAAGCGGAAGCCCGGCTACTGGCTCCCGCGAGTGCAGCAGTGAGACGCCGCCTGATGCCGAGCATCTGACATGAGCCCTAATCCCCGACGCAACCGCGTAGGTGCACCGCTACCCCGCATCTACGAGGCGGAGCTCGTCCGCGCACTGCGACCGATGATCCGGCAAGTACCGCCGGGACCGGCGAGGTTTTCCGCGCGGCCCGGAGCTTCGTATCGCGCGAGGTTCAGCCCCCGAGGCGGCGGGAAAGCATCTCGCCCATGACGGGCGGGTAGCCGATGAGGCTGGCGAGGGCGCTGTGGAGGGCTCGGGTGATGCGGTTTGCGTCCATCTCGCTTTCGGTAGTACCCGGCCAGCGCCGAACGATTGCGGTGGGCTTCGGTTTTCTTCAGGGTGGATCCGAGGGCGGGAACGCCCCATCGAGGACGAACAGCGCCCCCTCGCCCGTGGCCAGCAGCAACTCATCGGTCCCGTCGTGATCGAGATCGGCGAGCACCGGCGGAGCTTCTTGCACGGTGGGGTGAGGTGGAGACCATTGCCACCGTAGTGTTCGTTCGCCTCGATGCGCAGGCGGTGCCACCCCGCGGCCAAGCGCACGCTTTGGTCGTTGCCGCTGGTCTCCAAGGTCTGACCATCGATCTGCACGGTCGCGGACGCCGGCGGTCCGCTCGAGCCGATGATGGTGAGCGCCAGCAGGCCCGGCTCGAACCAGCGGCGCACCGCATCGATGACCCCGAGCAGCCCAGCTCCGATGGCGAGCATCCCCAGCCACCGACGAAGGCGAGCGCGGGGGTCGGCCCGGAGCGTCTCGAGCAAGGCGTGCATGCTGGGATGTCGCTGGGCGGGATCTCGATGCAGCCCGCGGAGCACCGCGCGGTGGACGAACCCCGGGATCCGGGGAGCCGTAGGTGGCGGGTCGAGCGGGGGATCGTGGAGTACCGCGTAGGCCAGCTGCGCCATGTTGTTCCCCTCAAAGGGGCGCTGCTCATAGAGCGCCTGGTACAGGGACACACAAAACGCGAACTGATCGGCCCGGGCGTCACCGCGAGCGCCGGCGAAGAGCTCGGGAGCCATATAGCCCGGCGTGCCCACCAGGGCGCCAGTCTGGGTCACGCGGGTGCTCAGGGCGGTCTCGTCCCGCCAGGGGGGCTCGGCCGAGGTCTCGGCGGCTTGCCTCCCGTCGACGTCGCCTGCGACATGACCACCGATGGCGGCGGCTGGACGCTCATCGCGTTCAACGACCAGACCACCACCTTCGTGGAGTTCGATCGTAGCTGGCAGGAGTATAAAGATGGATTCGGGGCGCTGGCCTCTGGCGATATGGGTTGGTTGGGCAACGACCGGATCCATGCGCTCTCCAGCGGCGGGGTGGACCTGCAGGTGCGGCACAATCACCCCTGGACCAACGCCTATGCGAACTTCAGCGTAGGCGACGAAGCCTCGCTCTATCAGCTGGCCGTGAGCACCACGCCCGACTCCCTCGACGGAGGCTGGTTTGCGAGCTTCCACGACGGGCTGCCGTTCTCGACCTTCGACAACGAGAACGACACGCACGCGACCATCAACTGCGCCGAGGATTTCCGGGCTGGGTGGTGGTATGCAGATTGCCGCGCGGTCTCGGTCGCCTCGGCCGGCAGTCCGGCCCCCGCCGACAGCCAGGTGTACTGGAGACCCCAGGCGGGCGGCGGCGTGCTGCTGCTCGACTGGGTCGCCATGTGGATCCGCTGAATCGAGCGGCCACGCTCGAGTATGGCCGACGACCTGCTGGCTCGGGTCCGGGCCGCGTGAGGCGGGGCCCGATGGCCGGCCAATCAGCTGTATTTGGTGTGCTCCATGCTTGCGCACAACCTCAGCCGCGAGCTCCATATGCGAGCGGCGCCCGAGCGACGAGCCACCACACGCATCCGTCCCGCGATCTTCGAGCTCGAGACTCCCAGCACGATTCGCGACCGCTTGCTCCGACGAGCGGGTCGGCTGACCAATCCCCAGTGCGGCCTCAAGCTGACCGTCGGAGCCACCGGCGCCGCTCGCGAGGGATCCGAGCACCTGCTCGAGCACCTTCAGGCTGCGTAGCCGATCCGGCGTTGCAGCTCACACGGAGGAGGTCGTGCAACGCTGAGGTTCACGCCTCCGTACCGGCGCTCTGAGGCCCACCCCACAGGGCCAATCGTCGATGTCGATGGAGGTCTTTGGAATCGCCATTGCCCGCTCACGCGCGACGCCGGATTTGATGTAGAATGACCTCAGGACTGGCAGGCTGTGGTGGCTCATCAACGTTTCTGGATCATGACCGATGTGGGCTCTTGATAATCAGACCGACTTCGCGGCCGAGCGAAACTGGGTGCGTGATCGAAACGGCCGCCACCAGTGGATCGTCGCGGTACGGGCCACATACGAGGTGGCGGGGCCGGCCCAGCTCTCGCTCGCCGAGGAGCAGCGGCCGCCCGCCCTGATCCCGGAGTATCTCGGTGAAGACGGGGCCTCGAGTCTCGCCTGCGAGTCGGATCTGGGGCCGCTCAAGCCGGGGACCGACGTCTGCGTGGTCGGGCAGGCGCATGCCTGTGGAGGCAAGAAAGTCCCCGAGCTCATGGTGGGCCTCAGCATCAGCGGTCACACCAAGAGCCTGATCGTGCGAGGCGAAAATCAGCTGGTCGATGGCCCCCTGGGTCTGAGCACGACCAAGCCGATCCCCTTCGAGACCATGCCGGTCGTCTATGAGCGGACGGTCGGCGGCCCCATACGTCGCACCGTCCGACTCGACATGCGCAATCCGATCGGGGTGGGCAGCCAGGTCGGGCGTCCCGGGCCCAACGTGGTTTATCCCGGGGATCCGTGGGCCAAGCCCGCGGGTCTGGGACCGCTGTGCAGCTACTGGTCCCCGCGCCTCGAGCTAGCGGGTACCTACGACCAACAGTGGAAGGAGCAGCGCTTCCCTTTGCTGCCCGCTGACTATGACGAGAGCTTCTTGCTGTGCTCACCTGTCGATCAGCGGCCGGCCACCCGCTATCTTCTTGGGGGCGAGAAGATCGGCGTGGTCAACATGTCCCCCGAAGGCCCGCTCTCGTTCGAGGTTCCCCAGGTCCGGCTGTCCATGACCACCGCCATCGGCTTTCGCCGCGAGCGTCACGACGCCAAGCTTGTCACCATTCTCATCGAGCCCGACAAGCGGCGGGTTAGCTGTGTCTGGCAGTCCAGCCTGGGGGTATCAGCCAACGACCACGAAGCGCTGGACTTCACCACGATTACGAGGGCGTGATGGGCCTGCAGATCTTGGAAGCCTACGCTCGCACTCCGCTGGGTCTGACCGCTCAGACCTCCGCCGCCGCGGTACGGGCCGGAATCTCGAGGATCGGGGACCATCCCGTCTGGTGCGATCTCGCGGGCGAACCCATCCGCATGGCTCGCGATGGGGTGCTGTCACCCGAGCTTTGCGGGGTCGATCGGGTGTTCGAGTTGGCCACGGCGCCCTTGCTCGCCGCCTGCGACTCCTGCCGCGCCCGCGCGCCCTCAGTCCCGATTCGCGTGATCTTGGGGCTACCCCAGCTGCGCCCCGGTTGGACCGCGGCCCATGAGCAACGATACATCCAACGCATCGACCAGCTCACGCACCCGCGCGGCAACGTCCAGCTCGTCTACACCAAGAAGCGAGGGCACGCGGCCACCTTGGCCGCGCTCGATATCGCGGTACGGGCGATCGCCCAAGGGGGCGACGAGCTGTTCGTGGTGGGGGGGGCCGACAGCTACCACGAGCCCAAAACCTTGGCGTGGCTGCAGCGCAACGGTCAGCTCAAGACCCTTGCCACGCGCTCCGGCTTTTTGCCGGGCGAGGGCGCGGGCTTCGTGGTCGCGGCCTCCACCCGCTTGACCGCGCACTTTCACCGCGGTGACCGTGTCGAGGTGCTAGGCTCCGCGTCCGCGCTGGAGCCCAAGCTCATCAAGACCGGGGCCGATACTGTGGGCGAAGGCCTCAGCCGAGCCATACGCGAAGCCGCGGCGAGCCTCCGCTCTCCCGTTCACAACATCTATTGCGACATCAACGGCGAGCGCTACCGCACGGACGAGTGGGCCTTCGTCTCCCTTCGCTGTCACTCCGTGCTCGACGATCCGGCCGGCTACGTTGCGCCCGTCGATTGCTGGGGGGATCTGGGGGCGGCCACAGGAACAGTGGGCCTATCCTTGGCCATGCAGGCGTGGGAGCGGGGCTATGCTCGCGGCCCCACCGCGCTGATCTGTGCGGGTTCGGAGGACGGCCTGCGCTGCGTCACCGTCCTCGAACGCACAAAGGGAAGGGACTGAGCCATCATGCCGACCGTAGGAGTCAATCCACCCAAGACACCCGTGACCAAGGGCAGCAACGGCATCGCGGCCGCGACCGTGCCCAACGTGTGCAAGATGCCCGGCCCGCCTGCGCCCTTCGTGCCCGCCCCGCTGCCGAATATCGGCAAGTCGGGCGACAAGCCGAAGGGCTACACCAAGAAGGTGAAGGTCGAGGGTAAGACGGTCGCCATCAAGGGCGCGACCTTCGGTTCCATGGGCGACGCTGCGTCCAAGGGCACGGGAGGCGGGCTCGTTTCCGCCAACACCCATGGCCCCACCAAGTTCGTCGCGCCCGGGTCGCTCGACGTGAAGTTCGAAGGCAAGAACGTTCAGTACCTCGGCGACCAGATGCTCAACAACTGCGGCCCCAGCGGCAGCCCGCCGAACTCCGCCACCATCATGGGCGTCGTGCAAGGCCCCACCGGCAAGAGCGGCCCGGTGGAGAACGATTGCGGCGACGGCAATCACTCCGAGGTCATGGAGTACTGTGAGATCCCGCCCGAAGAAGAAGATCCAAACGCGCGTGTGGCTGCGATGCGACGGGCAGGGACCGACCCTCACGAAATCAAAGCCGCGCTGCACGACATCGACAAGGGGCACATCACGTCGGGGCGCCAGCTGTCCCGCGACCTGACCCCCGAGGAGAAGGCCGAGAAGGGTGAGGGGGCAGGCGACGAACAGAAGAACGGCCTGCGTTGCACCATCTGTGGCAAGTGGCGCGAGGTTGACCAGGTCCACGATGACAATCACACCGTCGAGGCCAAGGATCTCAAGAAGGGCTGGGGTAAGGAGAGCCAGAAGGCGAACAACGTCAAATTCGCAGCCGACGGCAACACCGTCACCTACAAGCTCAAGGAGACCAAGGCGAAGGGCCAGCTGGGCAAAGAGATCTGGGACCGCTTCAAAGCAGGGGGCACCCATCGCGTCAAGATCGTCGGAGTCTAGGCCCATGAGCTCGACCACCATTCAGCTGTCAGCCAGCAAGCGAGACTCCGAGGCCGTGCTCCAGGCTCTAGCGCCGCAGTGGTACCGCCTCGACATCGTGCCTCGTGCGCTCGGCGAGTTGGGCTCCGACGACGAAGGCGAGCTGAGCTTCACCGGGCCCAAGGCGAGCCTTGGCGACTGGGGCGAGCTGCTCGACTACGCCACGAGCCATCCGGTGCAGGCGGTGCAGTTCCTCTGCACGCAGCCCCACGACGACCTCTATCTCTACTTGTGGACCGAAGGCGAGGAGCATCGCATAAGCGTCGAGCTAGGGCTCGGCCGGCTGCGCCACTTCGAGTCCGACGATTACCCCATCGGGGCCTACCAGGTCGCTGTCATGCTGGCCCTCGCGGGCGCGGCCGAGGCCGACGTGCTCGCCTACGGCAAGCGCTATCAGGATCTCTTCGTGGCCCTCGAGCCCGCCGCTCTGCTCGACGAGCTCCGCGCAGGCACCCTGCTCGACAAGTGGACACCGGCCGTCCATTTGTTCTCCACCGACATCATCTCCAAGGCCGAGATCGAGCTGGCCCTCCGAGCGAACGACGGCTGGCACCTACGACACACGATCTCCACCGCGGGCTACCACGTGCTCTCGCAGTACGCGGGGGCCCCGAAGTAGACCCGCCGCCGGCCGAAGCCATCCGAGATCATCACCCGCGCGGGCCGTGGCAGGAGCTTTGAGTGCCTTGAATATTGCCGACGAGATCATTGCCCTGCGGATGTTCGATCAACTAGGAACAGATCGGGAGATCTTCGACCCACTCTTTGTCCCGCATCATGTCGATCTTCCGAAGGATCGGGGCGACCCGCTCACGGCACCGGCCATTCGAACGCGACCGCGTAGTTTTGCTGCGACTGCCCCGTGGTCGAGCCAACGAAGGGATCCGAGTCGCGCAGAAGACCCCACCGCACCGTCCCTCCTGGCCGGGCGAGGCCACCGGTGGTCATCGCGTACCCTACGGTCACGCCCGCGTCCGGAAGATCGGCGCAGGTGATCTGCACGGTGTCGTCCACGATCTCCACCGACTCGATCACCACCCTGCCCTCCCCGCTGCGCACCTCGAAGCCCCGCCCCTGGGCCCACTCAGCCATGGCATTGTCGTGCGGGAGCGGCATCTTTTCATCCCACGCAAGCGGCGGCACCGGCACGTGGAACTCCACGGTGATGACGTTGCCGCTTCGCGACACGCCGGTCGCCTGCAGCGGCTGCCAGTCGTGGCCGAGGACGACCTTTTCAAAGTACACGGCTCCGTATTTCTCCCCGAGCAGTTGGTAGCCCAGCGCCATCAAGTGAACCTGATCGGGATCATACGGATACTGGTACGTCGGCCCCACGCACACGATCTCCCCGGGATGATCTCGCCCCACCTGCCACTGGGCGAGCGTCGAGGCCGATCGCGTACCGGGTCCACCGGGCACCGAGTTTTGCTGGGACACCAGCATCGGGATCGCGGTCTCCTGCGCGGTGAGCACGGGAAGATCGTCGTTGTAGTCCGACCACAGCTGGACCAACTCGTCGCCATAGTTGGGGTTCCCCGCGTCGGACTCACCGTGGGTGATGATGATGGCCCCGACCCCGTAGGCAAGCCCCGCCATCGCGGCCTGATGCGCGGTCGCCTCCACCGCGAACAACGTGGCCGCATAGGCCCGCCCGGTCACGGTGCCGTTGGGCTCCGCCCCCTTGCGCAGCCGGCTCATGGCCTGACCCGACTCGCCCACCGCGGTGTGAACCCCGACGTAGTCGAAGCGCGAGACGGTCTGCACGAGCGCCGTGACCTGATTGGCCATCGACGTGTGGGGGGTCTCCCCGTAGATGTTTTGGGGATAGGCGCTCGGATAGCCCGGGGCGATCTGACCGATCGGCTCGACCAGCGGCACCATGCTCCACGTGGGATCGAGCGGATCGAGCGGCCAGCCCGTGGCGCCGCCGAGCGACAGCTGGAGGTTGCCGTAGGGCTGCTCGGTGGTCGCGACGGGGTTGCCCAGGGCCCCGACCGAGAGGCTCTGGCCGGTCCCGATGACGCCGGCCCAGTCCCACGGAAACTCGAGCTCGATGCCGGTCGAGCTGCTGCTCTCCCCCTGGGTGGCCGACCCCTCGCTGGTTCCCGCCGGCCCGGAGTCGTCGGTGCCATCCGCACCGTCGGTCGACGCAGGACCACCGCTGGTGGGCGGCGAGACGGTCACGGTGCCGCTGGACTCGCTGGTGGTCCCGGTCGATCCCGATCCCGATGCACCGCACGCAGTCAGGAGGATCGCGAGCCCGAGCCGCCCCGGCCAAAGGGAAGCGTTCGAGTCGGTCACTGACAAAACCTCGCCGATCACACCGCCGAGGGTCGCATACTCTGGTCGGCCCCGTAACGGCGAGGGCGCTCTCGATGCGCTCGCGACGGGCGGGTTCGAGCCCGATGAAGATCCGCGACCGCCGTCACGGGAGCAAGCCGGGGATGATCCCCGGAGCCGCCCCAAAGTCGCGCTCGACGCCCACCGCCGCCATCGCGGTCTGCAACACCCGCGAGGGATGCTGCCCCCCACCGTCGATGTGTTGATCGTGCACCAGGCGATCGGGTGCCCCTGCGATCGTGAGCGTTAGATCGCGCCGATCATGCGCTCGGGTCCCGTGCTCCCACAAGAGCACGGCCACGGTGCGATCGAGCACGTTGCCGTCGCCCTCGGGAAGATCCCGCAGCTTGGTGAGCAGCTCGGCGAAGTGACCCGCAAACCACCGACACATGCCCAGGCGAACCTGGTTGGCCTTGGAGGCCCCGACCGCCGCGGCAAACGGTCCGTGGGTGACGTCGTGGGCATTCCACGCCACATCGAAGAGCGGACCCATGCTGATGTAGCTACTGAGCCAGCCGATCATGTACGTGGCCACCCGCGTCTGCCGGCACGCCAGCGCGGTCGCCAGCATCGTCGACATCACGTCGCCCCGTAGGTCCTCGTTGGACCAGCCGCTCTGGCACGCCGAGTTGCCGTTCGCGCAGTCATCGAGGTCGAGCGTAGAGATCGGCGGATCCTCCCCGGGATCCCCGGGAACCTCGCAGGTCCCCTCGGGGATCCCTTCGAGCCGCTTCTCGAGCTCGCGGATCTCGTCGAAGTGCCGCTGGAGTCGCTCACGATCCCACGACGGCAGCTCGGATTCCAAGCGATGGATGCGGCCGAGCACCACGTCGAGCACGCTGCGTCCCCGGGCCAGATCGTCGCTCGGAGCGGTCGGCGAAGAGCCCTGAAACAGGGTGTTATAGGCGGAGCGTGGGCTCGAGATCGGACTGTTGCGCCCCCCATCGGCGCGGACCGACATCTCACCGTGCGCGCCCCGCCCGTAGTTGCTCGCCTGGACCCGCAGGTGCAGCGATCGGAAGGGCGTGCTGTGACCTATCTGGTCGGCGACGTACTCGTCGGACGACGCCCCCTCGGGGTTCGGCTTGTCGAGCCGAGCGCCGACATGCCGATGCCCGGTGATCATAGGAACGAGCATCGTGCCGTGGTTGGCCCCTTCATTCACCCCGCCGGCGACGGGGTTGCTGCTCGACCCCCCCTCGGGGACCTCGAGCCCGCTGACGAAGCTGACGTAGGGGCGCAGATCCTCGAAGTCGGTGAACGCCGGCGGCAGCACCAGCGGGCCGGGGCTGCCAAAGTCGCCGCCCGCGACCAGCGAGGTCCCCGTCATGGCCACCACGTAGGCGAGATCGTCGTCGGCCGCCTGCGCGTGAGCCACCGATAGCGGATCCATGATCTCGAGCCATGGCAACGCGATGGCGATCCCCGCTCCGCCGCGCAAGAAGGTCCGCCTGCCGAGGCGCAGGCGCTTGGCTCGACTGGTTCTGTTACTGGGTCTATTCATGGGTCTATTCATGGGTCTATTCATGGGTCGAGCCTTCGGAAGGCGAAGCCCTCATCCACCACGAGGGCGGTCATCATCTGCACCAAGTCCGCGTCGTCGACGAACGACGTGCGCAAGGCCTGGTGGATCGCGTCGGCATCGCCGATGTCGGCGCGCCCGAGCGCGAACCGCAAGAAAGTCTGGGTGAAGCACTCGCGAACCTCGGGCGCGTCGGCGAGCATGCGCCCCAGCGCCCCCGGACCGCTGAATGTCCCGAACCCGGCGAGCTCCCCCTCGCGGCGCGCCTGGCAGTCGGGGCGATCCTCTTCGGTCTGACGAAACTCCCCCTGGGCGCCGTACTGCTCGAGCCCGAAGCCGACCGAGTCGATGAGCAGGTGGCAGCCCTGACACTGGGGCAGCGCGGCCATCGACCAGATGTCTTTCTTGCAGGCGCCAGGATCGTCGGTGCCCGGCGGCTCGTCGACCATGACCTCCTCGGGGACCGCTGGCAGCTCCATGCACAGCAGCAGCTCGAGCACTTGCTTGCCGCGCTGTGTGGGACTGGTGATCCCGAAGTTGACGCCCGTGGAGAGGTACGCGCCGTGCGACAGGAGCCCCGCGCGACGATCGTCGGCATACTCGACCCAGCCCGACCCCTCCAGGCCGTAGTGCTCGGCCAGCTCGGCGGACACGAAGGTCTCGTCGAAGCGCAGCAGCTCGGTCCACGGCAGCCGCTCCTCGAACAAGACCCGCTCGATGAGCGCGTCGGTCTCCTCGCGCAGCGACTCCCCCAGCGCGGAGGTCAGCGTCTGGTCGTAGCCCAGCCACATCGCGTGCAGGGCCTGGAGCTGGCGGACGGCGCGGTCGTCGTCGAGCATCCGCTGGACCTCTTCGCGCCGCACGTCGGCGCGGCGCAGATCGTCTCCTCGGTCCAGCAGCGCGTCGTCCGGCCCGCTGCCCCACAGCAAGAACGACATGCGCGAGGCGATCGACGGCCCATCGAGCGCGAGCGCGCCGTCCACGTCTTGGCCACGTTCGATCCGATAGAGGAACTCCGGATCGAGCACGAGCGACGCGACGACCAGGCCCGCGGCCGCCGTGTCGTCGCCGGCCTCTTGGCGGAGCGCGACCAGATCGTCGACCTCGTCGCTCGACAAAGGACGCCGCAGCAGGCGACGCCCGAGGACCCGCGCCACCTTCGGCAGGCAGGTGGCGTCCTGGGCCGGCGTGCAGCCGACGGCATCGCCGACCAACCCGGGCTGCTCCACCACGGCCTCGCTCGCCGCCATGGCCAGCTCGTAGCTCGCCTGGACCAGGGCCAGCGACGGCGACTGGGTGGTGTAGTCGTTGTCGAAGGGGGTGCGCGCGTCCTCGGGCAGGGTGGAGACCGCGTCGAGCTCGAGCGCCAGGGCGTCCCACAGCACCTGCTGCACCTCCCGGCGGCTGAGCCGTCGCGTGGCCGAGGACAGCACGTGATCGGGCGCGGCCTCGTCCTCCTCGTCGGCCGGCGCGTCGTCCCCCTCCGAGGGCGGACCGTCGCTGGCCGCTCCGAGTCCGTTGCCGATCTGGACCGTGGCCCCCTGATAGCAGCCCGGTACGAGCGCGAGGATCCACGGCAGGGTGGCCGCAGTGACTCGTGGTCTCGGTCTTCGCATCTTCACCTGGTGTCTTCCTCCCTCATCAACGCCGCCATGCACCGCCGGGCCTGGGCCCCCCACCGGCGGCCCGAGGCGCGGGGCACAGCCCGGCTCGATCGGGCGTGTCGTCGCCCCTCGAGCTCCCATGACACGAGGATCGCCTCCGCCGGCTCAGCGGATTGTGCGATCCGAGTTACACGCCTGCACCGTGGTGAAATCACCGCGGGGCCGCTCACGAAGATCATTGAGCCACGATGTCTGGCTGCCGTGTCCTTGGGGCCTGAGGGGATCCAATGATACGAGCACGACTGTCTGTTCTTGCCTTGGCACCGGCCTTGGCACCGGCCTTGGCGCTGGGCCTGCCCGCATGCGGCGAGCCGTCGACGATCGAGCTGTCGCCAGGTCCTGGCCTGGGGGCCTACGAAGGATCGGGCGACTCCGCGACCACGGGCGACGACGACGAGTCGGGCGCCAATCCGACCCACGCAGGGACCTCGACCCCGCCGGCCGAGACGGACACCGGCGACGACGCGGACACCGGCACGCCATCCGATCCGCCCGGGCCGGCCCAGCCGCTCCCGCAAGGAGGCTTCGGGACCGACACCCGAGGAGGCCTCGACGGGGAGATCTTCGTGGTGACCACGCTCGATGACTCCGGCCCGGGATCGCTACGCGAGGCGGTAGAGGCCGACGGACCGCGGTTGGTCGTGTTCGAGGTCGGCGGGGCGATCGAGCTGCTCCGTGATCTACAGATCACGCGCGCCGACCTGACGATCGCGGGCCAGACCGCACCGTCCCCCGGGATCTCCCTGTACCACGGACGGGTGGCGATCAAGACCCACGACGTCGTCGTCCAGCACCTGCGGCTGCGGCCCGGGGATCGCAGCGCCGACGGTCCGCTGATCTCGGCCGATGTGGCCGACAACCGCGACGCGCTGCTCATCGGCACCTCGTCGGCCGATACGCACCACATCGTGATCGACAACGTCTCGATGAGCTGGAGCCTCGACGAGATGGTGAGCGTTTGGTACGGCCGAACCTCCGACATCACGATCCGCGACTCGATCATGGGCGAGCCGCTGTCGGTATCGCTACATCCCAAGAGCACCAACGGGGTCTCGCACGGCTACTGTCTGCTGTTCGGCGACGACACGGTGCGCGCGTCCGTGATCGGCAACGTCTTCGCCCACTGCACGCGCCGATCACCACGCGTGGGCCCGGGCAGCGAGGTCGTGGTGCTCGACAACGTGATCTACAACCCGGTCGAGACGGGGATCAACATCCAGGGGTCCTACGCCAACGACACCACCATGACGGTGATCGGCAACGTATTCAAGCCGGGGGACGACACCAAGGACACAACGGCGCTCTTGCTGAGCAAGCACACCGGGCCGGCGTCGCTGCGCGTCTTCTTCGAAGACAACACCATGATGGAGGGGCATCCGCTCACCGGGGGCTCGGCGTCGCCGGTCGATCTGGACCAGCCCGAGGTCTGGGACGAGTCCCACGAGGCCCGCGACCCGGCCCAGGTACTCGATCTGGCCACCGAGCACGCGGGAGCCCGCCCCCGAGATCGTGATCCGGTCGACGAGCGGATCATCGCCCAGGTGCGCGATGGAACCGGCGCTCGGATCGACTACACCGACGATGTCGGCGGCTACCCCGAGCTCGAGTCGACCCAGCACACGCTCGAGATCCCCGCCGATCCTCACGGTGACGATGATGACGACGGCTACACGAACGTGGAGGAGTGGCTGGCCGGCTATACCGCCCAAGTGGAGCCGGTCCAATAGGCCGAGCGAGTCGGCCCAGTCGGCCCTCAGTTCAGACCCAAGGCCAGGCCCAGCGTCCCCTGGCCAAAGGGTCGGCCCCAGCGCCCCACCGGGCGACCCACGAAGGTGATCGCAAGCTCGGGCGCGGCGAGGCCGACTCCAGCGTCGGCGCGGATCCGCAGCGTCGGGCTGACCCGGATCGACAGCCCTGCATCGAACATCGCCGAGAACGTGAAGAGCCGGTCGGATCGACCCAGCAGCGGGGGGATCGCGACCCCTTCGAATTGCAGCATGGCCACTCCGACCAGCACACCAACGTCGGGACGCACGACGACCCCGGGCGGGCGTAGGGGCACGTGGGGACCGGCGAGCAATTGCGCGATCGTGAGCCGAGCATAGCCTTCGCGGTCGCGCAGTCGCGATCCGACGACGGGCACGAGGGCCATCACCCGAAGACCCGCCCACCGGTGCAGCTCGAAGCGAACACCGAGGCCCACGTGCGCCGCCGGCCGTACGCCGCCCGCGGATCCCGAGACACCGCCGCCGATGTCGAACCGATAGGTGGGCGGCGCCCGGGTCACCAGCCGCTTCACCGGGGCCGAGGGCTCGACCTCGGCCGAGGGCGGCTGCGGGAGATCCTCGAGCTCGCGCAGGCTCGCGCGCAGCAGCTCTACACCGTTGAGCGCGGCCAGCTTGGCCGCCGCTTTGTCGGTGGGGGGCCCTCCCTCGAGCTCGCGGACCACCATCTTGCCGGTCACCCGATCGACGACCCAGATCGTCAGGACCCCTGCCCCGCGGCCGTCGTCGAACCAGACCGTCGCGGCGACCTCGTGGGCCCGGGCCAGGTCACGCAAGACCGCAAAGGCGGGTGCCTGTGCGGGCGGTGGGATCGTGACCACGGAAAATCCCGCCGCGCGCAGCTCCCCGGCAAACGCCAGCGCGAGCGCGCCCGTCGGCTGCGCGGTGACGAGCCCGACGCGCTCGCCGGGATCGGCGTGGACGATCGCCGGTCGTGACACGAACAAGAGGCACCCGAGGACCAGCCACCCCCACGCGATCCTCCGCAGCTCGCGGATCCGTCGACGCAGGCCACCCGGAGCGGTCACCCGCCGCGCTCGCGCACGCTCGGGGACCACGGTGCGAGGACGGCACGACGCGCGCGCGTGCTCACCGAGCACGATGCGAGGACTGCACGGCGCGCGCGATGTCGGCATGGGCCCCGCGAGGGTACCGGTCGAGGTAGCGCTGCGCGGCACGCCGAGCCTTCGCCGTATCGCCGCTGCGATCGAGGCTCTCGACGAGGCGACCCAGCGCCGCCTGAGCCAAGGCGCCCCGTGGATTCTCTTGCAGGTAGAGATCAAACCACTTGGCGGCCGCACCGTAGCGCCGCGCTTGCTCGAACTCCAGCCGCCCCAACCGATACGCGGCGCGGCGACCCCCGGCGGTGGTCGGGAACCGAGTGCGCAACAATGTGAGCGCCTCTCGGGCCGCCGTGGTCTTACCCGCAAAGCGCGCGATGTCGGCGAGCTCTTCGAGCTGCGAGGCACTCGCCCGACGACACCGCGCGACGAAGCCACCGACCGCGGCGTGCTCGAACGCGGCGTCGTAGTCACCCTTCGCGGCGAGCTCCGCCCAGCGGTTGGTCGATGACCGGCCTGAACCCGGGCGTCGACGGGCTGGATCACGCGCGGACGAGGTCTTCGTCGCCGGATCGTCCACCGAGGACGGTGAAGCGCCCTCCTCTTGCTCCCCGGGTCGAGGCTCGGGAGCAGGGGCGCTGCCGATCGGGGGGTCTGGCTCGGCCGGTGTGCGGGCCACCGCGCTCGTCGTCGTCGCTTCGGCCACGAGCCGCTCGTCCCCTCGCAGGCAGCGATCGACATCCGGCCCGACCACACAGACCTCGCCCTTGCGGACCTCCACGACCAACCGCTCCGCCGACCACGAGGCGGAGAACTCGGTGCCCACCACCTCGATCGCATATGGACCGGCGAGCACGCGCCACTGGGCGTCGGGCTGCGGCTTCACCGACATCTCGACGGTCCCCGAGGTCAGCGCGATTGCGGCACCATGCTCGCCGGTGCTCACGTGCAGCCGTGCACCGGGTCGGGCCCACATCCGGGTGCCGTCGGAGAACGCGACCTCGACCGGATCCTCGCCGGCCGTGATCATGGCCGCCGTCCCGACCGCCTCGCCGTCGACGCGCAGCTCCAGCCGAGCGACGGGCAGCACGAACAGAAGCACGAGCGCGACGGCGGCCGCGACCGACACCCCGGCCAACCACCACCAGACGGCGCGGCGCGGTGGCGGGGGCGGGTGGACGGCCGCGATGAACCGCGCCCGCCGCATCGATGCGGTGCGGTCGAGGTGCTCGGCCCGCTGGCGGTTGGCGACACCGACGGCGTCGACGAGTCTCGAGAGCTTGTCGCTCACGCCGGCCTCCCTTCGATCCATGCCCGCAGCACGGGGTCACGCGCCGCTCGTTGCTCGAATTTCTTGGTTGCCTTGGCCACCCGCCGCTTGACGGTGGCCACCGAGATCCCGCAGGCATCGGCGACCTCGGGCAGCGCCATGCGCTCGAGCACGCGCAAGGTGAACACCAGGCGCTCGGCATCGGGCAGCGTCGACACGACCGCGTACGTCCGATGGAGGGCGTCGACCACCTCGGGAGACACCGAGGGCCCCTGCGGCTCCTGCTCGCGCGGATCTGCCTCGCGGCTGCGAAGCCACGGCCGGCTGTGGAGGTGCCGGAAGCGGTTCTTCGCGGCCCGCACGGCGATCTGCACGAGCCACCGGCGCAACGCCGGCGCCTCGCCGCGGAACTTGTGCACCGAGCGGATCGCCCGCACGAACACGTCTTGGGTGACGTCGGAGACCTCGGAGTCGGGGCCCAGCATGCCGATCAA
Organism: Myxococcota bacterium; assembly: GCA_039194325.1. Taxonomy (GTDB): domain Bacteria; phylum Myxococcota_A; class Polyangia; order Nannocystales; family Nannocystaceae; genus Paraliomyxa. The sequence continues at coordinate 17,464 of JBCCWC010000137.1, forward strand.
GACCCGCTCGACCTCCCGCCGGTACCGGTCGAACATCTGCGCCAAGGCCCACGACTCTCGCCGCCGTAGCGCCTCGACGAACGCCGCGTCGTGGGCCGAGCCCGAGGGCCCGGACGTCGCGCCCGGTGGGAAGGTCCCGGTCATGTCGGGGATCGGGAGCACCGTAGCAAGGACACGCGAGCGAACCGGGCTGGCTCAGCTGATCGCGTCATCGCCCTTACAGGAACGACTCGATCTTCGGGTTCGATCTTAGGGCTCGGGCGGCGGCTCGTCCTGGGCGGACGCCACCACCAGGTAGTCCAGCCGCGTCCCCGCCTCACGACCTCGAACGACGATCTCGTGCGCGCCCTCGACAAGCTGGACCTCGACGTCCCCCTCGATATGCCACTGGGAGCGCACCGCCCAGGTCCAGTTCTCCTTGATGACGGCGCCATCGAGCTCGAGGGTGAACGAGTTCGAGCCCAGGTGATCGGCGTAGACGCGCGGCCAGAGTTTGTAGTGACCGGTCGCCGGAATCTCGATGGCGAACAGGGCCTCCGCATCCCGATAGCGTCCGCCGATCCCGGGGACCGAGACGTACTCGCCGCCCGAGGCCTCGGGATCGACGGCGATCTCCATAGGATCCGCGAGCAGGGCCTGCTCGGCCTCGAGCAAGAGCGAGAATCCGGGCGGCCCATCCCCTCCCCCTGCGGTGGGCTCGGCGCTGGTGGTCGTTTCGAGGCCCTCGCCGGTGGACGTGGGATCCACCGCGGCGATCGTGCTCGTCGGCTCCGAGTCGCCCTCGGTCGTGCCCGCGTCCGCCACGATGGCGGCGCCCACGGAGGGGCTACAGCCGGCTGTCGCCAGGAAAAGGACGCATGCCGCGGCGCGCATGGGTCGGAGCATACGTGCTGGCCGATGGTCTTGCCACACGAGCATCAGCGTCCAACCGCGAGCATCGCGCTCATCACGAGTGCCAGGACCACCCGGTGGAAGTTCGGCGGCGGTTGCCTTCAATCACCGACCCCTACGATTCGTCACGATGGTGTGGGTTCAGACTTCGGCCTGCGGTCGTATCCGCGGCTCTACGTACGAGAGATTCATTGAAGCTGTGGCACATCGGCACCAGCGTAGTCTGGCTCACCAATTGCCGGGCGAGGATCGCCGTCGATGTCAACCGAAAGGTCCCCTACAGCTCGAACGGCAACGTCTTTAAAGACTGTTTCCCCCTGCTCAGTAAGGTGTAGGTCGATCTCGCTGCGCGAGCTTGAAGCATTGATGTTCACGAAATAGCCCTGAATGTCTTCAAGGCTCGTATTAATGACTAGATTACCTGTATTCGACAGAATCCCAACCCCCGCACTGTTCGACACATCGGCACCTGGGCACTGAAGCGCATCATTACCAGATATCAAGATGCCATTTCGGACAAAGACATCACCATAACCACCGCAATTCAGGTGAATTCCGTCAGATGATGAGTTCACAATAGTTGAATATATAATATGTGCAAGACCACCCTGTACGTCAATCACAGAGTTATTATCATCATTCTCAACACCATCATTATTTGACCATAGCATGCTATGACGAATCGTTACAGTTGCCCCGACAGCAACATCTACAGCATAATTATCAAAAGTAACCATTTTGCACCAATCCACAACAGCACTGGAATCACCCTCCAGCACCAAAGCGCGATCCCCACTGCCCGTACCCAACAGATCAAGACGCTCAAGATAGACGTATGCTAAATTCCCGACAGCCTTGACAAGCGGCTCTTTGCTGCCCCTCACCCGAGACCAATTAGTCCTGTCACCCAGAATCGCAACAGCTCGCCTCTCTCGAATCTCTATTGTAGATTCTTCGTCGTAATATGATAGATCTCCTTTTTCAGAATGAAGAACAATAGTAACTTCTTCATTCTTCTTGATATCGTTCACCACATCGCTAACATTCTCGCTCTTATCTATATTCAATATACGATCTGGCGAAAGACACCGACCGAGCTCGATATGACAGCCGGACCCATATGTATCCAAACACTGCGAGTGAAACGAACACGGGACGCATAAACCGTGCTCTTCATCACATGCAAGAAGACTAGAGGTGCAAGCATCATGAGACTTGTATGTGCATTGAACACATTGCCCTGCGTTACAAACCGGTAATACGCCATTGCTCACGGCCGCGCAGAATTCATCCGGCTCCTTCATCTCATCACAGCCGAAGCATGCCCCCGAAGCTTGATCACAAAACGGCTTGTCTCCCCCGCAGTCGTCATCCTCCGCACACGACGTTGGCTCCGAAGTCGTCGGGTCACCCCCTGCCCCTGTCGTAGCATCTGAAGAGTCGTCTTGCCGTCCACTGGTTGCATTCGCGCTGTAGGTCCCTCCCCCGGCAGAGGAATCCTGCTCAGTCGTCACGTCACCGGGTCGATGACAGTCTGGCCCCGGCCGATCAACGACACAGCCGTCGTTCTCTGGTTCGCAGATGCTACAATAAAGCCCTTCACCACAACTGCGATCTCCCTCGAGGTTTACGCAGTGCGAGTCGCCATAGGTCCAACATCCACCGACGATAGCACCGGTGACCAACCCGATTCCCTGGATTGTAACGATAGATCGACCTCGTATTCTCATTGCGTCAAAACCTTCCGCTGAAAGACACTGTGGCGCCGCTGACGCCGCTGGCGCTGTTGGCGCCGTCGGTAGGAGTCAGTGCGATGCTATGGCGACGGCGTCGCCGTTGTAAAATGACATCGGTCGTCACGAGAACGATCCCGCTGAGCAGCGCAATGCCACCTCCGAGCGTGAGCATGAAGCCCGGCTCCTCCGTAGTTCGAACAAATGCACGTTCAGACCTTTCGCGAATATCGCCGGGCTCCCGAAGAATCAATGCAACTCCGGCGGCCAACGCCCCTACCCCCAAAACGCCCTCGCCTACGCCAATATAGCCAAATGGCCCCAATTTAAGATTGCGATCAATTCGCGCCTTCGTTGCAGCTCGACGTACGGCATCACCATCATCACTCGGCTCGCCGCTTGGTGCACCGGTCTTCTTCGGATGAATCGTCGGCAACTGCGCCGGCGCAACATGGAAGTGCTCGACAGCTACAGTGATCCCTTCGTCGATGCGCTCGAGCAGCATACTCGTGCTGCATTCACACGAGAATTCGACTCCCCCGGGAGCAACCGGTACTCCATCTCGATTCGCGGCAATCGTCACCCGATAGTCGTAGATATCACCTGTGATCTCTATAGAAATCCCGTATTCGTGCTCCGATGACACAGGAAGGCGATCCGCGAGATCTTGATTTCGTTCTTGAATCCAATTGTCCAGGACTTCGGCATCGTCGATATCGGGCGCCACTTTGACAGACAGGACGGGCGCGGTAAGCGCAGGTCTTCGTGCCCTGCTCGATGTAGGAGCGTCACCCGGCGCGGCCGAAGCGATGCGAAATACGGACATCGTGACGCACAAGGGCAATCCCATGACTTCCCGACGAATGCGCGTTCTCCACACTGCGAAAAAAGCGCACCGACGGACCTGCTCCACGGAATTCCTGATTCGTGATCTTCTCGCCATGACCGGTCGATTCGAGACAGACGCTTGTCGATTCGACCTAGACTAGCGGTTCGCAGCCTCCGTCGATAGACGAGCGAGGCTTCCCGTCAGGGTCAAGAGCCGCGTTATCTTATGTTGATCAGAGGGCGATGGCGCTCAACTTAGCGAGACCGCGATGCGAATTCCTTTCGGATTCCATCATCGAATTGGTATTCCACGGGTAACCGCGAATCGACACAGCGATCCCTTCATATCAATGACCCATTGAGGCCCTGCAGCTCGATGCTATCATGATGCCCGGATCGAGCGAGCTCGACGACTTGTCGGATAGCCTGTTCGTGCCGTTTGCTCGACGCGGGCCCCCTCACCGCCCCGGCCGCAGCGGAAATCCGATCGCGACGCCGGTGATGAGCGTGACCCCTTCGTTCGCGAAGTCGGGCACCCCGTCGATCTTCTTGCGGGCGCTCCACTGCTGCTTGACCTCGCCGGTGAGCGAGACATAGTTGGTGATCCGCACCTCGAGCCCCGCGTGCACCTCGAAGCCCGGACGGGCCACGGTGTCGAGCAGCCGGTCGGCGTTGACCCGGGCGTAGTCCAGCCGCATCACGTCGAGCCCAAACCCCAGCCCGGCGTAGGGCCGCAGGGGGAACTCGTCGAACAGGTAGAGGTTGCCCCCCACATAGAGCGGCACGGCGATGTACGACAGCGTATCGGCATCGCCGGGGACGAGATTCTCCTCCCCTGTGCGATAGAAGCTCGTCCGTCCGCCCTCGTACCCCGTTCGAAAGTAGAGGAGCCAGCGGGGGAACCGCGCATTCTTGCCGACCTGAAACCACTGCCAGCGCAGGTCGAAGCCTCGCAGCTGGCGACACGCCGCCTCCTGGCCGGGGGCCAGGCAGGCCTCCATGTCGTTGGCGGTGATCCGTCGCTCGGTGACGGGCTGCGAACGGGGCGAAAACGGGGTCACGGGCAGGCCAAGGTAGATCCCGCCCCAGGACTTGGACGACTGCATGTGCTCGGCGAGTCGGTCGGCGAAGTCTTGATCGTCGTCGTCGTCTTCGTCGTCGGCGGGGGCATTGATCTCGAGGCTCCCGTCCGCGCCGATCTTGACGACGGTGCCGTCGCTGCGCGTGACGACGGCGTCATCGCCCGAAGCGCCTGAGGGATGCGCCGCCGGCTGTGGCCGGTCGACCAGCCCCTTGGGTGGATCGCCCTCGCTGGTCGGACCCTGCCAACCGGGCTCGGCCACGGGCAAGAGCCCTCGCTGGGCGGTGTAGCCGTTGTAGTAGCCGGGCCCGAAGGGCGTGGCGAACAGGCCCCGACGAAATGCCTGATCGAGCGACCCCCGAGAGGCCGAGGGCGCCTGTCGATACGGGAGCACGTGGGCGTAGAGCACCCCGCGCTCGTCGGCGGGCACGGTGATCTCCTGCCGATCCTGCGCGGAGGTCCGCCGCCCGATGAACAGGTCGCCATCGGGCAGCCGCACATACCCCGATTGCTCGCCGCTGCGCCGCACGTCGGCCAGCCGCACGCCGCGGGCATCCTCGATGGTGTAGTGGTAGCGGTCGCCGGGCCCGAACAGCAACAGGCGCTTGTCGGCCAGCGGCGCGTGCCCGAGGATCGGCTGCCGCTCGTCGTCGACCGGCGGTCGCACCACCACCTCGAGCCGAGCCCGTGGATCGTCCACCCCATGGTTGGCGGCCGAGACGAACGCACCGAGCTCGCTGTACTCGATCTGGCCGTCCCCGTTGAGATCCGCCCCGCCGCGCAGGCCGCTGAGCAACTCGTGGGTGAAGATCCCCCCACGGTAGCGATCCCACTCGTGGGTCTGCTGATCGGCGGAGTGCGCCAGCACCACCCCGGTGTTGGGAAATCCCCCCAGGTGGTTCTTGTCCAGGTACGTGCGCACCGATCGGCTCAGATCCACCGCCGCGCGATCGGGCTTCCAGTCCTTGCCGCGCGAGAGCACGAATTGCTCGCTGCGGCAGGCATCGATCAGCACATGGTTGTGATCGGCCGGCGAGCGCGAGAGCAGCCCGCCAAAGAGCATCGCGCGCGTGAGCTTGTCGCCGTCGAGGGTGAGGTACCCCTGCCCATCGGGGCCCACGTCGCCATGGCCGGAGTAATAGACGAGCAACTCCACCTCGTGCCCGGCATCCTTGGCCGCCTGCATCCGCCCCAGCAAGGCGCCATAGCCTGCCTCGAGACCAGCGCTATCGGGTCGATGGGCGCGAGGCACCAGCTCGGGAAAGATCGCCTGGCTGTCGCGATCGAGATGGGTGACCAGCTCCGTGTCGACCCCGGCCTCGACGAGCAGCTCGGTCACCCGCGCGGCATCATCGTCGGCAAAGCGCAAGGGGGCCTGCTCGGGATCGAGGGTGTGGTTGCTGCCCACCACCAGCGCAAACCGATCCGGCGGGCCCTCGGGGAGCGGATCGGTGACCGAGGCGGCCTGGGCCGCAGACGGCCGGATGCCGACCATGCCGACCATGCCGACCACGAAGGTGCCGACAGCGATCGCACGACGAAGATGAGAGGCAAAGGACATGATGGGGCTCGAGTGGGTCATGGCAACAGGCGCAGGTGGAGCTCGGCCGCGTGGCAATCGGCGGGATCGGGGCACAAGGGGCGCAGCGATGATCGATCGATCCGGCTCGTCCACGGCGCGTCCCCGGGCGCCGCGGGCGACTGCGGGGCCAGCTGCCGCACCCAGGTCCGCACCTGGTCGGGTGTGGCTACCCGAGGGGCCACCAGTCCGTAGATCCGCAGAGCTCCCGGGGCATGGTTGACCGACAAGCGCACGGCCAGCCGCAACGCCCGCCAGTGGCCGGGGTCGACCGTTCGCCCCGCCGGATCGACGGGGGTGGGCAGGTAGAACATCGGATCTCCCTGGGCGTCGACACCAAAGAGCGACAACGTGCCGTGCACGGGAGCGGGCACGCGATAGGCAAAGCCCATCACGTCTCGATGCCGGCAGTCACGCACGCGCAGCGCGGGATCCGGAGTGTCGGCGGGCCCACACAGCACCTCGAGGGCCAGGCCGTCGCGAGCACCTCCTCGGGCCTGCCAACCCTCGTCCCACTGCTCGGTCCACGGACGCAGCGCGTTCGGATCGCTGAGCGGACTGACCCACAGCACCAGCAGCGCGGCCACCACCGCCACCAGCACGGCCGGCCAGACCCGACGGCTCGATCCGGTCACGTCCTGGGCCGATCGGGCGGTCCCCTCGTCTCGCCCGGTCACGCCCCCGGCGGATCGGGTCGCCTCGGACGCCGCCCGATCGCCCGCGAGCCAGCGACCCACCAGGTCGATCTCGAAGGGCGCGAGCGCGGTGTCCCCCTCGAGCACGCGCAGGGCACAAACGGCGCGATCGTAGCGAGCGCGCGCCCGCGGGTCGGTCCGCAGTCGCTGGTGCAGCCGGGCGCGACGACGTGGGGACAGCCCCACGGTCAGCTCGCGCTCGATCCGGTGATCGAGCCAGCGCTCGTCCAGCGTCCGCCTCATCGCAGCGCCTCCCCGAGCAGCTCGAGCAAAGGCGACCCCCAAAGCGGCAGCCAAAGGCCCGCCGCGACCAGCCCCTCTTCGCCCTGATCGCGAAGGTAGCGGAGCATCGCGGTGCGCAGCTTGGCCTCGCGCCCGCGGATCTGCTGCCGCCCCAGCCCCAGCACCGCAGCCGCCTCGCGCTGGGACTTGCCCTCGACAAAGCGCACCTCGAGCAGGCGACGATCGGCCGCACCGAGGGTCTCCAAGAAGCGCTGGACCACCGCCCGCACCTGGGCGCGCCCAACCTCTTGCTCGGGAGATTCCCCCTGCTCGTCGGCGATCTCGACGGGCTCGCCGCCGGCGGAGGCGTCCTCGCGGATCTCGGGGAACTGCACCTCGCGGGCCCGAAAACCACGCAGCACCACGTTGCGCGCAATGGCCCGCAGGTAGGGCCCATAGGGGCGCATGCCGTCGTAGCCCTGTCGCGCCCGAGGCTCGAACGCCCGCGCAAAGGTCTCGTGCAGGGCATCGTGCAGCTCGAACGCCGAGCGATACCCCACGAAGCGGTGGTGACGGCCCGCGGTCTGGAAGGCAAAGCCATACCGCAGCTGCTTGGACACCTCCGGCGCATGACGCCGATACACCTCGCCGAGCGCGTCGGTCTGCCCCTCACGAAAACCGCGCAACAACGGCCAGGGCCACCCGTTGGGGGCGGTCTCGGTGGTCGGCGTAGGGGGCACGGTCGCCATGCGCACCCCTTCCTATCCGCCCGAAGAGCGCTTGGGTTGCAGTTTTCGATGCGGCGAGGATCAATGGTCCAACACTATGAAATTGATGGATTTTATCCACGCCCTGATCAAAATAGCGACAATAGCGCAACCACGAACCATGAACGCCACGGACCGATTCGGGGATTGCTCGATGACGTCACGGGTCCGCCTGGCATGAAGATCGTCCTGCTCGTAGAGGGCCATACCGAGCTCAACGACCTGCTGGCGCTGGCCCGCTCGTAGCGCTCGACGAGCCGAGCGCGTCCTCGCTCGAGGGCGGCTCGGTGTCGCTCGACCCGCCGAAACGAGCCACGCGCCGGCCAGCCGCCTAAAGTGACAGTGGCGCCCCTAGAGCGACACCGAGCCGCGAGGACCACGGGCCCTCCGGCCCTCCGGCACTCCGGCCAAGGGCCGCGATTACGACTGCTTGGGTGGCAACCCGAGGAACGGGCTGCGCGAGAACACCTCTTTTTGCAGGAAATCCCGCACATCGGGGTTGAACGCGGTCGCGATCCGAGCGCCCGAGGAGCCGGGGTTTTCGTTCAGCACGCTCGACCAGTAGTCATACTCCATCTGCGCGAGCTGGCGACTGGCCCCGCTGTCGACCGGCTGGGCCATCTGCTCCTGGGCCTCGGGCGAGCCGAAGACCTGGCCGATCTGCTCCTCCCCGAACGTGCCCATGCCTATATAAATGAGCCCGATCGCGCGGTTGGCCGCATAGCCGGTCGTACCATCTTGATGTCCCAGCGTGGACTTGAAGGCGGCCAGGCGTGAGTCCGGATGGACCTGGAGCTTGTCTTCGCTCACTCGCTTGAGATCGTGCCATCGCTTGGCCATGGTCCCGGCCGGAATTCCGACGGTGGCCAGGGTCGCCATGCTCTTGACGGCGGTGAAGAAACCAGAACTCAGGGGCATCGTCGTTCTCCCATTTCCATATTCGGGGTTGCCATAGTCATCGGCCACAGCGGGCCGAGGATTGCGCCGCGTGGAGATCCATGGACGCGGCTTCGTTGTATTGAAATGTAGTCCATTTACATCGCGCGACCATCGGTCGAACGACCGTTTTTTCGACGCCCCGGGGCCGTCTTCACTCGGTCGACCGACCGAGACCCACCAGCCACGAAGGGGTTTGGCGATAGACTCGTCGCCATGCGGTTGCGGCTCGTCTTGCTCACCTCGTTACTGCTTGCCGGATGCCCGGGCTCGGGCTCGGGCGCGGCCTCGGAGTCAGGCACGGGCGCGGGCGCCAGCTCGGGCTCGGGCGCGAACGTGGACTCGGGCGCGGCCTCAGGCTCGCACGTGGACTCGGGCTCGGGCTCGGCCGACTCGGACAGTGAAACCGAGACCGAGACCGATGACGACACGCCCGCCGTCACGACCTGCGCCGATGGATACACCTGCTGGCCCGATCCCAACAACGACGTTGTATGGGTGATGAAGAACGACGGCAACGTCAACGGGCCCACGTGCAAGTCGGTCTGTGAGGCCGCGCTGGCCGACAACTGCGAGTATAGCGCCTGCGACCACGGCCGCGCGGTCGCCTACCCCGACATGGCGAGCTTTGCCCCGGTCGCCGAGGGTCTGGGGTTCTCCTGCAAGGAGGGGGGATGCTGGTGGCCAGAGGCGCCGTCGGAGGGGCTCTATCTGGTGTCGATCGACACCGACGAACGCGGCGCCAAGTCCTGCTTCTTTCCCACGGAGGCGCAGCTTTCGTGCTCGAGTCATCCGGGCAATGCCAACTGCTTCGGCGAGCGCTACGCCTCGGTGTGCCCCTGCGTACCCAAGGCCCTCGACCAGGCCTGCCAGTGGGAGTGCCCGCCCCACAACACGACGCGCGCGACCTGGAAGACCGACGGCACCCGCTGCATCGAGCGGATCAACTACTGGCGCAAGCGCGCCTGCGAGGAGGGCTGGGTCGAGTGCCCGCCGGCGGGCCTTCCGCCGATGGTCGAGTGTACGGCCTGCCATGAATGCGCCAACTCGGAGTCCCAGTACGACTCGGAGAACGGCGCCCACGCGTCGTTCGGGCGCTGCGGGGAACATGTCCAGGGACAAGGCGGTGGCGCGACCTGTGCCGACGTCATCGACAGCTTCGTCGCCGAGCGTGCTCCCGACGACAATGGGATCCTGCGATGCGAGGGCCACTGCGGGCCGATCGTGGCGCCTGGTTGCCAGACCTTCTTTTGGGGCAAGGCCCAATACTCGAACTTCCACACCCTCAACTGGCGCTCGTGCAATGTAGACACCTGCAATAGCTACTGCGCCGATAACCCGGGGGACTGCTTCACCCACGAGACGTCGCCCGACGGGACCTGCGAGGACCCCGACGACGGCGCCGAGCCGGGGCCGAACATCGCGGCGTGCGAGTAGGCCAGCGCCCGATGCGGTAGTGCCGCACGCCGGGCCGAGCACTCGGGGCCCCCCCGGGTTCCTACGATGCCCGGAGCTCAGCCCAAGCCGCGACAACACCCTTCCGCCACCCGTGGCGGTCGTTTCGCGCGCCGTCAGCGGCCCTGCTACCCTGACTGAACCGTCGTGTCCGACCCCTCGCAAGCCGAGCTCGATCTGCTGGCCGACGGACGCGAAGTCCTGGAGCGTTGGTGCGCCTCCCCGCGGTATCGCTACCTCTACCCCGAGGGACCCAACCTCGCAGTACTGCTCGAGGCGTACCAGCAGCTCGACCGACGCCGCCTGCTGGGCCGCATCCGCGATCGACCGCGGACCCTACGGCGAGCCCTGCGCCGGCTGGTGCGGCAGCAGGCCCGGGGCGACGCGCTGGCCCGTAGCCGCCGGCTGCGCTGGCGCTATCCGCCACCCCGGGTCCGGCCCCCTCACGTCCGCCCCATGCTGGTCGAGTTGGCGCTGGGTCGCGTGGATCTCGACGCGCGCGACCTGGTGGAGGCCCGAATCGAAGGCCAGTGGGCCCCCCCCGATCCGAGCACTACCCTGCACACCGAGGCGATCCGGGAGCAGCGCGGGCTCGACCAGTTTCGCGACGCGCTCATCAACGAGGCGCTGGCCCGACCCGCGCAGCTGTCCCGCCTGCACCCGCAGTTCCTGCTGTTCGCCGCCTCGCCCGCCCCCCGGATCCGCCGCTACCCCATCGCCAGCTTCTTGCTGGTCAAGCTGCCGCTGCGCGTGGTGGTGGGGGTGCTGCTGCTGCTGACCAGCCTCTACGTGGGCGCCTACGCATTCTTCAACGACGAGCGCCTCGGGACCTTCGTCAGCGACAACGTCAGCGGGCTACTCGAGGGCGAGCTGCGCATGGAGCGGATCCACTGGGAGCTGCCGCTTTTCTTCGACCTGGTCACCGGGCGGCCGACCCATGTGGAGGTGGAGCATGCCTCGGTCTGGGAGCCCTACGAAAGCTACGGCGGGCAACGCAAGCGTCGCACGGCGTTCTTCCGTCGTATGGAGGCCGATCTCACCCTGCACGAGATCATCCCCTGGAATCGCCTGGGCGTGCCCGAAGCGATCGAGATCCCCTGGGCGCTGCACCTTTCGAATGTGCGCTCGGAAGAGGAGGCATGGGTGGTCGTTCGCGAGTACGACGACACCACCGACCAGGGCCAAACCAACACGCTGCTGAGCCTGCTGGACGCGTTTACCCCGCTGGAGTCCGACCCCGAGCGCCGGGGGCTGAGCTTTTGGATCGACGACGTCCACCTGACCCGCATCACCCTCGACGTCGACTTCATGCACGGGCTCGAAGGCTGGCGCACCGAGCACGATCTGCGCGACATGAACCTGGCCCTGCGCTTCGACGCCCCCACCGTGCAGGAGGGCAGCCCGCCGACCTTGCCCCTGCGCTTTGCGGTCGGCGGACGGGTCCAGCAGGGTTACTTCGCGCTCAACGACATCGAGGTCCCGCTGTCGGACTTCACGCTCGAGCACCTGGCATGCGGCATGGGCTCGGCCCCCTTGGTGGACGTGGCGTTCGCCGGGCGAGGCCTGGCCGCCGGCTCCCCGCTGGTCCTGGAGGGAAGCCTGCAGCATGCATTCTCCCGGGAGCTGATCCCCAACAAGGAACCCCTGCCCGCCGACGCGGTCGCCCCCCGCGGTGAGTCGGCCCGGGTGCACCTGACCGCCGGATCGACCGAGCCTGCGGCGCTGGCCCGACACATCGAGGGCGAGCTGGGGCTCGCCCGCGGCACGATCGTCGCGCCGCCGGGCGCCGAGCTGTGGGCGTGGGTCGAGGGGCCGCTGCGCGAGCCTCGCTACCGGCTGGCCGCCGAAGGCCTGTCCCTGGATCTGATGGGCGAGCCGGCCTGGGCGATCGACGACGTCCAGCTGAGCGTAGACGTGCGCACGGGCCCGGTCCCCGACCGCTGGCGCCACCACCACCGGGGCGCCCGGCGCCTGATCGCGCGCTTCGACAGCTTCGAGGGGGCCGCCCTCGACGGCGACGTACGCCTCGATCTCGAGGCCCGCACCCCGGCCCACGTGGTGTTCCCCGAGGGCGACGAGCCGTTCCTCATCGCGGCCCCCCTGTGGGTCGACGGCGTCAACCCGGCCCAGCTGACCCCCGACGACGTCGAGCCCACCCTGGCCGGGCAAGCCACCGGGCGGCTGGATCTCCACCGTCTCGAGCTTGGACCTCCACTGCCCGAGCCACGGCCCGCGGCCGCCCCCAGCGGAACACCGACCCCGGCCCAGACCCCGCCGGCACCGGCAACCACCAAGACGGCCCCAGCCCAGTCCCCCGCCCCGACGAGCGAATCCCCCGCCCCGACGGCCGAGTCCACCACCCCGACGGCCGAGTCGAAAGAAGACGAGATCATCCTGCGCCGGGCCGAGCTCCACCTCGACACGATGCGGGTGACCCGAGACCACGGGCCCCAGGTCGACGGGCTCCCCCGGCGGGTGCGGGCCGACGGCACGGTCACGATCGGCGCCGACGGGGCGATCGACGTCGACGGGCTGGTGCTACGCACCGACGGCACCGAACTGTCGGCCACCGGCGGGGTCGACGGGGCCCTGACCCAGATCGATCCTACCCAGCTACGCCTGCAGATCGACGACGGCAAGGCCTTTGCCCGCGCGTTCGCCCTGCCCCCCTACTTCTCCACCCTCGACGCCCAGATGTCGGTGTTCGGATCCACCAGAGCGCCCAGCGGACACGAGGGCCGCCTCAACGTGGCCGGAGTGGGCGTGCAGGGCGGCAAGGACACCGACGTCCGCATGTCGATGAACAAGGGGGCGCTCCGCCTCGAAGCACCCCGCGCCCACCTTTTCGGGGGCGACGGATCGGTCGACGCCGAGCTCACCCTGTTCTCGGGCGGGCGCGTGCTCAGCGATCCGCCGCTGCGCGCCACCATCGAGCTGGAAGGGGTGGAGCTATCCTCGGTGGTCGACGTGGGGCTATCGGGGCCCGCGGATCTCCAGCTGTCGATAGGCGACGCGCAGGGCCGGGCCCTGCCCCTGTCTCGACTCGAGGTCCGCGGACAGGCGCGGGTGCCCGAGCTGCGCTTTGGCGGCACTCGCTACCGCGACGCGCGGGTGCGGTTCTCGGTGGAACCCGAGCAGATCACGATCGACGAGCTCGTGCTCCCCGTGCACCGGGCAGTCAGTCCCTTCCACGACACCTCCGTGACCGTCCCGATCGGCCGGATCGTCGCCCGCGGCACCATAGGCCTGCAAGACGATCCCTCGCTCGATCTCGAGGTGGAGGCCCAGGGGGTGCCCCTGCGGCTGGTGGCTCGCCTGCTCGAGGTCGACGTGCCCCTGCGGGGGCGAATCGGCGACGGGACCCAGCTGACCGTGCAGGGCTCGGTACGGCGCCCCAGCGCGGCGGGGACCGTGCAGCTGCAGGATCTGTCGGCCGAAGGGGTGGTGCTGGGCACCGGGCCCCTCGAGGTCACCAGCCAGGATCTGCCCGCCGAGGGTCCGCTGGCCGCCCACCGCGAGCTGCGGGTCACCGGCGAGCTGACCGCCCCGGGACGGGCGCAGGGGGGGCTCCAGTGGACGGTGGATGCGGTGGTCGCCCTGGGCGAGACCTCCCGGGCCCGACGACGAACGTCGGGCATGCCGGCGGTCGACGCCGAGGTCGACGTGCGCTTCAACCGGATCGCGCTGGACACCCTTTTGGCGGGGCTGCTTCGCGGGACCGAGGACACCGTGCCGATCACCGGGCAGCTCGACGAGCTGAGCGCCCACGTGCTGACCTGCGATCCGGCCTCGGCCATGCTCACCGACTGCCTCGACGAGCAACGCACCGAGCGAAGCCTCGAGGTCTCGCTCCAGATGGGCGAGGCCTGGGTGGGCGGACACGAACCGACCACGACCAACCCGTGCCAAGATCCGACGATCCTGTGCGCCCCCGAGGAGTACACCGACGACACGGGCCGGACCCGGGACAATCAGCTGCGCGCCAGCATCGACTGGCCCATGGTCACCCTCGATCGCCCCTGGCGGTGGACCACCGGCGGCCCGACCCCGGCGCAGCTGGTGCTGTCGGGCAACCTGGATCTGTCCACGCCGACCGCGTCGAACACCCCACCCGACCCCGAGCGCACCGGCTGCGAGCCACCGCCGCTCGAGGAGCTGATGACCACCCCGGTCGCCCCCGGGGCGGCCCGGGCCGAGGTCCACGGCTCGCTCGACATGGCGGTGATCGCCGAGCTTTTGGGCTCGTCGACCCTCGGGCGAGCCCGCGGCCGCCTCGACGTAGATCTGGCCCTGCAGGGGCCCGCGACCGCCGCGGTGCTCTCGGGGAGGATCACGCTGCCCGAGCCGGGGGCCCAGGGGCGGGCGCCGGGGCTGTCGCTCGACGTCGGCGACCTGGGATTCCCGGTGGAGGTGGACGACCTCGATCTGCGGATCGACGAGCACTGGCTGGCGGCCCACGGTCAGCTGCGGGTGCTCGGCGACAGCTTGCGCTTTGGCACCGTGGGGCGCGACCACACCGGGTTCGCTTTTGGCGGCCCCTGCGAAGGCCACTGGGGCCTGGCCGCCGAGGGCACCGCCGGCTCGCGGATCATCAACGCCCTGGCCGGCGAGGGCACCGCCACCAAGGGGGGGGTGGAGCTGCCGCGGGTGGTGGCCCAGGGCCGGGTCGACGGCGCCGATCCCCTCGATCGGGTCGACGGTACGCTCCGCTTCGGGCGTACCGCGCTGACCCTCGATCTGGACGAGGGCCTGCCCGGCGTGGAGCTGACCGCGGGGCGGCTGGACTTCTCCCGCTGCGGCGCGGGTCGATGCCCCCCCGACATCGCCGACGGATCGATCGCGCTTTACGTGGGGGGCAAGACCGGCGCGAGCTCCGAGGGGCGCCCCGGCGAGGCCCTGCGCGCCAAGGTCGGACCCCGGGGCACCGCCTTCGCCTGGGGCACCGCCTACCTCGCCGAGGATCTGGGCAGCGTGGACGGCACCCGCGTGGTGCTGCAGCTGGACGACGTGCCCTACCGCGACTACGACCAGCGAGGGCGCCCGATCTACGAGGCCGAGCTGTCCAGCTCCGCGGTCACCCTCGAGGGCGGGATCCCCTTGGTGGTCGCCGGGCAGGTCGGGATCGACCGCGCCCGCTACGTGCTCGACGCGGTCCAGGGGGTGGAGATCCTGCGCTTCACCGACGACGTCGACCTGCCCAGCGCGCCCCCGCCCGACATCGTCCGCAACCTCCAGTTCGACCTGCAGGTGCAGACCCAGTCCCCACTGCGAGTGGACAACAACATCGCCCACGGGGTCGAGGCCGACGCGGTGATCGACGTGACCGGCAGCTACGACGCACCGGAGTTCACCGGCCGCGTCGACGTGGAGCCGGGCGGGACGGTGGACATCCCCTTCCTCACCGGGACCTACGAGATCCAGCGGGGCCGGGTGACGCTGCTGCGCGAGCTGGCCGACGCCGAGGTCGACGTGCTCGCACTACGCAAGGAGCTGGTCTACATCGACGAGCAACCCCGCCAGGTCTACCTGATGCTGGGGGGCACGGCCTCGGCGATCACCTGGCAGTGCATCGCCGAGGGCGACACCAGCGGAGCGGTGGAGACCCAAAGCGGCTGCCTGGACTACCTGGTGCTGGGGGCGGGCGACGTGCAATCCTCCGCGCTGACCGTGCAGCGCAGCGGCGGCGGCGGCCTGGCCAACGCTCGCAAGCCGCTCAGCGTAGTGGGCCACGTGACCGAGTTCGACTTTGGCCGCCGGATCGAGCAGACCGTGCCCCGGCTGGGCCCCTACGTGCCCGACATGCGCCTGCGGCTGGGCCAGATCGGCCCCGAGCTGGAGGTCGCCACCCCCCAGGAGTGGCTGGACTTCGACTACGCCCACGGGACCCTGGCCCTCGACTACACTCGCGGCTATCCGGGTTTCCTGCTCCAGCAGAGCCGTGAGCTCACCTTCAAGCTCGAAGCTATCGATCTGCTCATCTTCGAGGTCTCGCGCGACATCCGGTCGTACCTCAATAATCGCATCATCTTCGACCCGCTGCGCCAGACCACCATCGAGTTCCGCGTTGACTTCGAGATCCCCAGCCTGCGTTAGCTTCTACCGCGGACTTACGCGGTGGTGGACGCTCGCGATGACGCTGGTGCTGGGAGTGGCGGGTCAGCCGTGGGCCCATGCGACGGCCGCACCGGCCCCCACCGAGCCCCCCGGCGACGAACCGAGCGAGAGCTTGCCGGAGGATCCCGACCCCAGCCCCGACCCCACAGCGAGTGCCGACGAGCCCGACCCCAGCCCCGACCCGGCCACCGCTGCGATCGACGACGAGCCCGACCGCCCGCGTCCGGCTCCTGACCAGCCGGGGTCCTCCCCCACCGATGCCGAGCCGAGTCCCGACGACCAGCCCGATGACCAGCCCGACGACCAGCCCGACGACCAGCCCGACGACCAGCCCGACGACCAGCTCGACGACCAGTCCGAAGACAGCGCCGCCGAGGCGCGCTGGAAGGACGAGTCAGGCCTGTTGATCGACGAGGTCGACTTGACCGATCCCCTCGGCCCGGTCGACGCGGTGCTGGAGGATCTCGACCGTCGGCCCAACATCTCCGTGACCGAGCGCCGCCGCACCGTGGATCGGCTGCGGGGAGAGACCCTGACCGCCCGGATCGACGGGGCCGACGGGGGGCTGCTCCAGTTCATGCTGGAGCGGATCGCCGAGGACGGCTATCAGCTGTTCCTCGAGCCGGTGGGCAACTACGCCTACCGGCTGATCGCGCTGCGCAGCCCCCCGGGCCAGCCCCGGCTGGTGGCGCTGGTGGGGGTGGAGTCCATAGAGATCGACGGCGTGACCCGCAAGGGCGAGTCGACGCCGATGCTGCGAAAGCTGTTGGTGCTCCCGGCCGGCGGGGTACTGCCGATGGGGATCACCGATCAGCTGGCCGCGGTGGGCTATCGCGCGACGCTGCAGGCCACGGCCAAAAGCGAGATCACGGTCTTCGTGGAGCCGGGGCGCGCGATCCGGCGGGTCAAGATCCACGGCGAGCTGCCGCTGTCGGAGCGGGACGTTCGCCGGGTCTTAGGGCCCGAGGCCCGACCGGGCGCCCTGGCCCGCGGGCAGTGTCAGTCGACCCGCGCACTACGAAAGCGCCCCCCCCAGGGGGCCGAGCCCGGGGGGCGGGGCCGTCGCCGGCGCAACGAGTCCCCGCCGGGCGCCGAGACCTACCGCTCCCGGATCTGCGACGCGGACGACCTGGCGTGCCGCGAGTGGGAGCGAACCGAGCGCCGAAACCTCGAGCGCTTCCTGTTCGACAACGGCTACCTCCGGGGACGAGCCTCGCTGGGCTTCGCCTGCGGCCGCGGCGGGGACGAGGTCGACTTGCACGTCTACGTGCGGCGGGGGCCGGCGTACCGGGTGGGCGTGATGGCGGTCACCGGCAACCTCTCCACGTCCGATCAGCGCTGGATCCGGCGGGTGTTTCGTCCCACCGTCAGCCCCTTCTTGCCGATCCCCAGCCGGATCACCCGCAAGAAGATCGAGCAGAGCAAGGAACGAGTGGCCCGTGAGTACGCCGAGCCGCGGGTCGGCGGCAGCCGCAGCACCCGGCGCGCGCTCGAGCTGCCCTACCCCGGGGTGCGCGTCGACACCGACTTCGACCAGCTCGACCCGAAGACGCAGCCGACCGGGCGCAAGCTGCTGCTCAAGATCGACGTGCAGCTGGGCTCGGGGGTCAAGACGGAGTTCCTGTTCAACGAGCACATCGCCACCAACCGCCTGCGCAGCCAGCTGCAACTGTTCAAGCGCCGTGAGCCCGCCAACCCGGCCGCGGCCCGGCGCGAGGCCGCCCACCTGCGCGGCTACTACCAGACCCGCGGGTACATGCTCGCGACGGTCAAGGGAGACTTCAACGATTTCGGCAACCTGCCCACGCTGCGCTTTACGATCGACGAGGGCCCGCGGGTGACGGTACGCGGCGCCGAGCTGATGATCCCCTCGGGCCCTCCCCCCGCGGTGGTCGAGGACGTGCGGCGGATCTATCGCCGGGGTCGGAAGCTAGAGAAGCGCGCTCGGTTCACCGACTCCCACGCCCGCGAAGATCTGGCCCAGGTCCTCACCGCGCTCAACGAGCGCGGCTATCTATGCGCCCAGGCCCGCATGCGCGTGGCCTTTTGGGAGGAGGGCCTGGACACCGCCGGGGCCCACGCGGTGCTCGACCCCTACACCGAGCTCGAGCTGGACGGCCGCCCCACCTGGCTCGAGGCTCAGCTCGACGCGCAGGGCCTGGCCAACCTACGCAAGCAGAGGCGCGCGGGGATCTATGTGCGGATCGAGGTCGTGCCCGGCCCCCGCGTGGTGACCTCGGGCACCGAGGAGGTCCACTACCTCGAGCAGCCGATCCCCGGCAGCCGCATGACCGAGGGCCTGCCCGTGATCGAGCACGGCGCCTGGGGCAAGCCCCGCATGCTGCGAGACGGCCCCCTGCGTCGCAAGGGCGACGATCGAGCCAGCGGGATCCCCGTCTACCTCACCCTCGATCGCGAGACGGAACGCGACATCGTGCGCCGCTACCGCGCGAGCGGCTACCCCCTGGCCGACGCCGAGCTGCGCTGGCGCTACGTCGACGCGGCGGGGCAGATCCACACGGTGGCCCAGGCCGACCGCCTGACCGACCCCGACGTGGGCCTGTGCGCCGACAAGGCGCGCCAGCCCGTGGCCGCGATCGACACCGAGGTGGCCGTCTACGAGGGCCGCGCCGGACGCTTTGGCACCGCGCTGGTGCGGGGCAACTTCAAGACCCGTCGGCAGCCGCTGCTGCGCGAGAAGGAGCGGCTGTGGGAGGAGGGCGATCCCTACGATCGCCGCACGGTCGACCGAGCGCGACGCAATATCGAGGGCCTCGGCGTCACCGAGGCGGTCCAGATCCGCGAGCAGCCCGTGGGCTGCCAGCTCGATGACGACGAGGATCAGTGCGTGGTCCACCACGTGATCTCGGTGACCGAGTCCAAGGATCGCGCCATGGACGTCACCGGGGGGATCGGCGGGGCCACCCTCGACCCGCTGTACGTCTTCTTGCGCCCCACCCTGCCCAACATGCTGGGAACCGCGTGGGACCTGCAGCTGGACGGGCACTTCGGCTTCGGCAACGCCTTCACCGTGCTGCGCAACAGCTTCTGCGGCGAGCAGACCTGCTACGAGCGCAGCGGCCGGGCCTCGCTGTCGCGGCGCCGGATCTTCGCCAGCCCGCTGACCTTCGAGCTGTCCGGGCAGGTCCAGCGCCGGGTCACCCCCGCCCGCGGCCAGATCGACAGCGCCCTGGGCCAGCTACGGCTGACGTGGCCGATCAGCGACAAGTGGCGGCTCTATGGCGGCTACCTGGTGCAGGTGGCCAATATCTCCAAGGACGTGGTCAAGCCGGTGCTGGGGGTCGAGCAGGGCTGCGAGAACGACGAGCGCAGCGACTCGCTGTGCCGCCCCCCCAACCGAGGCGAGGCGATCGTGCCCGACCGCACCGGGGCGATCCAAGCCGGCGTGCTGTGGCAGCGGGTCGACAACTCCTTCAACCCCAACGACGGGGTGATCCTCACCGTGGAGGGCTTGTTCGCCACCCCCTCGATCGGCAACGACTGGTGGCTGCGGGGCGACGTGGGATGGCAGCACTTCATCCCGATCCCGCGGACGAACGAGCGGCTCAACTTCCGCTACAGCCTGCGCTACGGCCACGCCCTGCCCCTGCCCAGCCTGCCCGGCTCTGGGGCGACCTCGGTGCCCGAGGTCTGGCGGTACTTCGGCGGCGGCACGATCGATCTGGGGATCCGCGGGATCGAGCCCCAGACCATGCTGGTCGACGTCGAGGCGATCGACGGGCCCTTTTCTGCCCGCACCCTGCGGCCGACCGCCCAGGGCGGTCACATCCGCGCCTTGGGGACGATTGCGCTCCAGGTGGTCTCGGTGTCCGATTTCTTGGGCGGCAAGCTGGCCCACTCCGCGTTCTTGGACTTCGGGGTGCTCACCCAGCGGTGGTCACAGGTCCAGCTGGGCCGGGATCTGCGGCGCAGCGCGGGGCTCAACTTCATCAAGTGGGACATCCGGATCGTGACCGTGTCGGTAGGCTACGCGGTGCTGGTGCCCGACTGGATCTGGCCCGGGGGTAACGTGGGGCCAACCGACGATCCCGACGGCCGCTTCGTGTTCGACGTGGGGGCGACCTTCTGAGCGAGCATTGTCACGGCGGCGACCGGCACCGACTCTTCGCCCGTAATGCTCGTGGGACGGCTTGCCGTTGCGCGGCCGGTGGAATTGCCCGACCGGTGGATCGCACCCGAGCATGGCGCGTCCTCGATCGAGGTCGTAGGATGGCCGGCGGGACGGTGCCGTGGCCGATCATCGACCCTCGATCAACACCTCCGGTCCAGCCCCGGATTCAGCCCCGGATTCAGCTCCGGATCCAGCCCCGGATCCATCCCTGGATCCAGTCCCGGATCGCCGGGGGTCCGCGGCGACCAAGTCAGGCCGACGTCGCCCTGTAGCGCTCTCCGCCCGGCTGGTGGGTCGAGCGCGGGAGCTCGACGAGCTAGCCCGGCTGCTGCCTCGAACCTCGAACGTGACCGTGGTGGCGGTCTCCGGCCGGCCCGGGGTGGGCAAGACCTTCCTCACCGAGCACTTTGCCCGATCCAACCGTGCCTCGTTCCCCGGGGGGATCTATCGCGTCGCGCTGCGCCCCGACGAGTCGCGGACGGCGGCCGAGCTGCTGGGCTCGATGGCGGCTCGGGTGCAGGTCGATCCGAGCTACGTGATCGGCAACCTCCGCCACTCGCGGGGCCTGGTGATCCTCGACGACGTCGACCACGAGGCCCAGGTGCGCGTGCTGATGGAGATGGTCCGCAAGCTGGCCCGCGTGCCGCTCATCATCTCGGGCCGTCACGCGGGCCTGGGGCGGGCCACCGGCTGGCCCCGGATCCGTCTGGGGGAGCACCCCGGCTCCGCCGAGGCCCTGCACCAGCTCGCCGGCGCGGGGATCGACATCGATCACCCCGAGCACGGATCCGCCCTGCACGAGCTGGTCGAGCACCTGAACCGGCTGCCCCTGGCCCTGAGCCTGGCGTCGGGGCTCTTGCAGCCGGGGGCCTACACCCCGCCCGCGCTGCTCGAGGCGCTGCGGCCCGAGGGCAGCCCCACCCGCGCGGCCCTTCGCTCGGTCTTCGACCTTTGCTGGGACACCCTGCGAGAACGCCTCGCCCGGGACCGGCCGGAGCGAGAGGCCGAGCACCTGCGTCGCGGCCTGGCCTACCTCGCCCACGGACCCACCGCCCCCGTGGGGCCCAGCCTCGCCGCGGCGATCGGCGGTCTGGACCACGCGCAGGCATGCGAGCTGCTGACCGCCGCCGAGTCCCTGTGCCTGGTGCAGCCCGAGCCCAACCGCACCGCATGGTCGCTCCACCCCTTCATCGCCGACCGGCTCCGCGCGGCCGAGCCTACGGTGGACACCGACGCCCTGCGTCAGCGCATGACCGCGTGGTTTCTGCAGCACCTTCGGATCGCCAGCAGCGACGGCGACGAGCGCTCGCCGGCCCGCACCCTGCTGCGAACCCACAGCGAGGCGCTCGACCAGTGGCGGCTGACCCAGACCGGCCAGGCCGCCTTCGTGGCGGCGCAGGTGGGGTTTGGCTTCGCGATGGACGGCGGCCCCTACGAGGGCTGGATCGGCGCCTGCGATCGCGCCGATCCCGATCTGCTCGACGAGGCCAGCAAGAGCATGCGGCTTTGGTATCTGGGCCGGCTCGCCTGCCAGGCCGGGCAGTACGAGCGGGCGATGGAGGCGGCCAAGGACAAGGTGCGGATCGACCGGCGCCGCAACCACCCCAAGGGGGTGGCGTTCGCCCGGGGCTTGATCGCCGACGTGCTGACCCGGCGCGGGGAGTTCGACCAGGCGCTCCACATCCACCAAAAGGACGAGCTGCCGGTCTACGAGCGACTCGGCGACTTCCGCCAAAAGGCGATCACCGTGGGGAAGATCGCCGACATCCTCCGGGCGCGCGGTCGGCTCGATCAAGCCCTGCACCTGCGCAACAACGACGAGCTGCCGATCTACGAGCAGCTGGGTGACGTCCGCGAGCATGCGATCACCATGGGCAAGATCGCCGACATCCTCACCAAGCGCGGCGAGCTCGCCCACGCCTTGCACGTGTACCAAAATGAGCAATTGCCGGTGTTCGAACAGATCGGGGACGACCGATCGCGGGCGGTCACCATGGGGCGGATCGCCGACATCCTGGTCAAGCGCGGGGAGTTCGACCGCGCCCTGCACATCCACCAAAACGTTCGGCTCCCCGTGTTCGAGCAGCTCGACGACGTGCGCAACAAGGCGGTGACTATGGGCAAGATCGCCGACATCGTGCAATTGCGGGGAGAGCTCGACCGGGCGCTCTATATCCGACAAAGCGACGAGCTGCCCGTGTACGACCGGCTGGGGGACGTGCGCTCGCGGGCTATCACCATGGGGAAGATCGCCGACATCCTCGAGGCCCGAGGCAACCTCAACCGGGCGCTCTACATCCGGGAGAACGAGGAGCTGCTGGTCTACGCCAAGCTGGGGGACGCGCGGGCTCGGGCGGTCACCATGGGGAAGATCGCCGACATCCTCGAGACCCGGGGGGACATCGACCGCGCGCTGGACATCCGCAAGAACGATGAGCTGCCCGTGTACGAGCGACTCGGGGAAGCCCACGAGATGGCCGTGTGCCTGACCAACGTGGCGATCTTGCGGATCCAACAATACGACGCGACGTCGCGGCGGGACGCCACGCAGCTGCTGACGCGCGCGCACCGGGAATTTTCGCGGATGGGGCTACCCGACGCACAGACGGTGGCGCAGATCGCCGAGCACTACGGGCTGGAGCTCGAGGCCACGGGCTAACTCGCGGCAACGCATGGTTCGTTTCGAGCCCCCTCACGACCGTCACGATCCGGATCCCATCGACACCGCTCGAATGGGCACGAGCCTGGATTTCCACGGACCCGAGTTTGCCTAACGTGGCTTGGCCAGAATGATCGTGCGGGTTTTCGCGCAGATCATCGAAGCGCTTGGGCGTTAGCGAAATTGGTGCGCTGATAGCATGTTTCCGCAATATCACACGCGCAAAAAGGGTCTGAGAACAGCCGAATTCGGCCACTTTTGACAGGTCATGCCGAATGTAAGACCGTAGGAGCATAGGTCTAGGCGCACCAAAAGACCTAACGGACTGACAGCGATTCTTCCTCGAGCCGGAGGATGCCAAGCATCGCCAGTACGAGGCCCTGCGCGCGTAATTCGTCGACAACCAACCCTCCCACGAGGTCGCCGAGCGCTTCGGGTACTCGCCGAGTTCCTTTCGCGTGCTCTGTCACCAGTTTCGTCGGCAGCAGGCGTCCGAGTTCTTCATCGCCGGCAAGCGAGATCCGAACACGCAGCCGAAGAAATCTCGAGTACGGGAGCAGGTGATCGCGCTGCGTAAGCAGAACCACTCGGTCTACGAGACCAGCGAGGCGCTCAAGAGTGACGGCGTTGCACGCCTGAGCCCTACGGCCGTGCGAGAGATACTCAAGGAGAAAGGCTTCGCGCCGTTACCTCGTCGCCTCGATGAAGAGAGACCAGCGCGGGTCGGGCCCGTGGTGCAGGCCGCGGCCGATGTCCGACGGTTCACCATGACGCCCCGACGGTTCACGACCCAATGCGGAGGTTTGTTCCTGTTCGTTCCGGACCTGGTACGGCTGGACTTCGACACCATCGCCAAGGCGGCGCGACTCCCCGGGTCGAAGATGATCCCGTCGGCGCACGCCCTGCGAGCATCCCTGGCGCTGAAGCTGTGGTCG
>JBCCWC010000138.1:0-41070 GCA_039194325.1 Myxococcota bacterium
ATTCGAGGATGTGGGCTTGGTCGTTGACGTCGCCCCGACCTATCAGATCCCACGTTGTGCTGACTGTGGCCATAAGGTTCGCAGTGTGTACGATCGTCGCGAAAGACGATGGCGGCACCTGGACCTGGGCGGCATCAAAGTCGAGCTTCGCTATCCGATTCGACGCGTCCGGTGCTCGCGCTGTGGAGTTTTGGTGGAGGCCGTGCCATGGGCAGAGCCAGGCAGCGGCTTCACGCTCGCGTTCGAACGTCACGTGGCATATCTGGCCCAACGGTCCGACCAGACTGCTGTAACCGAGCAGATGCGCGTCACGTGGCGGACGGTAGGTCGTATCATCCGCCGCGTAGTGCGTCGCCATCACGCCCGGATGGGCGACCGCCTCGATGGTCTGCGGATCATTGGCATCGACGAACTGAGCTACCGACGACACCACGAGTACGTCACGATCGTCGTCGATCACGAGCGCGCTGAGGTGGTCTGGGCGTCGGAAGGCAAGAGCGCCGAAACCCTTCGAGGCTTTTTCGACCTCCTGGGGCCTGAACGCTGCTCCAAGCTCGAGGTTGTGACCATCGATATGTCGGCGGCGTACATCAAGGCGGTCACCGATGCTGCGCCGCATGCCCGGCTCGTCTTCGATCGCTTCCACGTGCAGCGACTGGCCCACGATGCCCTCGATGAGGTCCGTCGCGATGAGGTCCGTCGCGTCAACTCAACAGACAAGGTTGCCCTCAAGCGCACCCGTTGGGCCTTGCAGAAGAATCCCTGGAACCTCAACAACTTCGAGCAAGACAAGGTGGCCATGGTCCAGCGTACCAATCAGCGCCTATATCGAGCGTACCTACTCAAGGAGACTCTACTGGCCGTTCTCGATCGCCGCCAGATCAACGTCGCCTCGACCAAGCTCGACGAGTGGCTCGCCTGGGCGCAGCGCTCCAAGCTCAAACCCTTCGTCAAGCTAGCCAGGACGATCAGGAAGTACCGCACAGGGATCCTTGCCTACGTCCAGACCCGTTTCAACAATGGTCGGGTCGAAGGTCTCAATGGCAAAGCTCGCACGCTCACCAGGCGTGCCTACGGCTTCCACAGCGCGGCCAGCCTGATCGCGATGCTCTTCCTGTGTTGCGGCGGAATCCACCTACCTCCGACCCAAATTTGCCCACTTGAGGTCCACTAAGATGACAGGAGAGCCGCTTTTCCTCGGGGTCTCGCACACGCTCGGTTACGATCAGAGCCCCGCCCCTCGAGTACCTCGCGCCGACCAAAGTGATCGCTTGCTCTCGCGCGTCACCGCGACTCCCGCCGAGCACCGCCCTCGCCGGTAACCGATGAATCGAAGCTCGCGATTGAGCGTGCCCTGGCCAACCGGTGGGCCGACGAGCAAGTAGCCGTCCGTCCTCGCGGTGCCCATCGTTCACGACGATGGGCACCGTTGCGCACGGGATGCCCCCTCAGATCATATCCGATGGGGGCGAAGTGTGCAGAGCCTCTATTGCATTAATACGAGCAAGTATAGCAAACTCCGAATGGAAATTTGTAGCAAACACGACATTCATCGCTAAAAACATAACACAGTCCAACACAGGAAGAAGAAAGTGCGCTACCAGTCTGATGAGTGAGCTCAAGCTCGGGCTCTATCCACTCTCCATTTTCGATGAGTTGCGAGAAGAACCAAGAGAGCTCATCGTCACTCATGTCGGAAAACGAAGCGAATTCTCCATTGCAGAGCTTTTCTTCGTCGGCTCTTGTCAGTTGTAGCTCCAGCTCATGCTCGGCGATTTGGGTCGCGAGAGCACACTCGGCATCAGCGTCAGTGGGAAGCATGGTCCTGCTTCCCTGCTCCTCCTGTGCACTGTCCGCGGTCTGGAGCTCCGTATCCATGTCATTGGCGCTGATTGGACGAGACTCATTGTCCGACAGATCGTCTACGGACCTCTCGGTCCAAGACATCGCCTCCCATTCCTCCATGTCCAGCGCGTCTTCCGTATCGCATGCGCCCAGCGCGAAGAAAAGGGTCATCATGCACAGGGCGGACTTGGTCGGTGATGGGTGCGAGTGATGGGTTCCAATTGACTTGAACATGAGTTTGGTTCCTTTGTTGGCTCGTTGGATCTTCGGCGAGCATGTCTCGGAGAACCCGTGAACCCCGCAGTCGAGGGTCGACGAAGGACCGAACTCGTGCTCACCGCTCGCTCGTTACGTGGTCAAATGCCGAGCCAGCCACCAAGCTTGCGGTGTGATTTTTCACACCCGACCGTGCAGGTAGGAGCGTGCGCAAAAAGAAGGCCGGGTTCATGACCCCCGGCCTTCACAGGTGCGCCCGATGGCAGCATCAAAACACCGCCGTCAGGAGCTTCATCGCCCATCAGGACGGCGAAGTCCAGTTGCAAGCGCTCACGCTTGATCGCGTGAATCTTCATCCGACCGAGGCAGCGCCCTTCGATCCAGAGTGGATGAATCACCTGCGAGCCCAGGGGGAGTACCGCCATGAGCAGTGCCATGGAAGTGGGCGTGTACGTAGTCAGTCAGCAAAGCCAGCACATTGCGGCCTTGCTGCCGCCCTGTCAGCGCCCAGTCAGCACCACGGTGAGCACCCTCGACGAATCGGACGACCTGGGCCAAAACGCCGCCGGCCAAGTCCTCCAGCTGCCCTTCGGCTCGTGGGCGACCGTGGAGTTCCCCTGCGATCTCCCAAGAGCCCTTCTGGCGCCCCCTGGAACCCCCTAGAGCCCTGTGGGGTCCTTTTTCGACAAAATTGGCTTTAAAGGGATCGCTTCCTCGCTCGTGAGGCACTTCCCGGTCGAGACCGCGCACGCGATCCCGACCATGACTCTTTCGAGCGATCCCACCCCCTACCCGCCGCCGGACGAGCCCTCGCTCCCGCGAACACGCACCCCAGCCCAGCGCCAATACGCGCGAGAGCTGTACAACCGGTACAGCGAGCCCCTGCTGTCATTCTTCCGTGCCATGGGCCGATTCGACGCGTCGATCTCGACCACGATGCTATTTCGTTGGCGAGATATGCTGGAGCAGGAAGCACGAGCCCCCGTAGGCAGACCGTGACGGATTTCATCGACCCCATCGGCCCCCCTGTCGAAGACCTCGAGGCTCGCCGCCTGCGGAACGAGGCCGCACGAGCGCTCTTCGACGATGACGCTCCCGATATGATGCGGATCGGACGCTTCGAGATCGACAGCGAGATCGGCTCGGGTGGCCAGGGCAGCGTGTTCCGGGTGCGCGACCCCAAGCTCGACCGCATGGTCGCCCTCAAGCGCCTGGGGATCCCCACCCCCCGCCACGCGGCCCGCATGCAACGCGAGGCACAGGCCCTGGCCAAGATCTCCCACGAGCACGTGGTCAAGGTGTTCGAGGTCGCTGAGGACGAGACGGGCCGACCCTTCCTGGTGATGGAGCTGATCGAGGGCCCCCCGCTCGGCAAGTGGCTCGCCCAGACGCGACGACACTGGACCGAGGTGCTCGACGTGTTCATCGGCGTGGGCGAGGGCCTCGCGGCGATCCATGCCGCCGGGCTGATCCACCGCGACGTCAAGCCGAGCAACATCGTCATCACGGGCGAGGACCGAGCCAAGCTGATCGACCTGGGCCTGGCCGCCGCCGAGCCCCGGCGAACCTTGGCCGAGCCCGCGATCGGCCCGCAGAGCGCCACTATGGGCACCTGGGACTATATGGCGCCCGAGCAGCGCGCCGGACACCCCAGCGCCCACAGCGATCAATTCGCCTTCTGCGTGACCCTCTACGAAGCGCTGTACGGCGTGCGACCGCCGATCGAGTCCAACGCCCAATCCGGCTCGCGACTCTCCGGCGATCGTATCGGTCGGCTTGCCAACCCGGAGCGGCCGACCGTAACGAAGAGACTTGTCGATGAGCATCGATCTGCCGACGGGCCTCGACCTGCCGACTCCGAGCGCTCCGCCGAGCTGCCGACCCTCACCAACGCCTCACTCTCGTCCGTCGAGGGACTCGCGCGCGTCTCCAAGCCGCTGAGGCGGATCCTCGCCCGGGGCCTGAGCCTCGACCCCGAGCAGCGGTATCCACAGATGACGGCCCTGGTTGCCGATCTGCAACGGCTTCGAAGCCGACGGCGACGCTGGCCAGCCGTCGCGCTCGCGCTGCTGGGAGTCGCCGTGCTCGGTGTCGCTGTGGCAGGCCGTGAGCCCGAAGGGCTGTGCACTCAGCCCGCGCCCACGACCGCGCTGTGGCAGGGAGCTCGACGCGCTGCCGTACAAGCGGCATTCGAGTCCACCGAATCCCCCGAGGCGGAGACGACCTTCGCCGCTGTCGACGGCATGTTCGACCGCACCGCCCAGGCGCTAGACGAGCGCCTCGCCGAGGTCTGCGAGCAGGAGCACGAGCCTGGCCTACGCGCCCTGGCGCTCGATCGCATGCAGCAACAGCACGGTGCGCTGCGTTCGCTCGCCGACGCGCTCGTCCAGGTCGATGCGCCCGCGCTCGCCGAGACCCCCGGTCGCCTCGCGGCCGCGCTGGCTCGCCTCACCGGCGAACCCGCTGAGCTCTGTGGTCGCTCCACTGAGCTACCGCCTAACGCCCGTCCCCAGATCGCGGCCATCGACAGCGCCTTGCAGCGGGCCACCGCCGAAGCGGTGGCCGGCCGCTACGACGACGCGATGGCGCTAGCCGCCGACGCCCTCGAGCAGGCCGAGGGCAAAGCACTCGCCCCCTACCGAGCACAGCTGCACTTGATGCGCGGGCGCCTGGCCTTTGATGCCCGGCGCCTGAAGGTGGCCCGCGATGCGCTCGACAAGACACGCTCGCTCGCCGACGCCCTCGACTGCGACGGCCTGGGCGCCGAGGCGCTGGCGCTGGGGGCCAAGGCCGAGGTCCTCGATGCCCAACCGAACGTGAGCGTGGCCGAGTACGCCACTCGGATCGCACAGGACAAGCTCGATGGCCTGGGTGACTCCAGCGGCCCCCGCCGTGCGCTGGTGCTCGATAGCCGCGGCCTCGTGCTCCGGCATCAGGGGCGCTACGAAGAGGCGATCGCCCATCACCAGCAGGCCCTCGCCCTGCGACAGAGCTTGCAGCCCCCGCCCGTGCTCGCCATGTCGGATACCGCCCTCAACCTCGCGGTGGCCCAGGCCAAGCAGGGCAACCCGGAAGCCGCCATCGAGACCCTCGAGCACGCACGGCAGCTCCGCGAGCAAGCGCTGTGGCCCGACCATCCCAGCCTCTACCGCGTGCACGTCACCCTGAGCCATCGATTCCGAGAGCTCGGCGAGCTCGCCGCCTCCGAGGCCGCGCTCCGTCGGGCGCTCGAGCTCGCCGAAGGCCTGGGCACCGACCACCCCCGGCTGGCCCAGCTTCACATCAGCATGGCCCAGCTGCTCGACTGGCGGCAAGCCTTCGGCCGCGCCCTCGACCATGCCCGGCGGGCCGACGCGATCCTCGTGCGTACCCACGGCGAGGACTCACCCCGGCGGATCGCCTCGCTCGAGGCGATCGGTCAGGTCAGCCTCGACGCCGGCTGGCCCGAGCAAGCGGTCCCCAGCTTCGACCATGCCCTGAAGCTCCAGATCGCCGCCGGTCGCCCCAGCTACGACCTGGCGATCGGCCGCGGCAAGCTGGCCCGCGCCCATGCTCAAGCCGAGCGCCACCAGACCGCCATGCCGCTCTACGAACAAGCCCAACGCGTGTTCGCGGCCGATCCCTCGCTCCAGGGCGATCCCTTCTACCCCGAGCTGCAATTGCGGCATGGCGAAAGCCTCGTCGCCCTCGGGCGCGAAGACGAAGCTCTCGCCCCCCTGCGGCTCGCCATGGATTGGTGGCAAGAGCGAGGCAAGAACCCTGCCCGACTGGCGTTGGCCCAGTGGGCACTCGCACGCGCCCTGTGTCCGCGGGACGCGGGCAACGAGGGGCAAGCCCTTGCCCAGCAGGCGCTCGCCTACTTCGAGTCGCTGGACGCTCCTCATGCGGATTGGATGGCCTCGCTGATTGCCGAATGGCTCGAGCAGCCGTGCCCTCGACCCAAGCGGCTCAAGTAGCCGTCCCTTCGACCCGAGCGACTCGAGTAGCCGGTCCCCTCGACCCGAGCGGGCCAGCTCCAAAAAAATATTGTGGACGAGCCGTAATGAACCCCCGCTGCTGCGCGGAGTGAGAGTGAAGAGTCGCTCACCGGCGACGACAACCAACCACTCACTCAACACTCAACACTCAACACTCAACACTCACTGGGCCCTCGATGGCCCGGGAGAAAGCGCAGACGGATCATGAACAATCACATCACGATCGATCTTCTCGCCACGATCGACACCAGCGGAATCTCGCTGGAATCGGATGCACTGGGCCAAGACGCCGCCGGCCAAGTGCTCGAGCTGCCCTGCGGTTCGTGGGCAACCGTGGAGTTCAGGCTCCGCGGCAAGGACCCCTACAGCCACCAGCGGCTCGCCGAAGTTCGCTCCGTTCCCACCCCAGACTTCGGCCAGGGGCCTTGGACGCCCTGGACTCAGGACGCGGGGGACTACGTCTCGCCGATCTTCGTGCTCGGCGACGAGTTCCGCGTGGAAGTGGCCGAGACCAACCGCCCGCCCACCCCTCCGGTGGGCGGCGGGCACTTCCGCATCGTCGAAGAGGGCGGCGGCTTCACGCTAGTCGCCACCGCGGGCACGCACACCGATAGCTCGCACCTGCAGGTCGGCCAGCCGTGACCGAGTCGCTCTCACCGGCCCGCTCCGCGTGGCCGGACGGTGCGCAGACCATACGGATGCGCACCCGCAACGGTGCCCCCTTGCGGGGGCACGCGTTGCTCATCGGAGCCCCGCTCGCCGGCCTTATGGGAGTGCCCAAAAGCTTGGCCGCCATGCAGGGCTGGCTCGAATCACGAGGCATGATGCCCGTGAGCACCACGGGCGACTCCGAGGCCGCCACCATCGAGGCGCAGATGCACGCGCTCCTCGACGCCATAACGCCCGGCGACTGGGTGCTCGTCTACTACGCCGGACACGGCATGCAAGTGCTCCCGCAGACTGCGAACGCCGAGCCGCTCACAAGCTCCGAGCCCCGCTCGACCCCCAAGCCCCGACTCCAGCCCTCTTCCAGCCTCCAGTTCCACCGCGAGTCCGAGCCATTCGCAAGCGCCGAGCCGCTGGCGGTGTTGCTGCCGATCGACGCCTTCGAGTCCAGAGTGGTGATCACCGCGGACACGTGGACCGATTGGCTCCGCGCTCTGACGGGCAAAGCCCGGGCACCGCGTGGCGAAGGGGCCGGCGTGGTGCTGGTGATGGACTGCTGCCACGCGCTCGCCTTGATGACGCCATGGCCGGACGGCACAGCCCGCGCGGCGTTGGTGGATCGCCTCCACCGATGGCTCGCGCAGGGCAAGTTTCGGGGCCCCACCGGTCCTCTCTCCGATCCTGTCCCCGGCGTCGTCCGAGTGCTCGCCACCGGGCGAGACGATCGCGCCGATGTGGGCGAGATGACCACCGCCCTCGTCCGACTGCTGCACGAACACCCCGAGGAACCATGGTGGGCGCTGATGGATCGCCTGCGCGCTGGCTGGACGAAAGCCCAGCAGTACCCCGGGGTCACTGGCCCTGTCGAGCGGATCCCGCTGTCGCACGAACGATTCCAACGACCCGTGGGGCTCACCCCCTGCACCCGACAGGCCGGACGCTGGACCACCGAGTATGCCCGAGCCGCCGGGTGGACCTCGCACCGGCGCCTGGCCCTGACCCCGTCGCTGCGGCTTCCGCCTCAGGCATGGGGCAAGCTCGAGGCCAACGGATCGCATCTCGAAGTGATCGGCCCCGACCTGAGCCCCGCCGTCGGTCGCTTCGCCTGGGCCTGGCCCGCGCCACAGCGACCACGCGCGGTGGTCATGGTCGATGGCCACGAGTCCCGGCATACGCGTGCACTCGCGCAACGACTCCGGCCGCTGGTCAAGCAGATACTCGAACCCGCCCCCTCGACACCGAGCGGTTCTGCTGGGCTCCCGCGCTTCGTCGCCACCAGCCACACGGTCGAACTCTACGACCCATGGGGCGACCGAGTGGCCCGCACCTCGACGCACGACGAAGCAACCTGGGCTGCTTGGCTCGATCGCCTACTCTCCCTCGAAGACTGGCTCGCCGTAGCCAACCAGGCCTCCCCATGGCCCGAAGGCGCGATCCAACTGCGATGGGGCACCTGGGACAAGCATGGGTACCGCATCCCATGGACAGCCGATGACTCGAATGTGCCACTCGTGACCCCCACCATGCCCCTGTGGATCGAGGTCGAGGCCAAGCCCTGGGTGCGGGCCCATGCATCGCTATTTCGGATCCGAGCCGATCGGGCCGTCGAATGCTCAAGCGCTCGCGCTCCGGGTGGGCTACCACTGGCATGTGCAGCGTCGGCCGGCTCGTCCCTGGCCACGATCGGACACAAGGACGACCCGCTGTTCTTACCGGCTGCACTGCCCAATCTCAGCGAAGAGCAACCGGGCGACGAGCTACGAACGGAATTCCTCGTCATGATCACATGTGACCGTCCGCTCCCCTTGGCATTGCTGGCACGCGGCCCGGTCGGCTCGGTCGGCTCGGTCGGTTCCTCCATGATGGCACCTTCACACCGATACCGAAGCCACATCGCGTCTACGCCCTCGCTGGCCATGCGGGTGGTCCCCTACCGCGTTCGCTCCGCCTGACCACTGCGACCCAAACGAACCCGCAATGCACCCCTCCCCCCTTAGCGGCCAAGGCTCCTCTGCCTCATCCGTCTCATCTGGCTCGTCCCGGCCCACACTGGTCGATGTTATCGCCGATGGGCAACCGGCCGCGATCTCGGTGCGATGGCCGGAGTTCGGCCTTGCCATGCGGCCCATCGAAGACACCGCCGTCGAGCAGCTGACCTACCAGCTCGAGCTCCTCCACCAAGCAGAACGCGAGCGTCACGATTCCGAGATCCCCGCCGCCCGCCAAGCGGTCGGCCAGTTGCTGTGGACAATCCTCGACGGCCCCGAGTATCGGCTGACCCGGGCCATGGACCAGGCCCACCGCCACGGCGAACCCCTGGATCTCGTGATTCGCCTGCGCATCCTCGATAACGCTACGGCCCTGGCCATGCACCCTGCGGTCGCGTGGCGATGGGCTCTTCTTTGCCCGCCCCCCAGCAACTTTCCCACCACTGAACCCCCCGTGGCTAACCAGCGCCTCCGCCTAGTCGTGCAACTGGGCGACGTAGACCCCTGCCGGCCTCCGCGAGCGCTCACGCATGGTGGTTTGCGGATCACCTTCATGGCCTATTCCCCGCATGGCGCGACACCACTGCTCGACTTCGAGGCCGAGGAGGAACGGATCCTGCGAGCGCTGGAGCGACCGATCCGCAACCATCGAGCCCGCGTGCAGGTGGTCGAGGACGGCACCCTCGATGAGCTGGAGCGTCGGCTGCGAGAGACTCCTGCCGACATCGTGCACCTTTCCGGCCACGGAACACTCACGATGCACGGCCCCCGGCTGCTGATGGAGGATGCGCTGGGCCAAACCGAGCCCATCAGCCCCGACCAACTGCTCCGCGTGCTTCAGCGAGCCGCCAAGATTCCCGAGCTGGTGGTGATCTCCTCGTGTCATTCCGCCGAAGGTCGGGACGGAATGCCGAGCTTCGCTGCGTCGCTCGTTGCTCGAGGGCTCCCCGCCGTGCTGGGTTGGGTGCAACCGATCCGCGACGATGTGGCCACGATCGCGGCCTCCGATCTCTACGATCGGCTGTGCAAGGGCGACACCCCAGCGCAGGCGGTGGCGTTCGTACGCCAGCAGCTGCGAGAGTTCGACCGTAGCACCCGCCCACCCTCGCATGCATGGGGCACGATTCACCTGCTGGTGCGTGACGCCCGGGGTTTTCGGGTCGATCTAGAAGGATCCACCCCGCTACCCAAGACATCACCAAGCAGCCAAGCGATCTACACCTACCTCGGAGTCACCGGGGGCATGCGCGTGCTCCAGCGCGGCTTCATCGGCCGTCGTCGTCCGCTCCAGCGGTTGCTCCGTGTCCTCCGCTACGGCAGCGACGACGGTGGACAACCGGTCGCCGGCGCTGTCGTGCTGGGCATGAAGGGCGTGGGCAAGTCGTGTTTGGTCGGCCGCGCGCTCGAGCGCCACCTCCAAGACCACGACCACACCACCATCGTGGTCCTGCACGGCGTGCTCGACGACGTCTCCGTGGTCGAGCGCTTCGTGCAAGCGGCGGCCAAGCGCGGTGATGACCGGGCCGAGGCCATACTCCAACGCAACGAACCGGTTCCCCGACGACTATGGCGTTTGCTGACCACTCACTGGGACGAAGAATCGATCGTAATCGTGCTCGACGACTTCGAGCAAAACCTCGCGCTACGAAGCGATGGAGACGCCCGACCAACCCCATCCACCGTTGCGCTATTGGAGGTGCTGCTACCCGCCTGCGCAGGCAACCAGCCCAAGCTCCTGATCACGACCACCGCGAGCTTCGAGCGGCCCACCGGGCAGGCACACGCGCTGGTCGAGGTCGTGCTGGGACCCTTCGAGCCGCCCACGCTCCACAAGCTGTGGTCACGCATGCCTCAAGAGGACCAGCAGAAGCTCTCCCCCACGATGTGGACAGCGCTCGCCCACACGCTGGGCCGCAATGCACGGGTGCTCGATTGGGCGCGCACACTGCTACGAGGCAAAGCGCCGCCCCAAGTCGAAGCGCTGGCCTGCGAGGCCGGCCAAGCGATCCCGCGCTGGAAGGACGGCCAAGCGCCAAGTGATGCCCGGGTCGCCGAGCTGGCGCGGCTGTTCCTCCGAACGCTCGCCATAGAAGCGACTCACCAAAAACTGAGCGACGACGCCCTCACCTTCGTCCGGCGAGCCCGCGTCTACGAGTGGCCCGTGACCCGCGAGGGGTTCGATGGGCTCACCGAAGGGCTCCAGCTCTCGCTCGGCACCGACATCACCGTGCTGCAAAACCTCGGCCTGCTCGAAGCCGGAGAGCTTGGTGGGCAACGAGCCCACCGCGTCAGCCCGCTGATCGAGCCGAGGTTCGAGATCGACGACGCCCCGCGTTGGCATGGGGTCGCGGCGGCCTTTTGGGACCAACAAGCAAAGGCGCCTCCACGAAACGATGAAGCATTCGAATGGATCATGCGCGCGTGGTCGCACGCACTGACCGGCCAGTGCGAAGAGATCGCGACCCGCTGCGGACCGATCATCGATGCCGTGATAAGTCGACGAGCTCTCCACCGAAAGAACCGAGAACTAGCCACCGAGCACCTGTCGGTTTTTCCCGAGTCCGAGGTGGGGTTGCTTTGGAGCGGCAAAGCGCAGCAGCGAGCGGGCGCCCCCCAACAGGGCTGGGCGCACTACGAGCGTGCCGAAGCGCTAGCCATCGCCCGTGGTGCGACTGGCACCGAGCTCCGCTGGATCCTATGGCGAGGCTCCGAGATCCTCGAACGACTGGGTCGCTATGTAGAGGCCGAGCAGCGCCTCCAAACAATCGTTGCCGCTGAGTGCACGGCTGAGCCCAGCGAGCGAGATACCGAACTGCTCGGCCGAGCGTTCCACTCTCTAGCAATCGTGCAGCAGCGGGCGGGGAAGCTCACCGACGCCAAGAACAACCTTCGAACGGCCATCGATCTCAAACTCCAAACCCGTCGTGGGCGAGAACACCCCGACGTCGCGGTCTCTTGGCACGCCCTGGCCGGCGTACTCGAAGCGCAAGGGGACTTGGCCGGCGCCCGCACGTGCCTCAAGCGAACCCTGGCCATCCAGACCAAGACCCACGGCACCGACCTGCATCCAGACATCGCCGCCTCCCTGCACGAACTGGCGGCCATACTCGAGGCACAGGGCGATCTCGCCGGTGCTCGCACTCGTCTCGAACGTTGCCTGGCCATCCAAACCAAGGTCCACGGCACCGACCCACATCCAAACATCGCCGCCTCGCTACACGAGCTCGCCGGCGTTCTGGCAGCTCAGGGAGATCTGGCCGGCGCCCGGGATCATCTCGAACGATCCTTGGCGATCCTTACCGAGGTACACGGTACCGATCCACACCCTTCGATCGCCACCTCGTTGCACGAGCTCGCCGATGTCCTCGCACAGCAGGGAGAACTCGCCAGTGCTCGCGCTCATCTCGAACGCTGCCTTGCGATCCTCACCGAGGCCCACGGCACCGACCCGCATCCTTCGGTCGCCGCCTCCCTCCACGCGCTAGGCGGTGTACTCGCGGCACAAGGCGAGCCCACCGAAGCGCGTGCTCACTTGGAACGCGCGTTGGCGATCAACACCGAGGTGCACGGTACCGACCGACACCCATCAGTCGCTGCTTCTCTCCACGAACTGGCTGGAGTGCTTGCAGCGCAGGGAGATCTAGCCGAGGCCCGCACGTGCATCGAGCGTTCTTTGGCGATCCACATCGAGGTGCACGGAATCGACGAGCATCCTTCGGTCGCGCTCGGCTTGCATGCCTTAGCTGGAATCATGCAATGCCAAGGCCGCGCAGACGAAGCGATCGAGACCTATCATCGGGCCCTGGCGATCAGTGCCCGAGTCTTCGACTCGCGGCGATCGCATCATCAAGCAACGACCGAATTCTCATTGGGCATGCTGCTGCTCGAACTGGGCCGCCAGGATGAAGCCCACGAGCACTTGCGCCACGCCCACGCCGTATTCAGCATCCAGGCGCCCGACCATCCGACAACCGCGATCCTGCACCAACTCATGAGCGCTGACTCGTGAACACCGACTCATGAGCACCAACTGTCAACTCGCCCCCATGAGCGCCGGCTCTCGAACACGGACTCCAAGAACTCATGGCTCCAACGCACGATAAGCTCCTCGCGTTGACGATCCGGCGCACCGTCGCAGCACCCGCCGATCACCGCTCGCTTCTCCGCACGCTGTGGGAGCGACTCAGCGAGATCGGCTGGGCCCCCAACCCGTATGCGCACCGGGCCGACGGCGGCCCGTTGCCCCTCGACGATGACCGAGCCCTGCTCGAAGCATTCATCCGCGGTCACTCCGAGGCCTTCAACCGGCTCGTGACTCGCCATGCCGGTGCGCTGCTCTCCTTCGCACAGCGCTCGCTCCCCACAGCGGAGGCCCAAGACTCCGTCCAAGAGGCTTTCCTCGCCCTGTTCCGCAAGGGCCCAACCGTTCTCGCCAAGCCTGCCCAAGAAGTCCGTGCATTCCTCTTCGGCGCCACCCGATTCGCGATCCTGACCGAGCTACGCCGACGCGTACGCACCCAGAGCGCGCTCGAATCCTACACCCGGCACCCGACTGCCCCCCACACCGCCACGACCAACCTCTCCACTGTCGTCGCCAACCCGGTCGCCGTTGCTGACCCGACTGGCGTGGCCAACCCCACCGCCACGACCAACTCCACCACCACGACCGATCCGACTGGCCCCACCGAGCCAGCCAACCCCACCGCCCCAGCCAACCCCACCGCCCCAGCCAACCCCACCACCTCGGCCGACCTCATCCCCACCGCCGATCCCCTCGAGCACATCCTCGCTCGGGAGAACCGGGCTCGCCTCGTCGATGCCCTCGAGCGCGAGTGCAACCCACTTGAGCAAGACATCATCGTGCTGGTCCTCCGCGGGCGCTCCAACACCGAGATCGCCCAGGAACTCGACCTCGAGCCCAACCACATCGGCGTGCTCAAGCACCGGGCGCGCCGCAAGCTCGAGCGAGCGGTCTCTCGACACGGTGAGCCTTGAGCGCAAGTCGCGAGCCATAGTCCCGCACGACCCCCCAACCTCCCGAACGACCAGAGAGATCTCCACAGACCCCAACTACTCCTCTTGGCCATCGAGCGTCTCTTGTTCCCATTGCTTGAAGCTTCGACCATCCTCTGCGAGTAGCCAAATAACCTTGCCGTTGACGGTTCCGCCCAACACCACGCAGGCGGCACCGCTGGCCGAATCGAAGCTGTAGTCCTGGGAGAAGCACAAACCTTCATCCCTCGAGATGAGCACGCCATTGTCATGCAAGGCCGCGCGGGTCGAGCGTGCCCAATCTCCGAGGCTCGGCGCTTCATGCTCTCGGGCCACGCTTCCCTCGAGCACGGTGAAGATCCCGCCCTGGAACGTACACTGAGCCGAGTATCCATTTCCGCTCATCTCCAAGCGAAGACCACGCGGCTTCGATTCCGGCGGCGTCGCGGCGTCGTTGCGTGCGGGCGCGACCTGAAAGGCGTCGACGCCGAGGGTCCCGAGCAATAGCTGCATGTGCTCAAGCAATTCCTCCATCTCGGCCAGATCGGCTTCGGGGAGCCGGTCGAACTCGGGCGACATCACATTGACGACGGTGCAGCGCTTGGCGTCGCGCGCCAATGTGATGAGCTTGCCTTCGAGGTGCCGCACGTGGGCCTTGGTGAGGTTGTCGTCCTTGCTGACGAACAGCACCACGTAGTCCCAAAAGTCCTTGCTCTCGTCTTTGTCGTGGTGATTGATCCGAACGAAGACGTCATCGCCCTCCCCTACGTAGATCGCCTCGCGACCCGCATGCTCGGGATCCTGGCCAACGAGAACGTACACACCGGTGCGTGCGGCCTCGGGGCGCTTCTTCAGGCCGATGAGGTTGGAGCGCGGTGCGACCACAGCCTTACAAGTCGACAGACCGAGCTCGGCGGTGCGCAGGCCGGTGGGGGTGCCGTCGGCGAGGAAGATCTTGATCTGGCGGCGATGCATGGCAGGACCGAGCCCGCACAATAGCCTCAGGGGCTCCTGACCGGCCCCACCCGAGATCGCACCCGCGCGGTGGAGTTAGGCCCAAAGCCCCAACTCACCGGTCGTGCGGGCATGCGAGCAACGCAAATGTCTCGAAAGAGCCAACGGTGCGCAATCGGCAGAAAACTGGATCAAAAGGGCCCAGGAAGTCATCACCAGCGAGCGATAGCCTTGCTAGTGTCATGGCCCCTCGATGCCATCCCTCGAGCACCTCGATGCCATCCGGACGCGGTTGATGGAGCAGCTGGACAAAGGGCAGAAGGTCCGGCTGCGGCTGCGCTGAGGGTTCGATAAGGTCGCTTCTCATGTCCGAGAGTTCCCCCAACGAATCGGAAATCCTCCTCTATCGCACCGAGGACGGACGGATCCGCGTCAATGTCCGCTTCGAGGGCGAGACAGCGTGGCTGACGCAGGCGAATATCGCGCAGCTCTACCAGACTACGCCACAGAACATCACGATGCACATTACGGCGGTGTACGAGGAGGGGGAGCTATCGGAGGAGGCAACTTGTAAGAAATACTTACAAGTTCGCGAGGAGGGCGGAAGGCGGGTACAGCGCAGCCTCAAGCACTACAGCCTGCCGGTGATCCTCGCGGTCGGCTACCGGGTGCGGTCCGCGATCGGCACCGCGTTTCGGCAGTGGGCGACCGCACGCTTGAGGGAGATCATCGTGGCCCGGGCCGATGCGTCCAAGGACAACCTGGGGCTGAGCTGGAGGCTCTCAACCGCATCGTCACCGCGTACCTCGAGTTCGCGGAGCTCCAGGCGATGAACCGCCGGCCCATGACGATGGTGGATTGGATCCGGAAGCTCGACGACTTCCTGCGGCTGGGTGATCGGGAGGTCCTCGCATCATGCGTCACGAACAGGTGCAGACCCACCTCATGGTCCAGCACGCTCGACAGCCGCGCCACCAGCCGCTCGGTCGCGAACTCGGGCGGATGCATGCCCGGCAACACCTCGGACGAGTCCATCAGGTGCGCGATGACGCCATCGTTACCGAGCCATCGCCAGTTTTCCCAGGCCAGCTCACCGAGCTGATGACCGACGGGTCCATGACGCTGCGCGTTGTCGACCTCCCCACCCTCATCTCCATCAAGGCTTCGACGGGGCGCGCGCGAGATCGGCGCGTCGTTCCGCTCCTCCAAGCCCTGCTCGAGGAGCGCAGCGATGCTGAGTGAACCTCGAAGAGCCCGCCCTTTCTCGTCGGCGTGCTGCTCGAATCACCCGCCGGATCGCTCACGGTAGCCGCTCCCCCCTGCCCCACCCTTCGTTGCTACCCATCCACTACCCGAGCTTCCTCCTCGCCTCGCGAGGCCGAAACGCTCGAGGAGACTGCGCAGCGTGCGAGCATCTGTCCCGCTCGACGCCTCCCACCGCACCACCATGCGCCGCCTACTGCTCCGACCAACGCACACGATCATTCTGGCCAAGCCGCGTTAGGCAAACTCGGGTCCGTGGAAATCCAGGCTAGACGACAGCCCATCCGGGGGTCGGAGATCCTGCCGCAGGGCGGAGATCCTGCTAGACGACGTTTGCACGAGGAGGACGTCGTGGCTCTTTGCCCGGGACTTCGAGTGCCTCTTGCTGCATGCTCGAGGGCATGAACCGACGCTTTGCCGTCTTTGCCCTCGCGGGGGTGTTTGCTCTCTTGCTTGGCTACCGATGCGGCTGCTCGGATGAGAAGCGGGACCCGCGGGACACGGACGGCGTGGCCCCAGGGGACTCGTGCCGGGGCATCGGCCCCAACGAGGGCCTCATGACCTGCGACGACGCTTTGGAGAACGTCCTATTTTGCTCGTCGATGACGAAGTACCGGTGGGTCGTGCTCCTGGAGTGCGATGCCGACGAGTCGTGCTGGCACAACGGCGACGACGTGTACACCTGCATGCCCGACGATTAGATCCTGCCGGGGGTAATTTTGCGGGGGTTGTTGGTGCTCGTTGCGCGGGAAACGAACCCCGGGGGCGTCGCCTCGCCACGCGATGTCAAAAGGGCCGCGGTTGGGGGCGGACATCCGGGTCCGTGGGCAAGGGGAACCCCCCGACGATCGGTCGGAGAACCCCTCTACCCTTTGTCGCGTCCGCCGTTCAACCTAGAGAAGTGCGGGGGATCGGAGAGCATCGACGGGGCGGATTGGTGCCGGCCCTCGTCTGGGGCGTGGTCATGATGATCGGCGCCCTGGGTTCGTTGGCACCGTCGCCAGCGCAGGCTGCGGAGCCCGAGCCCGCGACCGAGGCCGCGATGCCAAGCTCGCCGCCAAAGCCGCCCGCGGAGGACAACGCCGACGCCTCGTCGGGCACGGACCCTGCAACGCCCGAGGTCGCGCCGCGCCGAACCCTCGATGAGCGTCTCAACGAGAAGAGTACGATCATCGAACACGACGCGCCCGTCCTTCGAAAGACTCTCCGCAACAAGCTCGTCTACCGCGATCCCGAGAGGCGGTTCGTCGCCAAGGTACACCCCGACGGTCGCGCTTCCTTTCGCGATCGCTACATCAACTTCCACAACCGGCGGATCGCGGGGTTGTACGACGTCATCTTGAAGGCGCAGGGTACCGAGCTTCACCAGACGGCAAAGCGGGCGTTCTTGCGGTCGACCTACGCCGACCGGTTGGCGATGCGTGTCAGGTGGACCGTCGGGAACGTATGGCGAGCAGAGCACCAGCTGTGGGGGGAACTGCGCGCGATCTGGGAGGACGAGACCAAGACCCAGGCCGAACGTGAGCGGATCCTCCGGCAGCGCTGGGCCGAGTGCGATGTCGACGTCGAACTCACCGCAGTCGGAGGCGAGGTCTCGATCGTCGATCGGCAACGTCGCAAGGTCGCCCGACGCGCCCGGCGTACGATCGAATACTTCGTGCATCTCTACGTCGACCCGCAGGCGTCGTTCGGCGAGGTCACGCCCGCCCAGGACGCTGCCATCGCCTTGGCGCCGGACTTGTTCGCAGACTGTGACCGTGACGCCCGGATGTGCATCACCGTGGGTGATCTGCTGGTCGGGCGACGCGCGAACGCGTTCGACGCGGGTCGAGGTGCGCACTACTACGCGCGTGCGTGTGATGCCGACGACCCGTGGGCCTGCTACGAGCTGGCGGTACTGCACTATCTGGGTCTGGGTGTGAAGCGAGACGACGCTCGGGCCGCCGAGTTGCACGATGTGGCGTGCAAGGCCGGCGTGGCGCAAGGGTGTGCCCATCTGGTCCATCTGCACCGCAAGGGCCTCGGCGTTCCCCGCAACTACACCGAAGCCGCCCGCTATGGGCAGCTCGCGTGCGACCGCGGCCTCGAGGACCACTGCTGACGCATAGGCCGCTCGCGACTCCTCAGCGGGCCATCGACCGCACGACCCTCTGTCAGACCGCCGCCGAGCGCATGGACTCGGCCCTGGTCCCCGCCGGGCGAGCGGACGTGCTCGTGGCCGGGGTGAAGATCTTGGTGGCGGCGATCGAGCACGACGGGGCAGCGACCCTGGTGGTCCGCGACCGTGGGCACCGCTACGCGCGGCTGTCGGCGTAGCGGCCGACCGGCTACCATCCCGCTGTGCACTACGACCAGTGGGCTGCGCGCTACGACGAGGACACGCAGCGGTTCGGGTGGTGTGCCCCACAGCGGGTGCTCGAGGCAGTGCTCGAGCGGCTCGTGCCCCAGCCCGCCCTGCGCGTGCTCGACCTCGGCGTGGGCACGGGGCAATGCAGCACACCGTTCCTCCGGGTCGGCGCCTCGGTGGTCGGCGTCGATGCAGCGCCGGCGATGCTCGAGCAGGCGCGCAAGCGAGGTACGTTTGCGCAGCTCGTCGAGCTGAAGCTCGGCGAGCACTCGCTGGGCGAGGCGCTGGGCCCCAACGCCACCTTCGACGTCGTCGTCGCCTGCGGTGTCTTGCACTTCGTCTCCGATCTCGAAGATCTGTTCACGGAGCTGCGGGGACTCGTCGAAGATGAGGGGTTGCTCTCGCTGACCACGATTCCCCCGCAGCCGCGAGCGTTCGGCCCCTCGACCCGCCTGCGGTCACCCGAGGTGGTCGCGAGCGGGCTGACCTCCGCCGGCTTCTCGGTCCAGCACCAAGATCCCTTCGTGGCCTACTACGATCGAGCCGATCGCGACGATCCCGTGAGGTACACGCTCACGGTCGCCTCGGCGTAGGCTCGCGCGGTCGAGTCCCGCCACGCCCGTAGAGCGGGCGGGCCCGTCACTGTGGCGGGAGCTGCTTCGTTCCCCCCTCGATGCGCTGGTGCAGCGCGGCGCGGGCGATGAGGTAGGCGCCGATCGGCGCGGTGAGGAACAAAAAGATCGTCACCAGGATCTCGTGCACGCTCGGCCCCGCGCCACGGATCGAGGAGGCCATGGCCGAAGCGACGAGGATCGAGCCTACCCCCAGGGTGGTGGCCTTGGTGGGCGCGTGCAGGCGGGAGTAGACGTCGGGCAGCTTGACCAGGCCGATCGAGCCCAGCAGGACGAAGATCGCCCCGAACACGAGGAATGCGCTGATCACCAGATCCATGGGCTACTCCATGATGTCGCCGCGCAGCAGGTACTTGGCCAGGGCGCAGGTGCCCACGAAGCCCATCATGGCGATGATGAGCACCGCCTCGAAGTACACCGAGGTGCGCAGCACGATGCCCAGCACCAGCAAGACGGCCACGGTGTTCACGAACACGGTGTCGAGGGCGAGGATGCGATCGGGGACGGTCGGGCCCCGAAACAGGCGAACCACGCTGAGGAGCATGGCCACGGCGAGCACGGCGAGAACGGCGGTCGCGACCACGTCTAGCATCCCAGGACCTCCCGCAGCGGCGCCTCGTAGCGCTGCTTGATCTCGGCGATGGCCGCCGCCTCATCATCGACGTCGAGGGCGTGGACCACCAAGATCCGATCCGACTCGCGCACGTGGGCCGATAGCGTCCCCGGGGTCAGCGTGATCATGGACGCGAGGATCGCGACGCCGAACGAGTCCTCGAGGTCGAGCGGGATCTCCAGGAACGCGGGCCGCAGGCGGGCGTTGGGCCCGATCACGAGGATCGCGACGCGGAAGTTGGCGATCACCACGTCGTAGGCGAAGACCGCGAACAGCCGCAGCGCCAGCCCCGGACGGTGGATCCGCGGCGCGTCAGGCCAAAACTCCGCGGTCAGCCACGGGAGGACCAGCGCCAGCAGGGCGGCGAGGATGATGTGCCCGATGTAGACGCTGTCGTTGGCAAGCAGCCAGGTGGTGAAGATCACCACCGACAGCCCGGGGTGACCGAGCCACTTGCGGCGCGGTTTGGCGGCGGTGTCGCTCATGGGGCCTCCTGGCCGGGTCGCCGCGCGAACCCGTGGGGGGTGGGCGGGGGATCGCCCCGGCGCGTCTTGGGCGGGGGCTGGGCGTCGGTCATGACCCGCTCGATCATCGCGTCGCGGTCGTAGAGCTGGGTGGCGGTGGCCCGAGTAAAGTCGTCGAGGGGCCCCGCCGCCGCCGCGAGCACCACGCTGAACGAGAGCAGGACGACCGCAGGGACCAGGGAGTCGTTGGGGCCAGGCCGAGGGCCCTTGGGTGGATCGTCGCCCGCGAGATTCCAGAACAGCACGCTGCCCACCCGCGACAGCTGGATCAGCAGCAGGAAGCTGGTCACCAGCACGACCGTCCAGACCACGGCCTTCCAGGCCGCCGGGGTGGCCGCGAGGATGAGCGCCTTGCTGACAAAGCCGCTCAGCGGCGGCAGCCCGGCCGCGGAGAGGGCCGCCACCAGGAACAGCAGGCCCAGCAGGCGGCCCTGGTACATCACTGGCCCGGCCGACAGGCGTCCCCCCAGCTCCCCGCGCTGGTGGATGATGGCGCCCGCGAGCAGAAACAGCGCCGCGGTGAGGAAGGTGCTGTGCACGATGTAGAAGGTGGCCGCCGCGAGGCCCTGCTCGGTGAACAGGCCGACCGAGGTCAGCTGGGTGCCCACCGAGGCCACCACGAGGAAGGTGACCATGCGCTTGAACTCGGTGGCCGAGAGCGCGCCGAGGGTGCCGAGCGCCAAGGTGGCCAGGCCCAGCCCCAGGATCCATGGATCGGCGACCCCGGCCACCGCCCCCTGCTGCGGACCGAACATGGGGATGAAGATCCGGATGATC
This sequence comes from Myxococcota bacterium, assembly GCA_039194325.1. Classification (GTDB taxonomy): domain Bacteria; phylum Myxococcota_A; class Polyangia; order Nannocystales; family Nannocystaceae; genus Paraliomyxa. The sequence goes on from JBCCWC010000138.1 coordinate 20,795, forward strand.
GCGTAGACCCCTACCTTGGTCATGATCGCGAAGAGGGCGGACACGGGCGTGGTCGCGGCGTGGTAAGTCGGGGGCAGCCACAGGCCCATGGGGACGATCGCCGCCTTGAGCCCGAAGACCACGAGCAGCAGCCCCCCCGCGGCTCGGACCACGGGAGCATCGGCGGGCGAGACCTGGGCCGCACGGGCCACGAGGTCGGCCATGTTCAGGGTACCGAGCATCCCGTAGAGGGTGCCGATCGCGATGAGGAAGAGGGCCGAGCCCACCAGGTTCAAGGCCACGTAGTGGAGGGAGGCCCGAGTGCGGTGCGTCCCATCGCCGAACACGAGCAGCGCGTACGAGGCGATGAGCAGGATCTCGAAGAACACGAAGAGGTTGAACAGATCCCCCGTCATGAACGCGCCGCACAGGCCCATCACCTGCAGCTGCAAGAGCGGGTGGAAGAACCGGCCTCGGGCGTCCTTGCCCCGGGCCGCGGCCAGGTGCACAAACAAGCACAGCGTCGCGGTCAGGCTCACCATGATCGCGCTCAGCCGGTCCACCACCAGGGCGATGGCGAACGGCGAGGGCCAATTGGCGAGGCGGTAGACGAAGACCCGGCCGTCCGCGGTCTGCTGCAGCAGCACGGCCGACAGCCCCACCAGCAGCAGCAAGGAGAGGCCGCCGATCCACCTCTGCCGCTGCCGCTGCCGCTGCCGCTGTAGCACGTCCTCGTCCTTGCCCCGGGACGCGGCGCCGAGCAGCAGGCACACGATGGCCGTGAGCATGGGGAGCGCCACCATGGCGACGGGCAGGTGGGCCGACACGCTCATGCCTCATCCTCCGGGAGCGGCTGGTCCACGCGGTCCCCACCCAGGCGCTGGTGGGCGACCAGGGCCAGCACCACCACGAACGCGGTCATGGCGAAGCCGATGACGATGGCGGTGAGCACCAGCGCCTGCGGGATCGGGTCGGCGTAGGCCACCGCCCCCGCCGAAGCGTCGTAGATCGGGGGAGCGCCGACGGTGATCCGCCCCACCCCAAACAGGAACAGGTTGGTCGCGTAGGAGATGAGCGACAGCCCGAGCACCACCGAGAAGGTGCGGGCGCGCAGCAACAGGTAGACGCCACAGGCCGCGACCACCCCGACCCCGAGGGCGAGTACGAGCTCCATCAGCAGGGCCCTCCCGGGTCTGGGCTCGGGTCTGGGCTCGGGTCCGGGCTCGGGTCTGGTCTCGGGTCTGGGCTCGGGTCCGGGCTCGGGTCCGGGCTCGGGTCCGGGCTCGGGTCTGGGCTCGGCGAGGAGGCATCGACACCGACCCGCCCCAGGCGTACGAGGATGATGAGCAGCACGGACACCACGGTGATGAACACGCCCAGGTCGAAGGCCATGGCCGAGGCCAGCTCGAACTCGATGGGGCCCAGGTGGACGTGCGTGAAGGCCGAGGCCAGGAACGGCTGGCCGAAGAGCATGGAGGCCAGGCCGGTGGCCAGCGCGATCGCCAAGCCGATCGCGGCGGTGGCCACCAGGTCGAAGCGCAGCCGCGCCGTCGCGAACGAGAGACCACCCGCCATGAACTGCAGGATGAGCGCCACCCCGGTGACCAGCCCCGCGATGAAGCCCCCGCCGGGCAGGTTGTGCCCGCGCAGCAGGATGTAGATCGCCACCAGCAGCAGCAACGGCAGCAGCGGGCGGCTCATCACCCGCAGCAGGAAGGGGTGCCGGTCGAGCGACCAGCGGCGACCGTCCTCGGCGACCTCGGGTCGCGGGATCGACAGCTCGCGCAGCATCGCCGACACCGCGATGGCCGCGACGCCAAGCACGGTGATCTCGCCCAGGGTGTCGAAGCCCCGGAAGTCGACGAGGATCACGTTGACGATGTTGGTGCCGCCCCCGTGGGACTTGCTGGTGGCGATGTAGTAGTCCGCGATGGTGGAGAACGGCCGGGTCAGCACCGCGTAGAGCAGGGCCGCGACCCCCAGGCCCACCGCGATGGCGAGCCCGGCATCCCGGATGTGCCGACCCGAGGGCTGCTCGCCCTTCGGGCTGCGGCTGGGCAGGAAGAACAAGGCCAGCAACATCAGCACGGTGGTGGCGACCTCGACCGACAGCTGGGTCAGCGCCAGGTCCGGGGCGCTGAGCTCGACGAAGACCAGCGCGGTGCCCAGCCCCGACAGCGACAGGGCCAGGAGGGCCAGCAGCCGGTGGTGGTGCAGGCGGACCGTGGCCAGCGCCCCCAGCACGAGCAGCAGCACGAAGCCGATGAGGGGGGCGGGGGGAACCGAGGTCACCCGCGACACGGACAGGGACGGCGCCTGGAGGAAGGGGACGAGGCCGAGGACCAGGCCGCTGGCGAGGACGGCGACGACGTAGCCCGGCAGCGAGTCACGGTGCAGGGACTCGGTCACGAAGCGACTGGCGCGGAACATGCCCGCAAGGATCGACTCGTAGACCCTCGGCCCCGAGGGCAGAGCGGGAAGGCGCTGTCGCAGCTTCGTGAGCAGATCGCGGCGCAGGTAAAGCCCCACCCCGGCTCCCACCGCGACCAGACTCATGATGAAGGGGAGGTTGAGCCCGTGCCACAGGTGCAGGTCGACGGCGGGGGTCTGGGTCCCGAGCACGCTCAAAGACACATGCTCGAGCACCGGCTGCACGACCAGGGCGGGGGCCACCCCCACGACTACGCATAACACCACCAACAGGGCGACCGGCGCTTGCATCCACGACGGAGGGGGGTGCGGATCATGGGGCAGCTTCCCGGTCGCCGGCCGGAAGAACACGTCCCACACAAAGCGCACCGAGTACCCCACGCTGAAGGCGCCCGCGATGGTCGCGATCGTGGGGACCAACCACGGCTGGCTCATCCCCGCCCCCACGTCGACCGCTTCCTTGAAGAACATCTCCTTGCTGAGGAAGCCGTTGAGCAGGGGAATGCCCGCCATCGCGGCCGAGGCCACCGTGGCCAGCAACGCCGTGGACTTCATGTGCCGGGCCAGCCCTCCCAGCGCGCGCAGATCTCGGGTCCCCGTCTCGTGGTCGATGATCCCCGCGGCCATGAACAGCGACGCCTTGAAGGTGGCGTGGTTCATGATGTGGAAGATGCCCGCCACCACCCCCGCCGTGGTGTTGAGCCCGAACAGGGTGGTGATGAGCCCCAGGTGCGAGATCGTGGAGTAGGCCAGCAGGCCCTTGATGTCGTCCTCAAACAGCGCCACCACCGACCCGAAGAGCAGCGTGGCCAAGCCCAGGCCGGTCACCATCAAGAACCACTGCTCGGTGCCCGCCAGCGCAGGCCACAGGCGCACCAGCAGGAACACCCCCGCCTTGACCATGGTCGCCGAGTGCAGGTAGGCGCTGGCCGGGGTCGGGGCCGACATGGCGCCGGGTAGCCAGAAGTGGAACGGCACCTGGGCCGACTTGGTGAACACCCCCAGCAGGACGAGGACCAGGGCGTAGGGGTAGCGCGGGTCGGCGACGATCCGATCGTGGGAGGCGAGCGCGTCGCTCAGCTCGTAGCTGCCCACGATGTCGCCCAAAAGCAGCACGCCCCCCAGCAGGCACAGGCCGCCCAGCCCGGTCACCCCCAGGGCTCGCCGGGCGCCGCGGCGGGCCGCCGCCTTGTCGTTCTTGAACGCCACCAGCAAGAAGCTGCTCACCGAGGTCAGCTCCCAGAACACCACCAGCGACAGCAGGTTCTCCGCGGTGACCACCCCCAGCATGGCCCCCATGAACAGCAGCAGGAACGCGAAGAAGCGGTCGCGGTGGTCGTCGTCGGCCAGGTAGTAGCGGGCGTAGACGATCACCAGCTCCCCGATGCCGAGCACCAGCGCGCAGAACATCAGGGACAGCCCGTCCAGCCGCATGTTCAAGTGCAGGCCCAGGTGGGGCATCCACGGCACGTGGACGAGCTGGACCGCATCGCCCGCCTGCCCCGACGCGGCCACGACCAGCGAGACGATGGACCCGAGCGCGACCAGCCCCGCCAGCCAAGCCGACGCGTGGCGCCCGGCCAGGCGTGACCCCAACAGCGGGACCCAGCACAGCAGCAAGGGGAGCGTGATCGTCAGCAGCAGCGCCATCGCGACGAACGGACGCTTGCGCCTACCACGAATCTCGCCATCGCGCGCGGATAGGGATCATTACACGCCCTCCTGAACCCGCGTCGCTTGCGCTTATCGGTTAACGGAACGTGGGCTCTCGGAGGAGCACCGCGTCTATCGCGCAACACGCGCCTCGTCCAGGGCCGCGCCCCAGGGCCCGAGGGGCGGGGGGCCCGAGCACGGATCTCGTTTGGCTGACCGAATTGCCGCAGCCCTGCGGCACGCCCCGGATCCCCACGGGACAAGACGAGACGGCGGAGGCGGTATCCGAGTCGGCCAGGGCGAGCGCTCAGCCTTGCACGCAGAGTCGAAACGAGCGCGGTGTCTGTCCCGCCCACCGCTTGAACGCGCGTGTGAACGCGCTTTGCTCCGAGAAGCCGGTGAGGAAGGCGATCTCTTGCAGGGAGTACTCGGTCTGGCGCAGGAGCTTCTCGGCGAGCTGGCGGCGAGCCTCATCGATGAGCTGCTGGTAGGTATGGCCGCTGCGAGCCAAGCGTCGCTGCAGCGTCCGCCCGCTGATGCCCAGCCGCCGGGCGGTCGCGGAGATAGGCGGGATGCCGTCGGCGAGCGCGGTCGAGATCTCGATGCGCACACGATGCTCGAGCGAGTGATCGTCGTCGAACTGCTCGAGCTCCTTGGCGAGGTGGGCCTCGAAGAACCGGGACATGCCAGGATCGCTGAGGCGGTTGGGGAAGCGCAGCGTCTCCCAAGCGACGAGCAGCGCGTCGTGCTCCGCGCCGAAGCGCACCGGGCAGCCGAAGTGACGCTCATGCAGGTGGGTGCGGCTCGGCGCGTCGTGCTCGAGGCTCACCTTGAGCACGCGCAGCGACGCATCAGTGACCTGTTGGCTGATCGCCGCCAGGCTCGCGATGCTGGCCTCGTTGGACAGGCGCAGGCCGAGTCGGCGCGGACCCTCGCGGTGCAGGATCAGCCAGGCGCCGAGCTCGACCTCGCGGACCTCGTAGGTCGCGACGCTGGTCAGGACCTTGGCAAAGCGCTCGGCCCGGTCCCACGACGCGCGTAGGTTCGCCGCGGACTTCCACGCCAGGCCCATGGCTCCGTACTCGTCGAGGCGCATCGAGGCGCCGACCCGGAGCGGTAGATCGAGGGCATTGGGATCTTGGGCGGCGATCGCCTCCAAAAACGCGTAGTAGTCCGTGTCCGAGACCATGATCTTGGGATCGACCGCAGCGTCCGGGTCGATCCCCAGCCCGAGCAGCAGGGCGGATCTGTCGATGCTCGCGTCGACCTGGCGGATGACCTTGTGGACGAACAGGGACGTGACTCGACCCATCGCGGGCAGTGTACTCGCTTCATACTCCCCGCCGGGCGACTCGCCGCCTCGGATCGGACATACGGAGCTCTGGCTCGGGCGTCGCCATTGACGAACAGCACCTGGTCGGCCCGACCACGATGTCGTTGAAGAAGCGGTGAGGACGCGATGAGGACGGCCGAGACGAGCTTGGCGCGCGCCGTCAACACCTGACGCCATCGGTCAAGTCGCGCCAGGGCGTGGCGCCATCGGATCAACTCTTGGCGCCTCGGGTCGAGAATTCGTGGACCTCCGTGGGCGATTGTTCTTTCGCCAACACGGCGCAGGACAACCAAGCCATGACCACCAACCTCACCACCAACCTCACCACCAACCCCGCCACCACCCCGATGACCCTCACCCGCCTGTCCGCGACCCTCCTCACCCTCACCCTCACCCTTAGCCTCGGCGCCGGCGCCTGTGACCGGCAAGAGCCGAGCGAGCAGCCCGAGCGCGAGCTCCCGGCCTGCGCGGCGCCCTCGCCCTACGGCGAGACCGGCACCAGTCCGTGGGCCGAGCGCGGGCGGCTCGTGATGTTCAAGCAGGTCGACGTCCTGTCACGCCCACAGATCCATGCGGCGCTGTTCGACTTGCCCTTCACCGACGCCTACGCGGACTTCGGCCTCGAAGACTTCACAGACTTTTACACGCAAGACGAGATCGACCAGATCGTCCGCAACCGCGTCGCGGTCTACCAGGTGGTCTACGAGACCGTCGATCCCTGGGGCCAGCCGACGACGGCCTCGGGCGCGGTCTTGATGCCCCAACGTGACGACGAGCTGGTCCAGGATCGAGCGCTGTGGGGCCTGCAACGCGGCACCGTCTTCTACGACGCCGACGTCCCCTCCTCTGGCGAGATGGTCGACTGGGGGATCTGGCGGGGGTTGCTGCCCGCGGCCGCCGGCTACGTGACCGCGATGCCCGACTACCTGGGCTTTGGCGCCTCACGCCACATCGTCCACCCCTACGCCATCGCCGAGCCGACGGCGACGGCGACGATCGACATGCTCCGCGCGGCCCGCAACCTCGCCGAAGCGCTCGAGGTCTCGCTGCGTGACGAGGTGTTCTTGTCGGGCCACTCGCAAGGCGGCCACGCGACCCTCGCAACCCAACGGGCGATCGAGGCCGCGCACACCGAGGAGTTCGAACTTGCTGCGGTCACCGTCGCAGGCGGAGCGTATGCCCTGTCTAGCGTGGTCGGGGCACTGTTTCAGAGCGAGGTCATGCTCGCCCCGCAGGTCACCGCGATGTTCACGTTGGGCCTCGCGGGTGTCTACGACCTCGGCCAGCCCCTCTCCTACTACTTCGAGCCGCCCTACGACCAGCGCGTGCTCGAGCTTTACGACAAGACCAAGGACAACGCCGAGATCATCGCGGGCCTGCCCTCGCAAGCCACCAATGAGCTCTACACCGACGCGTTCCTCGCCGACTTCCGCGGCGAGGGGGCGCAGGAGTTCAAAGCTGCACTCGCGCTCAACGATGTCCACGTTGGGTGGAGCCCGGATGCGCCGCTACGCCTGTACCACGGCGAGCTCGACGATATCGTCCCCGCGGCCATGGCCGAGCTCACCGCCACGAGCCTCGACGGTCCGGGCGCGGAGATCGAGGTCGAGGTGTTCGAGGGTGTCGGTCATCTGCAGTCGATCGTCCCCTCGACCCTGGCGAGCATTCGGTGGTTCGACAGCCTGGTCGACGAAGGATAGCCGCCCACCGTCACTGCACAGCGTAGGAGAACGAAGCCATGACCACCCAGCAGACCAACCAGCAGACCAACCAGCAGACCAACCAGCAGACCACCAACCCCGCCACCGCTCCTTTAACCCTCATCCTCGGCGCCACCGGCAAGACCGGCCGCCGCATCGCCCGGGCCCTGCAAGCCAAGGGCCTGCCCGTGCGACCCGGCTCGCGCTCGGCGACCCCCGCCTTCGACTGGACCCGCGAGGCCAGCTGGGACGCCTGCCTCGAGGGCGTCAAGGCCATCTACATCACCTACGCCCCCGACCTGGCGATCCCCGGAGCGGGCGACGCCATCCGCACGCTGGTCGCCAAGGCAGAGCGCCTCGGTGTCGAGCGCCTCGTGCTCTTGAGCGGGCGCGGCGAACAAGAGGCCCAGGCCTGCGAGCGCATCGTCTTGGCCAGCACGATCCCCTCGACCGTCGTCCGCGCCAGCTGGTTCAACCAAAACTTCTCCGAGGGAGCCTTCGCCGACATGGTCCACGCCGGGCATATCACCCTCCCCGCGGGCGACGTGCCCGAGCCCTTCGTCGACGTCGACGACATCGCCGAGGTCGCCCTCGCCGCCCTCACGCAAGACGGCCACGCGGGCGAGATCTACGAGGTGACGGGGCCCCGCGCCCTGACCTTCGCGGAGGTCACCGCCGAGCTCGCCAAGGCCACGGGCCGCGACATTCGCTACACCCAGATCCCCCACGAAGCCTTCATCGCCGGGGCCGAACAGTCCGGCGCGCCCAAGGACGTGGTGTGGATGCTCGACTACCTGTTCGCCACGGTCCTCGACGGCCGCAACACCGCACTGTCCGACGGCGTCGAGCGGGCCCTCGGCCGCAAGCCCAAGGACTTCGCCGACTACGCGCGCGACGCGGTCCAAGCCGGGATGTGGGCGTGATGAAGGTCTGATCTCGGCCGAGCCGAGCGGCGCGTGTCGGTCGTGGACCTCAAGCGCCGCGCAGCCGACTTCCACGCGAGCTCGGTCGCGCCGAGGTGCTCACAGCGCGGAGAACCAGGCTCACCTCGATTCGGGCGCGCCGACGATGAAGGGGGCGTACCCGCTCACTGCCCAGCGCGGGCCACGAACGCGCGCTTACCATCGAAGGCCGCGACCCACTCGATGACGGGGTCAGCTCCGCGCTCGCGCAGCTCGGTGGCGTAGTCGCGGTCGCGGAGCTGCCGAAGGCCTGCGTCGAGGGCCGCGGCCGGGTCTTCGCCCTCGTCGACTGTCTTGAGCTCCAACACCGCGCCCGGCTTGCCGGCCGTGCGCGGCAATACCATCACATCGTAGCGCCCGTAGCCCGACTCTCGGTTGCTCCGCACCTCGTAGTCGGGCTGGAGGCTCACGAGCAGCCCCACGATGAAGCCATGGATCACCCGCTCGGGCTGGGGGCCGCCGGTGTCGTGGTACGACAGGCTTACCTTCACCATCCGACTGAGGTAGTGCGTGAGCGAGCGGGCGTCGCCCTCGAGCAGCGCTCGGAGCAGCGCCTGCACCTCGGACGAGCCCCCTACGCGCGCGCTCATCCACTGCTGCACCATGGCATTGAGGGCCGCCCGAACCTCCCGGTTGGGCACGTCGAGGCGAGCCCTACGTCGATCGAGAGCATCGGTATAGAGCTCTTGCATCCGCAGGTAGCCCGAGAACAGCAAAAAGCTCCACACCGCATCGGGCTGGGCATGCAGATCGCGGAGCACGATGTGCTCCTCGACCGGCTTGTCGATCACCCCACCGACCAGCAGCGTCTCGAGCTCGGCGCGCAGGCCCTGTGGGCCCTCGAGCAGCATCTCGCGCACTAGATCATTGGAGCTGGTCGCGATCCAGTACGGCCGGAGCTCTCGATCGGCGCTGTCGAGGTAGCAGAGCACTGACCACGGGTTGTACAGCGTCTGCCCCCCGAACCGGTAGCCGTCGTACCACTGACGGATCCCGTCCATCGCCTCGGGCGAGCCCCCTTGCTCGGCGAGCGCCGTCACCTCGGCCTCGGTGAAGCCGAACGCGGTCGCGAACTCCGTGCGCAGGATCGAGTACACCGCCAGGTTATTGAGCCCCGAGAAGATGCTCTCCTTGGCCACCCGCAAGATCCCGGTGAGCACGCCCTTGAACAGGTGCGGGTTGTCCTTGAACCCCCCCGAAAGCAGGCCACGCAGGTGACCCACGGCCTGCTCGTAGTACTTCCCGTGGTAGGCTGCGTGCAGCGGAGTGTCGTATTCGTCGATGAGGATCACCACGGGCTCGCCATGGTGGAGCGCCAGCCATCGCGACAGCTCGCGCAGCGCGTCGACGGAGCGCTCCGGTGGTGCCTGGCCGTCGAGGATCACCTCGAAGGCCTGGCGCTGTCGAGCGCGCAGGATCTGGCTATCGAGCAAGTATTCGTGCTCTTGGTAGAGATCCGCAAGCACCCTCGTCATCCTGGCCTGGTAACTCTCCCAGCTCGACTCCTTGATGTCCTTGAAGGTCAGGAAGATCACCGGATAGCGCTGCCGGTGCGGTCGTGCGAGCTCCGAGCGCTGCACCGCGAGGCCGGCGAACAGGTCGCCCTGCTCGTGCTCGCTGTGCCCGGGCTCGAGATCCAACCCGAGATCCAGGTAGTACCGCAGCATCGACAGGTTCAGCGTCTTGCCGAAGCGCCGCGGCCGGGGCAGCAGCAGCACCGCTGCGCTGGCCTCGAGCACGTCGACGATGAACCCCGACTTGTCGACATAGGTCAGGCCCTGCCGCCGCAGCATGCGGAAGTCCGATTGACCGATCGGCAGGCGAAGCTTGGGCCGGCTCACGCCATCACTCTATCGCACTCCGACGCGAGCACTCGCCCACCGAGCGGCCCGTTCGTCACCGTCACCACCTGGGCGATCCTCGGGGGTGGGCCTGGTTTGGGCGCGGTGTCGGGGTGAAGAGCGGCTGCCGGGCGTCTCAATAGACTAGGCGCCCGCAACGGGGCTCAGAAGCTCACGTCCGCATAAAGGTTGAACAGCTGAAAGAACTGCCGATACTCGCCGTCGGCGCTCGGCTGCCGCGTGGGGGGCTGGAAGCTGTTGAGCGCGTTGTTGCCTTCGGTGCGGGTGGTAAAGAAGAACAGCTCCGTCGAGGTCAGCGACAGCGCCAGGTACTTGATGATCTGCCAGCGGGCCCCGAGGGCCACGCTCATCTTGTTCATGTCCATCAGCGCAGGATCGAGGGTCTCCACCGGCACGGCCGACGAGTCGAAGCCCGCGCCGATATAGGTCTCGAGCTGGGGCAAGAACCAATAGCTGACCCCCACCCGCACCCCTCCGGAGTCCCGCCAGTAGCGGGGCAGGTGCTGGGTGACCCCCACCGCGCCGTCTCCGGGGCCGCCGAAGTTCTCCGGGTCGTCCAGGGCGTTGTCCTCGCCGTCGAAGTTGCACGAGCGGCCGTCCACGTTCGCGTCGAGCACACACTGCTTGTCGAAGACCGACCAGCGGGTGTAGTCGCCGAACAGGCGCAGCTCGACCTTTTCGACCGGCCGGTAGCGCACGCCGAGGCGGATGATCTCGGGCAGGGTCTGGGTGAGCTCGACCGCGGTGGTCGAGGGCGCGGCTAGCCCCAGCGTGTTGTTGAGATCGCCGGTGAGGGTCATACCGCCCACCACGTTGGGCTGGCTGGTGTACGACGCTCCGATCCACACCTTGTCCTTCTTGAGCACGTTGTAGACCGCGCCCAGGGCAAAGCCCCCTTGCCAGCCGTTGACGTCGACGTAGCTGCGCCCCTCCTTGAGGATCGGGTTGCCGCTGGCGTCGGTGGTGAGCAGATCGTCGGTGCCGTCGGAGTTGCGGGCGCGCAGCGTGACCACCTCGGATCGGATCGCGCTGCCCGACACCCCCAAGCTCAGGCCGATCTTCTTGATGTTGAAGCCTAGCGCGCCGGTGATGTACATCGAGCGGATCGAGCCGTCGACCGAGTACCAGCGCTGGACCCCGTCGATCGCCCCCGGGAAGTCGTCGCTGCCCGAGAAGCTGGGGTTCTTGTCCCAGACCGCCGAGCCGCCGAACGGGAAGTAAAGGGCGAGCCCGCCGTAGATGAAGTCGGTGCCGAAGTCCGAGGTGGCGCCCACGAAGGGGGCGACGATCCCGTTGAACAGGGTGGCCTTGCCGTCGTTGGCGCCCGTTGGATAGTCGTAGGCGGGATCCATCGCAGGGTTCATCTGCGAGGCCTGGACCACGTTGACGGCGCTCTGGGGGCGCTCGTAGCTGGCCCAACGCAGCGCGAGCGTGCCGTCGACGAAGATGTGGGTACCCTTCGATAGCGCGATGCCCGCTGGGTTGTAGTAGATCGCGGTGGCGTTGTCGGTGGTCGGATGCCCGTGCTCACCGCCAAAGCGAGCCGTGGCAAAGCCCGCGGCATGGGCCGGAGCCGAGCTCAGCCCGATGCACGCGGCGATTCCTAGACCCAGGGCGGAACCCAGGGCAGGACCTCGGCCCAACGCCAGGCTCAGACCCAGGTTCCACTTGCTTCCCTTGCTCGTCATGCGACCCATTGGCGACGTTCCCACCGGCTGTGCCTCGGCTTGCGATCTGTTCGTGTTGGTGCCGGCGCAGCAGCGCCGCCCGGCGTGGGTGCTTGTCGTCCGACAGCAGGGGGCTCTACACTTTCCCTCGCCGGCGACGGGCCGAAAGCTTCGCAGAAAACGGGGCCCGCGCCAACTGAACGGTCGACCGCGTCGGCCGGGGGATCTCTTCTGCCATGACGATCACTTCGACTGACCCGTGTCGTGGGCCCCATCGTGGCCGCTCCAATCTCGAGAAGGGCCGCAAGACGAGCTCCATGACGGGCCTGATGGCCCTCGGACCCTGGCTCGGCCTCGCCGGCGCGGTGGGGATGTCGTTGGCCGGGTGCCCCAGCCCCGACGTGGCCGGCAAGTACGAGCGCTTCAATGAGGAAACCGAAGAGGACCGGGTGATCCCCGACGTCCCCGAGATGGAGACCCCCACGCCACCCATGCCCACGCTGCCAGGCACGGGCACCGAGGGCGACACCGAGAGCGGCGGCCCCCAGCCGCTGGATATCGACGGTATCTACCTGGTGGCCGTCTCCACCGTCGTCGAGCCCAGCCTGCCCTTGCAGTTCTTGGCCGACGTCGACGCCGAGCTCGATCTCGAGGGCAATGGCACGGTCACCGTGGAATTCCAGCCCCTGTCGCTCGATCAGCTGAGCACCACCGAGCCCCGCGAAGAGGTGGGCGACGCGGTCACCATCAACAGCGACGTGACCGCCTACGCCTTCGAGTTGCCGTTTGGGATGCTCGAGGTCACCGGGGAGGCCAACCCCATCACCGGGGCACCGATCTCGGCGGAGATCACCTTGTCGGCCAGCATCGCCAGCGCCGACAATTGGTGTGGCACGGCCGATGGTGAGGTGTTCTCGCCCCTCCAGCTGCCGCTTGCAGGATCCACCTTCGGCGCCATGCGCCTGGCCGATCGCGATGAGCGACCGGCCGACGGGCAATTCCCGCTCAGCTGCGATCAGGTCGGGGGCTGAGGTCGTAGATGCCCAGGCCGGCTCGGAATGCGCGACGGAGTCGCGCCCGGCCTCGGTCTCAGTAGAAATGCCGAGGCAGGATCGGAGTGCGCGACGGTGTTGTCATCATCGGCGTCGCATCCACACTCCAAGCCGCAGCTGATCCGACCGAGCCCGAAGACCAGCAGGCACAGTACACACAGTCGCTCGATAGATCGTGTACGGGCGTGGGTCATGCGCTCGACTCGAGCCAGCGTACCGTGATCCGAGCACGAGCACGAGCACGAGCACGGTCGTGCACACGAGCCCGCGCACGAACACAAGCCCGCGCAAGAACACGAGGAGGACCGTAGTCCCCCGATCTCTGGGGTCCTGGGGTCTTGCGAAACGCCGCCCCGGACCTGCTACCCTCCGCCCCGATGAGCGAGCATGCACTGGCGAGGGAGGCTCGCGAGTGGGCCGCAGGCCCCTGGGCGCAGATCCCAGGCCCGGTCCCGGGCGCCGAGGAGGTGCAGGCCCTGGTGCTGACGGGCTACGGCCTCAACTGCGAGGCCGAGACGGCGGCCGGCCTGCGTATGGCTGGGGCCCGCGCCCGGGTGATCCACGTGGGCGATCTGCTCGAAGACGGCGGTGCCGCGCTGGACACCGCCCGCCTGCTGGTCTTCGTGGGCGGCTTTTCGTTCGGCGATCACATCGCCTCGGGCCGGGTGTTCGCCAACCGGCTGCGCTTTGCCCTCGGCGACCGCCTCGCCCGCTTCGTCGACGACGGAGGCCTGGTGCTCGGGATCTGCAACGGCTTTCAGACCATGGTCAAGCTGGGCCTGTTGCCCGGCCTCGACCGCGCCCCGGGAACGCTCGCGCCCCAGCAGGCCTCGCTCGTCTCCAACGATCGCCTGGGCTACCGCAACGCCTGGGTGCGCCTGGCCATCGACCCCCAGAGCCCCTGCGTGTTCACCCGCGGCAGCACCGGCGTGCCGCTTTGCGTGCCCAGCCGCCACGGCGAGGGCAAGCTGGTGTTCGCCGACGAGGCGCTGCGCGCCCGGGTGCAGGCCCAGGCCCTGGTGCCCGTGCGCTACGTCGACGCGCAGGGGCGACCCACCGAGACCTGGCCCCAAAACCCCAATGGCTCGGCCGATGGCTGGGCCGGGCTGTGCGATCCCACCGGTCGGGTGTTCGGCTTGATGCCGCACCCCGAGGCCTACCTCTATCCGCAGGCCCACCCGCGATGGATCGCCCAGCGCGACCAGGGCTTGCTGCCACCGGTGGGCCACGGGCTGGGGGTCCTGGTCAACGGCGTTCGAGCCGCGGTCGGCGATTGATGATCGATGCCGGCAGGGGATGCGCGACTTCGTCGCGCCCGGCCTCGGTCTTGCGCACGCGGCACCCAGGAAGGGCGACAAACCGGGAAGTTGTTGGGAGCGCTTACGATTCGGGGATCCCTGCGGGCTCGCGGTGTGCGCTGGATCGGGCGTGGCGGCCTTTGAGGGGCCATTCGAAACCTTGCGGCATAGCCGCGGCACCCTAAGACGAGGGGGCACGCTCGGTGGATGGCGTCCGTCGGGATCTGTGCGATGGTGGGCGATATGACGGACCTGGGCTCGAGGTCGGACTTGGAGGCGCTGCGGCGCAGCGGACGGGGCAAGGTGATCACCTTGCTGGTGGTGCTGGTCGTCGCCGTGGGTGCGGCCGGCTGGTACTTCTTCGGCCGCACGCAGGGTCAGGGGAACGCTGAGGATCCGGCCAAGATCATGGTGGTCGCCCGTACGCCCAACTACGCGGTGGCCCTCCAGGACATGGGCTTCGAGGTCGCCTCGGGCACCTTCGAGGCGTGGGAGCAAAAGGCCACCGAGGAGGTCCCCAATCTCGAATCGACCGGTCTTTTGGCCATCATGACCCTGGCCGATCGCTTCGGCTACGGCTACGTGGTCTTCGACCAGCCCCAAACGGTCGATTTCTCCGTCCTCGATGTGGAGGATGTCCCCCAGATGCCCGAGCACGTGCGCTTTGCCGTGCTCTCGGCCGGCGATCTGGCCTTTCCCCACGTGATGACCGTCAACCCCGAGCCCAGCGCGGTGATGCACGGCGCGTCAGTGGTGCTGTTGCAGGCGCTGTTCGAGCAGCCGCAACTGCGCGAGGCGCTGCCGGGGGAGGGCAGTTCGTCGATGGCGTCGATCCAGCTGCGTGACCGGCTGCGCGAGGGGATCGACCGGCTCGAGCGGATCCCCGAGGCTGAGCGCATGGCCGACAAGATCGTCGGTCAGGTGCGCCAGATGCTCGGGGAGGACGAGCGGGCCGAGCCCAAGCCGAGCCTTTTGGGGCAGGCCCTCGAGAGCGGCTCGCCCTTTGCCCTGGCCAACGGGCAGATCCTCACGATCAGCCGCGGCTTCACGGTGGTCACCCGCGACGCGGTGCGCGCGGATCTCAAGCTCGACGACACCGAGCGGATGCTCGTGGGGGCGCCAGGGGTCGAGGCCGATGCCCGCATCCCGTGCGAGGCCCTCGCCGGCGGTTCGGTGTCGGTCCACGAGAACGCCCGCTACACCATGGCCGACGACGGTCAGGCCCTGCTCGTCAAGACCCTCAGCGACGGGCTCACCCTATGGACCCTCGATGCGACGGCGCCCGGCTGCGTCTTCACCCGCAAGGGATCGATCCCCGCCCCCGCCCCCGGCCTCGACGGGGCGATGCCCGCGGGCCACGGCCAGGTGGCCCGTGCCGGTCAGGTGGGGCGCCAGGGGGTCGTGAGCGTGGTGACCGCGGGCCAAGACGACGAGCTCATGCTCGGCATGCTCGACGATGTCGAGCTTTCGCGGGTGGCATGGCTCAGCGATCGCCACCTGGTGGCGATCGGTGACACGCCTGAGGCTTCGTCGCTCTATGTGTTCGACACCCAAACCCCGCTGTCGGTCCTGCGCCTGCCCAGCACGGTCTTCGAGAACGCCGAGGAGCTGTTCGACGTGGCGGTGGGCAAGCGAGGCCCGCGGCCGACCCTCGTCGTCACCGCTGGAGACTGGCCGCGTAAGATCTATCGGCTCGACCTTCCCGAGGATCTATCCGCGCTGCTGTCCGCCCCGCCGGTCGACCCGGCCGCCGTCGAGGCTCAGGCCGAGCTCACCGCCGACAGGCAGACCCGCGGCCTGCCCGTCGTCCACCCGCTCGACACCAACCGCTTCGTCGCCACCGCGCTGACCCACGAGGGGCGCGTGCGCGATCCCGCGGTCTCGGCCGACGGCCGCTGGGTCGCCTTCAGCCTGCGCGGCGAGGCGGTCGATCCCCCCGAGCCCGGTGACTCCGAGATCGCGGTCTTGCCCACCGCCGGCGGATCGCTGCAGGTGCTGACCCGCAACGCGCTTCGTGATCATCAGCCCCGCCTGACCCCCGACGGTTCCCACGTGGTCTTCAAGACCCGGCTGGAGATCCCCAAGACCGACTGGAAGGTCACCGCACCCCGGGTGGCCGCGGTGGCCCAGTAGGCGCCCGCTCGTTCCCGGCGCTCGTGCGCCAGCGGATCACGACTCGTCGAGCTCGGGAAGTTCGGACAGCTCCGGCAGCTCGGCAAACCAGCGCAGATCCAAGGCCACCCGCTCGCGACAGTCGATGTCGCGAAACTGAGCCTGGTCGTCGCCGATGTCGAGCGAGTCGACGCTCTGCGCGAGCTGCACGACGTAGCGCTGCTGGAGCTCGGCGTCCAGCGTTGGCGTCCCCTCCGCGTCGGTGACCGTCCCGTCGATCCGCGCGAGCACCTGGCCCCGGACCAGCAGTCCATCGCCCAGCAGCGAGCCCCCCGCCGACACGCGACCATCGGCGTCGAGGGGCCCATAGAGGGGGGGGTTGAGGATCGGGACGTCCTCGATGTCCTGATCCGGCGGCAGCAACAGCACCTGGACCGTGCCGTCGGCCTGGATCACCGTGAGGGGAAACATGGCCGTCAGGCCCAGCTCACCGAACTGGTCCACCACGCCGCATAGCGACAGCACGTTGGCGTCGTCGACCTGCTGGCAGCCACACTCGAGCGGCTCGACCTCCCCCACGTACTGCCCGCTCCACGCGATGCCCTGGGCGTCGCCCCGCGAGCGGGCGATCTCGGCCAACCGCTCGGGGTCGAGGGGATCGAAGCCGTCGTAGCAGCCGACCGGGGTGACCCCCAGGGGCAGGGCCAGGGCCAGGGCGTAGCACGAGCGAGCCGGCATTCGCCCCACGATAGCCCGAGTCGCCACCGGAGCGCTTAGAATCCTATCGGAATAGTGCTGAACTGCGACAGCAGCTGTACGCCCTGGCTGCGGGTGATGATCCCTTCCTCGGCCAGCTCGAGACGGATCCGGTCGAGCGTGCGACGGCGTAGCGCGCTGGCATCACCGCCGATGTTGTAGCCGACCAGGGAGCGGAACCACGGTGCCCCGTACTCGTGCACGTTCTGAGCGGCGGGCATCACCGCGAGCTCGATGAGCTTCTTGTGCTCGTCGATGATCGCGAGCATGTCGTCGCGGATCCGCTCGTAGGCGCCCTCGGGCGGCCCGTCGCGCCCGACCCGGGTCAGCCGGGCCTTGATGTACTCATAAAAGCCGGGAGCCAGGTGCTCGGAGAAGTGCTCGCCGCCCGCCTGTATCGTGCCGCACAGATCCCCCAAGAAGAACTCGCAAACGGGGCGCCATCCGGCGTCCGGGGGGTTGTCCCAGTGCTCTGCGCGGTCCGCCGTGTCGCGGGCGCCGATCAGTAGCAGCGTGCGGGTAAACTCCCCAGCCCAGCCCCCGGCCTCTTCGCGCTGCCGGTAGCAGTTGTGGGCCAGCTGCTGGATCTGATGGGCATAGGCCGCGACTTCGGCGTTGTCTCGGTTACGCTCGTAATACTCGTCGAACACGTTGAGGATGAGGGTCCACTGTTCGTCGGCTGTCGGCATGGGCGTCGTCTCCCCCGGAGTCCCTCAGTGGGACGCTGCTGACCACGCACGAGCCGAGGGAGTGATTCAATACAAATAGGGGCTCGAAGCCGCGCACCCCCAAGCCACGGCCGTTTCACCACGGGGTTGTTCAGGCGCCGGGGGCCGCGTGCTCGGCCAGGTAGGCTTCGATGGCCTCCTTGCGGGCGTCGTCGACGATCTGGCGGCCCCGCACCGTGCGGGTGTGGAGATCGTCGACCAGCTGCCGGATCGTGATGAGCGGCAGGACCGGGGCCGCCAGCTCGTCGCGCAGCTCGGCCAGCGTGCTGCGCGAGCTCTGACCTCGCTCCTGGCGATCGACGGCCACCACCACCGCGGTCAACTCGACCTGGGCCGACTGCTGCATCATCGCGGCCGCCTCGCGGATCGATCGGCCCGAGGTGATCACGTCGTCGACGATGACCACCCGCATCCCGTCCGAGGGGGGCTTGCCCACGAAGACCCCGCCCTCGCCGTGGTCCTTGATCTCCTTGCGATCGAAGCAATAACCGGTGTCGTGCCCTCGGGCGGCCAGGGCCGAGGCGGTGGCCACCGCCAGCGGCACGCCCTTGTACGACGGGCCGAAGACCAGATCACAGGCGATCCGATGGTGGAGCACCTGCGCCGCGTAGGCGCGACCGAGGCGGGCGATGGCGTCGCCGGTCCGGAGCTGGCCGGCGTTGACGAAATACGGAGAACGGCGGCCGGACTTGAGGGTGAAGTCGCCGAAGCGCACCACGTCGTACTCGACGAGCAGATCCACGAAGTCCCGCTGGAAGGCTTCCATGGAACACAAGGATAGCCGCGCTCGGGGTGCGTGGGCCCCGGAAGGAGTGCGTGGCGGTACGCGGGGCTCAGGCCGTGTCTGGGCGGCGCAGGGGCAATCGCACCTCGAAACGCGCGCCGCTGCGGCCATCGGTCCGAGCGGTGACCACGATCGATCCGCCGTGGGACCGGCAGATCTGGCGGCACAGGTAGAGCCCCAGGCCCACTCCGCCGCGATCGCGGTCGCGCGCCTGGTCCAGCCGCGTAAACGGCTCGAAGATCGACTCCCGGTGGGCCGGATCGACGCCGGGCCCCTCGTCCTCCACGGCGATGAGCAACGTAGTGTCGTCGCTGGTGGCCTCGATCCGCAGTGTTCCCTCGGGGCAGGCCCGGCGCGCATTGGCCAGCAGGTTCGACAGCAGCCGCTCGAAGAGCAGCTCGTCCGCCTCCAGTTGGGGCTGGCCCGTCACGTCGACCTGAGCGTCGACCTTGGCCGCGACCCGATGCAGCAGGTCGGTCACGTCCAAGAGGGTCGCCTGCACCGCTCCCCCGGCCCCGTGCCGCAGCTCCAGCCGGCCGCTGGTGAGCAGATCGGAGATCAACGCCTCGATCTCCACCAGATCCTCGCTCATCTCGCGTAGCCCCTTGTCGAGCCGCTGTACCGGCCGGGAGGTGTCCCCGCGCTCGACCAGTATGCCCACCCGCTCCTGGAGGATCTCCACCAAGACCTTCATACGCGCGATCGGGGTGCGCAGCTCGTGGGAGACGTTGGCCAGCAAGGTGCGCTGGCCCTGCAACAGCGCCTCGACTCGCTGTGCCATCTCGTTGAACGCGGTGGCGAGCTGGTCGAGCTCGTCACGGGGGATCTTCGAATCCAGCGCGATCCGGTGCCCCAGCTCGCCGTCCGCGATCCGGCCCGCGCTGGCCTCGATCCGAGCCAGGCGCCGGGTCAGCGATCGGCTGAGGACCCACGTCCCCCCGCCGATCACCGGCAGCACCAGCATCAGCATCAACAGCGGCACCGTCAAGCGGAACCCAGGCCCGGGGAGCACCGCGAGCACCCGGATGCGACGCTTGGCGTCGGGGCCCGGCACTGGCAGCCCGTAGAGCACCCCGCGTCGGCCCCAGGGCTTGCCCCGGAGCACGACCGGCTTGCCCTCTCGTAGCTCGCGTCGTCGCCCGCCCAACATTCGTGGGATCCGGTCGGGGCCCTGGCCCATCTGCTTGTATCCGCGTCGATCGTAAAGGCCCACGTGGGCGTCCAGATCCTCGCTCAGCTGCTCGATGACCGCGGCCATGACCGCCTGGTCGCTCTTGCCCGCCTCGAGCTCCGCTGCATGGTCCTCGAGGGCATCGACCACGTCGGCGATCCACTCCGAAGAAAAGCGGGCCGCAAACGTGTAGCCGGCGGCTGCGGCCACCATCGCCGAGGCCAGCGCGGTGGCCACGAAGGTCAGCAGGATCCGACCGAACAGCCCCCCCAATGAACGACGGCGGGAGGTCGGCCGAGCCCGCGGGCTCACGATGATCCTTCCTCGTCGCTGAGCACGTAGCCCACGCCTCGCACCGTGCGGATGAGGGCCTTGGCCGTCGTGTCCACCGAGCCCAGGGCGCCGCGCACCTTGCTCATGTGCACGTCGATCGAGCGATCCACCGCGGGATCGAAGTCGATCGCCGGCTCGCCCCGCAGCTCACGAACCTGGCGGTGCAATTGCTCGCGCCCGAGCACCTTGCCCGCGCTCTTGGCCAGCACCCACAGCAGATCGAACTGGTACGCGGTCAGCTCCAGCGGGGTCTCGCCTACCGTCGCCGTGCGGCGCTCTCTATCGATCTGCAGGGGACCTATCGAAAGCTGCTGGTCTGCCCCGCCGCCGCCGCCGCTGCCCCCGGCCGGCTGGCGTCGCAGCACGGCCCGGATCCGCGCCAGCAGCTCGCGCGGACTGAACGGCTTGGGCAGGTAATCGTCCGCGCCGATCTCCAGGCCGACCACCCGGTCGATC
>JBCCWC010000139.1:0-40864 GCA_039194325.1 Myxococcota bacterium
AATAGCGGCTTGGCGAGCCAGGCGATCCCGGTTGTCCGTTTGAGCTGGTGGTACCCATCGCCTCGGCGTAGCTGGGTCGAATAGTTTCGGGCTGTGTAGTGGATCATGCGCTCGGCCAGATCGGGGTCGGGACGTCGCTGCATCTCAAGATCGACCCGCGAGCCGTCGTCGAGCCGTGCCCGGATGTCTAGCGCGACCAGCTTGTCGAAGGGGAGTTCGCCGGGGATCTCCGGGTTGAGTATGTCGACGCTGCTGATCGGTCGGGCCAGCAGGCCCGTGAGCATGTCGATGAGTAGTGACGGCTCTTGGGTGAGAAGGCGCTTGAATACGAGATCGAGCGTGGGGTCGAGCAGATCCATTGGGAGGGTCCATTGAGGGGGTTCAGTGAGAAGTCCGTAGATCCGAGGGGAGGGGCTCGGTGTAAGGATTAGGCTGCACGCCGGGGGTGGTGGGGCCACCAGGAACGCCAGGGCTCGTAGTAGGAGTCCAGCAAGGCCGCGATGAGACGACGGTGAGTGAATGGATCGGGAGACCAGGAGGTCAGTGAGTCGGACGTGTCGGGGGAATTGAGCGGGGCGTAGTCGGTGGCTTCGAGGCGATCGACGTCGGCCTGCAGGGCAGCATAGTCCTGCGGCATGTCGATGCCGCCGTCGGCGTCGAACGGCAGCGTAAAGAAGGTTTCTTCGGCCAATCGCATGGGGTGGGTGAGACGCACGACGTGGAAGATCGCGAAGCGGACCCGTTGGGCGGCCATCTGGGGAAGCGCGGCGTCGGGGTAGCCGGCCTGGAGACGAGCGAAGCGGTGCTCCGGTATGCGGTGGATGTGACCATCGGCGTCGAGGTAGAAGACGTGGCGATTGTGGGACTCGTTGAGGATGAAATCGAACACTTGTGGAGACTCCTGAGTAGGGGGGTTTGAAGCTGGCGATCATCATAGTGAATATCTCATTGGATGCCAGCGATGAAGTGGTAATATTTTCACTCGTTGGAGTGGAACCAAATCATCCAGTCTGTGGTGGGAGCCTGGCGCGGCGAGAAGGGCAAGTCGTAAGATATCGACTCATGGATTCGGACGATGATCGGCGCGGGCGGACACGGTGAGAGTGAGCAGCTCCGGATGTTCGTGGTTCAGGTCTTGGAAGCACGTTGGAGGTTGAGCTGCGAACGGGGGCGTAGGGGCCCTGTTTCACGCGGGCCCCTTCGCTTCTTCGTTCGGTAGGGCATCGACCCCCTTGACCCCCTCGACCCCCTCGACCCCCTCGACCCCCTTGACCCCCTCGACCCCCTCGACGGGGAATTGCGCGTGGAAACGGCGAACGGGCGTATCGGCGGACCCCGCACTACCGCACCATCACGAGTTCGACAGCGCCCGATCGTGCTCGAGCCACAGCGGTCAGCAAAGAACAGTGCCCGTAGCACGAAGCCGCTTGGCCCGCGTAGCGGTAAGGGGCCCCCACTCACGCGCAGACGGCGACTATGCGTACCTTCAAGCGCTCACCGCCCGCAACACCGGCGAGCATGTGTGGGGTAGGCGTCCCGCGTTTACAGGGCCATGCGGCCCACGAGCTACCGCGATGCGCCGTGCGGCTTGGCCCACCACTCGGGCCCGCTCGCTTCGCTCGCGGCGGCGAGGCCGGATACGCCTGGCCTTACCGCACGCAGGTCAGCGTAGACCAATGAGCGGTGGACGGGGCCGAAGGGGCAGAGGTCACCGCGCGGAGGTCGGCGTAGGTGAAGGGGTAGAGCAGCTCCCGCCCAAGCGACAGATGATGGACGATGGATACTAACCCAATGATGCAGCCCTGCAAGCACCGACATCGCCCTTACCAGGGCAAGAAGAGGTGAAGGGATAGAGGTAAAGGAGACTAGTGGTTCCCCTGAACAGGGCGGAAACCCACGAAGCGGAGGCGATAGCGTGGGTCGTACCTGTAGCGAAGGGCCGAGCGCGCGTTGCCAGCCTCGTCGCTGAAGCCGCCGCCGCGTAAGACCCGGTCAGAGTCGCCGACTGGTTGTTTTCTTAAGCCATCCCCAGTACGTACACTGGTTGTATAGGGTGCGTAGGAATCCAAGGTCCACTCCCACACGTTACCGTGCATGTCGAATAGCCCCCATGGATTGGCCCCTTGGGTCCCCACCGAGTGCGCCCGAGCACGCAAAGTACCTCGCACCGCAACTCCTGTATTGGCCGAGAACCAGCCGAACCGCTTCAGGTCTTCATCATCGTCCCCAAACCAGTACGCCGTGGTCGTGCCCGCCCGCGCTGCATACTCCCACTGCGCCTCCGTCGGCAATGTAAAGCCGGCCCAGTCGCAGTAGGCCTTGGCCTCGTACCAGGTTAGCCCCAGCACTGGTTGTTGCGGCTGGTTGTCGCGCACTTCGTTCCAGCGCGGAGGCTTCGACGCATCGGGATTCGCCTCCAGATACCGGGCATACTGCGCATTGGTCACTTCCGTTCGCGCGAGGTAGAAGGGCTCCAGCGTCACCTCATGCTGCGACCCTTCGTTGCCACGTCGCCCATACTCGCCCTTGGGCGAGCTCATGGTGAACGTGCCTCCCGGGATGAGCACCAACTTCACCCCGTGCACCGTGCGGGTTTCTGGGACCTCCATATCCGACGCGGTGAACACCACCGCTTCGGGAAATTCGAACGCCTCAGGCGAATTGACGGTGGCGATAGTCGACCCGCCTTCGGAACTCTCGAAATTGTCACCGGATCGTATACACACTTGAGCACTCGTCTTCGTGTGCCCTTGTCGGCCGTCGAGCACCGCACAACCCCATGCCAACCACCGCCCAGCCTCCAATGACCACTGCCGCGCTCCTTCGTTCCCACTAGCGGAGATCAGCCACCTACCGTCGGCCGAGAACGCCACGCTCGTAACCGAAGCTTCGTGAACGAACGCCGCCTGTGGGGCTCCCGTAGCTGCGTCCCAAACTCGCGCTGTACCGTCTTCGCTCGCCGTGGCCAGCCGCGTGCCATCGGGTGAGAACGCAATCATGTGCACCGGTGCCGTGTGTCCTTGCATGGTCGCCTTCGTTTGTCCCGATGGCAGCATCCACGACTGCACCGAGCCGTCCTTGGCTACCACCGCCATGTGCTGGCCGTCGGGAGAAACCGCCACTGCGGTCGCGGGGCTCCCGTCCAGCAACGCAGCATACGGGTCGTCCGGGAGCCACTGGCCTGTGGCCGCATCCCACACCCGCACCGTGTCGTCGGCACCCACGGTCAACACCCGCTGGCCATCGGGGGTGAATCGGGTATCGACCAGCGAGCTCCCACGGGCCAGTCCATCTGTCCTGTTCGTTCCATTCGGTACTTCACCGGACAATGACCGCAACGGCTCGCCGGTCGTGGCGTCCCACACCCGCGCCGTACCGTCTCGGCTTGCCGTGACCACGCGCCGGCCATCGGGCGAGAACGCCACCGCCCGCACCGGTCCCGTGTGACCACGCAGCGTCGCCCGGTGCGCCCCCGATTGGACATCCCACACCCGCGCTGTCCCGTCCCAGCTCGCGGTCGCCACCTGAGCTCCATCGGACGAGAACACCACCGCGAGCATATCGAGCCGGTGGCCCTGCAATGTCACGAGGTGAGCCCTGGACTGAGCATCCCATAGTCGCGTCGTTCCATTCCGGCCACCGGTAGCCATCCGAGCCCCATCGGGCGAGACCGCGACGGCATCGACCCCCTCAGGGTGCGGCAGGGTCAAGAGCGCACCGCCCGGTTGCAGCTCCCACGATCGCGCCGTGAAGTCCCAGCTCGCGGTGACCAGTTGGTGACCACTGGGGGTAAAGGCCACGTCGAACACCGCTTCGTCATGATGAAACGAGCCCAGTTGGCGACCCGTGGCGATGTCCCACTGGTGGGCAGCGCCATCGTCGAACGTGCCCGTGGCCAGCGTCGTGCCGTCGGGCGACAAGGCCACCGCCATCACGACCTCGCCCTGGTCGAACGAAGCGAGCTCGTGGCCCGTGGCCCTATCCCATAGGCGGGCGGTCTGGTCTCGACTACCGGTGGCGACGCGGGTACCGTCCCGCGAGACGGTCACGTCGAACACCGCGTCCGTGTGGCCTTTGAGGGTCTGCCAGGCTGCCCCGCTTTGGGCATCCCATAGCCGTGCGGTCTGGTCCTGGCTACTGGTCACCACGTGGGTACCATCGGGTGTGTAGTTCACCGCCAGTACCTTGTCCGTGTGACCAAGCAGCGGCACCACGGGCGCGTCAGCATCCAGGTGCCACACCCAGGCCGCATTGCCACTGGCGGTGGCCAGCGCATCGCCGCTCGGGGCAAACGCCACGCCATTCACCGATCCGCCGTGGGGCAAGGTCTCGGTCACCTCGCCCGTGTTCACGTCCCACCACCGGGCGGTCTGATCTTTGCCCGCGGTGGCCAAGGTCGTGCCGTCGGGCGAGAACATCACCGCATGAACGGGGCCGGTGTGTCCCTCGAAGGTCCGAAGCGATACGCCGGAGTTCGCATCCCACAGCCGCACCGTTTGATCATGGCTCGCCGTAGCGATCTGCTGACCATCGGGCGACACCGCCACCGCCACCACTTCGCCTTCGTGCCCGCGCAGGGCGATCCCCCGGCGAACCGTGGCCAGCGCTGAAGTGAGCCCCTCGAACACCGGCGCGGGCACCGAGCCCGCCTGGGCATCGAGGTTTTCGAATGCTTCGATGCCCAGAGCCACCGCTTCGAGCTCGTGGCCGGCGTCTTGCGATAGCATCTTGGCGCCCATGCCCCTTTGCGCGGCGAGCTCCGCCGTCAATCGTCGGTCCTTGTCCTCCAACTGCTCCACCCGTTGCTGCAATTGTGCTTCCTTCTCGCTCAGTTGCTCTCCCTGCACACTGATCACGTCGTCCTTCTCGTCCAGCGCGTCGCTCTGGCGTAGCATCACGGCACCGGCGGCCGCCGTCATCACCGCGAATACGCCGAGCCCGATGCCCAAGTAGCGACGGATCGGCGGCGCTAGCAAGCGCTGCAGCTGTTCGAGCAGGGCCTCCATCGAAGGCCAGCGCTTGTCGGGGTCGTGGGCCAAGCCGCGTAGCAGCACAGCGCGCAGGGCCGCCGGTACCGTGCTGCCCTTGGGTGCGGGTCGGACCTTCCCTTCGAGTATTGTGAGCATCAAGCCGGCCATCTTGCCCGCCTCGAAGGGGCGTTCGCCGTAGAGCGCCTCGTAGAGCGCCACGCAAAAGCTGAATTGGTCGCTGCGGAAATCGGCCTCGATCCCCCTCATCTGCTCGGGTGGCATGTAGGCGGGCGTGCCCAGCACGGTGCCAGTCTTGGTAAGCGGAGTGTCTAAGGGCACCACATCGTGCTGATCGGTTCGGGCCCGGGTCTCGATGATGCTCGCGTCCTCGTCCACCTCCTCGGTTCGCCGGGCCAAGCCGAAGTCGAGCACGCGCGCCCGGCCCTCGTCGTCGATCATGGCGTTGCCGGGCTTGAAATCTCGGTGCACCAGCCCGCGCCCGTGGGCGGCAACCAGGCCCGCACCTACCTGCACGAACACCTCCACGCACTCGCGCCAGCTCGGCCGCGGCTCCTGGCGAATCCACTCCCTGAGGGTGCGCCCCTGCACCAACTCCATGGCCACGAAGGTCTGCCCCTCGGCTCCCCCGACTCCCCCAACTCCCTTGACGTGGCCCACCTCGTACACCTGGACCACGTTGGGGTGCGATAGTTTCGCCAGCGCCTGAGCCTCGCGTCGTAGGCGGGTCGTGTGCTGCTGGTCGAGTTCGGCATTGAGCACCTTGAGTGCCACCCGGCGGTCGAGCGCAGGATCGAAGGCCTTGAACACCGTGCCCGTCCCGCCTCGGCCCAGGGTGCCCATGATCACGTAGCGCCCCAGCTCGAAGGCCCGGCCCGCCTCCGCAAACAGCGCCTTAGAGATCCGCTGACGATCGAGCTCGGCGACCAACCCATCGAGCTCCAGCACCATCATCTCGGGCGCGTTGGGCATGGCTTCGACGATGGTGATCGTCGACCCATCGCCCCGACCATGCGCTGGCTCGACCTTTGCCTTCGGGCCCGGTGTGCCCTGGGTCGACTCGGCCTGCGCTGCCTCGTCTTGCGCCGCATCGACCGCTGCGACCTTCGCCGACCCGTCGCTCATCGCCTGGTCGTCTTGTCGCGGCCACTTCCCTTCGTCCATGTCCGGTTCTCCGTTACGCGCAGGCTGTCCGCCCTATTGGCCGTACGACAACCTCGGATCGATTGCTAGCCCGGCGCAAGCGGTCACCCACGGGCCTTCCTGGCAAACGCACACAACTCCCTTCCTTGCTCTTTGCTCGTGGCAAGAAGCTGCTCCATCCGCGTAACGGGAAGGTGCCCTCAACGCCGGCGAGCACGTCCGGGGTAGGCGTCCCGCATTGAGTAGGGCTAAGCGGCCCCCGCGCTACCGCGGTGGACATCGCGCCCCAACCGCATGCTCGCAGCCCCGCGCTCCCACCACCGACCGCTCCGCCCCTGATTTGTCGCCGCCAAGGTGCGACAAATCGAGATCCCGACCCCGAAACGTCCGCCACGCCTGAGGCCGGCAGCTCGGCCGATCCGTCCGCCGATACGAACGCCTGACCACGCCAGGCCACCCCTTGCGCTGACATCAACGCTACGGCCGTATCACTTCGCAGTGCTTTTGTCGTCGAACTCTATAGGTCATCCGGCTGGGCCTGATATCCGTTAGCACCCGACGATGTGCACCCGCCTCCCGCGGTGCTCTACCTCGCGCATCGTCAGGCGCTCGGCCCAGCGCTTGCCCTTGCGTTGGTCGAACATGACCAGCCACCCCTCGCTCAGACCCGCGTGGTCGAGGTAGCGCACCACCTGTTCGAGCGCCTCGGACTCCGTCTCCGTATCGCGGCGGATCTTGACCTCGATCGCATGGAGCTGCCCCTTCCACTGCACCAGGAGATCTAAAGCGCCCCGGCCCAGGCCGTACTCGCGCTCGATCTGCCCGCCGCCGTTGATCACGCGCTGCAAGAACGCCATCAGCATCAGGTGCGGCCCAGCCTCGCGGTAGCCGAAGCCTTCGGCCGACAGGTGGCCGTCCTTGCGCCAAAACACCTGCCAGTCGGTCATCAGTCGCATCATGTCGAGCGAGCCGTCGGGCGCGACGAAGGCAGCCGGCTGCAGGGCGATCTGTCCCTGACGCACGAAGACGAGCGCCCGCGGGATCACCTCTTGGTAGATCGGGTTGGCGATCGTCCACTGACCCTCGTGCAGGCGAACCAGGCCGAGGCCGATCACATAGGCAAAGTCATCGTCGAGCACATCCCCGCTGGTGACCCCCCCGGCGAGCATCGGGGCGAGGATCCGCATCACCCGGGGCTCGCGGAGACGAGCGATGAGCGAATCGACGTGGGAGCGGCGCTCCCGAATGATCGTCTCCTTAGCCGCATCGACATGGTCGACCGTAATGGGGACGGCACGATCTCGGGCATCCTGGCCGACGATCTGATCGGCCAGGGCGTTGGTGAGCCAAGGGTGGCCCCGACCCAGCGCGAAGATCCGACGCACGGCCGAAGACTCGAACCGCTGGCCGGTGTGCTCGGTGTGCTGACGCAGCAACGCCTCCACCTCCGCCTCCGAGAACGCATCGAGGGTCGTGGCCTCGGCCGTGACATTGAACGGTGAGCTCGTACCCAACCAGGCCACGGCCCGGCGATCCTCCTCGGCGAGCACGTAGTCCCGCACCTGCCGCTGACCGATCAAGACCACGCTGGAGGGGAACGCCAGCTTGTCGCGCGCGATGTAGCCCTGCCGCAGCTGGGTGAGAAAAGAGACCATGGCATCGCCGACCAGGCCATCGGCCTCGTCGAAGAGCACGACCAGCGGACGCGGAGCCCGGGCGGCGAGATCTTGGAGATAGCGGCGGATCGAGCTGCGAGCTGGCGTCAGCTCCCGAGCCGAAC
Organism: Myxococcota bacterium; assembly: GCA_039194325.1. GTDB lineage: Bacteria > Myxococcota_A > Polyangia > Nannocystales > Nannocystaceae > Paraliomyxa. The sequence continues at coordinate 7,912 of JBCCWC010000139.1, forward strand.
CTCGGGGAATCGCGAGCGCCGGCAGGTCACGCTCGACGGCACGATCGAGATCGTCGAGCACGAGCGTAAAGGCCTGCTCGGGATCGGGAAGCTCGCGAGCATCCTGCACATCGACCCACAGCGCACAGAAGCGATCCCCCGCGTTGTAGTGCTCGACCATCCAGCGCGCGCTGGTGGTCTTGCCGACCTGACGGCCGGCGTTGAGGGTGAAATAGCGGCGATCTTCGACCAGCTCGAGGATCCGCTCCAGGCGAAGCTCGGGCGGCAGCATGTAGTGCTCGCCCTCGATGCAGGGGCCGGCGATGTTGAACGAGGGACGCATCGCGAGGCCCATAGCGTACGACATGGTCGTCGGCGATTCATCGACCGAGGCACTCGGCTCGGTCGATGTGCTCAATCGGTGCATACTCCGGCCCATGAAGCATCCTCGACTGGGAATTTTGGGCGGTCTCGCGGCACTCACGTTCGGCCTCGGCGTCGCCGCGGCGGGCGTGGGACATCTGTTGCAATCGGTGCCGAGTGCCCGGGCCGCCGATGGGCTCGGCCCGACGATCACCGGAGGGGTCCACCCGTGGGTGAACCTGACCGGGGTCCTCAGCGACGTCAGCGTCGATACCGTGATCTATACCGTGCCGCCCGATCGGATCTTGGTGCTGACCGGCGGCTGCGTGGACAACACATTCGCCGATCTCTACCAGGATGGGATCTTGAAGATGGACGGCAGCACGGAGCTGCTGCGCTGCGACAACACCAACAGCACCTCCGACAACAACCCCAGCCTCCTGCGCATGGGCAACGCCCACATCGTGTTCGAGCCGGGCAGCCAGGTCATCGTCAACGTCCCCGGCGCAGCCCAGTGGCCCTACTACCTCGAGGGACACCTCGCCCGCCCGTAGGCCGCCGGAGCACGACCATGCACGATGCCCACCAACGACCGCGCCGACCGTGTTCATGGCCCCTATGCGTGGCGGCGCTGGCGATCGGCTGCGGAGACGACACCGTGGCCAGCGACGGCAGCGGCAGCGCGACCTCGGGCCCGACGGCGTCCGAGACCACATCCCAGACGACTCCGACCCCCGACGAGACCCAGGGCCCCCTCGACACCACGGTCACCGCCAGCGGGACCCGCGGCGACACAACCGGCGAGGCCACGGCGGGGCTCGACACCACCGCCACCGACTCGGGCGAGACGACCGGCCCCCCGCCGACCTGCGGCGACGGAAACCTCGACCGCGGCGAGCAGTGCGACAACGGCGACCAAAACGGCCCCGGCCAAGAGTGCCTGGCCGATTGCACCCTCAACCAATGCGGCGACGCCGACCAGGGCCCCGACGAAGAGTGCGACGACGGCGATGACAACGGCCCCGGCCAGCCCTGCAAGGCCGACTGCACCCTCAACGTCTGCGGCGACGGAGACCAAGGCCCGGGCGAAGAGTGTGACGCCGGGGTCGACAACGGCCCGGGCCAAGCCTGCCTCGATGGCTGCGTGCTCAACATCTGCGGCGACGGTGACCCCGGCCCCGGCGAGGGCTGCGACGACGGCAACCGCATCGACGATGACGACTGCACCAACATGTGCACGCTGCCCACCTGCGGCGACACGATCGTCCAGGCGGGCGAGGAGTGCGACGACGGCAACGCGGTCGACGAAGACGAGTGCACCACCCAGTGCACCAACGCCGTGTGCGGAGATGCGTTCACTCAGGCGGTGGTCGGCGAGCAGTGCGACGACGGACCGGCCAACGCCGACAACGCCGACTGCACCAGCATGTGCCAGGTGGCGATCTGTGGAGATGGCCTGGTGCACTCGGCCGGCAGCGGCACCGAGGAGTGCGACAACGGAGCCGCCAACAACGGCCCGGGCCAGGCCTGCCTGGGCAATTGCGTGCTCAACGTGTGTGGCGACGGCGACATCGGCCCCGGCGAAGGCTGCGACGACGGCAACCTGATGGGCGGCGACGGATGCAGCCCCACCTGCACACTGGAGACCTGCGGCAACGGGATCGTCGACCCCGGCGAGGACTGCGACGACGGACAGAACGGCGACAACGACGATGGCTGCACTGACCAGTGCGCGCTGCCCGAGTGCGGCGACGGTCTGCTCCAACCCTCGCAAGGCGAGCAGTGCGACGACGGGGTGGCCAACGCCGACACCGGCGCCTGCACCCTGGGCTGCCAGGTGGCGTTTTGCGGCGATGGTCTGGTGTGGGCCGGCATGGAGCAATGCGACAACGGGCCCGCCAACGCCAACGACGCTGCCTGCAAGGCCGACTGCACCGATCAGATCTGCGGCGACGGCTTCGTGGGGCCGGGCGAGGCGTGCGACGACGGCAACGCGATCAACGACGACGACTGCACCAACGCCTGCACGCTGCCCACCTGCGGCGACGCGATCCTCCAGGCCAACGAGGAGTGCGACGAGGGCCCGGCCAACGACAACACCGGCACATGCACCCTGGCGTGCACCCTGCCCACATGCGGCGATGGCTTCGTGCAGCCCGGCAACGGCGAGCAGTGCGACCTGGGCCCCGGCAACAACGATCAAGCGGCCTGCACCTCGGGCTGCCAGGACGCCGTCTGCGGCGATGGCCTGGTGTACCCGGCCGGCGGCGAGCAGTGCGACGACGGCAACGCGATCAACGGCGACGGCTGCGAGTCCGATTGCACCCAGACCCCCGGCAGCGGCTGGCAACCGATCCCGCCGCTGGGCGACGCGCTACTCGGCGTCCGCGGCCACGCGGCGGCCCTCGATCCGGTCAACGGACGGATCCTGCTCACGGCCGGACGCACCTACTACGATCTACTCGACACGGTGCATGCCTTCGACTGGGTGGGCCAGACGATGACCCTTCTGGGTCCCGCCGGAGACGTCCCCGCGCCGCGCTTCGATCACACCCTGGTCGTGGACGCAGCCGGGCAGCGCGCGCTGCTGTTCGGAGGCCAGGGCTACTACGAGCTCTACGCCGATGTCGTCGAGCTCGACCTGTCGATCCCCAACGGCGACTGGACCGCGCTAGCCCCCATGGGCCCGGGGCCCTCGGCGCGCCACGGTCATGTGGCTCTGTTCGACGCGGCGGGCGAGCGGATGCTGGTGATCGGCGGCCGCACGCACTACGACGTGCTCGACGACGTATGGGCGCTCGATCTGTCCGGGGTCGGCGATGGCGTGTGGCAACAACTGGTGCTGGGCGGCGCTCCCCCGGCTCGTCACCAGGCCCAGCTCGTTTGGGATCCGATCGCCCAGGTCGCCTACTACGGTGGAGGCCAGGGCTACTACGATCTGCTCGAAGACATCTGGCGGCTCGACCTCTCCGGCGCGCCCACCTGGTCGGCGCTGGCCCCCACGGGCGGCGCGCCCACGGGCGTCGCGTCGGGCACCTGGATCTGGGACTCGATCGCCAATCGACTGCTGCAGATCGACGGCCACCGCTTCTACGACGTACAGGTCGAGCCCCAGAACATCGATCTATCGGGCGGTCTCCCGGGACAGCGGGTGCTCCCCAACCCGGTCGGGATGCCTCCTCCGGGGGTAGTCGACGCCGCGCTGGTCTTCGTGCCCGACGTGGCCCAAGCCTATCGCTTCGGCGGTCAGGCGCCCTACGGGCTGCTCGACGACGTAGTGGCGCTGGGCGCCTACTGAGGGGCCAGTGAGCCGCGCACGAACATGGAAGTCGCGCGCGGCCCCTGGTCTCGGAGCGCAACGCCAGTCAGGCTGGCTCACATGCCGCCACCACCACCGCCACCTCCGCCACCGCCGCCTCCGCCCATCCCGGGGAAGGAGTCGTCGGGCGTGCCCCAGACACAGCGGGGCGCGAACGGATAGGTGTGCGTGATGTAATAGGCATACTCGAAGATCTCATCGCCGATGGTGATCGTCTCGTCTCGCCCATTGCACTCGTCCAGATCCCCGATCGAAGCGTCGTAGATCCAGTCTTGCTCGAAGGTCCCGTCGTAGTCGCCCTCGGGGACCGTCTCGTCGCCCAGGGCTACGCGAGGCCCACTTTGCAGCCCGTAGCTCCCGGCGAGCTCCACCAGATCGCTCGTCTCGTCACCGGGGATCTCGTGGCCATAACGCCCGAGGATAGGGAAGCCATCCGCCGCCCAGGCTACGAGCGTGATCTCGGGCGTCTCGGGCATCAGCGCCGTGGGGTTGCCATGGTAGTGATATACGCCGCCTGGCTGTACATGGGCGAAGTTGCAGTCGAGGCCCAGGTTCGTGGGGGCCCCGGGCATCTGGGTCATGTCTTCGGCCAGGCGCCCCTGGAAGGTGAGCGCCGCGTAGCGCCACATCCCCTCGCTGTTGAAGGTCTCCGCCGTCTCGGGCTCGATCTTGATCCCGTTGAGGCCCACCCCGGTCGTGCGTAGCCGGGTGGACATGGCCGTCTTGGCTGGGTTGGTGGTGACGGTGTACTCGATCTCCTGCGCGCTAATGACGTTGGGATTGCCTGGATTGGGGAACAGACCCACGTCGTGGTTGGGGATCCCGTTGCCGGTGATGGTGCGAACACCATCGGAGACGCTCACATTGGACTCGTGATCCGCCCCGTAGCAATAGGCCGCCTCGGCCGGGTTCAAAGAGCACTCCACCAGCTCGGTCGTAAAGGCATAGAGGCCATTCGCGACGGGGATCTCGGTCTGACCCGAGCCCAGGTTTTCATCTTCGCATGCCATGGGGTCGACCTCCTCACCGCCACCGGTCGTATCGTCGCCACCGGTCGTGTCGTCGCCACCGATCGTGGTGCCGTCGTCACCAGTCACGTCACCATCACCGGTCGTCTCGACCTCACCAGAGGTGCCCGCTGTCGTCTCGTCATCCTGATCGCTGCCATCGTCGCACCCATAGACGAGCAGCAGGCCCAGCGAAACGCTCATGAATCCATAGTTGTGTCGGCTCATTTCACACCTCCAAAGATCTCGTGGGTTTTGGGTGCTCCGCTCAGGTCAACATGAAATACCGGGCCGGCCGGTCGCTGCTCCGACCGCGCACTCGCGGCGGTCAGGCGGCGGGCCAGCAGCTGCAGCGGGGCCTTCCGCCCGTAGGCATAGCGGAGCTTCAGCGCGTTGGGTTTGTGCTCCCAGCGCATATGCAGCGTAATCCGCACGTACTCATCACCCCCATGCGAATGCACGTGGCTCACGTCGCGCAAGACGACACGTCCTCGGCGCCCGCGATCGTCTCGAAGCCGCAGCCCGGCCTCGAAGCGCTCGAGGATTGCGGCCCGGTGAGCCTGCAGCTCGCCAGGCTCGAGCGCACCGTCGCCGTCATCATCGAAATCGGCAAAGAGCGCCGCGCTCGGAGTGCCGACCACGTAGGCGGTCTTGCCCGCGAGCTGGAGCGTCATTTGTTCTCCGTTCATACCGTGTGCATGAACCACCGCTGGAAACGCCAGCGGGATCAGCGCGTATCGAAGAGATGTTTTCATCGTTGCTTCGTCCTGCCGAGCCCACTGGGCTCACGATTCGCTCTATCTGCACGTTCAATGCCACGGGGAGATCCGCGAACATCAAGCTGCTCGACTGATCGAAGTCGGTAGATCTGGCACTCAACCGCAGACCACGATGCAGATTCCGCAGCACGACAAGGGCCCGGCGCACGCTATCGCGCAGCAGTTCGATGGACAGTGAGCGCTCCGGACACGTCACGCCGGCACGACGCGAAAACTCGAGCAACACCAAGCGGTTCATACTCCAGCCCATGCAGCACCCTCGAACCGTTGGCCGTGGACCCACGCTCACCGATGGGGTTCAGCCGTGGGTGAGTCGTAGCGACCTTGAGGACTATTGAGGAGCATCGTCGGCGAGATTTCAGATTTCCACCCCAGGCGGGGAACCGATCCCGATTCGGCTTGTCCAACCCGCCATGCCATGCCGCTGCCCGTCGCCCGCTCGCCGCCCAGTCGCCCCAGCGCTCGCCTGGGTGACCGCGGCGGGCTTGCTGGCAGCATGCGCCCCCCGCGGCGACGGCCCTCCCGAGCAATCCACGGCGCAGTCCCCCGACTCTGCGCCCGCCTCGGTCACCTCCACCCCCTCGGGCCTGCCCTACCGCGCGCTGAAAGCCGACGCCTCGATCCCGGCGCCACCGCTACAGCTGACCGCCTCCGACGGCACCGGGCTGCGACTCCTATCGCTCGATGCCCGGGCCTCGCTGCAAGAGCCGCTGGCCTTCACCGAGCTGCACCTGACCTTCGAAAACCCCCAAAGCCGCACCATCGAAGGGCGCTTCACGATCGATCTACCCCCGGGCGCAGCGATCTCCCGCTTCGCGATGAAGATCGGCGACCGATGGCAGGAGGGCGAGGTGGTCGAGCGCCAGGCCGCCCGCGTCGCCTACGAGGACTTTCTGCACCGCAAGCAAGACCCGGCGCTCATGGAAAAACAGGCCGGCAACCGCTTCAGCGCGCGGGTCTTCCCGATCCCCGCCAACGGGACCAAGGAGCTCATCGTCTCCTACTCGCAGCAGCAGCCCGAATCCCACGAGCCTTACCGGCTGATGCTCGCCGGCCTCCCCAAGCTCGATCGCCTCGACGCGCGGATCCTGGTGGACGAGCCCAAAGGAACGGCCGCGCATCGAAGAACCATCGAGGTCCACGAGCGCGACTACGTGCCCGAGCGCGACCTCGAGGTCGTCAGCGACGGGCCTTCGACGGCCCGAGGGATCCGCAACGACGATCTAGCGCTGGCCCGGTTGAGCGTGGGGGGAGACACCCCGCCCGAGCCGGTCACCGATCTGACGATCCTCTTCGACACGAGCGCCTCGCGAGCCCTGGACTTCTCGGGCCAGGTGCGGCGCCTCGGCGCCCTGGTGGCCGCCCTGCGCGAGCTCGAGGGCGACTTCCGGCTGCGGCTGGCCGCCTTCGACCAGGACATGTCGCTGCTGTTCGACGGCAGCGCGACCGATTTCGGCGACGAGCAGCTACAGGCGCTCTACGCCCGCCGGGCGCTGGGAGCGTCCGATCTGACGTCCGCGCTGCGGCGAGCGAGCACGATCTGCGGCCCCGAGGGGCGCCTTTTGCTGCTGACCGACGGCGTGGCCACGGCGGGTGACGACGATGTCGCCGCGCTGGAATCCGCGGCCCAAACCATCAGTCGCGCCGGGGTCACCCGCATCGACGCGATCATCGATGGAGGCCTTCAGGATCGCGGCCTGCTGGAGGCGATCACCACCGCCGGTCTGCAACGCGATGGGATCGTCACCGACGCCCGCCTGCCCGCCGATCGCCTGGCCCAGAAGCTGCGGCACGCCACCCTCCCCGACCTCGAGCTCTCGGTACCCGGCGCCACCTGGACCTGGCCGCGCGTCGTAGACGGCGTACAGCCCGGCGATGAGGTGCTCGTGTACGCCCAGATGCCAAAGGACACGGCCATGACCGTGGTGGTGGAGGGCGAGGAGACGATCCGTACCGAGGTGCCGCTGATGACCGTGGACCGGCCCCTGCTCCACCGCGCCTGGATCGGCGCGCGGATCGACGCCCTCCAGCTCCAGCACGCCAAGCTCGACCCCCAAAAGGACACTAAGACCCGGCGTCGACTCCAAGACGAGATCGTCGGGCTGTCGACCAAGCACCGGGTGCTCTCGAACTTCACCGCCCTGCTGGTGCTGGAGTCCGAGCACGACTACCAGCGTTTTTCGATCGATCGTCGGGCCCTGACCGACATCCTGGTAGTGGGCGACGACGGGCTGCAGTGGCAGCACCGCTCCGAGGGTCCCGTGTTCGCAGACGCGGACTCGGGCTCCGACTCGAACGCAGACTCGGGCTCCGACTCGGCACCGGCCCACGACGCGATCCCGCAGATGGCCCGCAATTTCGACCCCGAGCTAGCGGGCGGTAAAGCGGGCATCCTCGGGATGCTCAGCCAGAAATCCGGCCACTTCCTCGGCGCGCCCTACGGCGCCGCCTTTGCGACAGGGAACGACGACGAGGACGTCTGGGGGGGCCTGGCCGGTACCGAGGTCGGCGAGGCGTTCGGCGTGGGCGGCCTGGGCCTGGTGGGCACCGGGCGCGGCGGTGGAGGAGTCGGCGAACAAACGAATCACCGACAGAGCAGCGGCCTCATCGGGCTCGGTGGCAGCAACGTCGGCTACGGCCGAGGTCGCGGCGCCGGCTTTGGCAGCCGGGCTCGTTCGATCCCCCGGGTGCGTCAGGCCAAGGCCAAAGTGGATGGCGCGATGGACAAGGACATCGTGCGTCGGATCGTTCGCGCTCACATCAACGAGATCCGCTATTGCTACAATCAAGGTCTCGTCCGCGACCCCCGTCTCGCCGGGCGCGTGACGATCCAGTTTACGATCGGTACCAGCGGTAAGGTGCCCATCGCCGTCGCGACGCAGAGCACCCTGAGCGACCGGAACGTCGCCGACTGCATGGCCAAGGCGGTCCGGCGCTGGAAGTTCCCCCGCCCGCGCGACGGCGCCCAAGTGACCGTGACCTACCCTTTCGTGCTCTCACCGGGCGATCGTCCGCGACAACGGCTCACTGCTGAGCAGATCGCCGAGCGCCAGCGCCAGCAACAGATCCTCGAGCAGCGTCAGCGCCAAGCGGCCATCGAGTACGAGCAACGGCGAATCGAAGCCGAGCGCACCACCGGCAGCCCCTACGAAGGACGCATGTTCGACGTGATGAATGCGCTAGACGAGGGTCACGCCGACCAGGCCCTCACCCTCGCCCTGACATGGAACGAGCAAGCCCCCGGAGACATACTCGCCCACATCGCCCTAGGGGAGATCCTCGAAGCCCAGGGCAAGATCCAAGCCGCCGCCCGGGCCTATGGCTCGCTCATCGATCTATTCCCCGCACGCGCCGACCTGCGACGCCACGCGGGCTCTCGCCTCGAAGCGCTGGGGGGCTCTGCGTTGTGGATGGCCATCGACACCTACACCCAAGCGGTCGAGCAGCGACCCGATCACCCCTCGAGCCACCGAATGCTGGCCTTCGCGCTGGCGCGGGTCGGCCGGCACGAGCAAGCCTTCGAGGCGATCGTAACCGGGATCAAGCACGACTACCCCTCGGGGCGCTTTGCCGGGGTCGACCAGATCCTCCGTGAAGATGCGGCGCTGCTCACCGCGGCGTGGCTCCACGCCGAGCCCGAGCGAGCAACCGAGATCCGGCAGCGAGCCGCCGACGCTCGCGTCGGGATCTCTACCCGCGCATCGACCCGCTTCGTGATGACCTGGGAGACCGACTCCAACGACGTCGATTTCCACATTCGCGACGGCAAGTCTGGCCATGCGTACTACGCTAGCCGCGATCTACCCTCCGGCGGCACGCTCTACCAGGATGTGACCACGGGCTACGGGCCCGAGTGCTTCACCATCAAGGGTACACCCACGGCCTTCCCCTACGAGCTCGACGCTCACTACTACTCCCGAGGTCCGATGGGCTACGGCATGGGGGCCCTGCAGATCATCGAGCATGACGGCAACGGCCAGCTCTACTTCGAGGATCGCCCCTACGTCATCATGAAAGACGGCGCCGAGGTGGATCTGGGGCGGCTGGAGCAGCCGCTGTCGTGGGGCCGCTGAGCCTTTCGGACGGTCGACACCGGAGGATCGACGGGGCGAGCTGGGGTCGGCGGGGGCTGACTGGGCCCCTGGACGGCGGTCGGCATCGATGTGAGCCTCGATCTCACGCCGACGATGGCCACGTTCAAGCGGGATCCTCCACGGGGCGTGATCGCGGGGCCATCGGGTCCCGTCGAGCTACGCCGCTACCACCCCGGCACGGACCTCCACCCGCTGGTCGAGCACTTTTGGTTGGTGCGGTGGGATCTGACGGATCGCCCCCCCATGCGGCAGTACGTGCTCCCCCACCCCACGGTCCACCTTGTGGTGGAGACCGGTCGCGCCGAGGTCGTGGGCGTGGTCGAGGGCCGCTTTGAACGGGTGCTCGAGGGCCGGGGCCGGGTGTTGGGGATCAAGCTGCGACCCGGGGCCTTCGCGGCGTTCACCGAGCAGCCGATAAGCGAGCTCACGGGTCGCACGATCCCCATGGGCCAGATGTTCGGACCTCCCGCACGCCGGTATGTCGACGCCGCGCAGGCCACCGACGACGACGATGCGCTGTGCGAGCAAGCCGAGCAATTCCTGCGCGCGCTCCGGCCCTGCTTGCCGGCGCCGGCGCAGCGGGCCCGAGACCTGGTCGAGCGCGTGCAGGTCGACCCCTCGGTGAAGACGGTGGAGGCTCTGGCTCGGCTCGCCGGTCTCGGACCGCGCTCGCTCCAGCGGCTGATGCGACGCACCGTGGGGGTCAGCCCCAAGTGGATCCTGCTGCGCTATCGTCTCCACGAGGCGCTCGCCCGGCTCGAGCGCAAGGAGCCCGTGGACTGGGCCGAGCTGGCGGTCGAGCTGGGCTACTTCGACCAGGCGCACTTCATCAAGCACTTCAAGGCGTTCGTCGGCTCGACCCCGGCCCAGTACTCCCGCCGGCTGTACGATCGTGCGTAGACCCGGCGGCCGACTTCTGCGAGGTAGGCCGCGCCACGCTTGGTGGTTTACTCGGCATAGCCTCCCGCCGTGAACCCGAACAAGCCCGCAAGGCAGGCCTCGGGGTCCTCGACCTGCGGGTAGTGCCCGATCGTGGGCAGATCGATCGCATCGGCTTCGGGATCGATGATCTCCCGATACCGATCGACCAGGTGCTTGCCCGAAACAGGATCGACCGAGCCATTGATCAGCCGGATCGGTGCAGCACTCTGCCGGAGCGCCCGGACCCAGCGCTCGCGATGCTCCTTGCGGTCGCTCATGTAGCGGATCAGCGCGTGGGTGACCCTCGCGCCCCCGAGGCCCCCAGCGCCCCCAGAAGAATGATTGAGTAGGCGCCAGAACTCCGCGAGCTCATACTCGCTCGGCTGCGTGTCCGCCCCGAACACCGCCGACAGGCTCTTGGAGAACCGCGAGAAGCCGAGCACCCGGTTCAAGACGGGCCCCAGAGGGCCAAGCAGGAGCTTCTGGATAAGCCGAGCCCGGTGCGTCTCCGGGAACAACCCGCCGTTGAACAAGACCACCGACTCGATCTCGTAGCGTGCCCGCGCCCCCTCGGCCTGTCGCGCGAGCAATTCCTGGGCCACGGTGACCCCGTAGTCGTGCGCGACGAGCTTGAACGCCCGCAGCCCTGCTCGCTCGATCACCGCCTCGGTGATGTCCGCCTGCTCGTGCATCGTGTAGCGATGCCGCCGAGGCTTGTCGGAGTACCCGAAGCCCAGAAAATCGAAGGCCACGCACCGGTAGCGCGCGGTGAGGCGGGGCCACAGCTTGTACCAGTCCCACGACGAGGTGGGGAAGCCGTGCAGCAAGACGATGGGCTCACCAGAACCCTCGTCCTTGTAGAAGATCAAGTGACCTGCGTGCTCGATGTAGCTCGGGTGCTCGTACCACTGTCGTGCCGTGATCATGGTTCGACCCTCGGAGGATGGCTCAGAGGTTGGGCTTGAGCTCATGCGCCGCGCCCGGGGCTCAGCCGCCGACCCAGCTTGGTGCGACCCAGCGCTTCGGAAGGCCGCCCGTTCTCCCACGCGGACACCCCCGCGATGAACACCGCCCGCACCACGCCGTCGGAACGATTGACCAGCTGGGTGTGCTCGAACTCGGCCCGATGAATTCGCTGCACATTCGCTTCGCCGTCGTACGCCGCGAGCGCATCGGGATCCACGAGCACCACGTCGGCCTGGCCGCCGACCTCCAGGGAGCCCGCGTCCACCCCAAAGAGCTCGGCCGGCTGCCGGGTGAGGCGCCGGACCATGGTTCCCACGTCGCGATCTCCTCCCTCTCGAGCGATCTTCAGGGCCCGAAGGTTGACGTCGTAGAACGCCATGTTCGTCAGATGGGCGCCCGAGTCGCTGAACCCGGGCATGAGCCGAGGATTCATGAGTATCCGCCGCATCTTGACCGGATCGGCGTTGGCGGTGACCGTATACCACTGAAGATCGGTGTCGAAGGTCGCCAGCAGGCGGAGCAGGAAGTGCGCCTCGTCGGGGAACGGCGTGGGCAGCTCGGCCAGGATCTCTCGCTCGCCGGGGTGCAGCCCCGGCGGATCCACCTGCGCGTCTGTGCTCCCGTCTGCCTTCCCGTCTGTGCTCTGGGCCGACGAGCGCCGCAATCGCTCGTAGACAGCGGCCAGGGTCATGCCTTCCCAAGCGGTCACCGGGCATCGATCGATCACCATGTCGTCGAGCGAGCGGCTGAACGCGTAGTCCTCGACTCGCAGCACCCGGCGTAGCCGAGCCAGGCCAAAGCCTCGCTTGCCACGGTTCCACATGGCACAAAAGCGCGCCACGAACTCGGGGTCGCCGAGGATCTGCCGACGGCCCTCGCGGTCCTCGAGATCAGGCTCGTTGAGCTCGCGAAGTTCGGGGATCTCCTCGGCGATGGGGGTGACGATCCCGTCCGACCAGACCTTGAAGCGGGCGGGCAGCGCCTGGAGCGTGAAGCGACCGCGAACCAGCCACGAGTTGAGCAACCATGCCAACAACAATGCGAGCGGGGCGAGGAGCCGATTGGTCACCACGTCGAGGGCCGCCACCACCGTCGTGCGAAGGGGGCGACCAAACAGGCGGCCGCTGGTCAGCAGCAGCGTCCGCAGCATCACCAGGGGGCGATCTTTGGCTGGCGTGGCTTGCCACACCCGGTCGAGCTCTCGCACCACGCCGGTCAGCGCCGCCAGCTCGCGGTAGCGGGCGTACTGCGTGGGGACCTTTCGCCGCCGGTTGGGATCGTTGGCCAGGTAGTGAAACGGCAGGGCATCGGTCGACAGCCCCGCGTACCCTTCGTCCAGACCCTGGCGGAGCAAGTGCTGCATCCGGCGCAGCTCGTCCGGCGTGGGGTCGCGACGGATGCTGTCGGTAAAGCCCATGGCCGCGATCCGCAGCATCGAGTGGGGAATCATGGGGACGACGTTGGGCCCCAGGTTCAGCTGGTCGAGGTGCTCGAGGTACTCGCCCGACCGAGACCACGTCGCCCGGTCGGCCGCCTTGCGGATCACCCGCTTGGGCATGTTCTCCACGCGGGCGAAGCAATCGACGATAGGGTCGATGGAATTATCGATGGGGTCGTCGCTGGAATCGCCGTTGCTCTCGCCGTTGCTCTCGCCGTTGCTCTTGGGGCCCCGCTGGGCCCCGAACGCCAGGCCCAGCGAGCAGTTGGAGATGACCACCGTCGTGGTCCCGTGGCGCACCGACTCGACCAGCCCCGGGGCGAGCTCGAGCTCGAGATCGTAGTGCGTGTGGACATCGACCAAGCCGGGCATCGCCCACAGCCCAGTGGCGTCGATCACCCTCGCCGCTCGCGTCGGGTCGAGCCGCGGCCCTCGCTCGGCGATCCGCCCGTCGGCCATGGCGATGTCGCCCCGCAGAGGAGGACCCCCATTGCCGTCGAAGATCGTGGCGTTTCGAATCAAAACGTCCCACGACTGACTCATGAGACTCCTCCGTCCTTGGAAGTTCGGGCATCGGGATCTCGTGCCTTGGGACCTCGTGCCTTGGGACCTCGCGAGCACAGGCGCTCGAGATAACGCGTGATCATCTCGGCCCCCTGCTCCATGACCCGCTCGTGCGGCATGGTGGCCTCGCCGAAGACCTGGCGGTGGACCAGCCCCTCGGCCATCGAGACGATGACGAAGGCCACCTCCTCCGCGCTGGCGATCCCCCAGTGACGGACGGCCTTGGTCACCCGCTCCAAGATGATGCGATCGCCAGCCGCGGCCATCTGCTCGAGCAAGGGATCGAGCGCGCGCCGGTGGGTGATCGTGCCGTGCAGCCGGGGGTTGTCGGCGTGAAATCGGTAGGTCAACGCGATGCTCTGGCGAATGTGCTCGCCTATCGATAGAGGGGCCGACCCTCCGGGCAAGCCGCCGTCTTGGTCGACGATCTGGTCGGTGAAGATCGCCAAGCGGATCTTCCACACCTCGCGGAGGATGTGATCCTTACTCTCGAAGTACTGATAGAAGGTGCCCGCTGAGACCCCGGCCCGAGCCGCGATCGTCTTGGTGGTCACTTCCGGATACTCGCGCTCCGCAAACTCTTGCTCGGCGGCCACGAGCAACGCCCGGCGCTTGTGCTTGGCCCGCTTTTGTCGCGGCACCCGGCGGGGCGAAGGATCGAGCTCAGGATCCACGACGACGAGTGAATCAAAAATTGAACTTGAATTCAAGTTCAATTTAGAACACTGATCGCAGCACTTAGCGGCCGATCTGCGCGACTCTCTCCATCGATGGGCCTGGGCCGAAACCTCGGCCATCCGGCATCATTCCGCCGTGCGTCGCCGCGACCTCCTCCTCGGAAGCTCGGCCCTCGGCTGGACCGCCTGCCGGACCACGAGCTCGACCCCGGTACCACCGTCGGCTTCGGCCGCCGCCCGGCCGCCCCTCGATCGCTCGCCATCGGGCGCCGCATTCCTCCACGGAGTGGCCAGCGGCGATCCTCTCGCCGACCGGGTGATCCTGTGGACACGGGTCACCCCCTCCTCGCTCGATGCACAGGTCGAGGTTGACTGGGTACTCGCCGAAGACCCAGCGCTCCGCCGGGTGGTCACGCGAGGTCGGGCCCTCGCCACCGCGGCCCGTGATCACACGGTCAAGGTCGATGTTGCCGGGCTTACGCCGGGCCAAGCGTACTACTACCGCTTCGAGACCGCGGGGGTTCGCTCGGTGGTCGGGCGCACGCGGACCCTGCCGTCGGCCGAAGTCTCGCGCCTTCGCCTGGCCTACGCCTCATGCAGCAACTACCCCTACGGCTACTTCAACGCCTACGGGGCGATCGCCCGGCGCCACGATCTCCACGCGGTGCTGCACCTGGGCGACTACCTCTACGAGATGGCCAACGGGATCTACGGAGACGGCACCGCCCTGGGCCGTGTGCCCGACCCCCCCGACCGCGAGATCGTCTCCCTGGCCGACTACCGCGCGAGGCACGCGATCTACAAGACCGACCCGGACTTACAGGAACTGCACCGTCAGCACCCGATGATCGCGGTGTGGGACGATCACGAGTTCACCAACGACGCGTGGGTAGGGGGAGCGCAGAATCACCAGCCCGACGAGGGATCTTGGGCGCTGCGTCGCGCCATGGCTGTCCAGGCCTACCGCGAGTGGATGCCGATCCGCGAGCTCCCTACCACCCCGAGCGGACAGATCTACCGCCAGTTCCGCTTTGGCGATCTGCTCGACCTGGTCATGCTCGACACTCGCGTCGAGGGCCGCGACCAGCAGGCCGACGCCAAGGTCAAAGGCTTCGAGGCCACGATCGCCGATCCTCGCCGCACGCTGCTCGGGTTTCCCCAGGAGGCCTGGCTCGCCCGTCAGCTCGAGCGCTCGAAGACCGACGGGGTCGCGTGGCGGGTACTGGGTCAGCAGGTGCTGCTGGGCCACATGCGACCCCGCGCGCTGGGGGACTGGGTCAACGTGGACATGTGGGACGGCTATGCCCCGGCGCGACAGCGGCTGCTCGACCACCTCGAGGCCCGGGCCATCGACGACGTGGTGGTCCTGACCGGAGATATCCATAGCTCGTGGGGGCTAGAGGTCGCCGCCGATCCCTGGGGGCGCGGCTACGACCCGGTGACCGGCCGGGGCGCGCTAGCGGTCGAGCTGGTGACCCCGGCGATCTCTTCGCCGCCGCCCGTGCGACCCCAAGACGCACAGGCTCGGGAGCGATCGGTGCAGGATGCTCACCCGCACATCAAGTGGCTCGAGCTGCGGCGACGCGGGTATGTCCTGCTCGACATCGATCGCGAGCGCGTGGTGGCGCAGTGGCACCTGGCCGACTCGGTGGACGAGCGCGAGGCCGAGGTGCGGTTCGCCCGGGCGCTGGCGGTCGCGCGCGGGAAGGCCCAGCTGGTCGGGGTGGAGGAGCCGACCCCGTCGCTCACCGATGCACCTGAGCCCGCGCCGAAGCCGTCGTAATCCTCGGACCGAGCCCGCGCAACTTCTCGAATACGTCTCATCGAGGTTACATGCTTCGTGCTACGCACCGACCTCCCCCCCAAAAGTACGCCGACATCAGCTCTTTGAACCAGATACAGGGATATCGAGTTCGAAGATGAACGCGTCGACGGACACCTCGGCGTAGCCTTGCACTTGCATGACCCACTCGTCGTCCTGGCGCATCCACAGGTCCGCGCCACCGCCGTAGCCCACGGCGATGCGGGTGCCGGTGAAGTTGTCGGGATCGATCCCGTAGCTGGTGCAGTTGGTGCCGACCTCGACCTCGACCTCGCCGACCTCGACCTCGGCTGCGAACTCGCAGGCGCTGCAGTCTTGTGGCTCGCTCATCAGGGTCATCGTCCAGTTCAGCCCGCATGAAATGTTGCCGCTGGTCGTGACCGAGAAAAACTCGCCCGTGCCGTCGCCGAGCTGGTTGTTTACACGCTCGATCCTACCGAGCCATATCGCGATGTCGTCCTCCTCGTTGCCCCCGACATCCTCCCCGCTATTGCCATCATCTCCACCAGCACCGGAAGTGGAGTCGTCGTTGGACGGGATCTCGCCGCCGGCCCACTCGTCGGTATCGCCGGTATCGCCGGTATCGCCGGTATCGCCGGTGTCGACGGCGGCATCGGTGCCCCCGGTGCCCCCGGTGCCTTCGACGTCCTCCGGTTTGCTACCACAGGCGAGCGAGAGGAAGGCCAAGCCCAGACCCAGGGTTCGCGTGACGCCATTCATGAGAACAGCCCCTCGAGCACGCCACCGCAGTCGATCGTGTTGCCCTCGCTGTCGCTGATGGAGAGCAGTGGCGCGCGCCAGTACCCCGCACCGTCGGTTCCCGGCACCTCGAACGCCCGAGCGATCGAGTTGAGCAGTTCCTGGTGAGGGCGCCCGGTCGTGGGTAGGTAGTTTTCGTCCCACGACCAGGTGCGAAACGGAAGGTCGCGCGGGTAGTGGAGCAACCGCCCGTTGCGCCAGGCCTCGCCGCCGGCGAGTACGCAGGGCCACTTGTCGAAGCCGTGCGCTCCATCGCCGAGCTCGCCGACCCAGACGATCAGCGTGTTGTCGAGCATCGTTCCTTCGCCCTCCGGGACGGCATCGAACGCACTCATCAGCTCGGCGAGCTGGGTCGAGTGGTAGGCCGTCCAGTCGGTCATCGCCTGGGCGGCGCCGGGGTCGAGGTAGACTCGGTGGGCATAGTCGTCGTGGAGGTTGGCTCCGGGGTAGCCGATGAGGTCGGAGGGGATGTCCCCGAGGTGAATGGTCGCGACGCGCACGAGGTCGCACGACATCGCCACGCGCAGCATCTCGACGTTGGCGGTGAAGCTCTCGGCGTACCCCAGTTCCATGCCCGGGGTGGCCGGCGCTGTGCAATTGGCGTCGAGCATGCCCTCGATCTTTGCGTCGAGGTCGGCCACGAGGTCGCGATGGAGCTCGACCTTGGCCCGGTCCTCGCTGCTCAAGCGGGGGGCGAGAGCCGTGTAACGCTCGTGGACGCGATCCATGATCGCAGACTGTTCACCGATCAGCGACGAGGCGCCACCGCCAACGAGGCCGAACAGCTGCTCCCATACGGCCTCGGCGCGGTTCTCGGCCGGGAGGAGCTGGAGGCGATCACGGTAGTTGACGATGAAGGGCGGCTCGCCGATGCCGATCTCGATCGAGCGCAGGCGATCGGGGCGAGCGATCTGGTTGGCGATGATCTGATCGATGGTCGGGACCGAGGACACCGGAACGCCGGACACGAGCTCGACCATGGCGCCGGACAGGCAGTGTACCTGGCCGATCTCATGGCGCAGGATCCCGGCCGGGTCAGCTTCGCCGGACGCGAGCGAGACCCCGTCGACGATCGTGACCTTGTCCCGCATGGGGTAAAGCGGCAGGAGAGCCTGACTCCACTCGTCGGGGGTGGTCCCCGATAGGTCGAGGGTCCAGTTTTGGTCGTCGGGCAAGCCGCCAGGGTTGAAGGCCCAGTCGGGGTACCAGGTCCCGTGCTGGGTCATGAGGAAGATGACCCGCTTGGGTACGTCGCCGAGCGCAGCGCTGGCCCGGCGACCGAGCGAAGGAAGCATCAAGGCACCCGAGGTCAGGCCGAGGGCGGACAAGAATGTGCGACGATTCATGGCTGAAAAACCTCTCGGTGACGGAATTCGTAGCTCGCGGCGATATTGACGAGCAGCTCGGGGATGTCGCCTCCGGACTGCCAAAAGCCCTCTTGGAGAAACTCGAGAGTCGGCCCATCGACGACCACGTCTTCGTTGCGACCGAAGGAGTGGCGGAATAGCTGACGTACATAGCAGTCATGGATCGTGCGGCTTTGGGCCAGGCGATCCATCATCTCGACGGCGTTGTTGACTGGGCCATCGTTGTCGGTGCCGACCAGGGCCCCGCTGGCGTCGACGGGATAGCCGTTGTCGGTGTCGCGCCAGGCCCCGAGCGAGTCGTAGTTCTCGAAGGTGAACCCGAGCCCGTCGATCTGCTGGTGGCAGCCCACGCACGCCGGGGCCTCGCTGTGCATGATGTACTTGTCGCGATTGGTCCGGGGCATCGCGTCCTCGATCTCTTCGATCGGTGGAACGTCGCCGGGCGGCGAGAGGTGGACGCACTGGAGGCGTTCGAGGAGCATGACGCCGCGCTTGACCGGCGAGGGGTCGCGGGGGTTGGACTTGCTGCTGAGGAAACCGGCGAGGGTGAACAGACCGGCGCGCTGAGCGGGATTGAGCTCGACCTCGTAGTAATCGCGCTGCCACACGCCCAGGCCTTCAAAGTCGACGAGCGGCTCGTCGGGCGCAACATAACGGACCGAGGGGGCGTCCGCTGGAACCTCGACACCGTAGGCGAGCTCCGCGGTATTTGCCGTGACCCACGCCCGGTTAGAGGTCAGCAGCGCGGCCAGGGTGCCCTCGCCCTCGAAGATGTGCTGCATGACGAATACGTCGGGCTCATAGCGAACCTCCGGGAGGTACTCGAGGTAGTAGAAATCCGAGTCGCCGCCGATCTGTGGGGCGTAGTACTCGAAGTCGATGGCGCCCTGCTCGTCCAGATCGAACAGTTGGCGGTGGAGGTTGATCGCAGCCGTACGCGCGCGCTGCTCGCTGAGCATGCGCCAGGCCTGGGCGATGACGACGTCGCGCTCGCGCAGCCCGTCCTCGCGCGCGAGCGTGAAGAGCTCGTCGTCGGGCATCGTGTTCCACAGGAAGTACGAAAGGCGCGAGGCCATCTCCCACGAGCTGAGCGGCACGCTCGCGCTCGCGCCTTCGGACATCGCCTCGCCGAAGCGCGGGAAGTAGATGAAATCCGGTGACTGCAGTAGCGACTGAATCGTCAAGCGCATGGCCGTGTCGGCACCGTGGCTGGCTGCCCAGCGGTCGTAGTCGGCGATCAGCGTCTCGAGCTCGCTCGGCTCAATCGGCCGACGCCAGGTGCGTTCGCTGAGCTGGGCGATATAGCCATGCGCGCAGGCGTCGTCACCGAGGTTGCAGCCGAGATCGAACGTGACTTCCTCGGAGACGGCGATCGCCGCGCGGTTGTATGCGTCGACGAGCGGCCCCGAGGCGCTGTTGAAGGTCGCGTTGTTTTCGAATCCCCCCTCGGCCTCCAGCTGCGGGGGGAACAACAGCGACGGCATCTCGACGCCCGGAAACAGGTCGAGCACAGTGTTCTTGTACTGTTCGGTCGTGAGTCGCGACAGCGGACTGGGGTCGGGAGTGCCCGCGGACTGCTCGGCACCACCACTGCCACTGCCACTGCCACTGCCACCACTATCACCATCGTCGCTGGGGAGTGTCGTCGGAGGCTCTTGTTCCTGGCACGCGGTCAACGTCAACACGCTGTACGCGAGCAAGGCCGAGCCCAATGAGTTTCGGTTTCGCATCATCGGATCCCAGGAAACTGTCGTTGCGGCAGAGATTGTGGGTAATAGGAACTAGGTCGGTGAACACGTGGCCCCACCAAGCATTCGCCACGGGCTCTCCGTGCTATCTGTCCCCAGACCTCCGATGTTGTTACGCCGGTTTGTTGGTTTTCTCGAACCTGCTTTGGTGTTCAAGATCACGCATTTTGCATGATGCGGAGTGCCGCACGAGCAGATAGGGGCGAATCCACTCGCGGATTCGAAGGCCAAGGGTTCCGAGAGCGTTGGTCCGACCCGCTCCCATTGACCTCGGCATCACTGGCACCAACTATGGGACGGCTATGCCCCGGCGCGGCAGCGGCTGCTCGATCACCTCGAGGCCCGGAGGCGCGCTGGCGGTCGAGCTGGTGATCCCGGCGATCTCTTCGCCGCCGCCCGTGCGGTCGCGTGCAGCAAGGCCCGGCTGGTCGGGGTGGAGGAGCCGACCCCGTCGCTCACCGACGCACCCGAGCCCGCGCCGAAGCCGTCGTGATCCTTGGAGCGAGCCCGCGCCCAGAGGCACGAGCAGGTCACACCACGAGCATTCGGTATAAGGCGCTCCCGCTCCCGATCGCTGTCAATAATATGAACATCGAGTTCCCGAACTCGCTCGCTTCCGCGCGCAGCATTGCGCTCTTGTTCGCATCGACAAATAGATCCACGAGCTCAGATTCGGGTTTGTCGGTCTGCTGGAGAAAGCGCTCGTACTGGTGAATGAGGCGATCGACATGGGGACCCACCTTGATGTCTGTACCCGTGGGCAAGCGTTCGAGCCGCTCGGTCGGAGTTAGACCGGCCATTTCCTTCACGTCGAGCGGGGTAACCGTTCCGCGAGTTTGGTGAACAGCCAGTAAGTACGCAAGGCCCGAATAGCAGGTCAGCAGCCGGCTGTGTTTGAGCTTGTAGTTCTTGAGCTTGCGTTTCGCCTTCTTCCGCGGAGGATCTCGCTGGGTGCGAGCCTCGTAGTTGACACAGAAGGTTCGCCACATGCGGAGGATGTCGTTCGCGAGAAACGACGGCATGAAGTCGTCCGCATGGTCCGCGTAGTCCACCCAGTACTTCGCGATGACCTCGTCGAGCGCGGAGCTGTAGACTGCGTTACCCAGCAGGGGCCTGCTCTCCAGAAGCAAGAGCATGCGCGCGGTAAAAGTGTTGCTCGCATCGTCGTCCGGCCAACCAAGCGCGTCGACGAGGCTCTTTACAGTGTAGTGCTCGAGCCACTCACCATCACCAGAGAACTCGGGAAACCTGGTCTGCTTGCAAGCCTTGATCAACTCGGCCTTGAGGCAGATCTCATCGAGATTGCTCAGGAGCCTACGGCCCTCATCGTCGGTCTGACCAACGATGAACAAGTCGAGATCGCTGTGCAGGCTCGCTTCGCCCCGAGCAAACGAGCCGGTCAGGTACACACACCCCCTATCGCCCGCGTACCTCTTGGCGTCCGCCAAGTGCTCCTCGAGGTCGGCTATTCGTTGGCTTGCCGCTACTCTGCGTTGGTCGAGTAGGTCACCCACCGCGGATGTCCCACTCGAAGAGATTGGCGAAGATCTCCGCTTGCTCGATGGCGTCATCAACGGCGTGGTGCGTGTGTGGATGCTGCGGTCTTAGACGGGCGAACAGACTGCTGCGTCCGGCGGAGGCGACGGGGAGCCGGCCCTTGACGGCAAACGCGGTCTTGATGTCGAAGCAGCTCGAGTGTCTGAACGGGGAGCCGTCGGCCGAGAAGCGGACGAAGTACCAGTACAGCCAGGTCCAATCGAAACTCAGCGGGTAGGCAACAAGGACCGGTCGCGTTCCTCCGGCCACACTACGGATCCATGTGGCCGCCTCAGTCATCGCCTCCTGCGGGGCGCGGCCGTTCGCGATGAGGGCGTCACGATCGAGCCCATTGATCGCGAGCGCCTCGGGCTCAAAGTCGGATGAGATCGGCTTCAGCTCCGCGTAGAAGCGCTCCTCGTACGACTCCGGTCGGGAGAAGACATCTCCGTCGAACCGCCCGGCGAATACCAG
Organism: Myxococcota bacterium; assembly: GCA_039194325.1. Taxonomy (GTDB): domain Bacteria; phylum Myxococcota_A; class Polyangia; order Nannocystales; family Nannocystaceae; genus Paraliomyxa. The sequence goes on from JBCCWC010000139.1 coordinate 29,725, forward strand.
CGCGAACGACAGCATGGAGAAGGGGCCCGGGATCGGACCGTCGGTCTCGACGTCGGCCGAGAAGTAGGCGTCCGAACGGGTAGAGTGCGCTGAGCGCCGCAACGGAGCCGTGGTCTGCACCGGTGCGCTGGGTTCTCGTGGAGGCACGCCTTGGCATGCTAGCGCGGGACGAGTCTGTCAGGCGACACCGGTTCGGTCCACGGCGAGGCGGTGCTCACGCGCTCCAGGGTTTGCGACACGAAGTGAAGCGGTCGCTCGGAACAAGATCTCGGCATCGTGGGAACCCGGTGCGCAAATCGCGGCAAGGGTGGGGGGACCAACGCGTTGACCGAGCATCGTCCCGTTCATTCTTACGGGCGAGGCACTCACCGAGGATCTCCTTTAGCACTCGCCGGAGTCGTACCAACCATCACGCACCCGGCGATCAAGCCGATGGATCGAAGCATTCTCGACCGGGGCGACGGCCTCTGCCGAGACTCACCACGACCACGCGGCATTTTTGTTCACAACTCGACCCCGACCGTGGCCAAGACAGGGGTAAGGAACAGACGCAACTGTCCCGATGACCACCCGGACCGGCGCTGGAGGAACATGCCGAGATGGCTCATCGCGCCTGTTCCCGAGTACTCGCCGGCGACTCGGAGCGACGAGGATATCGAGGGAACCCCGTCGCTCCGGGTCGCCGCGAGGCTCGACCCCGGCGCCCAACCGACATGGCATGATGAGCGCGCCCATGCCGATGCCCGGCCTGCTCCAGCTCCGTGCCCATACTCGTGCTCCCCGGCACGAGGTGCTCCCCGCGACCAACGACGTGCTCAACGCCTGCGGGGTGATCTTGGAAGATATGCACGAGTACTCCAACCGGATGCTCACCTATCGCTTCGAGATCGCCCGCTCCGAGCTCGACGCGCTCCACCACAGGCTAGTCGAGGCGGGCCTCGTGTTCGAAGACCAAGACCCGCTCGCCGGGGCGGCCGATCTGAAGGCCGATGACGATGGCTTTGTGCGAGCGACGCTCCAGCTGACCCTCCCCGCAGAGGACGGCAATCGCCGCAACCCCAACCCGGACATGGGCTGAGCGAGCTGGCACGAGTCCTTTTGACCCACGCTTCGGGCTGGAAACTGGCCACCGGTCGATGGCAATCCCGGAGACTGACGCTGGATCTCGCTGACCAGCCCGCACTTGGCGAGGCGAGCTCGGCCCACGGCGCCCCGGATCAGCGCACGATCTCGAGCCGCCCGTCGAGTCGCGAGAGGAACATCGGGAACATCCAGCGTGGCCCCTCCGATACGCTCACCTGGCGCAAGATCGGCTCTCCAGTCCGAGTGCGAGGTTCGAGGACCCGACCGCCACAGCACCGACGTAGCTCGAGCTCCTCAGGATCGAACGGCGCCAGCGCCCACCCCGGCAAAGAGACGATCTCGGACCACGCCGACGGCAGGCGCGAACGTGCGGCCGCCGGGGAGAACTCATAGCACGGTGCGACCTCTTCGAAGTTGATCCGACTCGCGTCAAGGAGTGGGTCCAGCTGGTTCGCCGCGACGGATGAGACGATACCGGAAAGGAACGAGGTAAGTTCAGCGCGCTCGGCGGCGTCGACAGGATCGAAGACCACGCCATCTTCCCAGCGCCAACGCCCCCACGGGTGTGAGAGCGACACGGTGAGCGCCTGATCGTGCGCAAGCGAATCATCGGGCGGAGGCTGACCATCGAGCACCGCGAGCTCACGCTCCTGCCCGGGCTCTACCAGTTCTCCGACCTCCCCCTCGCACAAGGCTACACGCACCAGGGGAGGCTCGGACGCCGAACTGTCGTCCCCTGAGCCGGGGGGTTGGTCACCTCCAGGGGAAGGCTCGATGACGACCCGAACCTCGTTGCGGCCTTGGACCACCCACTCACTGACCGCAGGCGAGGCCCTGATCGCGTGGCTCTGATGCGATCGCAGGATCGGAGCGCCATTGATGAAAACCTCCGCGTCGTAGCCACGGATATGCACGTCGAGGTAGAAGCAGGGTGTACTCACGGAACCTTCCATCCATCACGGGTGTAATCGCACGATCGGGGCGAGCTCACCCGGCGGTTGCTGGCGGGGACGGCTTGTCGCGCGCGGGAATGCTGCCATACGTCAACGGCTTCTTCTCTTCGGCGACCTTCCACTTGCGATCGATCGCCCCCACCCACTTCACGTGACCAACGACATGGCAGTATATGCCGCCGTAGTCGATACGCCAGTCGATGTGAAGGGGTTCCTTGGTCGAGAGCTGAACCTTGGCGGTGAATTTCATACTCACGACGAGTTTCCCCTCGGCGTGGGCCCAGTCCCCCCCCAGGCGAGAGCGCAGGCCGAGCTCTCCTTTGGACTCGCTGGAGATGACCGATTCGAACGGCTTTGGATCCTCGGGCGAGGCCTCTGCGGACAGACCGAGCTTTGCGTCGATGGAGAAATTGCCAAAAACGAAGCACTCTATCGTGCAACCGCAGACCCGAAAACCAGCCCCGAAGCGAACCTCGGCCTTGAACGCGATGAGGGTCATCGCAACCTCGAGTGCCCACCAGCGATAGACGGTGTGGTCCTCCCACTCCTTGAAGCCCCACTCGCACGATAGCTCCCCCTTGAACAACTCGAGCTCGTAGACGAATTTCCACCCGACCTGGGGCTGAAAATCCCTGATGAAGTCCGAGATCTCCTTGAGCTGCTTCTCGGCTTCGATCAGCGTGTAGATGAATTCGCCGATGGCTTCCGTACCCTTGATGTCTTCGCCGTCGCGTTCGAACTTGAAGCTCCTGGCCGCCTCCACCAGGGGATGGACATCATCTTGTTCTACCTGTGGAGCGGTGATCTGCTTTGGCGAAAGCAGGTGTTTCTCGCTCGCTTTCTTGGTCGTCGTCTTCTCCCGATCAGACTCCGACCAGCCCAGCCCTTTTTCGACCGTACGCTCTTCAGCGGTCACCAGCGAGAGGCGGTCGGAGATTCCGGCCGACTTCTCGTACGTCGTCTTCTTCAGCGCGGGGAGGCTCAACGAGAGCTTATATAGATCTATGGGGCGCGCCAGGACCTCGTGTCGACTACGGCCCACGCCGTCGCCCGCTGTACTACGACACCCGCACGCTTCGACCTCGACCACATAGGTATTGCTCGTACCATCCGGAAAGTAGAAAAACGACAATAACTGAAGGCCGGTAGGATTGGAGAGCACGGGCAAGAGCTCGCGTGACTTCGCCTCGAACTCGGCCGTTGTCTTCCCCTCGAAGACCAGCGCTTCCTTGCTGCGTTCTTCAGTGATGGTAATTCGCGGATGGTTGTGAGAGCAGGTGTAGCCGGGACCACCGTCGAGCGATATCGAGATCTTGTCGGGATATCGAACCGCTCCGGCCACCACCTCGATCACTTCTCCGTATGGACGCCCCTGGACCTGCCGCAGGTTGTTCTTGGCCGTGCCGCGCTCCCACCAAAACTGCGCGCCATCAGCCATCTTGCGATTCCCCCAGGGATCTGGATCGGGCATATGAGAACACTTGATGGTGACTCGATCGAAGTCACAAGGATCGACTACGAGAATCTCGTCGGATTCACCTTCGTGATCCAAGCCGCTTGCGTTGTCACCAATGGCCAGCGGCATCTCGTCTAGAGGCCCAACCGACGGTTTCATCGTAGACCAGGGCCCGGCAACACGACAAAGATATAGCTGCCCCGCCGAGACCCGTGAAATGATGTAACGGCCCAGATCATCCGCGCAGAGATCTCCCGGATCGCGAGGCCATGCCCCGGCCGCTAGTGCTCGCCGAAGCGCGGCGCAGCGCGAGGCATCCTCGACCCAGTGCTGAATTCGCGACTTCGCCGCTGCGATCGACAGGCAGGGCTCAGATCCAAGAGGAAATCGAGTGAAGAGATAGGCACCATCCTCGTCGTGGACCAAGTTGGTCATCGAGCATCCCCTTGAGCATGAGTCACGTGCAGACCCGCGAGCCATCGCTCGGAGGCGAAGATCCAGGCCCGCGCTCAACATGATGATCCGGCATGCTCGCTGTCGACGCCAGGACGTCTTTCGTGCCATCTTCGACCCAAAAGTTCCAATCTGAGTGAATGGATGGGAAGAATGAATGAGCGACAAAGGCATAGCCCACGAGGAGCGATGTGGCGACCGCGCCACTCCTGCATCAGGGCTGGCTATTGAGGATCGCAGCGCTCGAATGACTCGACCGCCATGCTCGTCGCTCCGTCGACGGTATCGCCCTCCCTCGCCAGCAAGAAGGGCCGCGCATTCGAAAGATCGCAGGCAGGCTTGCTCTCAACCTCGGTCCACGTGACTCCATCGGTCGAGACCTGGTAGTGGATCGTATCGGGCAACAGCAGCAACCGTAGCCAAAGCGGTAGTGTACGATCGTAGGCGTTGGAGTCCATCGGCTGCCCCCCGTCCGTCGTGGCGATCACCTGATCCTCACTCACGACGAGCCCACTTCGACAATCGCCGGAATCAACGGTCAGCATGATCTGATCGGTACCGTCGGCAGGAAACTCGACGACCTGCACCATCGCGTATCCACCCAACATGGGTGCCGTGTCTCCGGCCGACAGACCCACCTCCGCCCCCTCCACGGGATCGAGCTCAAAGGTCAGTCGACCGCCCGATTCGACGGGCATGCCCTGATTGGCGTTTCACTCGCTCCAGTCGTTGGCCAGAACACTATCCTCGAAGTCGTCTTGGAGCGTGACGACGCAGTCCGGCGGTGCGGCCCCGTCCAGTCGGCAGCGCCGTTGGTCGAACTCGAGTCCGCGGGCGCGTTAGTCGAGCCCAATTCTGCGACCGACGAGCCGTTGGCCACTGCGCTCGTCGAGTCGAGAGCCGTGTTAGACGAGCCGGTGGCGGACGAGCCAGACCCCGATCCGATGACCGGGCTGATAAAGAGGGTCGGGGCCCACGCAGCCGACGAAGGCACAGATGATCGCGGTCCCGACCGCCCTCCTCACGACCGCACGCCAAAGGCCATCGCCCGCCTCGACGATAACGCAGGATTCCGCGCTGGTGCCGGGAAGAAGCGTTCGCGCCCGCCGACTCCTCGCGCGTAGCGCTTGGTGTCGGCGCTCGGTATCGGCGCCCGGCGGTCAAGACCGCGTCAGCTCGGATCGTCCCGCTTCGCGGCGGGCGCCGAGGCGGGGGCCTCGGCCGGCTGCGGCGACTTCTTGAGCTCCGCTCCACGGTGCGCCCCGGCCGTCTTGTTGAGCGTCTGCGCCTGGGAAGCGTTGACCAGCTTGCCGTGCGACAGATCCTGGTAGCGCTTGTCGACCCTCTTGGGCCGAAGCCCGGCCATGTCCAGCAGCACGTCCGGCCGCTGCTTGCTCTGCTCGTCGGCCGCGGCCTGGGCCGCCTCGATCTTCGCGAGCAGCTCTCGTTGGTACTGCCGCATCTTGTCGGCCACCCGACCACGGGCCGGTTTCTCGGTCTTCAGGTCTTCGGCGTAGCGCTTGAGGAAGTAGCCGATCGTCTCCGTGCGGATCTTGATCGAGCCGGTGGGCTTGTTCTCGTCGATGTCCTTGAACGAGAAGTAGGGCGTACCTGAGGTCTCCACGATCTCCTCGATCACCGTGTAGATCGGCGCGTCGTGCCCACACTTGAAGCTCGACAGCTCCAGGGCCACCAGGTTGGGGTGTCGCGCGCAGTATTTGGCCGCCCAAACCTTCTGGTTGGTGTTCTCCGAGTAGCTGTTCTTCCACACGTCGTAGATGTCGAAGGGATCCTTGATGAACCCGGCCTCGACGTCGTCCGCAAACAGCGGCTGCACGATCTCGTCGTCGATGGGCAGCGAGTGGATCGTGAAGATCGGGTAGCCCAGCTTCTGCAGCTCGTCGGGGATCTCGTGGTTCATCCCCGGGTCGTTGTGATAGGGGCGCGCCAGCAGCACGATGCCGATCCGATCGTCTTGCTCGAGCTGACGCAGCACCTCGCGCCCCTGGTCGCGCAGCCGGTCGATGAGCTGCTGCTGGGCCCGGTAGCCCTCGTCTACCGCCCGGCTGTTCTCCTCGGCCGACAGCCCCAGCACGTCGCCGAAGTAGCCCAAGAGCTCCCGCTTGCAGAGCTTGGGCTCGCGCATGTGCACGAAGGGCACGATGTGCAAGATCCCCTTGTCGACGAAGATGTCCCGCTCCTTGACGAAGGCCGCCTTGGTGGTGTCGGCCGAGCCCACCACGGTGGGACAAGCGCGAGCGCCCACCCCCGAGCTGAGCCAGGTGTCCATGGAGTCGACCTGAGGGAATACGATGAGATCAAGCGACCGCTTCTTGTGCTTGACCTCCAGCAGGTTGTGCATGTGGGCGATGCACACCTTCGAGGGGAAGCAGGGATCGATCGCGCCGCGCTTGGCCCCCTCCTTGTACATCTCCTCCGAGGTGTAGTCGGAGTACACCAGATTGCGCGGGGGGATCCCCAGCGCCTCGAAGTAGGCCGAGAAGAAGGGGTTTTGCGAGTACTGGTTGAGCACCCGCGGGATCCCGATCCGGATCTTCTTGCGCGCACGGATCTTGTCCGCCCGAGCCCGGATCGCGTCGGCGCGGGCCCGTACCGGAGACAAGACCCGCTCGGCCTTCGGCACCCGCTCGGCGGTCTGATCGAGCACCCGGGCCACCCGCTCGCTGCGGTTGATCCGCCGCAGCAGCCCGCTGAGCTTGTCCTGATGCTTGGCGAGCACGGGCGGCAGCTCGATCTGCTCGGGCAGCCCGAGGCCCCGCTCGACCTCCTCAGGATCGTCGGCCACCAGCGGAGGACTGACGGCCTTCCATACGTCCTTGGCCGCTACGGCCGCGAGGTTGGGGTAGTCCTTCTTGGCCTGGTCGAGCCCGCTTTTGATCTTGCGCATGGACTCGACGTCCTCGACCTCGCCCTTCTCGCAGGTGGCGATGATGAGGCGCTTGGTGGCCATCTGGGTGGCCTCGCTCTGCTTGCGGATCTGCAGCAGCTCGCCGGCCTGCATGCGCGTTTGGGCCTCGTCGTTCTCGAGCTCGATGTCCACGTCGATGAAGGTGCGCAGGCACTTGTTCTTGCAGAAGTAGCAGCGAGTGCTCTCGTCACGCTTTTGCGAGTACGCGATGCCCGGCACCTTCGGAAGGCCGATCCACTGGGTCTGGTGGCCGAGCTTTTGGTGCATGCGCCGGGCCTCGAGGGCGGCCCCGATCGCCCCCGACTCGCCGCAGTGCTTGTGCACGATGACCTCGGCCTCCAGGCCCTTGGAGGTGAAGCGCTCCTGGATGAAGTCCACCTGGGATTTCACCGCGGCCAGGTTGCGCTGGGTGCCCCCTTGCAGCACGAAGCGGCTGCCGAGCTTGGCGAGGTTGGGGATCTGCGAGACGTAGAGCCAGATGTTCTTGGGCAGCACGTTGGCCAGGCCGGCCATGATCTCCTCGGGGGCCCAGCCCTGGCGCTGGAAATCCACGATGTCGGACTGCATGAACACCGCGCAGCCATAGCCGAACATGGGCATCGACTCGGCGGCGAAGGCCACGTCGGCGTACTCCTTGACGTCGTAGCCAAAGCCCGCCGCGGTGCCCTGCAAGAAGTAGCCGTTGCCCGCCGAGCACTGGGTGTTGAGCTTGAAGTCCTTCACCTTGCCGTTCTTCAAGATGATGATCTTGATGTCCTGGCCGCCGACGTCGCAGACCACGTCCACGTCGTCGTAGAAGTGAAGGGCGCTCTCGCAGTGCGCCACCGTCTCCACGATGGCCGCGTCGGCCCGCAGCACGTCCTTGAGGATGTCCTTGGCGTAGCCGGTGGTGCCCACCCCGAGGATCTCCAGCGTCGCCCCGGCACCCTCCACCTGGCCCTGCAGATCGGCGAATAGATCCTTGGTGTCCTCGATGGGGTTGCCCTTGGACAGCTGGTAGACCTTGGCGAGGATCGTGGCGTCCTCGGACAGCAGCACCGCCTTGGACGAGGTGGAGCCGCCGTCGATCCCCACGTAGGCGCGCACCGTCTGGCCAGGCTCGAACTTGGCCGGGGTGAAGGGCTCGGGTTTGTAGGCTTCCTTGAAGGCGGCGAGCTCGTCGTCGTCCTTGGCCAGCCCCGAGCCCCCGGCCTTCTTCTTCTCTTCTTTGCGGCCGACGTCCATGTACCACTTGAGGCCGTCGGTGCCCTTGTAGCGGCCGACGCTGTCCTCTTCGTCCTTGCCGAACTCGGCCGCCCCCAGGGCGGCGTAGTACTGGGCGTTGTCGGGCACGATGATGAGATCGGCCGGATCGTCGCACGGCGGCAGCGGGACCTCGCGCTCCTCCCAGATCGGCGGGATGTTGGCCCGCCACGCCTCCTGCATGCCGCGGATATAGGTGTTGGGCCCGCCTAGCAGCATCACGTGGGGCATCAAGGTGTGACCCCGGGTGAGCACCGAGAGGTTCTGCTGGATGATCGACTCGAACAAAGAGGCCATCAGCTCCTCGGCAGGCACCCCCATCTTCTGCAGCGAGTTGATGTCGGTCTCGGCGAACACGCCACACTTGCCAGCCACCGGGTGCAGCTTGATCCCGGTGTGCCCCGCGTTGCACAGCTCGTCGGGCGGGAGCTTGAGCTTGGCGTTGATCTTGTCGATGACCGCCCCGGTGCCCCCGGCACACTTGTCGTTCATCGAGGGGATCTTCTTCTTGCGGCCGCTCTCCGGGTCGGGCTTGAAGATGATGATCTTGGCGTCCTGGCCGCCGAGCTCCACCACGGAGTTGACCTCGGGGTGCAGCTTCTCCACAGCCAGCGAGACCGCATTGACCTCCTGCACGAACTTGGCCCCGGTCCAGCGACCTACGTTGGCCCCGCCCGAGCCGGTGATGAACATGCGGGCGTTGTCGGGGCCAAGGCCCACGTCGCGCTCGATGTCCTGGAGCATCTCGCACGCCTTCTCCGGCTGCTTGGAGTCGTGGCGGCGGTAGTCCTTCCAGACGATCTCGTCGGAGCGGACGTCGACCACCACCGCCTTGACGGTGGTGGAGCCGAGATCGAAGCCAATGCGGAAATTACGGTCGCTCATCGGGAGGTTCCTTGGTCGGGCGAGCCGGCACGGGGAAAACCGGTCGGAGGGTCGGTCACCGCTTGGCCGGTGACACTCCTGTCACTGACACGGGTGTCAGTGAACTTGAAGAGCTTTTCTCATGCCCTCGATGCGGTCGCAAGACCCTCTAGGCTGGCATTGGCGAGAGTTTGGAGCCGGCTCACCCCTTTGCGCCAGATGCGGGATCGTGGAAATCAAATCGGCGCCAATTGCGCCGAGGCCCACGGTGTGACCTCGCAGTCCCGGTGAGGACGCCGCGCTGGTCCACCACGTTCGGCTCCATCTTTGAAGTCGAGCCCGGTGGCCACGACGTGAAGCTGCCGGGGTCTTCAACCCCGGGTCAGTGGTGTCGTCGAACGACGATGACCCCGCTGCACGCGTGCCCGGCCCCCTCCGAGCATCGAGGCTCTCGTCCACCCCATCGGACATACGCGAGCGTCGTATCGTGACTCGAGATCGGTCGACGTGGATTTCGTGAGCCGCCCGATGTCGTTGACAACCCATGAATGGAACACTCGATCTTCTGGTCGGCGCTGGTACACCGAAGACCCGCCCGTCGCGCCGCGCTTGGTCTACGATTGAAGCATGACGACGACGCCGAACCCGGCCGTGGACATCGAAGGGACGATGAGCCGCCTGGAGGAGCTTGAGGGCGAGCGCCTGCAGATCGATGCCCAGCTCGCGGCCATCGAGCGCGACGACTCGCGGTTCCGCGACCGGAGCGAGCAGCTCGAGCGTCAACTCGAAGAGCTCGAGGACCGGCGGCTCTCGCTCGAGGAGCAGCGGGCCGATCTCGACGCCAAGGTCGAGGCCATCGAGCAAGAGCGACACTCCCTGGTCGACGCGCGCGATCGGATCGATCAGGAGTTCACCAACCTCTATAGCGTGCTCGACCAGATCGCCGACGACGCCCCGGGGATCGGCGCCGACGGCCCCTGGGACGAGGGCACCCCGGCTCGGGTGGTCGCCATCAATACCTGCCCGGCCTATGTCGGGCAGGACCAGTCCTTTGAACCTCCTCCGCTACCGCCAGCTCCGCCACGCCCGTCGGGTGTCGAGCGGACGGTCGTAGGGCCCCCACCCTCGGGGCCGATCGCCCCCATACGCCCCCCGGGACTGGTCGCCGCGGCGCCACCCTCGGGGCCGGTCGCCCCCATGCATCCCCCGCTGTCGTCGCCTCCTCGCGCGCCCCAATCTCAGCTCTACCCCGCGCTCTCGCCCGCATCCGCGTCCAACCCCGTACTCGCGCCCTCAACCGCGTCCTCAATCGCGCCCTCAACCGCGCCCTGGTTTCGCCGTCGCTCGACGCAGCTAGGCTCGCTGGCCGCCGCGCTCGTCGTCGGTGTGATCACGCTGGCCGCATGGCCCTCGGACGAGACACCAGACTCCGTGGAGACCGCCGCAGCCCCGGAGGCAACCGAGCGCCCAGGCGTGGCCGATGAGACTACGACCCTCTTGTCGCAAAACGACCCCGCGCTCGACGAGTCCGGCCGTTCGTCGGCCTCCGAGCCCGAAAAGAAGCGCGAGCACACTCGGAAGCGTCGGCGGTCCGGCAAGCGCGGCGGCAAGCAGACGACACGCAACAGCAAGAAGAACAGCACGACCTCGACGAAGGCCAAGGCCCGTCGCAGCAAGACGAGCAAGTCGGCCGGGGGAAAGACCAAGACCTCCTCCTGAGCGCTCGGAGCACCGCGAGACCACCCGGGCCCTACGCAAAGACCCGGGCCCTACGCAAAGACCCGGGCCCTACGCAAAGACCCGGGCCCTACGCAAAGACCCGGGCCTCCAAGAGAGACCCGGGCCTACGAGCAACCCGAGCAACCCGGGCTCTACGAGCGACCGAGCGACCTACTCCGCCGCCATCTCGGCGTCGACCCGGGCGACGGGGCGGATCCCCTCGGCCTTCATCCGGTCGATGAGGCAGCGCGCGAAGCTGGCGCCGGTGCCCACGATGCCCTCGTACTCGGGCACGTGGAACAGCGGCCGGTTCAGCTCGGGGTGCAGATGGCGCTGGGCGAGGCCAAGGCCAAGGCCAAGCGCGAGTTTGCCGAGATCATCGAGAGCAGCGGCTACACCCTCGAAGATCTGCGTGCCTACCAGCGCTGCTACCCCGAGCTG
>JBCCWC010000140.1:0-40806 GCA_039194325.1 Myxococcota bacterium
ACCAATTCGCCCTTCCTCGTGCCGGGGTCCGGCGGGGTGTTGTTTTCCGCTCGCGGGGCGGGGGGGGGGGGGCTCGATCACGGGTTCGGAGACTAGCAGCCACGAGCGACCAGCCGGGTGAGCGGTCGCGACCGACTATGAGCCTCCCCACGGCCCCCACGGCCCCCACGGCCCCCACGGCCCCCCACGGCCCCTCCGTGGGCTCGACAGCGCCGGCGACCGCAGGGTCCGACCATGCTCATTGGGCATCGAGGGTCCGGTATCGTTCGGGGGCGGTGGTGCGCTGCGTGCGGCCTGATACGCCGCTGACGGTGCCTCGGATGGTCCAAACGACGTGCGTCGATCCTCAAGGAGGGGGTTCTGACGCGTGAGTATCGGGCAGCCGCGGCCCGCAAGCCCGAGCGCGTGGCGCATGCTCGCCTCAGATTCCGCTACTCTGCGGGTCGCATGTCGAGGAACGCGGCGCTGCTCATCGACCTGGAGAACTTCTACCTCGCCCGCGAGACCACGGCGGAGGTTGGTACCGATGAGCCCTACGATTTCATTGGCGACTTGGAGCGCCTGTGCGGCTTCGCGCGGTCTTTGGTGGGCGATGCTCGGCGCCTCATCGTGCGCCGCGCCTACGCGGATTTCAGCGCGTCGCGACTCAACGACGACGTGGAGATCGGTCGGCCTCGCCGCGAGTACTTCTTGCGCAGCGTGCCCACCGTGCTGATGGATCAAGGGATCGAGCCGGTTCAGGTCTTTCGTTTTCCTGGGAGCGGACGAGGGGTCACCAAGAACGCGGCCGACATGCGGCTGGCGATGGACGCGATCAGCCTCATCGCCAACGTGGATTTTTTCATCCTGGTCACCGGCGACAAGGACTTCATCCCCGTGGTGCTAGAGCTGCGTCAGCGGGGGGCCTTCGTGGTGGGGCTTGGGGCGCACGGGAGCATTGCCCGGACGCTCACCGCCTACTGCGACGCGTTTCACGAGTTCGAGACGCTCGCCGCCGCCGAGCGGCGCGCGAGCGAGGAGATCGGCTTCGACGAGGTCAAGCAGGCGCTCCACGATCTACTCGCCGAGCGAGGTCGCCTACACTTTGCTCGGGTCAAGCCGCTGCTCGACCAGCGGCTGGGTGCGTCGGTCGATCCGCGGCGCCTGGGGAGCGACTCGATGGGGGAGTTGCTGCGCGACCAAGCCGAGCCCTTGGGGGTGAAGGTGAGCCGGGCCCTCCACGACTGGGAGGTCGAGCTGCCCCGGAGCGACGAGTCCGCCGCGGCGCCGCCGGTCATCGAGGTCCGGCCCCACTCGATCGGGCTGTACCGCCGTCTGTTGCTCGCGCCGGGAAAGCTGCGGCTACACATTCACGATTACCGCCGGTGGCGGGAGATCACCGATCACCTCTTCGAGACGGCCACCAACCCCGACGGCACTCCGGCGGTGGTGTTTCACCACGAGCTGCGCGGATCGGTGATCGAGCACTTCGCCGACGAGGGGCTGCAGCACGTGGGCAAGATCACCAACGACGCGCTCTTCCTCATCTTCAAGGCGGGGTGCTTTGTGTGCGCCGAGCCTGGTCCACGCTACGGGGAGCCCGATTTCAACTGGTCCCACTATAGCGCTCGCCTCGCGCCAGGGATCGGCTCGGCGGCGGAGCTCCGACGGCGGGCCTACACCTTTGCGGTTCAGCAGCTGAGCGACCGGCTGCACGACTACGACGGCCGGCGCCCCGAGGCCGAGCTCGTGGCTGGGCTGCTGTTCGGTCCCGAGCCTGGCGAGTCCGAGCTGGAGCGCGCGCGCGAGCTGGTGGGCGCGGAGGGTGATGCGGTCGTGGGCCTGCGACAGTAGGAGGGCGTGGCACTGGTCGTTTGTTCGGCGAACGACGTCTGGTCGCGCCCGGGGGCACAACTAGTAGAACTGACAGCTAGGCACCTCGCGCGCGGGTGATACCCTGAGGATCGCCACGGTAGGGCGAGCGCACCTTGGGGGTCGCCGCATCGCCCAAGCTCGATCGGCAGCCGGTCAGGGATGGTTCGAATCCGGCGTTGCCAGGTCGTGGGGTACCGCTTGGAGAGCGGGACCGTGGAGCCTCGGGCAACCCGAGGGGCAGGTGTATCACCATGGGCCAAGATTCTCCCAACGAACGAGCGCTTCGGGGGTGCGCATCGTCCACACGTGAGCTCGCGTCGGCGGGCGTGGGAGCGGCCACGCAGGGACGCGTGGAGCGGGCGTGCGGAGCCTCGCCGCCGATGCCTGTCTGTCCTGGGACCGTCATTGCCGAGCGCTACATCGTCGAGGCCAGGATCGGCCAGAGTGGGATCGGCCAGGGCGGGATGGGTCAGGTGTATCGGGCCACGCAATCCCCATTGGGCCGTCCCGTAGCGCTCAAGCTGTTCCACGATGACCGGACCGCGATCTTGCAGCGGGTAATCCGTGAGGCTCGAGTGGCCGCGGCGCTCGTGCACCCTCATGCGGTTCAGGTATACGACGTAGGCCGCGTAGGGAGCCTGATCTACATCGCGATGGAGTTCGTGCACGGGTCCTTGTTGCGCGAGCTAGGGCCGGGTCCGCTGTCGCTGGTCACCACGCTGGAGCTCGCTGCTCAGCTGGTCGACCTGCTCGCCGCCGCCCATCAGCTTTCGCTCGTACATCGCGATCTCAAGCCCTCCAACATCTTCGTCGAGCGCGATCGAGAGGGCCGGATGTACGTGCGGGTCGTGGACTTCGGCCTCGCGTTCATCGCCGGAGACGCCCACAACGGGCGGATGACCGAGCAGGGCATCTTGGTCGGAACGCCCGCGTATCTCGCCCCCGAGCAGGCTCAGGGGGGCGAGGTCGGTCCGCCGGCCGACATCTACGCGTTGGGGTGCATCCTCTACGAGCTGCTCACTGGACTGCCGGTGTTCATGGGCAGTCCGATGTACGTGGTGACCCAGCAGGTCCACGTCGCGCCGGTTCCTCCTCGCCAGCGAGTACCCGAGGTCGAGATCCCGCTCGCGATCGAGGCGCTGGTCATGCGGATGCTCGACAAGCAACCGCAGCGCCGACCGAGCGCGGCACAGCTCGTGTCGGAGCTGGCGGTGCTCCGTGGTGAGATCGCCGGTGTCGCCGATCGCCGGACCGACCGGCCGGATCGACCCTGCTGGCCCGACCGACCCCGTCGATCGCACGAGGATCGAGCGGCGCGCATGGTCTCGGTCCCCGTCTCGCCGGTCCCGGCGCCCGCTGGTGTTTCCCGCTCGAAGATCGGGGCGAGCAAGCCTGGGGAGATCGTGGTCGGGGTCGTCGGTGAGCTCGATCCTATGATCCGGCATGGGATGGTCGTCAACGGATTCATCGTCGAGACGATCGAGGACGATGCGGTGGGGCTGGACTCCTGTGAGATCTTGCTGACCACGGATCTCGCGCCGGGCCGGCTCGAGGCTCTGGTGGACACTGGGTTGCCCGTGTTGGTCGCGTCCGGCGGACCTCGGATGGAGTTGCTCGCCGATCTATTGCGTCGCGGGGTGAGCGGGGTCGTCGCGTCGCCCTTCGCCTCCGACGAGCTGACCCGTGCTCTACGGCGAGCGGTGGTGCGGACCCGACGACGTTAGCGGTGATGGGTTGGGTGCGCGACGAGTCGCCCCTCGTCGTGGTCGTTTCACTTGCGCCGCGGCTTGGAGCGCCCGCTCTTCTTGCCCCCGCCGAACGCTCCCTTGAGGCTGTCCCACGCCCGGGTCAGCGCCCCTTCGCGCGTGCTGCTGGTCAGCACCAGGTGCCCCGGGCGCGAGGGCATGTACGTGCCGAAGCCGCCGTAGAGCCGCCGTAGATCGTACACCAGCATGCTGATCCCCATCGTGGAGATGTCCCAGGTTTGGCAGTAGCTGTCGGGCTTGTTGCGGATCATCGCCTTGGCGATGATCTTCATGATCTCTTTATCGATGAGCTCCCCGTTGCCGTCGAGGTAGTGCTTGTAGCTAAAGAAGCGGTCGGCGGGCACCACCACCGGCTGGTTGTTCTCGTCGAGCCGGGGCGTGCGCAGGCTGTTGATCACCGAGTACTCGTGCTCGATGTAGGCTTCGATCGTGTTCTGGCCCCCCTCGTCGCTGCCGTCGTACTCGATGAACTTGTGGAAGGCGTCGTAGAGGGTCTTGGGGTTGCCGTAGGCGCCCGAGACCAGGTAGTAGAACATGGCGCCCAGCGAGTAGATGTCGGCGGGGCGATCGACGCTCTTGAGGATCTGCGCCCGCACGTTGGTCTCGGTGCGATCCTCGTAGGGTCGGTCGAGCTTGACCCGCTTGCTGCGCAGATCGGCGCTCACCACGGTGTAGCGGTGGCCGCGGTTGAACAGCTGGAACGTATCGTTCTGGGCGACGGGGATGTAGAAATCCTCGAAGTAGGAGACCTCGTCGGCGCCCTGGGTCACGTTGACCAGTAGCTCGAACATGTTGGTCTCTTGCTCGGGCGACTGGAAGAACAGCGTGCCGGGGACCGCCTGCATGCGGGTGACCGACAGATCTTGTTCTTCTTCGCGGACCTTGCCCACGTTGAAGTCGGCCAGGCGCACATCGAGCACCGAGCCCTGCAGGCGGGGGTTGGGCAGGCGCAGGAGGATGTTGCCCGGCTTGATGTCGCGGTGGCAGACGTTGCACTCGAGGTGGGCGTACTCCACCGCCGACGAGATCGGCAGCATGTACTCCAGCACCCGGAACAGGCGATCGCGCAGGGGCATGTGCAGCAGATCTTCGCGCTTGCCCCCCCGGGTGCCCTTGAGCCGCTCCTCGAGCGACATGTCGCACAGCTCGATGATCATGAAGTCGTTCTCGACGGTCTCGCGCACGTGGGAGGGGATGAAGCCCTCGTTGTCGGACTCGCCGGAGGCGAACAGCTTGATGATGTTGGGGTGGCCCTGGACGCGTTCGAGCAGCTCCTTCTCCATCTGAAAGCGCATGGCGTCCTCGGGCTCGACCCCGCGCTGGAGCATCTTGATGGCCACGTGCCGGCGAAACGCGGTCTTGGACTGGAGCCAGTGTTCCTCGCCCAGGAACGCCTTGCCCGATCGCCCTGATCCCAGCTCGATGGGCAGCCCCTGCTCGTCGAGCATGAAGCGATAGGCTCGGGACCGGGTGATGTTGGGCTGGTGGGTCTGGTAGGTGTTGGCCTGGGAGATCGGGCCAGTGGCCGCGATCGGGCGTGACGGGTGGTCGTAGACGATCTGGGGGGCGCCGCTGTGCGACACGGCCGCGTTGCCCGCGGGGGTCATCGGCACGTGGGACGACGAGTGGTGCGGCTGGGGGACCGGCGCGACCAGGGGTTGGACCGGTGTGCCCGGAGGGGTCGGGGGGGGCGAGGGCACCGGCGGATGGGGCGAGGGCGACGGCGGCTGGGTCGGTTGCGCGGGAGGGTACGGGGGCGCGGCGGCTGGCTGCGGTGGCTGATGCGGCGGGTGGGGGTAGGGAGCTACGGGTCCGGCCGGGGTTGCGCCCGGATAGTGGGCGGGAGCCTGGGGCAGCGGCTGCGTGGGATACTGGGGATCCGCCTGGGGATCGGAGTGGACGGGGTAGGGGCCCGAAGGGTTCGCCGGCTGGTTCATGGCCGGATCCGGGTTGGACTCCGGGGGGTGATAGCCAGGAGGAGGGGGCAGGCCGCTGGGTCCTCGTCGGTCGTTCGATGCGCTCATGGGAAAAGAAACCTCGGCCGGCCTAGCGGGAGGGTAGGTAGATCAACAGGGTGTCGTGGGCCGTCTCGAGCACGATTGCCCAGCGGGCGAGTCGGGGCGGCATGGCCACGATCACATCGCTGAGCTCGAGCTCGTGGCTGCCATCGGGGCGGCGACCCATCACGATGCGCAGCTCGCCGTGCGACCGAGACTCGGGGTCGACGAGCTCGAGGGTTCGTGGTCGATCGACGTCCAGCCCGCTGGACGGACGCCCCTCGAGCGTGCGCAGGAAGCAGTTGAGGCCCTTGAGGTGGACCTGGCCCCCTCCGATCTCTTGCGCGGTGATCCGAAGCTTGGCGGGGCGACCCGCGATCGCGTGTTCGAGGGTCAGCGGGGTGCCGGTGGCGGGCAGCAGCCGCATGCGGCGGTGTCCGACCAGCACCTGCGCCTCGTCGAGGGTGGCGAGCGGCAGCCGGGGCTTGGCGGCCGGGATCGGGGACATCTCGGGCGGGGAGACCGGCGGGAGCAGCTGTGGCCCCGACTTGGCCCCGCCTGGGCCTTGGATCGATTCCCCGCTCTGGGCCCCGCTCTGGGCCCCGACCCGGGCCTGGATCGGCTCGGTGATCGACTCGGTGATCGACAAGGAGCTCTGCGGGGGATCGATCATGCCGCGGCGCAGGAGCTTGCGCTCGTTGGTGGGCTCGTCGTCCTCGATGAGCGTGCCCGATTCCACGCCCACCGCCTCCTCGAGCGCGTCATAGAACGCGTCCACGGTGGGGTAGCGATCGTTGGGCCCCTCGGCGCAGGCTCGTAGCACCACGCGCTCGATCGCCGTGGGCAATTGCAGGCCCCGGATCGACTTCTCGCGGAAGGCGGCGCCTTCGCTGCGCAGGGAGTAAAGGGCCATCACGTCGTCGCCGGGGTAGACCAGGGTCTCCGTGAGCATGTAGGAGGCCAACAGCCCCAACGCGAAGACATCGGCGGTCGGGGTGATCGGGGTGCCCGCCAGCTGCTCGGGGGCCGCCCAGCTCAGCGAGTAGAGCGGCGCCTGGGCGTTGGTCTCGGAGGCGCGGTTGGGCAGATCCCCATGGGCCTTGGCGATGCTGAAGTCCGCCAGCTTGGGCGACAGCTCCCCGCCCGCCGAGGTCAGCAGGATATTGGAGGGCTTGAGATCACGGTGCACGATGCCGACCGAGTGGGCTTCGCGAAGGGCCCCGATGATCGGCCCGAGCCGGCGAAGCACCTCGGGGCCCGACAGGCCCCCGGAGCCGGAGATCAGCTCGCCGAGGTGGCCGCCGTCGGCGTACTCGGTCACGAAGAAGGGATCGGTGCGAGCGTCTTCGTCCAGGTAGCCGAAGTCGTAGATCCGCAGGGTCGAGGGGTGCTGCAGGCGGGACAGGGCGAAGGCCTCTTGCACGAAGTGCTCGAGCACGATCGCGTACTCGGGTTGATGCGGATCGAACCCGAAGAACAGCTTCACGCACACCGGGCGACGCAGGCGCTCGTCCTCCCCGCGGAACACCACGGCCATGCCGCCGCGGGCGATGCGCTGGCGCACCACATAACGACCCATCAGACGCCGACCCACGAGATCGTGGACGCGCTTGGACTCTTCGGTGCCCGATCGACTCACGAAGGAGCCCTACGATCTCGCTCCGGGTCCGGGGTGTCAACGAATGCGCACCTCGGACCCGTTGGGCAGGGTAAGGCCGCCCGTAGCGGCGGCGATCCTCGGCACCGGCCGGGCGCCGAGTAATCGTTCGGCCGGTCGTCAGCCGGTGGCGCTGGGCCAGCGGTGACCTTTTCGGGGGGGCCGGCCCCCGGCCGAGCCCTCGAATCGGGTGCAGTAGCCGTCCCATAGCGACAGGATCCGGGCGATTTCGGCGTCACGGTTCTCGGCAGCGAGGTCACGCAGCTGTGTCCGGGTCTGCGCGCAGTCTTCGAGGGCAGCCGGATCTCGCCATGCGCCCGGCCGGGGCTTCCACCCTGCGGGAGCACCGCGCCTGGCGTGTCGCTCGATGCCCTCGATGAAGTGCATCACCACCTCGGCCTTGCGCACATTGCTCGTGTGCGGGGTGAGCTCGCCTAGGGTGAACACGTGATCCTCGACCCGTAGCTGCCCCGTTTCCGGGTCTTGGTACTCGATCTCCAGCATGACGTCGTCCTGGGGCCTCGGGGTGCCCTCCCAGGGCTCGAGGTCGGCGAGCATCAACTGCGAAGAATCGGCGAAGACGTGCACCGCTTGGACCTGTGCCTTGACCGCCGACGCCTCCTCGCCGTGGAACGCCTGCATGCGCAGCGAGGGCGGCAGGTGGAGGCGGAAGTGCACGTCGTTGGCCACCGTCTCGACCAGCGAGGTGAAGTGGCTCCCGAACACCGCGTCGACCTCTGCCTCCGAGCCCAGGAACACATAGGCGCCGCGGCCCTTTTCGGTCAGGCGGTCGAGCAGCGCGTCGTTGAACTCACGTCCCACCCCGATCCCCGAGAGTCGGATCCGACGGGCGTCGTACCAATTCGAGACCATCGACATCGTGCGGGCATCGGTCACCCCCGTGTTGGCGAGCGCATCGGTGACCAAGATCACGCGATTGGTGTATGCGTCTTGGTAGCTCGCATCGGCCAGCTGATAGGCCTGGTCGAGTCCCGCGTACATGTTGGTGTTGCCGGCTGGCTTGATGCGGTGGATCGTCTTGGTCAGCACCGATAGATCGTCCCGCCCCACCACGAAGTTGCGGAGCGGGTTGCATACGCGATGGTCGAACGTGACCACGTGGATGATGTCGCCGTCCTTGAGCTCCCGGACCATGCGCAGCAGGCCCCGCTGGAGGTACTCCATGCGCCCCTCGGCCCGCATCGATCCCGAGCGATCGATCGCCAGGGTCAGCGCCGCGTTGCGTCGGCCCTCGCGCCCCATCGGTCGTCCCGCGATGGCCAGGCCCAGGGTCATCAGGCCCGGGTCTATTCGGGACGCCGCGAGCTCGGCGCGGACCGAGAAGTCGTGCTCGGCGTCGACCGGAGCGGTCTCGAACGAGAAGTAGTTGAGCAGCTCGTGGGGGCGGATGTGCTCGGGGGGCAGCGGGAGGTGCTCGTCGATCGCGAAGATCACCCGTTGCGCCGACGATAGGCTCATCGTGTCGTCGTTGGACAGGAACGTCGCCGCTCCCCAGCCCTCCGCGGCGGGCGGCCAGCGAGGCGGCAGCAACTCGGGCTCGGTGCCGAAGGCCGTGGGTTGGGTCGGCTCTGGCATGGAGGCCGGCGCCGCCGATCGCGGTGCCGCCAGGGCTCGGTCATGGGCGCGCTTGGCCTTGCGGCGCGCTCGTCGGGCCTTGCGCTTGTTGGCCTTGGCGCCTTGTTGCTCGGGGCCGCCGCGTTGCTGCGCCAGCGCGGGCTCGGCGGGGGGTGGGGCCGAAGGCGCGTCGTCGAAACTCGCGGCGGCCCCGACGGTGTTCCTGCCTCCGCTGCCGTCCCCGCCTCCACCGGGGTCGGCCTGCACGAACACCTCGGACTCGGCCGCGGGCTCGGAGACCGCCCGATCCATGTCGTTGTCCGGGGTCGCGGTCGGGGTCGCGTCGGCCAGGGGCTCGCGGTTGGCTTTGGAGGTGTTGCCCGCGTAGGGGACGTGGCCCGGGGCCATGCTCTTGCGCTTGCGCTTGCCCTTCTTCTTGTTCTTGCTGGGTGTCGGCTTGGTCTCGACCCGTCCGTGCGCGACCTTGACCTTGGGCGGTCGGCCCTCGGGGATCGAGCCCGCGTGGACGCACTTGCGGCTTTGGACCATCGCCGGCAGCGTGCTGAACGCGACCGCCTGTGGCCGGGGCCAGGCCCGCGCCTGGGACGGGCGGGCGTAGAAGCGATGCGGGGGAAGCTCGGCGTGCTGGGGCGGCTGGGCGACGGTCGGGGGCTCGACCGGCGGTGGGAGCGAGGGCGGGGGTTTGTACGCGGTACCTCCGGCACAGCCGGCCAGCATCAAGGCTCCCAACAACGTCGATCGTGCGCGCATGGACGGACTCCCCGGGTCTTCGTGCGGGCCTAACGTCGCATGCCTGACCGCTCCTTACACCTGGGTGAGCGACTCGGAGAAACACGAGCCCATGCTCCTGGGCTGGCCTGAATCCGCGAAACGACGGCCCTGTCGGAGAGCCCGGAGGTGGATCCCCACTAGGGTACCCGGGTTCGCCAGTATCCAGGTTGTCGTCGGTCGTGGGCTATCGAGACTACGACCAGCGCGTCGCTGTCCTCAGTAAAGTAAAAGATCCGGTACGGAAACCGGGTCAGAGTGGCGCAGCGAAACCGCGGGTCTTTGGGCCAGATCGGTGAGCTCAGTGGTAGGCGTCGAAGGAAGCGGAGCTTGGTGAGCACATCGCTCTTGAATTCCTTGCCGAGCCCAGTACGACGAGAGTCGTACCATGTGACCGCTTCGCGTAGCTCGATGCGTGCTGCATCAAGGATGCGGATCTTCATCAATGCGCAGAGTTAGAGGGCATCCAGTTCGGCTTCGAGTGCTTCGAGCGATACCCAACCACTCTGGCCGTCGAGGTAGGCTTGTCGTCGCCGACGAAGCTCAGCGGTGAGCGCGATGTCCGGATCGTCGTGGGTTACCGGCTCCTCCGCATCGAGCGGCGATAGGCTGCGAAGCAGCTCGAGCACGAGTTCAGCGCGTTCGGGCTCAGGGAGCAGCATGGCGTCGGCCATGATCTGCGCCGGTGCCGGGATCTTCGTCGCCGCTTGCGCCATACACTCAAGCATAGCACGGGTGATCGTTTGGTTCGTGCGGTCGATCGGTATGGCTTGGGCTCAGTGCCGGACCCGGTCTTCCGCTCGCAAGCGCGGCTCGGCCCAGCTGTCGGCGTACTTGCCCGTCTTGCCTCGATAGAACGCGCGCACGAAGTCCATGTCGCGCTTGACGTCGTCGCTGGGTCGGAGCGTCGGGCCGATGCCGCCTTCCTTCGCCCCGTAGTCGAGGAAGCCGAGCACGATGGGGACGTTGGCGGCCTTGGCGATCTCGTAGAAGCCCGACTTCCAGTACTTCACCCGACCGCGGGTGCCCTCGGGCGGCACAGCCAAGATGAGCGTGTCGGCCTCGGCGAAGCGGCGGGCCATCTGCTCGACCACTCCGTGGGTCGCCCGGCGATCGATCGCGATCCCTCCGAGCTTGCGCATCAGCCAGCCCATCGGGGGGCGAAACAGGGTGTGCTTGCCCATCCAGTGGATCCGCACCCCGTAGATCCAGCTGCATGCCAGCATGTAGGGCAGATCCCAGTTGCTGGTGTGCGGCGCTCCAATCAGCACGAAGCGACGCGGCCAGGGGATGTCGCCCTTGAGCTGCCAGCCCTGGCTGCGGAGCCACCACTGGCCGAGTCGAGCGCGCAGTCCGGTCGCACGAGCAGGAGTGGGAACGGAGTGGTGCAGAGGGATCGTATCGCCCACCCGGTCGACCCTATGCCGGAGCGCGGGTCGGTGGTGAGACGACGGCGCAAAAAGTCGCGTGTGTCTACCCACTGGTCCATGCCTTCGATCCCGGGCGTTGGAAGTGGCGAACGGTCGCTTGCCCATCCTCACGCCACTATTGACTATTAGTCAATAGCGGCGCTCTGTCGATCCCCACATCGGACGACATTGACTCAGCTGATGCACTCGTTGAGTGGCCGGCACTGCCCGTCGCAGAAGTACTCGCCGGGGTTGCAGCACACCCCTGGCTGGACGCTGCACACCGTACCGTTGGGGCAGCAGGTGTCATTGTTGGTGCACAAGAACTCGGTGGGCGCGCAGATCGTCTCGCAGGTCTGGGTGGCGGCGTTGCATGTCTCGTCGGCACCGCAGCACTGGTCGCCGCAGGCCTGGCCCGCCAGGCAGCACTGCCCGCCGCCCACGCAGACCTCGCCCGAGCCGCAGCAGGTATCTGCGCACGCTTCGGAGTTGAAGGGGCAGCACATCCCGTCGTGGCACGTCTCCAGCTCTCCGCAGCAGGTGTCCCCGCACTGTTGGGCCGCCGGACAGCAGGTCCCCGCCTCGGGGCCCGACTCGAAGCACACCTCGCTTTGGTCGCAGCAGTTCTGACCCATGCAGGGGTCGAGCCCCGGCGAGCAGCACAGGCCGGTGCTGCTGTTGAGGCAGGTCTCGTTCTCGGCACAGCACGCTACCGCGCCGCAGCCCACCGGGCAGCAGGGGCCGCCCTCGTCGTAGCACGCGGCCAGGCACACCACCTCGCCGACCGCACAGGCGGCGATCCCCACCGCCGCGCAGATCGGGTAGAAGGGGCCCGCCGCCGCGCACCCGGCCACGGCGGCGATGATGCAGGTCACCGCGCCCACGATGCAGCCGCCCCAGCAGCCGATGCACTCGAGCGAGGTCACCGGGGTGCTGTCGTGGCCCGGCTGCGACGCGGCCGCCTCGGTGCACGACTCGGGATCGGCCCCCAGCAGGGCATCGATGGCCGCCGCGATCTCGGGGTCGATCTCCACGTCGGGCGGCAGCCCTCCGTCTTCAAAGCCCCACTCGGCCTGCGGGGCGTCCTGGCTCATCGTGAGCAGCGGGCGATCGTCGATGTGACCGGTGATCGTCCCCTCGGACACCTCCACCTGCGAGTGGCGGATCCCGGAGAATGCCTCGCCGTAGGACACGGCCACGGTGACCGCTTGGTCGACGACCGTCGCCTCCATCGCGAGCAGGTGATCCCCAGATAGCGTCACCGCGGTCGCCGTCGAGTACTGTCCATCTTGGCCGGTGGTCGTGCGCTCGAACGCGACCACCTGACCGTTGGCCAGCTCGAGCTGGCCCGACTCGTGGTGGATGATCTCCGAGCCCAGATCGGTGTGCGAGCACTCCACCTCCATCTCGGCCGGAGCTGGCTCCGAGTCTGGGGCGACCAGCCCCGAGATCGGGTGTGAGGCGGCGGAGCTGCCTGCTGTGGCCGCTCCCGCCATATCGTAGGGTTGCGGCCCGCCACAGGCGAGCGGGGTCAAGGCAAACAGGGCTACGCGGGCGGCGAACTCGAGCTTCATCGGTCGACTCCTCGTGAAGGGGCATCGAAGTGGCGCCGGCCCGACGCGCTCGTATCCGAGAGCTGCTGGCAGGGGCCGTCCTTCGGGCGTGAAGATCGAGGCGGCGGCGGATCGGGTGTGACGACCCCGGCGCCGATTTTTCGACGGATCGATGATGCTCTGCCGTGGGGGAGACGACATCGGCTCCCCCGTGGTTACACCGGCGGTTGTTCCCCACGGTCACAAGTGCTTGTCCACCATGCCGATGGCCGACGCTCGTCGGCTGCGTAGCTTGAGCTTCGCCAGGCACTGGCAGGAGACACGCATGACTCGCAGCAACGACACTCGACGATCCTGGATCCTCACGATCACCGCCACCGCGACCCTGGGGCTTGGGGGGTGCTATCCGGAGGAGGTTGCGATCGAGCTTCCGGGCACCGACCTGCACCCCGAAGGGATCGCACGCAGCAGCGATGGCTCGCTCTACGTGGGCAGCATTACCGACGGCAGCATCCTACGGATCACGCCGTCCCAACACGGCAGCCAGGTCGACGTGTTCTCGAGCGGCGCGCTGACGCGGGGCGCCGTGGGCATGACCCTCGATGAGCTCGCCGGCGTGCTTTTGGTGTGCGATGCATCGCCCTTCGAGCCCAGCGCGAGCGCCCTGGTCGCCCTCGATCTCGGCAGCGGCCAGGCCGTCGCCACCCACCCGCTCGAGCCCACCGCGCCCGGCCTGCCCGTGCTGTGCAATGACGTGATCCAGGACGAAGACGGCACCGTGTATCTCACCGAGTCGTTTGGCTCGCGGATCTTGCGGCTGAGCGGCGACCAGGTGCTCGCCGACGGGGTGCCCGCCGAGCCCTGGCTGGCCGACGACACGCTGGCGCCGATTGGGGATCCTCCCTTTGGGGCCAACGGGATCGACGTGTTCGAGGGGGAGCTCTACGCGGTCAACTTCAATCAGGGCACCCTGGTTCGGGTCCCCCGCAGCGAGGCGGGGGAGCCGCTGACGCCGGTGGTGATCTCGCTGACCGACGAGGCGGGCATGCCCACCTCGCTCGTGGGTCCCGATGGGATCGCCGCGTCGAGCGACGGTCACCTGCTGGTCGTGGAGAACGGGCTATTTGCCGGCGGTGGGGGCAATCGGCTCAGTGCCATCGACATCGACGGGGACACCGGGGAGGTCAGCATCGTCGTCGATGGCCTCGATAGTCCGACCACCGTCGCCCAGGGCGAGCACTACAACTGGGTCGTGGAGGCTCAGTTCGACCATCTGTTTGGGCTGGATCCGGCGCCAGCCGAGCCGTTCGTGCTGCTCGGGTTCCGGCGTTGAGCGAGGGGGACGCGGTGGCGAGCGGTTGGAGGCACGCAGTGGCTCCGGGTATGCTCGTGCGGTGCAAAAAGCGCATGGCATCGCCGACATCAAGAAGGTGCTGAGTCCCCAGGCGCTCCGCCCCGAGGAACTCGACGAGTTCTTCGTCGAGACCGCGTCGGCCCGCGACCCGGTGCTGTCTCGCCGCAAGGAGCTGGCCGAGCAGCTCTCGGGGCCGCGTAACCGCAAGGTGCTCGTCTACGGGCACAGCGGCTCGGGTAAGTCGACCGAGCTCATCAAGTTCTCGCAGGAGCATCAGCGGCAGTACCGGGCGATCCACCTCTCGGTCGCCGAGCAACAGATCCAGCACGACGTTCAGATCGAGACGCTGCTCGTGCTCGTCGCGGAGGCGACGCTGCGCATGCTAGAAAAGGTTGGGGCCGATACCAAGCTCGGTGACGAGCGCCTGCGGCAGGTCCATGCATGGTTTGCCGAGGCGCTCGATTACAGCGAGGACGAGCTCGCGGCTCAGTCTCATCTCGCTGCCGGGTTCGACACCAGCAAGACCTGGCTTGCCAAGCTCTGGGGGGTGGTGGCCATCGCGCGCACCGACATTCGAGCAGGGGCCAAGCGCTTGCACAAGGTCATCGAGAAGAAGCAGAACCGACTGTCGGAGCTGGTTCGGGCGACCGATGAGCTGCTCAAGGAGGCGAAGGTCGCGATCTACGAACACGAGCAGCGCGAGTTGCTGCTCATCATCGAGGATCTCGACAAGGCGTCGATTAGAGATGCGCGGCGGCTGTTCATCGACAATCCCAGTCCGCTGGTCTCGTTGACCTGCAAGGCCATCTATACTGCGCCGCTGTTTCTGTTCTTCAGTGCCGAAGCAGCGGTGATCTCGGGTCACTTCGATACCTTGTCCATCCCCATGCTCAAGATCATCGAGCCGGATGGCAGGCCATCGGAAGAAGGGCGGCGGTTGATCCGCGACATTCTCGCTCGCCGGATCGAGCTCGACGCCCTCATCGAGCCCACGGCATTGCACCTGGCCATCGAAAAGACCGGCGGGATCCTTCGGCACCTGTTCAATGTGCTGATCAAGGCATCGCTGGTCGCGTCCAATGCCACGCCCGCCCATCCCACGATCACCACCCGTGATGTTCGGTATGGGCTCGATCGCCTCAAATCTGATCTCTTGCAGCGATTGAGTTCGCTGGGGCTACCGGGCGCTCTGGGTCAGGTCAAGGTCGAGCAACTCAACGAGCGCCTGCGAGCGCTGAGTCAGCCTGGGCTTCGCAGGCGCGCCGACGTTGATCCCGTCAATCTGGTGTTGCTCCAGGCCCACGCACTCATCGAGTATAACGGCAAGGGTTGGCACTGCGTGCATCCCCTCGTGGAAGAGCATGTCCGCAGCTGAGCCATCGCCGGCCTTCCTGTTCGATTCGCAGGAACTGCGCGGCCTCATTGACTACCTGTGGGATTGCCCCGGACGCATCTCGGCTGCTGCGGTGTCGCATGCTCGCATGGGGGATGAGTTGTTGGAGAGGTTGCGCGATGCTCTCGGGGGGATGGCGATCGAGCAAATAGGGCGGGAGGGATTGCCCGAACCGACGACACTGGGCCATGCCGCAGAGGCACGGAGTGCCGAGTCGGTCGTGCTCGCGCTTCGCCTCGATCGACACTGGATGCAGGAGTCGATGCTGGAATACTTCACGGCGTTGAATTACCAGCGTGAGCGGCTGGCGCAGGGGCAGGTTCGGATGCTGCTGGTGATGACGCATGGGCAGGCCGCGATGTTCGGACCCGGGGCGGATGACCTGTGGGATTGGACCTTGCGGTTTCGCTTCGTGAGCACGACGGCACCCAGCCGTCGAGCGTCGCGAGATCGTGCCCGTAGGCAAGAGCGCAGCGTGGGCTCTGGGGTGAGTGCGCTTGAGTTGGCCAGCGCCGCGGATCAGCTGCGGCGTGCCCGGAGCGCGGGTCTCGATGAGATCATCATCGCTCGTGACTATGCCTTGCCTTATCTCGAAACCTTGCTCGAAGCGGGCCGCGTCATTGATGCAGAGCGCGTCTGGGAGCGCGAGCTTCGCGAGGGGGAGGCGTGTAACGGGATGGAGCGGCCTGCGCAGATGCGCGGCTTCCACCTGGGATTTCGCCTCGCGCTCGAGTCTGGTCGTTTGTCCGAGGCGGGGAGGTGGAGCCAGCGTTTGCTTGATGCGACGATGAGTGAATCGGAGGGCCATGCACATTCCCTTGCCCATGACACCCGGGGGGACTACTTGCAGCGCGTCGGAGATCTAGAGGGAGCCAAGGGGTGCTATGAGCGGGCACTGGAGGTATTGAAGCGCCTGGCAGAGGGGGACCCATCGAACTCGACGTGGCAGCGAGATCTGTCAATCTCGTACGAGAAAGTAGGAAACGTGGCACGAGGTATGGGAGATCTGGAGGGGGCAAGAGGGCACTACGAGCGGGCTCTGGGGGTGTCCAAGTGTCTAGCGGAGGAGGACTCGTCGGACTCGACGTGGCAGCGAGATCTATCAATTTCGTACGATAACGTCGGAGACATAGCGCGAGACATGGGAGATCTGGAGGAAGCAAGAGGATACTATGAACGGGCGCTGAGGGGCAGGGAGCGTCTCGTGGCTCGGGATCCCGCGAACTCGACGTGGCAGCGAGATCTGACGGTCTCCTATGACAACGTGGGAAACGTAGCGCGAGACATGGGAGATCTAGAGGGAGCAAGAGGGTGTTACGAGAATGCGCTGGTCGTCTCGAAGCGTCTAGCGGATGGGGATCCGACGAATTCGACGTGGCAGCGCGATTTGGCGATCTCGCTACGGAATTTGGGGGACGTAACTCAGCAGCTCTTGCAATCGTTGGACTTTTTCACGAAGGCTGTCCGTGTGGTCTTGAAAATAGACCAACGTTTTCCGACGGACCGAAGAAACTTATATCTTCTCTCCATCATTGCTGGGGATATCGCGCAGCGCGTCGAGGCTCATCAAGAATCACTTTCCCGCGAAACCGATGAGCTTCTGCGGCAGACAACCGGGTTGCTCTGGGCGCAGCGGGGGGCCGAGGCGATTCCTGCCGAACTGCGCCCGTGGCTCGAGCCGCCGAAGCCGGCTTGAAGCCGGCTTCGAGCCGAGCCCTTCGCCTACAGCGACTGCCCCCCGCTCGCTTCGATCCGCTGCGCGGTCACCCACCGCGCATCGTTCGAGGCAAGAAAGGCCACGGCATCGGCGATGTCGCTCGGCAAGCCCACGCGCCCTAGGGCGGTGATGGCACTGATCTGCTTGGCGCCCTCGTCGGTCTTCATCCATGGGTTCATGTCGGTCAAGATCGCGCCCGGGGCGATCGCGTTGACCGTGATCTTGCGCGGCCCGAGCTCGGCGGCGAGGTAGCGGGTGAGCGCCTCGATCCCCGCCTTGGTCGCCGCGTACGCCCCGTAGCCCGACAGCGTCATGCGGGCCAGACCCGACGAGAACGTGATGATCCGGCCACCGTCACGCATGCGCCCAAGCGCCCGCTGGATCGTAAAGAAGACCCCCTTCATGTTGATGTCGAACAGGCGATCGAACGCCGCCTCGTCGGTCTCGGCCACGCTCGAGTTGGAGATCACCCCCGCGCTCGTCGCGAGGATGTCGAACTCCGCCTGTCCGGTGCGCTCGCGGAGCCCGGCGTCGACACCCGCGTAGAACTCGTCGACGCCGGCCACCGATCCGAGGTCTCCCCGGACAGCGAAGGCCCGCTGCGGACCGAGCTCGGTGACGATGGACTGCGCGGCGTCGTCGTTGTCGCGGTATCCCACCACCACCAGCGCTCCTTCGGCGGCCAGGCGGGTGGCGGTGGCCCGGCCGAGTCCGCGGCTGGCTCCGGTGACGATGGCGATCTTGTTGTCGAGGCTCTTGTTGGGCATGGGCTTGGCTCCTTGCGGTGTAGAACCTACGCTGTGGTTGGAAGCCCGGGTAGCGGCACTGGCGCACAGGGGCTATTCAAAAATGAATAACCCAGTCGACAGCAACCAAGACATCAGCAACCAGGACATCGACCACTCGTGGGACGATCTGCGGGTCTTTCTCGCCGTGGTCGAAGCGGGCAGCCTCAACGCGGCCGCCACCGCGCTCGGCATGAGCCAGCCGACCGTCGGTCGGCGCCTGTCCGCGCTCGAAGAGCGCCTCGGCACGATCCTCGTCGAGCGAGGGCCGGCCGGCTGCGTCCCCACCAAGCGGGGCCGCGGCCTCTTGCCCGCGCTCACAAACATGCGCAGCGCGGCCGACGAAGCCCACCGCGCGCTTGCCTACGAAGACGGCGAGCTCGAAGGGCCCGTCCGCGTCGCGTGCGGCCAGCTGGTCGCGCACCACCTGATCACCGCGATCGAGCCCCGGCTCGATGAGGTGCCGCGTATACGGCTCGAGTTCGTCACGGGCAGCCGCTACGTCAACCTCCACCGCCAGGAAGCCGACATCGCGCTACGTAGCCGGCGCCCCCGCTCGGCGCAGCTCTACGCGCGCCGGCTGGGCACCGGGGGCTTTGGGATCTACGCCGCCCCCACATACACCGGCAAGAACCCCGCGGCCCTCGACGAGCGCGAGCGCTTGGTGCAGTGCCGATGGATCTCGACGCCCACCAACACCGTGCCCAGCGTGGCCTGGATCGAGCGCCACGTCGACGACCGAGCCCCTCGTTTGTTGGTGAGCGACTCGCTGCTGGTGCTGGAGGCGACGCTACGCGGTGCCGGCCTCGCCGTGCTCCCCACCTTTGTGGGGGAGCCCAACCCTCGCTTGGTTCGCCTCGGGCCTGTGCTGGGCGAGCTGTCGCTGACTTCGTGGCTCGTCTGCCACGGCAGCGTACGTCGCCTGCCCCGGATCCGCTGGGCGCTCGAAGCCATCGCGAGGGCCTTTGGCGCTGACGCCCGAGCCTCCCGAGCCTCCCGATCATTGGAGGGGGCTGCTCCGCGTCCGGCCACGCCGTCGCCATCGCAGTCGCCGTCACCATGACCGGCGATGTCGGCTCCCTCCCGCCCGCTCGCTACAATCCCCCGCCCATGAGCAAGCTCAGCGAGATGGAGGCGTATGTAGCGGTAGTGCGAGAGGGGGGCTTCTCCGCGGCTGCGCGCAAGCTCGGGCTCACCCCCTCCGCGCTCAGCAAGCAGGTCGGCCGCCTCGAGCAGCGGCTAGAGGTCTCCTTACTGCATCGCAACACCCGGCACGTGCAGCTCACCGAAGTCGGTCGCGCCTACTACGAGGGCAGCCGGGCGATCGTGCAGCAGATCGTCGACCTCGAGGACAGGGTGACCGAGCATCGCGGCGGCCCGCGAGGAACGGTGCGGGTCAGCCTGCCGCCGGGGCTGATGCGCACCCAGATCCTCGGCATGCTGAACGACTTCTACCGCCGCTACCCCGACGTCCGCCTGGTGTTCGAGTCGAGCGATCGATTCCTCGACCTGGTCGACGAGGGGATCGACGTGGCGGTGCGCGTGGGCGAGCTGGCCGACTCCTCCCTCATCGCCCGCCGGATCGCTCGCTTCCATCGGATCGTGGTCGCGGCGCCGCAGTACATCGAAGAGCACGGGGCGCCGCAGGCTCCTGCGGAGCTCGCCGACCACAACTGCCTGGCCGTCGGGGTCAACCAGCGCTCCATGAACCGCTGGGAGTTCGTCGGCCCCGACGGCCCCGAGCTCATCACCGTGTCGGGGAACTTCGAGACCAACACGATGGAGGCGTTGCACGACGCCGCGGTGGCCGGGATCGGCATCGCCCGAGTGTCCCCCTTGTTGGCCGCCCCGGCGCTCGCCGCCGGTGAGCTGCTCCCGCTGCTCGAGCGCTTCGTGCCCCCCGCTCGGTCCACGCTCCAGGTCGTCTATCCCCCCAAGCGCCACCTCTCCGGCGCGGTCCGGGTCTTCATCGACGCGCTGGTCGACCACCTGACCAAGGCCTCGGCCACCATCGGGCTGGGGCTCACGGGCGCCGAGCCGACCCCCGCGGCGGCGCCCTGAGTCGCCCCTTCACCGCGCCGGCGAGCGACCGCCACGCCGCCTCACGCCCCCATGCTCTACTTCATGTACTTGTCGAAGAACGTGATCATCTTCTCGGGGTGCTGACCAAAGTAGTTGTAGCCGTCGAAGCGACGCGTCGTGCCTTCGATCCAGAACAGCTCCTTGTCCTGGCTACCGAGCAGCTCGAAGGTTCGCTCTCCGTCCTCGTTGGTCGTCCACGCATCGTCGCGCACCTGCGAGCACAGCACGGGGAGCTTGACCGAGGGAGCGAACAGGTGCGGCGTCATCTCGCTGTTCTTGAAGCCGCCGAGCTTGACCTGCTCGAAATCGATGAGCTCCATCAGCTCACCCACGCCCTGGAGCTTGGCGAAGGTCCCGATCAGCGCCTCCATAGATACAGCCAGAGGGCTCATCATGCAGCGCACGTTCTCGAACAGCTCCGGGTGGCGATGGATCGCCTCGTACTGGGCATTCGCCCCGGTGCAGCGGCTGTACAGGCCCACCGTCATCGTACTCAGCTCGGGGTGCGCGTCGACAAAGCGCTTGACCCCCACGCAGTCGCGCCACTCGTAGCGACCGATCCCGCAGATCCCCCCGTTGGCCGCGCCGCTGTTGCCGTGGTTACGTAGATCGTAGGCCAGGACGTTGTATCCGGCCCGGACCAGGGCGGCCATGTGGGCGACGAAATCGATCTCGATGTCGTCGACGCCGCTCCACGGCAGCCCCCAGTGCCCGGTGAACCCCGAGCGGCTCATGGGCATGGGGTGGTTGATGATGACGAGCCGGTCGGAGCCCGTCGCCCGCAACAGCCAGCCCTCGAGCGGGACCCCGTCGGCCGACGCGAAGAACACGTCCTGGTAGTCGGTGATCCCGTGGTCCTCGGGCCGCTTGTGCACCGGGGTGCGGAACATGGGGCGCACCGCGAACTCGGCGAGATCCTTGACGATCTTGCGCTGTTGGTCGGTGATCTTGGTGTCGCGTGCAATCATGGTGCTCATCGGAGCCTCCGTGTGGGTCGGGTTCGTCGTCATCGTGGAGCCCGTCGGGTGACGGCCACGAACGAAGCCTAGGGCCGGGGCGGTGCGTCGAAAATGCAGGATCCTGCCAATGACTTGACCGATCCTGCTTGTTCGTAGAGTTTCGGTTGTATCGGCGACCGGGGTCCGGCACCGTCCAGGCATGCCCACGAGCCTGGTCAACGGCTTGCGCGCCATCGGCGAGGTGATCGCCAATGGCGAGCAGCAAGGGTTTTTGCCCACGAACCTACCCGGCGTGCGCTTCTTCTGGGCCAACCGACCGGTTCCGAAGATGCCGCTGCTGTACCAGGCCGGCATCATCATCATCGGTCAGGGCCACAAGATCGGTTATCTCGATGGACGGCGCTTCCGCTACGACGCGGAGAACTACCTGGTCGTCAGCGTGCCGATCCCCTTCGAGTGTGAGACCCATGCTTCGCTGCAGGAGCCGCTGTTGGGGATCTTCATCGACGTGGGGGTGGCCGCCCTGCGAGGGGTTTTGGAGAGGATGGGCGATCACGAGGCGCGGACGCAATTCCGAGCCGGTGACCTTCCCCGGGGG
The DNA here is from genome assembly GCA_039194325.1 of Myxococcota bacterium. Classification (GTDB taxonomy): domain Bacteria; phylum Myxococcota_A; class Polyangia; order Nannocystales; family Nannocystaceae; genus Paraliomyxa. The sequence continues at coordinate 21,489 of JBCCWC010000140.1, forward strand.
GTCGAGCCCGCGCCGCTCGGGCCGCAGATGGCCGACGCGACCGTGCGCTTGCTACATTGCCTCGCGAGCGAGCGAGACAGCCGCGTGCTCGGGCCGGCGATCGTAGACGAGCTCACGTATCGCGTACTGCTAGGGCCGCACGGTGGAGCGCTCTACGGGCTCACCCAGGTCCACCAGCCCTACGCCCGAGTGGCCGCCGCGCTCGAGCGGATCCACCGTGATTGCGCCGAAGCGCGCAGCGTGGACGATCTGGCCCGCGAGGCCGCCATGAGCGTCTCCGCGTTCCATCGCGCGTTCAAGCAGGTCACCGGTGACTCGCCGCACCAGTACGTCAAGAAGATCCGGCTCAGCCGCGCCCACGGGATGATCGCGCAGGATGGCGTCCGGGTGAGCGACGCCGCTCGTACGGTCGGCTACGAGAGCCCGGCTCACTTCAGCCGCGACTTCAAGCGGTACTACGGCGTGCCTCCCTCGGAGATCAAAGAGTCGTTCGTAGTGGGTGCCGTGCGGCGTTGAGCGCCCGCACCTCCGCTCGCGTGGATGATGGAACTGGCCGTCGAGGTCGTACGACGGGGTCGTCGACCTCGAGCATTGGTGGTGGCGCTAGAGCAGATCGACCAACGCGCTGACCGCCATGCCGCTGGCCCCGAGCAACATCACCATCGAGACCGCGAGGAACAGAGCAACCGCCAGGGGAGGTCGGGCACGGATCTCGTCCACCTTGCCCGGCCCGTGCACAGGCGCGAGCTTGGGCAGGGCCGGCGCCACGAAGGGCACAGCCGGTGCGGCGGGCACAGCCGGTGCGGCGGGCACAGCCGGTGCGGCGGGCATGATGGGCATGCGGGGGGGAGGCGAGGCATGCCTCGGGTAGACCGATGCAGGAGCCGGGACCGGGGCCTGTGGGGCCTGTGGTACGTGCGGGGCCCGCGGTACGTACGGGGTCTGCGGTGCGCGCGGGGCCTGCGGCATGTGCGGGGCCCGCGGTGCATGCATGTTGGGCGTCGCCGGGCCGGTCGGCTTCATGGAGTACGGTCGCTGTGCGTGCGAGTACGCGTCGTGCGGAGGGTGCTGCTGCGCAAGGGGCGCTTTATCGACCGTGGCGACACTATCCAAGAACATCGTATTCATCGCGGTACTCCTCGGATCGACGGTTGCGCGATCCGGGGCGCGGCCTTCGTCGTGGTACCCCGGTCATCGTCGACCACCCATCAAAGGGATAGCCGGGGGCCGCGTCGACGACGACTTAAAGCTCGACTTAAAGCGGACGCATGGCCGTCACGCTCTGGGGTGCGGCGCTTGTCGCTGGCGCCACGTGGCGGGAAGCGACCCTTGCGTCGGGCTCAGCCCCAAAAGCGGCATGGCCTCGCGAAACAACTCCTCCACGAGATCATCTCGTAACGCGTCGTCCGAGGGAGGCTTTTTGCGATCGCCATCCAGATAGGCGAACCCCTGCCCGCGCCATCGCTCGTCCTCGATGAGCGAGGTGATGTGCTGGGCTGAGACCGTCGACAGTCGCATGTTGCCGACGAACGGAGTCGCGATTCGCCCCACCAGGCGGAAGACCCAGCGCAGTGCGGCGGGGATCTCTCGGGCCAGATCGGTGTCGACCATCAGCCCCGGGTCGATGGCGAACACGTCGACCGAGCGATCGGCCGCCCGCAGCCGCGCCTGGATCCCGCGGGCCTGCAGCACGTTGCCGAGCTTGGAGGTGGAGTAGCGCACGGGCCCCCGGGGGAGCCGATGGTTGGGCTCGGCCTCGTCGGGCTGCGCCAGCGCCCGGGTGCCCACCCAGCGGGGTACGGGGATGCCGGAGATCCGGGCCAGGCGGTTGCTCGGCTCGTGCACCCCGCTGCTGACCACCACGATCCGCCCACCCGAGGCGACCTGGTCGGCCAGCCGACACAGCAGCAGGTGGTGCGCGAGCACGTTGACCGCGAAGGTCATCTCGTAGCCGTCGACGCTGCGCAGATCCTTCATGGTCGTGAGCCCCGCGTTGGTGACGATCCCGTGCAGGGGCTGGTTGCCCACGCGGTCGCAGGCCGCCTCGACCGAGCCCAGATCGGCCAGATCGGCCACGAAGGGTCGGGCCGGAGTCCCCGTTCGTTGCACGACCTGTGCGCACAGTGACTCCACCGCATCGCGGCGGCGGCCACCCACTATCAGGGGTCGCCCTCGCTGGGCGAGCTCGAGCACGGTCTTGCGGCCGAGGCCCCCCGTGGCCCCGGTGATGAGTACGGGCAGTGCGTTGGTCATGGCGTGTCCTTTGAAGGTATGCGGCGTATACCTTACCCGGAAGATATACTCTGTCAACCTTTCTCCGACCATGGCCACGGGTTCCCCTTAGGCTCGGTGTCGTGCTTGGTGGTCGTCGGGTTATCGATGGCGGAGTGACCCGGAGTGCATGGCGTCGGTGGCCCAACTTCGTGCACGAGCGCGTGCCTCGCCCCGGAACTTATCGGGCGCTGGTCCGTTCCACCCAACGAAGGACGACGCCCATGCCCTCGGTCAAAGACACCATGGGCTCGGGCGGGGTCGCGACGTCTTCACGTCGTGATGATCGCTCGGGCCTGCTCGACATTCGTGCGCTCTCCTCGGTCATCGATGCCCAGCAGCGCGCTCGACCCTCCGCCTCGGCCAGCAGCGTGGCCTTGCCCTCGTTCTCCACGCCGTGGGCGATGCAAGATCTCCGTGCCGTGCCGACCCCGGCCCCTACGGTCGAGGTCCCGCCCACGCCGGCGGCGCCCGGCGGCAACCGCTTGCTCTACGCGATGATCGGTGCCCTGAGCCTGGCGGTCGCCAGCCTGGGCGTCTACGTGGTGCTTCGCCCGACGCCCACCGTGGTGGTGAGCAAGACGGCCCCGCTGGCCCCGATGATGGCAGCGGCCGGCTCGGAATCGCCGGCCTCGGGAGCGGAGCCGGAGCCGGGGCCCGAGCCGGAATCCGTGGCGGCGGTAGATGCAGCCGAGCCGGAGCCGGAGCCCGAGGCGGCGGCCGAGCCCGAGGCGGTCACCAAGCCCGGTCGTACACGAACGCGCACGCGCCCCCGCGGCCGACGGCCCGCTCGTTCCCCGGATGATCCTCGATCGGCGTCCAAGCCCTCATCCAAGCCCAAGGACGACGGGGTCTTGCCGGTCGAGTGTGTCATCGATCCCAGTCAGTGCAGCAAGACGCGGACTCGCACGCCCCCATCGCCGCAGCCCTCCCCCGAGGGGCTGCCCTCCACGCCCAACTCCACGCAGGTCCGCTCGGCCATGGCCGAGGTCAAGCCACAGGCCAAGGCGTGTGGTCCTCGTCATGGTGGCCGCGCGGGCACCAAGGTGCGGGTCAAGCTCTCGGCGGCGGGAGCGACCGGGCGGATCACCAGCGCCAAGGCGCTCGACGAGCACGCCGGGACGGCGCTTGGTCGCTGCGTGGCCCAGGCGCTCTCCAAGGCCACGCTGCCTCGCTTCTCCAAGAAGCAGGCCGGCATCGTCTACGCGGTTCGCCTGTAGCTCGTCGCGGTCGTGCCCCTTGTTCGAGACGAAGGGGGTGCGCACGTGAGCGCGCTGCGCTCGCGGGTTTGACCACGGTGTTGAAGGCTGGGGCGAGATCGATCACTTCGCGGCCACCGTAGGATCGTGGTCGATCTTCAACCGAGGGTTCCTTCGGTCATGATCGATACAGCGCGATCGGTGGTCGCGCTGGTTGCTCCCGATCGCGCTCGATCGCGGATGCGCCGATCGGTAGGCCCGTTGGGGTCGATCCGTGTCGAGTTGATCCGAGCGTAGGATGCATCACACAGCCTCCCACGGAAATGATCGTGCCGCGTGTCGCTCGCTCGACCGCTTCTCCGACTCGGTCCATGGTTTCGGGGTCAGACGAAGTCGCGATGGCACGCACGAGCGCATGGGGCATGGTGGGCGGAGCGGTGCTCTTGCTCGGGATCGGGTGCAGCCGCCGATCGGAGGAATCGGTCGCGCCGGCGCAGTGGGATCCGGGCTGCAACCTGGCCGACGATTGCAACGACATGTTCGGGGGCTCCACCGTGCGGCAGCACAGCGAGCAGGCCGCGAGCTTTGCCGCGCTCTCGGAGGGGTGTCCGTATGCGCCCGACGAGGTGCCCACGCCCGAATCGCTGGTCGACCAAGGGGTGCCCGAGTTCAATGTGGCCCGCAATCGAGCCTCCAACATGCACAAGGGCAACGACCGCCTACAAGACATCGACCTGCACGCCCACATGATGGGCATGCAGCCGCTCATCTTCGCATGCGTCGACCTGGCCGCCTGTTACGAGGACGGCGCGGATCTACCCGGCGAGGGAGATCTCGATTTCGACTTCGAGCTGCACCCCGATGGTCACGTGGTCGCGGTGTCGGTGCGCGCCTCACCAGGCCTCGACCACCCCAGCGTGGTGGCCTGTGCGCGCCAGGCGATGTTCGAGTATCGCTTTCCCAGCTACAACGGCGGCCAGATGATGATCGAGTACACGATGACGATCGAAGAAGTCCCGGGCGCCTGAGCGTCCGTGGAGCCCTCGTCGTCCGCCATCTCGATCTCGTGCCCTGGGGGCGTCCAAAGACACGTCATGGGGGCTGGTAAGGAGAACTGGTAGTTCTGACAGGTGACGCCCTGAGGGGTCAGTGTTAACCTGACGATGAGGTGAGGCTGAGGCTTCACCGAGCATTGGACGAGCCACAACTCGCCCGGCTGCGGTTCGCACCTACGATTCGCACCTACGATGGATCGCCACGGGTGTTCGTGGCGATCGCATCGCACCACGTACCGGTAGAGACACCGACGCTCGACCCACGAGCCTGCGATCGGACGAGCACTCGTCCGCGCGGGTCACTGGCCACCCACGCTCTTCGAAGCACGACGCTCTTGGGCGTGGTGGTCGTTGTAGACCGCCGATCACGCCCCTGCGAGGACCCCATGACCACGACCACGACCACGACCACGACCACGACCAAGCCCGAGATCATGACCACGACCACCCAGCGCACCCGGACCACCGACACGCCGACGACTCGTACCACCACGTCGAGTACCACCACCACCACGGTCACCCGGACGCCCACGAGCACGAGCACGACCACTCGGACCCGGACGCTCCAGATGACGACCACCGAGGATGCGGCGTGGGTCGAGCGCATCATGCTCTTGGCCTGGATCGGGGTGCGGCAAGGCTCCGAATGCATCGCCCCACCGGCGTGGCGTTGGGCGGCCGCGCCCGATCCCTATGTGTGCGCGAGATAGCTCCTCGACCATGCGCGAGCAGAGCGTGGCCCGGCACAAGACAACCCGGGGGGCGGGCAGAGCCAGGGCCGGGGCGCGCGTGCGATAGACTCCCCGTCGCCGTCCATGTCTGCGCCGCCGATCCACGACGAAGAAGCGCTGATCGACAGGATCGAGGACGAGGTTCAGCGTCACCCCCAGCGGGTTGTGTTCTTGGTGGGATCGGCGCTGACCATGCCCGCCGGGCCCGAGGAGCCCGGGGTGCCGGGGGTGGCGGGCGTGGTGGAGCTGATCGCTCGGGAGCTCGGCGACCGCGCTGGCGACCGATTGCAGCAGGCCCTGGCGCGCGAGCGCAACCGGTACCAGGCGGCGTTTCGGTTCCTCTCGGGGCGACGCGATCCCGACACCGCCAACCGCATCATTCGTCAGGCCGTGCTCGCCGCCCGTCGCCAGACACCGGGCCCAAAGCTCCAAGAGCAGCTGATGGGGGCGGATCCGGCGGTGGCGTCCGCTCGGTGCCGGGAGCTCGAGATCGACATCGCTGGCTGGGCCTTGCCCCCCGGGGCGGCCTCGCTGGGGCGCCTGTTGGTCGAGGGTGAGCACCTGCTGGGCGAGCAGGTGCTCACCACCAACTTCGATCCCCTGATCGAGGTGGCGATCTCGGCGGCCGGCGGGCAGTGGAGGGCGACCCGGTTGCCGGGGGACGGATCCTTCGAGCAGTCTCACGGGCTGGGCTGCCACGTGGTGCACCTGCACGGCTACTGGCACGGGGTCGACACCCTTCACACGCCCTCGCAGCTGGCGGTGCCCCGCCCCACGCTCCAGGCCGGCCTGCAGCGGCTACTGCGTCAGCGCACCGTGGTGGTGGTGGGCTATGGCGGGTGGGAGGACGCCTTCACCTCGGCGCTGCGCGATCTGGTGGGGGTCGATCCCATGGCGCGGCCCAGCGTGCTGTGGACCTTCTACGAGGACGACGAGCAACAGATCGAAGAGCGCTACCGGCACGTCTTTTCGTGGGTTCGCAGCGCCCGTGATCGCGTGGTGTTCTACCGGGGGATCGACGTGCGGACCTTCTTCGAGAGCCTCCGGATCCGGCTTTGTCCCTCCCCGCGGCCCTCGGCGAGCCGCGGGCCCTCACCTTTCGTGGTCGGCCGGCCGATCGCGCGTGACGAGGACTTGTTCGGGCGACAGCGCGAGCGCGACGAGCTGGGGGCGGCGCTCTATGGGGGGCACTCGGTCCAGATCTTGGGGGAGCGACGCATGGGCAAGACCTCGCTGCTTTGGTGGACGCAGCGGCATGCTCCCGCGTCGCGCCCGGTGGTGTGTGTGGACGCGATGAGCTCGGCCGGGTGGTCGCCGGCCGACTTCGTGCGGGCCCTCGCTCGTCAGCTGGGGCGCGAGGCCGAGGTCGAGGGACTGCTGGGAGAGGTACCCCGGGGTCCTCACCGGGCGCTCGAAGCGCTGGGCCCGATGCTGCTGATGGTCGACGAGGCCGACGTGCTGGTCGAGCCCCGCCGGGGTTTCGATGCCGACTTCTTCAACCTGCTGCGAGCGCTGGGGCAGACGGGGCAGGTGCCCTGGGTGTCGGCGTCTCGCCGCGACTTGCGGGAGCTGTTGGTCGAGTCGGCGCTGACGTCTCCGTTCCTCAACGACGCCTTGACGGTATGGGCCGGGGCTATGGAGCCCGATGCGGTTCGTGCGATGGTCGGGCGGGGACGGGCGTTGGATCCGGCCGTGGATCCGGCCGTGGTGCTGGAGCAGACCGGCGCAGCCCCCTACGCGGTGCAGTGGTGGTGCGATGCGCGGTGGAAGGCCACCGCAGCGTCCGATCTCGGTGAAGCCCTCGGTCGGGTGATGGCCCAGGTGTTTGCATCGTGGTGGCGGGGTCTGGTCGCGCCCGAGCGATCGTTGATGCTCCAGTGCCAGCGATCGGCGGTGACGGTCGCTGCGCTGGACGATCGCTCCCGGCGTCGAGCCCTGCGCCTGCTCGATCGCGGTCTGCTCCAGGACCACGAGGAACGGCTGCGCGTGCGGGGGGCCGCTTGGCGGCGATTCATCGATGAGCACCATGACCCCCGCCCGTGACTCCGCGCCCGGGGAGTCGTCGTCGGATCCGGCGGAGATCCCCGGCATGATGGGCTTGCTGTGGCGATTGTTCGCCCAGCCCTACCGCCTCGCCCAGCTGCTGCGCGCGGTCGGGGTCGAGCCGGGGCTGTCGCTGGCCGAGTTGCGAGCACGGCTGGCCGAGGGCCGGGATCTGCGGGTGGGTCGCCTGCTCACGCGCCTGCTGCTGATCCCGATCCTCGGCCTGGCGGCCGCGGTGCTGCTGGCCCTCGTCCTCGCGCCCGTGTTCGATCGCGGTGCGTTCTGGTCGCGGTTGGCGGTGGGCATGGTGGGGGGCGTGGCCCTGGGGGCGCTGGTGATGGTCGTGTTCAGCCCGCTGCGGGGGCTGGCGTTGGCCTCGACCCTCGGGCCGGCGCTCGGCGTGCTGCTGGCCACCAGCGGAGGGGAGCTCGACGGGCTGCTCGATGGTCGCTGGGTCGTGCTGGCGGGGTTGCTGGTGGCCCTGGTGGCCGTGTTGCTGGACGCGGCGCGGCACTGTATCGCCCGGCCCAGCTGGCGCCGCCGTGGAGTCGACATGCTCGGGTTGGTGGCCCTGGGGGCCGTGCTCGGGGGCGTGCGGGCGAGCCAGGTCCCGGGGGTCGTCGACATGGGGATCGTGCTCGTGGCGGTGGCGCTGCCCGTCTACGTGGTGGGGGTGCTGCACCTGCCCTTCTATCTGCTCGCGGCCCTGTCGAGCTGGTGGGCGAGCAAGACCCGCAGCGTCACTGCGGAGCAGGCGGCGGCCAAGGTGCGGCGGCTGCTGTGGTTGCGGCATGATCTGTTGCCCTTCGCCCTGCCGGGGATGGAGCGGATCCTGGTCGACGTGGCCCGGGCCGATCCCGACCTGGGTCGACGCCTGCTGGCCCGGGCCGCCACGACCTCGGGCCAGGCCGAGGCGGCCGAGCACGCCCTCAACGAGCTGCGGGTGCGGGCCCTGGTCGACGTGGTCGAGCAGCGGGAGTTCGAGCGCGTGGTCCAGGGCAAGGAGCCGTTCTTGTCCGCGGCCGAAGGTTGGCTGAGCCCCTACTTCAGCGCGGCCGCCGACATTCGGGCGGCCCGGGCCAGCCGGTTGCACCACAACCGCGAGCAGCGGCTCGAGGAGGCCCTGCACACGCTGCGCTCGGAGCAAGAGCGGGTGATGGGGCTCGCGTCGCTGGTGCCGCGCGAGCACGAGCAGCGATTGCGAGCGGTCAGCCGGTGGATCGAGGTCGTGCAGCAAGAGCGCGAGCAGCTCGAGCGAGACAAGCGCGAGCACCCGCAGGTGCCCACTCCCTTCGTCGCGGGTCCGGTGCTCCGCGTCAAGGACATGCGGGTGTTCAAGGGGCGCGAGGATCTGGTGGCGAAGATCGAGCACTTCATGGCGCCCCAGCGTCGGGGCACGATGCTGCTGCTCGGCCAGCGGCGCATGGGCAAGTCGTCGCTGCTCAACATGCTGCCCCGGCTGCTGGGCAAGGGCACGCGGCTGTTGCGGCTGTCGTTTCAGGGGCTCAGCGGCGAGGAGCATCGGGCTCATCCGCACCTGCTGTTGGCCGAGGCGCTCGACAAGTCGCTCGAGCCGGCTCGTCCGCGGCCCGACGCGGTCGCCTGGGCCCCGACCCTGGACTGGATGAGCGAGCTCGACCGCGCGCTCGCCGAGCGGGGAGGGGCAGGGCGGGGCGAGCAGGTCCTCGTCGCGATCGACGAGGTCGAGCGGGTCGAGACCGGCATTCGGGAGGGGTGGACCGGCACCAGCTTCCTCGATTTCCTACGGGCGGCCGGGGATCGGCTCGACCACATCCGGATCCTGATGATCAGCGCGCACCCGCTGCATCGGATCGGGCCCCACTGGGCCGATCGCCTGATCAGCGTGATCACGATCCAGGTGGGGTACCTCGAGGAGCAGGCCGCTCGTGCCCTTTGCTGTCCGCTCGCGCCGGAGGTCTTCGATTTCGCCGCCCTTTACCCCGAGGGGGGGATCGACCGGATCGTGCACGAGACTCATCGGCATCCCTACCTCATTCAGCTGGTCTGCGACGAGCTGTGTCGCCGCCTCAACGACCAGGGGCGACTGCGGGCCACCGATGCAGATATCGATCGCGCGATCGATCGCGCGCTGAACAAGGCCACGATCTTGTTCCGACACTTGTGGCACGAGCGCAACGAGGAAGAACGCCGGTTGCTGTCGCTGCTCGCCGAAAAGCCCCGGTCGCTGCCGCCCTCGGACGCGCGTAGCTGGCTGAGGGACGAGGGCTATATCCGCGAGGGGGCGGTGGGGTTTGCGGTGGCGGTGCCGATGCTCGCGCGGTGGATCCGTGAGCATACCGGGGTCGCCTAGCGGACGACGCAATTCGCGAGCCGGTGCTATCGTGCGCTTGCTGCGATGGCCTCTGCCTGCCTCGATGACGCCACGATCGCTCGCCTCGCTCACGGCGAGGTCGAGGAGGCCGAGCGTCGGGAGATCCTGGCCCACGCCGACGGCTGCGAGGACTGCCGCGCGTTGCTGGTCGCGCTGGCCCGGCCCTCCCCACCCTCGGACGAGCGCACCGAGGTGACCCAGGATCAGACGATCCTCGCCTCGGATGCCGTCGGGCGGGCCATTGCTCACCCAGAGCCGGGGGACGTGATCGACCACTACACGGTGGTCGACGTGCTGGGGAGCGGCGCGATGGGTCTGGTGGTGCGGGCCCGCGATTCGGAGCTCGGTCGCGACGTGGCGCTCAAGCTGCTGATCAACGTTTCGATCCGGCTTCCGCCTTCGGTCCACGTGGGGTCCGACGACGCCGAGCGTCGTCTCGTTCGCGAGGCGCAGGCGATGGCGCAGCTGTCCCACCCCAACGTGGTCACGGTCCACGCCGTGGGTCGCTACCGCGGCGGGGTGTACATCGCGATGGAGCTGGTCGTGGGACAGACCCTGCGTCAGTGGTGCGACGCGCAGACCCGCTCGTGGGAGGAGATCGTCCGGGCTTTTGTGCAGGCGGGCGAAGGACTCGCGGCCGCTCACGCCGCGGATCTGGTGCATCGCGACTTCAAGCCCGACAACGTGCTGGTGCGGGACGACGGCCGGGTGCTGGTGTCCGATTTCGGCCTGGCCGGGGTGGCCGAGACCTTCTCCAGCGTGGAATCGCCCGACTCCCTTGAGCTGGGGACCAACCTCACCCGCACGGGCGCGGTGATGGGGACTCCGCGCTTCATGGCGCCCGAGCAGCACGAGGGGCGCCGCGACGTGGACGCGCGGGCCGACCAGTTCGCCTTTGGGGTCGCGCTCTACCACGCGCTCTATGGCTGCTATCCCTTCGAGGGCAAGAGCATGGCGGCGCTGCGGCTGAGCGTCAGCTCGGGGATCGTCCGCCGGCCTCCCGTGCGGGTCGACGTGCCGCGGGCGGTGTGGCGCGCTCTGCAGCGTTGTATCGAGCCCGAGCCCGAGGATCGCTATCCCGACATGCGGGCGGTCCTCCGCGATCTACGGCGAGTGCTCGATGCTCCGGGTCGCCGTCGGCGGATGATCGTGCTGGGGGGGATCGGCACCGCCATGCTCGGCGGGGGGCTTGCGCTGGGTCTGGGCTTGGGGGATCTGGGGAGTCCCCAGCCCTGCGCCACGATCGAGCAGCGCCTGGGAGGGATCTGGAGCGAGGATCGGGCGCAGGAGCTCGAGCAGAAGCTTCGGTCGGCCCGCGACGTCGAGGCCGGCTCGCAGACGGCGACGTTGCTGCGAGCGCGGCTGGACGACTACGCCCTCCAGTGGACCGCAGATGCCCGCGAGACCTGCGAGGCCACCCATGTGCACGGGGTACAGCCGCTGGAGCAGTTGCAGGCCCACAGCCGGTGTCTCGATGAGCGGCGGATCGCGCTCGATGCCCTGGTGACGCAGCTGATCACTCGTCCGGCCGACGAGGTGATCGAGCGCGCGGTGTCGGCCGCCGCCGCCCTGCCCGGGGTCGCGGCCTGCCGGGAACGCCGACCGGGCCTGGCCGCGGTGCCGCCCGAGGTCGAGACCCAGCTGGCCCGTCTGCGCAGCTTGCTGCTGCTGGGCGCCTATGACGACGTCGAGCGGGAGGCGGCCGCGCTCGACACCTGGCTGGAGGAGCCCCGGGCTAGGGCGCGCATGCTGGTGACCCGAGGGCGGGCCCGTAGCTGGCACAAGCCCGACCCCGAGGCGGTGGACTTGTTCAAGGAGGCTTCTTTCGCGGCCGCCGAGGCCGGCGACGATTTTCTCATCGCGGTCGCGCAGATCGAGCTGGTGTCGGCGCAGGCGCTCGGGCAGGGGCGCTACCGAGAGGCGGAGCTCCTGGTCGACGCGGCCCGGGTCGCGGTGCGGCGCGTGGGCGATCCGGTCCGGCTACGGCGACGCCTGGCCACGTTTCATGCCACGGTGCTGCTGGCCCGTGAGTCGTTCGCGGCGGCCATGGAGCAGCTCGACGTCGCCCTGGCCGCGGTCGACGAAGAGGGGGGTGACGAGCTGGCCCGGGCGCGGGTGCTCCAGCACCGAGCGACCGCTTTGGCCGCGCTCGGTCGCGAAGACGAGGCCCTCGACGACGCGACGTTCGTGCTGGAAGCCCGGCGTCGAGCGCTGGGGTCGCACCATCCCACGGTGGCCGAGGCCCAGCAGAGCCTGGCTCGGGTCTTGCTCATCAGCGGTCGCCGGCGGGACGCCGAGGTGCATCTGGTGGAGGCGCTGGCCGGCATCGAGCGGCACGGAGGGCCCCATGCCATGGCCGCGGCCGAGGTCTTGATGATGCTCGCAGGTGCTGTGATCGAGCGCGATCCTACCCAAGCGGTTCGACATGCAGAGCGCTCGCTGGAGATCCTCGGACATCACGGTCAGGGCGGTAGCCAGCATGCCTACTCGGTCCGCAACATGATCGGGTGGAGCTACAGCCTGCAAGGTCGGCACCAGGAGGCCCTGCGGATCTTCACCGAGACGATCGAAGCGCGTGAGCAGGTCGGGGGCGTCGACCAGCCGGCGTTTGCCTCTGATCTCGAGCTCTACGCCAACGCGTTGGTCCGAGCGGAGCGCTGCGCCGATGCGATCCCGGTGTTTCGGCGGATGGCCAAGATCACCGGTGAAGGATCTCCGTACTTGGGTCCCAACCTCGTCACCGAGGCGATCTGCCAGCTCGAGTTCGATCTTGCGGCCGCACAGCGGCTGCTAGAGCGAGCCCTCGAGCTCCACCAGACCGTGCCGCTGGACGACCTCGAGCGCGCTCGGGCTTTGTTTGGGCTGGCCCGGGTGCACTGGGCACAGGGCAAGTCTGCCGAGGCGCTCGAGCGGGCGCAGGCTGGCCTCGCGCTCGCCCCGGTCGACTCGGGCGCGGAGCTGCGGGCCGAGATCGAGGCGTGGTTGCAAGAGCATCGCCCGGGCTGAGATCGGCCGAGACCGGCGCCGAAGGGTTCACTCACAAGGGGCGCTCTTGGTCGGCGGCCCGCCTTCGACCCAGACTTCGACCAAAGGCTCACAAGAGTCGGCGTGGTCGGGGGTCAACAGGGCGGCGTAGTCGCTCTGGCTGGCGAGGTAGGCGCGGAAGAAGCCGACCACGTATTTGTTCTGCAGGCGTCGAGCCTCGTCGATGGGGAAGGCCTCGGCCGAGCACGTGACCTCGTAGATGCTCACCAGCTGCCCCGCGCCAATGCTCGGCCAGATCTTGGGGTCCAGGCCGAGGTCGATGAGGGCCTGCGCGATGTCGCAGACATTGGCGAAGTGGAAGTGGTTGGCGCCTTCCACATCCACCCGGTAGCGCGGCTGTGCGGTCATGGCCTCGAAGGGAGGGGCGACGTGCACGTCGATGGGGGTGTTCTCGTCGAGGGTGCCGGCCAAGAAGAGGGTGGGCACGTCGACGGGGGCGATGTCCTGCTCGGACAGGAGATCGGTGGCCGGCGCGATGGGGGCGATGGCCTTGACCCGAGGGTCAGCGACCGCGCCGGAGGTCTGGAAGCCGCCTGCGGCGGCCATGGCGGTGTAGCCACCGAAGGAATGACCGGTGACGCCGACTTGATCGTCTTCGACGATCCCGAACAGGAGGCTGCTTGGGTCGAGGTTGTGGGCCTCGATCGAATCGATGATGGTCTGCACGTCGCGAGGTCGATCTGCGGCTGCGGTGTCGTAGTCGACGGATGTGCCGTTTTGATCGTCGGTGGTGGTGTTGCCTGTGTGGTCGGCCGCGACCACGATGAACCCGTGGCTGGCGAGGGTCTCGCACAAGCTCAGGGACTGCACCGCGATGCTGCCATAGCCGTGGGAGAACACGACGAGCGGGAAGGGACCCTCGGTGGATGCCGGGACGTCTCGTTGGACGAATTCGGAAGGCAGCTCCAGGACCAATACGCCGGCATCGAGGATGGTGTAGGACGTGATGGCCGCTTCGTCGAACGCGGCCGCCGGGTACCAGATATGGGCGGGTAGGACGCGGTCTTCGGTGAGTGGATCGTCGAACTCCGACTGGGTGTAGCCCACGTGGTACGGGCCAGGGACACCCGTCGGATCGAGGCCATCGGGCTCTGGTATGCCCGTCGTGGTGGTTGCATCGGTGGTGTCGGATATGTCGTCGGTGCCGCTGGTGCCGCTGGTGTCGACTGCGTCGGTGGTGTCGGCGGCGTCGGTGGTTTTGCTGGTGCCGCTGGTGTCGGCTGGTGCATCCGTGGGGTCGAGCGTTCCCTCGGACGTCTCTTGGCCGTTGGACTCGGTGTTAGGCGCGCATGCGACGAGAAGCAGTAAGGAGAAGGTGGTCGTCGAGACTCGGGACATAGAGCTGTGCGAGTAAGTATTTTAGATGTTATGAAAGAAGCGAAGGGCCTTGAGGGCATGAATTCGCCGGCGGCGCTCGCTTCGAGGCCTCGGCGCCGACCCCCGTGGCCCTGCCGGAGGTCTCGTCCGAGATCACCGAGTGGGCCGGCGAGCTGTTCTCTGACCCTCCGGGGCTCTTCGACGTTGCGGACGCACAGGCCTCGGTGTCGCTTGACGCGGTCCCCGACGGGCGCCGTGATCAGCCTTCATGCCGACGCGTTGCGCGGCGTCGGTAGCCCAGCGCCATCAACAGGAACAACGGCGCCCCCGCAGGGTCCTCTTCGGACGAGCAACCGCATCCGCCCGGGGCGTCCGTCGCACCCCCGGATTCCCCGGATTCCCCGGACTCCCCGGACTCGTCCGCCGACATTCCGGGAGTGCCGGTCGTGTCATCGCTGTTGCTGCTCGTCCCGGCCGCGGTGCTCCCGTCGCCCGTCTCGTCACTCATTGGATCGGGGGCACCGCTGGTCTCGGACGTACCAGTCGAGGGTTCCGGTGGCGGTGCTTCGGTGACCGTGACCGTGACCTCATCGCGGTCCCACTGGTTGTCCGCATCGACCGCGAATACCTCGAACATGTACACCGACTCAGGTTCGAAGTCGGTGACGGTCGCCGTCGCCGACCCATCAGTGACAAGGGTGACCGGGTCACCACCCACCTGCGTCCACGTATAGGTGATCGGGTCGTCGTCGACAGTTGTGGCCGTGAGCTCGAACGACGCCTCGTCGCCCTCGACCTCGAAATCTTCGGGGGCTTGCGTGTCGGGCCGATCGAAGGTCAGCATCCATGAATAGACGCCATCAGGCTCGACGTCTGCGCCGTAGGTCGTGAACTCGATGGTGCTACCGCACAACTGATCATTGGGCCATTGCGTGGTGTTTTGCTGCCCAAACGGAACATCCTCGAACGACGGGGTCCACACGTTGTGCGCCCGATTGAAGAACATGGTAATGCGCGCATCCGGATATGGCGTCCCCACCCGCTGCGAGCAAGCTACGGACTCCGGGTACAGATCGGGCTCGTCGTACATCCGCACGAAGTCGACGATGGGGCAGGGGAGGAACACTCCAGGGCCCAGGTTGGTATCGGCGTCATTTTCACCATGCAGCGACCACAGCGCGGTATCCTGGAAGTGGCAGGCGGCGTCCTCCGGTGAGATGAGGCCCCCCGGTCCGGCGGCGACGGCCGCCATCCTTCGCGGGTAGGCTGCCGGGTACTGCATCACCGCGCGCCCGCCCTGGCTGAGCCCCAACATGTACATCCGGCGCGGATCCGCGGGGTAGTTGTCCAAGATGAACTGTGCGAGGTCGTCGAGCTGGTTGGCGTCGTAGTCTTCCGGTGAGTTCGGAGGGACGGGGTTTTGTGGGGTAAACACCAGGAATGGGCGCGCCTGTTCGTCCCAGGTGCCCGCAAAGATGGGGACGGTTGCACCCCGCCGGAGTGCACGGCAGAGGCCATCGGTGCTGACCAGGTCGCCGCCGCAGTCGTCGACCGTGCACGTTGGTGTCGCATTCGGGCACAAAGAGACCGTGTTCGACGAAGGGATCCCTCCCAGCGAGAGGAGGACGGGGAAGAGCGTGTCTTCGGGGACATCGTCGTAGTTGCTGGGGAGATACTCCCAATAGCCGATCGGCCATGCATCGCCGAGTGTCCACCCAATTCCGCGCAGCTGCCCGGGAGTAATACCGTCTGCATAAGGTATCGCGGCATGTGCGTCTGCACCTACAGTCATGCCTCCGACGAGCCCCAGCACCCCCAGCCCCAGTCGTATTTTCCGCATCCTGTGAGGCAGATTAGTATAGCGGGTCGATCGTAACAACCGCAGCCTCGACCGGGAGCGCGGCGGAGCCTACCTGGCCACGAACCTGACCACGAACCTGACCACGAAAGGTCGGGCGCCCTATGCTACCTCGCCGCGGTTGCCCGATGCCTTTCGACCCCACCCTCGCGAGCGAAGGGCTCGCTCTGCTGACGACAGGGACAGCGCTTCAGCTCCTCGCGTTGGTCCTGCTCGTGCGCCATCGAGGCGCCTTCGTGAGCCGGGAGCGATGACGCTTCGCTCACGCGGCGGCCACGGCCAGCGCTGGCAAGCGGCGGCCAACGCCCTGCTATCGTCGCTGGCGTGTCGACGGCCGCCTTCGATGCCTTCGTCCGAGCCTGCGGAGTCGATCCGACGACGGCAGACGAGGCGACGAGCGCGTCGGCCTTGGCCGAGCGCATCGCCTCGGCGACCGCCGCCTGGCCGGAGCTGACGATCGATCCCGTCGCATTGGCGACCGCGCTGGGCCGCACGGTGGCCGCCGGGATCGCGCTTGAGCGTCTCGATGCGGTGGAGGTGGCATTGGCGCTGGCGTGCGCCGAGGGGCAGCCCGCGGCGCAGCGGGTGTTCGAGTCACGCTATCTCGGCGTGTTGCCGCGAGCCCTCGGTCATATGCGGCTTTCGGCCGATGCTCTGGCCGAGGTGGTCTCGGCGACCCGACGGCGACTGCTGGTCGATCCCCAGGGGGGCACGCCGCGCCTTTTGGTCTATGCAGGGCGGGGCCAGCTGCAGGCGCTGGTGCGGGTGGTGGCGACCCGCGTGGCGCTCGACCTGCGGCGCACGCAGGGGCGACGCCGCGAGGTGCCCCAGGCCGAGCTGTCGGCGGTGCTCCTCGCGTCGGCCGACCCGGAGCAGGTGGTGGGGCAGGGGCGCAAGCAGGCGATCTTTCGCGCCGCCTTCGAGGCGGCCGTGGCCGATCTGTCCCCGGCCGATCGCACGCTCTTGCGGATGTACGTCATCGATGGGGTAGGGATCGACGGGCTGGCGGCGGTCGCCGGGATCCATCGGTCCACCGCGGCCCGTCGCCTCGCGCGGATCCGCAGCACGATCGCGGCGCAGACTCGGGCGCGGCTGCGGGACGGTGGCCTACCGACGACCGAGCTCGAGAGCGTGATCGCGGTCGTGGACGACGGGCTGGAGCTGACGCTGTCGCGGATCCTCGCCGAGCCCGAGCGGCCCGCGTGAGGGCTGACCGGCTCCACGGCGGCGGAGTACGGCCCGCCGCGCATGCTTGGCTTCAGCTCCCCAGCGCAGTAAGCAGGGGCGCCAGCGCGTCGCGTTGCTGCTGCAGGGCCTGGCGCTGTTGCTGGTGGGTCTGCTGTAGGTCCGCGCCCGTAGAGCCGTCGCAGACGGGCGGGAGCTCCTGGCCGAGCAGCAACTCGAGGTGGTGATCGACCGCCAGCAACTCCGCCATGGCAGCCCGAGCGAGCCACAGACGCTGCTTGAACTGCGCGTGGGCCTGGTCGTCTGGGCTTGCCGCGAGCTCGACCGTGAAGCCGAGCTCCGGGGCGCCACAGGTTGCCGCCGCCGCTCCAGCCAAACCGACCACGGCCTCGCACGCGGGGGGCAGCCCGTCGATCACGGCTCGTTCGTCGCAGTCGGTGGTGGCTCCGTTACAGGTCACCGATCCCGCTTCGGGCAGACACCAGGCCGCAGCGTCGAGCTCGGCTCCGATCGCCTGGCACAGACCCATGCAAGGGCCGTTGCAGTCACCGCTCTCGACGAGCCAGCAGCTCCCTTCGCACATGCCATCGCACTGCCCGATGCACTCGCCAGTCTCCAATGTGCACTGGCACTCGCCAGAGCAAGAGCCCGAGCACCAGCCGTCGCAAGATCCGGCTGCGTCGAGGTCACACGGGCCCCAGCACTCGCCAGAGCAATTTTCGAGGGCGCCGACGGCGGTCCCCGGGCAGCCGTCGGCGCACTGTGTTGCTCCTATGCAGCCGGCGAAGGCATGGGCCCCGCCGGGGTTGCACGCATCAGCGGCGGCGAGCGTGGCCGCCAGCGTATCACCGCAGAACTCGGGCGATACGCTCACCATGGGTCCTCCGAGCGTATGAGCGGCAAAGTCCGCGGAGATCTCGGCGGCGAGCGTGGCGGCATCGCCGTTGGTGCCGTAGACCATCGCCAGCTGATCTATGGCCGTCGTGGTGCGCTGCTCGAGCGCGGCGGCGGTGGCTTGCGTGGCGCTCAAGGCCGCCGACCAGGCCGATTCCAGCGCCTCGTCGCCGTCTTGGCAGGGGCCGCCGGCGCTGCCGTCGACGACGCCAGAGCTTTCGGGCGCACTGCCGCCGTTGCCGGAGCCTCCGCCGCCTCCGCCGCCGGAGCCTCCGCTAAGAGTTGCGCCGCCCGAGGCCGGATCTCCGACGCAGCTGGGCGGCACGAGCACGAGGGTTACCCAAAGGGTCGTTCGTCTCATCACTCGCCTTGATGGCGGGAGCCCGTCGTTTTCGTGTCCGCCTGCTCAACGAACTTTACCGCGGTTGATCTGCAGTGGCCCAATTGCAGCGACGTCGCGCTTGCTCGGCCAGCGGGGCCGAGCGTCGTTCGAGGCGGCCCAGCTGTCGCTGCGCTCGCGATGTGCGGCCCAGCCCACAAAGAGCGGCGATCTCGTGCACCGCGAGGCGGTCGCCGTAGAAGCCACGGCCAAAGCGATCACGGTAGTCGTCGACCAGCCGCAGCACCTCGTGGGGATCGCTGGCCGCGAAGACGCGGCCAGCGAGCTCGGTCTGAGCGGCCAGATCACCGGCCGCGGGCTCGGGTGCCCGGGGTCGCTTGCGGGTCCGGGGCTTTGGGGGCGATGACGAAGCGGGCGCGGTCCGGGGAGCGGGGACCGGAGCGGGGGGCGTGACGCGGGCGGGCATGGGGTCGCCCACGGACGCCGGCGGAGGCTCGATGGGCGGAGGCTCGACGGGCAGAAGCTCGACGGGCGGTGGTGACGGGGCGGCCTCGGGGGGAGCCAGGGGAATACGGGGGCGTGCGGGGGTGGAGGCCAGGGCCTGCTCGCTGACGATCTGCGGCGGCGGTGACCCGGCGGCCCGGGTGGAGTCGACCGCCAGCGTGGTCACCACCAGCGCCGACGCGGCAAACCAGACCTTGAGACTTATGACTCCCGAGCTCGAAGCGGGGCTCGATGCCGCCGCGAGCTCGGGTCGACTCGCGGGCCAAAGGGGCAGCAGCCCCGCCAGCACTCGCTGCCGCGAGCGAGCGGGGGCGGCCTCGGGGCGGCGCTCTTGCTGGACCAGCGCCGCCGGGCTCATCGGCGCCTGCTCGCTCGCCAGCGAGTCTCGCAGGCGCAGCCGGACCGCCCGTAGCCGGGCCGAGAGGGTGTTGGCATTGACCCCGCAGAGCGTCGAGGCCTCGCGCGCGGTCATCTGCTCCAGCTCGAGCATCACATAGGCCTCGCGCTGGTTGGGCTCGAGTCC
>JBCCWC010000141.1:0-40733 GCA_039194325.1 Myxococcota bacterium
CGGGCTCGCCGGGCTCGCCGGGCTCGCCGGGCTCGCCGATCAGGGGCCTAGCGAGCGCGCGACCAGCTTCATCGTGCGCAGCGTCTTCGACGGCTGGCGACGGGCCCACCCGGACTGGCGGGTGATCGACAATGCCGATCGCATGGCCGGCGATCCGATGATCGAGGTTCCCACGGTGAAGATCGGCGACGTGAGCGTGGGCCCGGTGTGGTTCACCGCGCGGGCCGATCCGAATTTTCACGAGTTCATGTCAAAGTTCATGGATCGCCGGGTCGACGGAGCGCTGGGTGGCTCGGCGCTGCGGTATCTGGAGGTCACGGTGGACTACCCGCGGGCCGAGGTGTGCCTGCGGGCGGGGTGATCGAGCGCGCGCGTGTGGTCTTGGCAAGCTGGCGGATAGAGGTTCGACGAGTTCGAGCGTAGACCGCCGACCGAACACGCTCGCCTCGTCGGCTCATGACCGGTGGTGAACGCTCCACCGAAAGCAGAGCGCTCGGCAACTGCATGGTCACCGAGAAGCTCCCCTATATACTTGAAATCAGATATCAAAACATGTGTTCAAATGGAATAATTTTCAATAAATTCATACATTTAGAGATTTTTTCCAAAAACAATCAGTTTTGAAGTTGATTTTCCTTTTCAAAATGATAGCTTCGTCTCGCTCCCGCGAGTACCCGGCCGTCTCAATAGGCAAGAAAGCGAAGGTCATGTTTCGTGAGCGGCCGGGTGCTCGCACTAAATTTACGCTCCCATTGCGCCTCGGTCCCCAGGACGTCGAGGAGCAGGTCGGCTCCTCGCTCGAGGATAGTTCGGTGACCGATTGACGCCCCACGTCGATGTGGCGGTCTAGGACTCATCCGCGCTCGACTCCATGCCACTCGATGTGGGTGGCGAGGTCGGTGGATTGAGCCGATCGACCTCGCAGTCCCCTCGTACTCGGTGCCAGACTCGAGAGCCACCGAGCACGGCACCATCACAGGAAGGTCACGGACGATGAAGTTACAATTGATGCCCGAGAACGACGCGGAGAAGGCGATCTTCGCCAGTGGCCAGATGCCCGAGCTCGCCATGACGACCTGGATGGGCGGCTGCGCGAGCTACCTCATGGCTGCCGGCGTCAAGCTGGGCATCTTCGAGGCGCTGGCCGAGGGCCCTCGCACGGCGGACGCACTGAGCGAAGATCTCGGCTTCGACCGTCACGGCCTGAAGGTGCTGCTCGAAGGCTTGACCGGGTTCGGCGCGCTCCGCCGCAAAGAGGGGACGTTCGAGCTCAGCGCCGACGCTCGCCAATGGTTACTCCGAGAGGCGCCCACCTCTCTGGCTCCCATGGTCGCGTTGTTCGGCACCATTCAGTCATGGCTGGGCGGGCTGGAGAGCGCGGTGCGTACCGGCGAGGTGACCAACTTCCACTTCAACACAGACGCGCAAGGGTGGACCGACTACCTCGGCCTGCTCGACGCCAGCGGACGCTTCGATGCGCCCGCGCTCATCGACACCCTCGGCTTATCCGAACCCCCCAAGCGCATGCTCGACGTCGCGGGGGGTCCCGGTCGCTACAGCATCGCGCTGGCCCAGGCCTACGAGCAGCTCGACATCGACATCCTCGACCTCGAGCCGTCGGCCCGCGAGGGGCGAACGAACATCGCCGCGGCCGGGCTCGACGAACGGATCCGCTACCACGTTGGGGACATGTTCGAGCACGACTGGCCAGCGGGGCCCTACGACCTCGTCCTCGTGTCCCATTTCTTGCACTGCCTGACCGAGTCACGGTGTCGACAGATCCTGGGCCGAGCGGTCGAGCAGCTGGGCCCCGGGGGCCGACTGGCGATCCACGAGGTCTACATCGGCGGCGAAGAGGACGAGCTGAGCGCCCATAGCGTCAGCTTCTCGCTGGTCTACTACACGGGAACCGGCGGGCGATGCTGGCCGATGGACACCTACCAGCAGTGGCTCAGTGACGCCGGCCTACACGACGTAGTCGCCCGGCGCACCCCGGCCGGTGCGGTGGTGGTGCTGGGGACTAAAGCATGAGAGGCCGGGCGCTCGGTGGCTACTGACCACTTCCCTACGCCCTGACCGCCACCCGCGCCGTCGTCGTCGCAGCCCCAGCACCGGCAGCAGCCACCACCAGGCCACGCCGCCATCACCACCACCATCGCTCACTCGGCACGCACAGCCGCCTCCGCCGTCGTCTTGCCCGGGCTCGCCCCCGTCGGAGCTGCCCGTCTCGGCGCCGGTCCCCCCCGGTGGCGGGGGCGGAGGCGGCTCGACGCCCGAGCCTCCTCCAGACGTCAACCCGCCGCTGGTCGTCGGCAGCCCACCAGCGCTCGTAGTCCCCGAGCTCTCGTCTACACCCGCGGTGGTGCCTGCGCTGCTCGCTCCCCCGGTCGTGCTCTCGGATCCGCCAGTGTCCGTCCCCGAGCTGGCCCCGGGCGTGCCGCCCAGCATCAGCGAGGACTCGATGAGCGAAGAGATCCCCAAGACCAGCTCTTCGCCGGTGGGCACGATCTGATCGGGCGGCAGCAAGAACCCCCAGTCCTCGAAGAAGGTCGGCCGCACCTCGAGCGTGATCGCATAGATCCCATGCACCCCGTAGGCCCAGTCGATCGCATTGCCCGACGCGGGATACAGATCGGATGACTGCAGCGGCAAATACTCCTGCCCGTAGGGCACCATCATGGGCGCGGCCATGTCGGCGGTTAGATCGGCGAAGAGGATATCGTCCACCGAGTCGACATAGTCATACCCCCAGGGGTAGAGCAGTAGCTGCCCGTAGGAGTGCACATCGAGCATCGCGATCATGTGCGGCTCGGCGTCGATCAGATCGCGCATGGCGCTCGACTCGGGCTCGGAGAAGGCCGAAGGCCCATGGTAGATGTTTTCCTCGGGAATGGGGCTGGCCCCCTGGCCGCCCCACTCCCAGCCCCAGTTTCGATTGAGGTCGACGCCCACGCCGTCACGACGGTTCTTGCGCCACAATCGCTCGACGTCCCACGAGTAGACATAGCCGTCGGGGTTGACCACCGGCACCACCAAAAGCTCGGCCTGGTCGAGCAGCACGTCGAGCGCACTGCCCCCCGGAGCGGTAATGAACTGCTCGGCCGCGTACATGGTCCCCGCGACCGCGGCCCACTCGCGCGCGTGCATCGTGGCCTGCACAAACACCACGGGGCGATCCGCCGGACCCCCGGGATTGGTGATCCGAACGCCACGGATCACCCGCCCCTCGAGCGACAGCCCCGCCTCCACCACGCTCACCCGATCGGGCTCGTTGGCGGCCCACGCCGCGATCCGATCGAGCACAGCATCGAACTGGCGAAAGTCATCGTAGAAGACCGGATCGAGACCACCGCCGAGCACAGGCGTCGCCGCAGCCAAGCGCGCCCGCTCGGCCTCGATCTGCGGCCCCAGGTCGGGCTCGAGCACGGTGTACGCGACACCCGACGCGTCGAGCAGAGCCCGCTGCTTTGGCGTAACGCGCGCAACTACGCTGGGCACCGCGGTACGGTGAGTCCAAACATCGAGCCCCAGCGCATGGGCGTCGTCGGGCGAAGTCTCGACCCTCAGGAGCGCATCTCCGTAGTGCTCCTGCGGCTCCGCGGCCACCGCCGTTCCCGACGTTAGCGCGATTGCCGAAAACACACAAAGCCCAAATTGCCGTCGAAAACCCCGCAAAGTGTTCCCACGGTAGCATGGAGCCATGGCCTGCGCCGGTGCGATCGAACCCCGATGGGGATCAATCGTTGTGGGCGCGGGCCCACGCTGGACACGGTGCTCGGAGCTCGATCGGCTCGCCAGACAAAGGGTTCTCGAAAGCAAGCCGGTCGGCGTGCAGGTACAGCCGCGAGAGCTCGGCGTCCCCCTTCGCTCCGCCGGTCCCGTCGATTCCGCCGGCCCCGCCGGCTCCCCCTGCTCGATCGGACCGGTCCGCTCCGTCGGCCCGGTCCGCCGCTTGTGCCCCACCAGCCCCACCAGACCCACGATCGCCATACTTGCGATCGCCGAGCACGGCAAACCCCAGGGCCCGCGCATGCACCCGGATCTGGTGGGTACGCCCGGTCTGTAGCTCCACCTCGAGCAACGCCGCGCGTTGCCCCTCGACCTGCGGGTCGACGGGCTCGATACGCCGCATGAGCGTCAAGGCCGACCGAGCCCGTGACTCGCCGTCGCGAGCGACCCTCACCCGACCGTGACGTAGCTCGATCAAGGGTGCATCACAGCGTAGCTGCTCGGGGGGCTCGCCGTGCACCCGCACGCGGTAGCGACGAGTGATCCGATGCTCGACGAATTGCCGATGCATGCTCTTGTTGGCCACGCTACGCACGGTGAACAGCACCAAGCCCGACGCCCCCTGATCCAAGCGATGCACGACGCCCACGTAGGGCCGCAGCACCCCCTCGCCGACCAACACCCGCCGCAGGGCCTCGGCCAAGGTGCCTCGAGCGCTGTCGCGAGTCTGAGCCACGGGGACCCCGGGCGGCTTGTCGAGCACGACGAACGCGGGATCGCGGTAGACGAAGCGCACCGCCTCGGGGGCCAATTGCTGCTTGTCGAGCGCCTGCGGGTACACGGTGACCCGCTCCCCCGCGGCGACCCGTACGGTGGGCAGCCGCACCCGCAAGTGGCCCAGGTAGACCGCCCCGCTCTTGACCAAGGCGCGGGCCTGCGCCACCCCCAGCTGCGGCAACCGACGCGCGATCAGCTGGTGGATCATGGTGCCGTCCTCGGAGTCGACGACGCGAAAGCGAACCGGGCGACTCATCGACTCTCCACCTGCCGCAGGCCGATCGGGTGACCCATCAGCTCAGATGCTCCCGCAGCTCGGCCGCGAGGCTCCGCAGATCTTGCTCGCTGAGCGAGTAGGCGTCGCCGCAGTAGCTGCACCGCACCTCGGTTCCGCCCTGTTCATCGGCGAGAGCGTCGATGTCGTCGGGGCCCAGGGTGGAGACCACCGAGCGCGCTCGCTCGCGGCCGCACTCGCAACAAAAGCGCAAGTGTGTCGGATCGAGCGGCTGGAAATCTCGTCCCTGCAGCGCAAAACTCATCAGCGCCTCGGGGGTGCGCTCGCCGAGGAGTACGTCGACCAGTCCGTCACCATAGAGCACCTCGCGGACCGAATCGAGCCGCGCGGGATCGGAGCCGGGAAAGGTCTGCGTCAGTACCCCGGCCGCACGGACCACCGCGCCCTGAGCGTCCATCATCACGTGACAACGCAAGACCGAGGGGAGCTGCTCACTCTCGGCCAAGTAGTGCTCGAGATCCTCGTCGAGCTCCCCAGAGCGCAGCTGCACCACACCCTGGTAGGTGGTCTCGAGCCCGAGATCGCGGGTGACGGCGAGCACGCCGGCTCCCACCAGCGGCCCCAGCTCCGCTCGACCCGCGCCCGCCGCCAGGCGAGTGCGGTTGGCCCGCTCGGTCGTGTAGCAGCCACGTACCCGCCCGTCGCCGCGCGCATCGACCAACATGCGGCCCAGCACACCATCGGCCCGTAGCTCGATCCGCACCCGCTCCTGCTGTTCCTTGGTCAGCGTCGCCAGCAGACACCCCGCCGTGAGCCCTCGACCCAGCAGCACGGCCGACGCACCGGTGAGCCCGTGCCTCCGAGCCGCCTCACGCACCGTCTCGGTGGTGACCGCGGTCACCAATCGAACAGCTTTGTCACCGTCGAGCCCTCGCAACAGGCGGTCCACGGCCCGACCTTACCCCGAGGCCCACCGCGGCGAACACCAGGTGGATCACTCGACCGTCACACCCACCACGACGCCACGCCGTCACCGGCCCCCGCCGCCGGTGGTGAACCCTCGCGCAGCCCGAACACCGCCCTCGTGGCCCGTGCCTTCGTGGGTCACCGGTTGAATACACCGCGGCGTACGCCCTGTTCGCCCCTGCGCTGACGGCGTTCCGACCCCGCGAGGGTTTCACCACCAGCGGCTCGCATGGTTCGCCAACCGCGCAGGAGTTTTCTTCCGATAGGCGGCTGCATCCTCCTAGGATTACGGTCGATGACTTACCAGAGCCGAAGGATCGCCTTGCTCTCATTGCTCGCGCTCGGCGCATGCCAACCTCCCCTCAGCGAGGTCACCACCAACGGCAGCAACGGCTCGACGAGCACCGAGCCGGTCTCCACCGGCACGAGCACCATGATCACCCCCGGGGATAGCGAGACGGTCGGACCCCAACCAACCGGGACCACGACCGAGTCGATGACCAGCGTGGATACGACCGCGAGCAGCGGGAGCAGCAGCGGGAGCGACAGCGAGAGCAGTAGCGGGAGCAGCAGCACCGGGCCGGCGCCAGAGTGCAGGAACGACGACGGCTGCGAGAACAACCAGACCTGCAACCCCATGGGGGAGTGCGTATCGGTTTGCGACTCATGGGGCGGCGGTAACTATGACTACTGCCTCGATGAGTGGGGAGGATTCAACACTGAAGCCGCATGTGGCGCAGGAGACTTCATCTGTATCTACGGAGGTGATCCGATCGAAGCGGTCGTCTGCTCTCCACAGAATTGCACGACCGCGTGTGACTGTCCCGCACCACCGCTTACGGGCAACGCCACCGTGACCTGCGCAGATATCACCATAGATAGCCCTGATCTTGATTGTTATCTCAGCTGCGAAGATGGGGAGACTTGCCCCGATGGCATGCAGTGCCAAAACGACCAATACTGCGCGCATGCGCCCATGCCATTGTCGCTATATGGCAACTGCGGCAACATAGACACCAACTGCGCAGAGGGTACTTGTGAAACGATTGGCGCCAATTATGCAATATGCATTGGCGGCTGCACCGATGCCGCGCAGTGCCCCGACGCACCTCCTGACAGCACCTTCGACGCCGATTGCATTGACATTCTTAACCCTCCAGCAAATGGAGAATGTTTCCTCCCATGCGATTTTGATGTGCACTGTCCACCAGGCATGGAGTGCTTCGGGGACTCCGTATGCCTGTGGCCCACCTAGGGCCCAACACCAATCCATTTCCGATCACTCGGTCCCACCACCGTGATGCCGCGCCATGCGCTCATACTCCCCCTGCTCTTGGCGAGTTGTCTCGGCTTCCCGCCCGACCTGCCGCCACGAGCCGATGCCACCGGAGCGAGCACCGAACCCACTTCGACACCGCCCCTCGCGACGTCAATCAGCAGCGACACCAGCACGAGCGACACTGGCCCAACGGCGACATCCAACACGACCAACGGCGACAGTTTCTCGACCAACGGCAGCGCAAGTACTAGCACGGGGCCCGCGCCCCAACAGCACCTTCCCGGCCAACTGCGCGAACGTCACCAATCCTCTCATGGGTGAAGAATGTCACCTCCCATGCGTCCTCGCTAGCCAATGCCCGGCGGGCATGGTGTGTGCATGTGGCCCACTTAGTTAGGAACCACCACAATGCCACGCTATACCCTCATAGTCCCTCTGTTCTTGGCGAGCTGCATCGGTTTTCCGCCCGATCCACCTCCGCAGGCCGATGCCACCGGAGCGAGCACCGAGCCGGTCTCCACCGGGCCGAGCACCGCGACCCCTCCGGGGGACAGCGAGACGGTCGGGCTCCAACCGACGGGGACCGGGACCACGACCGAGTCGATGACCAGCGTGGATACTACCGCGAGTAGCGGGAGCAGCAGCGGGAGCGACAGCGGGAGCAGTAGCGGAAGCAGCAGCACCGGGCCGGCGCCAGAGTGCAAGAACGACGATGGCTGTGACAACAACCAGACCTGCAACCCCATGGGAGAGTGCGTGTCGGCGTGCGATTCCTGGGGCGGCGGAAACTACGACTATTGCCTCAACGAGTGGGGAGGATTCGACACAGCAGCCACATGTGGCGCCGGGGACTTCGTCTGCCTCTTTGGAGGCGATCCGATCCAAGGGGTCGTCTGCTCGCCACAGAACTGCACGACCGCGTGTGATTGCCCCGCACCACCGCCGACCGGGAACGCCACCGTGACCTGCGCAGACATTACCATAGAAGCCCCCGATCTCGACTGTTACCTCAGTTGTGAAAACGGGGAGACTTGCCCCGACGGTATGTACTGCCAAAGCAACCAGTATTGCGCCCACGATCCAATGCCTTTGTCATTATATGGAAACTGCGGCAATATAGACACCAACTGCGCGGAGGGCACTTGTGAAATATTCGGTGGAAGCGACTATGCAATATGCATTGCCGGCTGCACCGATCCCGCGCAGTGCCCCGAGGCACCTCCCGACAGCACCTTCAACGCCGAATGCGATAATATTGCAGCAGTTCCGATAGGCGAAGAATGTTATCTCCCATGCTCCGTTGATGCGCACTGTCCAGCCGGCATGGAGTGTGTCGAGGGCGCATTATGCCTGTGGCCCGTCTAGGGCCCACCCCAGATCACCCGCCCCCACCACCGCAACGACCCCGAGCACGACATAGGCTCGCTCCTCTCTCGTCCACCTATGACAGACTGCCGAGCCAGGCTCTTCGTCACCGGCCCCGGCCACCCTGCGCGCGAAGCAAGTACGACGCATCCCTACCCTCCCCCGGCTCGTCCGCTCTTCTCAACCTAGCCGCACGAGGAGCTCCCCCGCTCCCCAAACACCGCGCTGCTTCGACCCCGCGTCCCGCTCAGCAACAACGCCCGCGATCACTCACCGAGCACCGCGCGTACCCATGTGCCTGTCCATGAACGCCGGTCCCCGAGCTCCCGATACCGCTGGAGCCAGTTTTCCTCGATCCGAGCCTCGCTACGCTCGCCATGCTAGTCTGCGCGTATGCGTTGGCTTGGTCGTTGCTCCTTGACCCTGTTGCTCTTCGGCGCCGCTGCTTGCGGCGACGATGCAGTCGGCTCCGACGGCACCGACTCGTCCACCACGGGCACGACCGCGCCCCCCACCACCGGGGACGAGACCGCGATGCCCGACGAGACGGCCACTCCGGGCGACGCGACCGACACCGACACCGACACCGACGACCCACCGCCGGCCTGCGAGCGCAACGAGGACTGCGACGACGGCAACCCCTGCACCGAGCAGCGGTGCAGCGCGGGCATGTGCGAGGTGGACGACGCGGTGCAATCCAACGAGTGCCGCCCGCAGATCGAGGTGGACCACCCGCCCCGCGCGGCCACCCTCGACGGCAACGACCCGATGATCAACGTGCGAGGCACGGTGACCAGCGCGGCCGCGCCGATCTCGTGGCTACGGCTCAACGGCGAAGAGATCCCCGTCGCCGACGACGGCAGCTTCGACTACGACTACCCGGCCCAGGTGGGCGGCAACACCCTGGTGCTGGAGACCCTCGACGCCCTCGACGTGCCCCGCACGCGGGTGCAGTCGTTCCTGTGGTCGCCCAGCTACCGCTTGCCCACGGTGCCCGAGGTGGGCATCGCCGACGAGGGCCTGGCGATCTACCTCGACCAGCTGACCCTCGACGACGGCAACCACATGCCACCCGCGGACGACCTGGCCACGCTGATGAACATCGCGCTGGGCAGCATCGACATCCAGCAGTTCATCGATCCCTCCACGCCCCTGGTCTCCAACCTGGGCTACGACGTCTACCTCACCACGATCCAGTACAGCACCACCGACGTCACCCTCGAGGCCATCGACGGGGGGATCCACCTCGAGGGCTTCCTCTACGGGATCACGGGCGATCTGGTGTTCGACTGCACCACGGTCGCCTGCCAGGTCGCCGGAGGCGACGGCACCGGCGACATCGCGATCGACTACATCCAGGTCAGCTCGGATCTACTGCTATCGATCGACGGCAACAACGAGCTGCAGGTCCAGTCGTCCGACACCCAGACCAGCGTGGTCAACCTTGACATCTCGTCCAACAACCCCTGGACCAATTTCCTCATCACCATCATCGAGCCCTTCATCTTGGGCGGGGTCGTGGCCGACATCGAGGGCGAGCTGACCGACCAGGTCGACACCCTTTTGGGGCCATCGCTGTCACAAGCGTTCAACGGCCTGGCCCCCAACTCGGTGCTGGCGTTCCCCAACCTCGCCGACCCGACCCAACCCATCGAGGTGGAGCTTCGCACCGACTTCTACTCCACCGACTTCCACGACGGGGTCGCGCCACCCGCCGGCTCTCCGCCGCAGGGCGGGGTCATCACGCTGCGCGGCGGTGGCTATGCCGTCACCCCGGTCGCCCCCTACGAAAACCTGGGGATCCCCGACCGCTACGGCTGCGGCGATGGAGCGAGCGCCGAGCTGCCGCGCGCCGGCGAGCTGGAGATCGGTCTGACCGACGATCTGCTCAACCAGCTGCTGCACGGGGCGTGGCAGGGCGGCCTGCTCGAGTTCGAGATCCCGCCCGAGCTATTGGGCGACGCCGGCGGCCTCATCGACGACCTGGAGATCCACGTGAGCGGCATGCTCGCCCCCACGGCGTCTGACTGCCGCCCCGACGGCGAGGTGCGGGTGCACCTGGGCGACGTGCGGATCGACGCGAGCCTGTCGATAGGCACGGTCCCCATTAGCTTCGTCGCCTACTCCAGCCTGCTGGCCAGCCTCGAGTTCACCCCCACCGGCAGCGGGGTGGAGATCACGATCGCAGACGTGGAGACGATCGACACCGAGCTGACCGTGAACGAAGACGAGGCCATCAACAACGAGCCCTTGCTCGTGTCCACGCTCGAGAGCCAGCTGGTCGACGGCGTGGTGGAGGCGATCGCCAACGGCGGGCTGGGGACCATCGAGCTGCCCCAGATCGATCTCAGCCCCACGCTGGGGCTGCCCCCCGGCACGGCAGCGCTGACGATCAGCACCGACGACGCCGGGCGAGCGCCGGGGGTCACGGTGATCCGCGGGCACCTTTGAGCCGGACTGGTCGCCGCGCGCCAGGAGGGCCTATACTCCTGGCGCGTCGACCATGCGCCTAGAGAAGCTCAAGCTCGAGAACTTCCGCGGCTTCGAATCGGCCACGCTGAGCTTCCATCCAGAGGTAACGGTGCTGGTGGGCGCCAATGGTTCCGGGAAGACCTCGGTGCTCGACGCCATCGTGCTCGTGCTCACGAATCTACTCGCTCCGCAGCAGGAGCTTCGCACGCATGATGGGGTGCGCACCATGCACGCCACCGACTATCGCTCCGGAACCACCGGTGCATCCGTGATCGTCGGCCTAGAGCACGAGGATCTCCATGAAAACCTCGAGTCCCGACTCAAGGTCGTCTTCGACGACTCAGGCCACATCAGAGAAGCCACGCGGACCTATCGACCCGGCGTGTTCGATCAGTACTACGAGAATTCCGAGTCTCGGGACTCCGTCCCCATCGTCTGTTACTACGATGTCGAGCGCCACGCTCGTGACTCGACTCCGCGCTCGCGTGACGCGGTCTACCGCACCCCAAAAGACGCATGGAACGACGCATGGAGCGCGCAAGCTAGCTTCCACGAGCTATTTCAGTGGTTTCGTGAGCGAGAGGACATCGAGAATGCCGAGCGCGTCGAGCAACCGTCGTTCCGCGATTCGCAGCTCGTTGCCGTACGAAGTGCCATCGAGGCGCTCCTTCCGGGATACACGCGACCTCGAGTACGACGACCTCGTGGCGCCGCTCCTATGGAGCTCAAACGCCCCGCGCTGGTCATCACAAAGGATCACGAAGAACTTGCATTTGATCAACTGAGCGGAGGCGAGCGGACTCTGGTAGCACTCGCTGGTGACATCGCACGTCGACTCGCAATCGCCAACCCCACCGCCGAAAATCCACTCGACGGCGAGGGCGTCGTCCTCATCGACGAGGTCGACCTCCACCTCCACCCCAGGTGGCAGGCCGAGGTCGTCCCCGCCTTACGCCGCGCGTTCCCCAACCTGCAACTCGTGCTCACCACTCACTCCCTGGTCGTACTCAGCTACGTCCCTTCGGAGTGCGTCCATCTGTTGAAGGACTTCGAGGTCTACGACGCCCCAACTCCTACCGAGGGTCGCGAGCCCAACGCCCTCGCCACGGAGCTCTACGGCATTCCTCTTCGACCTCCCTCCGTCAGCGAGGAGATTGCCCGGATTTCAGAGCTCATCTATCACGAGCACTTCGACGAGGCTCGCAAGGGCCTTGAGCAACTCGCGGAGGATCTCGGAGATCACGACACGGATGTGGTCCGCCTGACCACTACCCTCGCACTTGAGGAGGTGTAAATGCGGCGCATCGCCAAGAGCAAACCTGGTCCTCCTCGGCTCCTTGAGCTAAGGCAGCAGGGCAAGCGCTATACAGATCTCGACGCAAACCCGAAGGACAAACAGCGAGTCCGAACGGCTCTGCTCGATGACCAAGGGTATCTGTGCTGCTACTGCATGCGCCGCATCTCACCGGAGAAACACCGCATCAAGATCGAGCATCACGAGAGTCAGTCCAGCAACCCGGATCGAGAGCTCGACTGGAACAACCTACTCGTCGCATGCTCAGGGGGACCAAAGCTTCGTGCCCGACGCAAGGATGACAAGGCAGCGCGGAAGATCCCAACCGACCTACAGACCTGCGATACTCGAAAAGGAAACGCTGACATCACGATCAACCCTCTCGACTCGAGTGTCGATGACATCGAGTACCTCCCCAATGGACAACTCGGCCATCCGCAGCCATCCCTCCAGGAGGACATCGATCAGCACCTCAACCTCAACGTTGGATTCCTCGTAGAGGCCCGGAAATCTGCGCGTAGAGCCATGATCGAGGCTCTCGACCGCACGCTCGGCTCTCGAAAGGAATGGACTCGAGACAAGCTCACCCGCTATCTAGAAGGCTTGCGAAGCGCGAGCCGGCTAGAACCTTTCTTCGGCCTGCTCGAGCACGATCTCAACCGCTGGATCGCCCGCCGTCGCTAGGCCCCCGGCTCACTCCAGCTCGATGAGCTCCGTCTCGACCTGAACCAGCTTCTCCTCGGGAAGTTGGATCACCGAGAGCGTGACCTTGGTCCCCGGCGCCTTGTCTTCGAGCGCCGTGTAAAGGTCGTCGTAGGTCTTCACCCGCTCGTCGTCCACGCCCACGATGACGTCGACCGACAAGCCGGCGCGGGTGCGAGTCAGCGGCCGAAGGCCCGCCTTGCCCACCGGCGATGAGGGAGGCACCCGGTCGACGATGACGCCATCGATCCCATAGCGCCGGGCCTGTGCGTCATCGAGACGGGTGATCCCCAGTCCCACGCGGGTGGGATAGCCCTTGTCGATGATCTGTGGCACCACCCGCTCGATGACCTTGTGCGGCACGGCAAAGCCGATTCCGGCCGAGGACCCGCTGTTGCTGAAGATCATGGTGTTCATGCCGATGAGCTGCCCCTGACTATCGATCAGCGGACCTCCAGAGTTTCCCGGGTTGATGGCCGCGTCGGTCTGCACCATGTCGCGAATGGTCACCCCGCCGATCCCGGTGACCTCGCGACCCATGGCCGAGACAACACCGGTGGTCAAGGTGTGATCGAGGCCAAAGGGGTTGCCGATCGCGATCGTCTTTTGCCCCACGACCAGATCGTAGTCGTCGGGCACCCGCCGAATGGGCACGAGCTTGTCGGTGGGCTCGATCTTCAGGACGGCGATGTCCTTGAAGGGATCGGCCCCCACCAGCTTGGCCTCGTAGACCTTTTGGTCGTAGAGGGTGACCGAGAGCTTGCGAGCCGCGCGGCGCTTGCCGCAATCGGCCAGGGCCACATGACAATTAGTGACGATGTGCCCCTGGTCATCCCAGATGAAGCCAGTGCCCGCCCCGGCGGGGACCTCCACCGTCCGCATGGCCCGGTCTTGCACGACCTGGGTCTGGGTGACGAACACAGTGGCCGGAGCGGCGGCCTCGAATACGGAGATCGTGTTGTTCTCGTCCATCGTGCGCGCCCCGGAAGGCGGCGCGACTACAGCCGGGGTGGCGGCCGGAGTGACGGCCGGGGTGGCGACCGCGGGCTGAGGATCGACGATGGGCGTAGCTCCGTCGGGCCCCGTCTTGACGGCGACGGGCTGAACCTTGACGTCGGCCTCGGCCTGGGCCTTGGTGCCGGCGTCGGCTTCGGCCTTCCCTTCGGTCTTGGTCTCGGCCTTGGCGGCGACCTCGGCCTTGGCGACCTCGGCCTTGGACTCCCGTTCGCCCCCGAGACGATCGCAGCCGATCACGGCCAACACGCTCAGGAGGACGACACCACGACGGGCAGGGGAAAACGCTGAAGAGAGGGAGGGGCGCGCAACGCTGGCACGTGGCATCCGACGGCTCCTTGTCCGGATCGAAGGGGTGGACCACCGTACCGTCGACCGCCGAGGTCTGTTCCCGGTGTATTCCCGAGCCGGGCCCATGGGCCCATGCGCGCGGTCACGAGCGATCCGACGGCCCCGTTGTTCACCAGATCGCACGCTCCTGCAAGCGAAGAAGACCGCGCTGCGCGCGGCGCGGCGCAGGCGCGAGGCGTGCTATACCTGGCGCGGAATCATGGCGGGAAACGGCAACGATCTCGGTCCCTGCCCGTTTTGCGGGCAGTTCCACTCCGAAACCGTCCTGCTGTGCCCCGTGCACGAGAAGCTGCTGCCGCTCGAGGGTCGGATCCTCGACGGCAAGTTCCGCTTCGTCCGGATGCTGGGCGAGGGTGGCATGGGGGCGGTGTGGAAGGCCGAGAACGTCCTGGTCAAGAAGACGGTCGCCATCAAGCTGATGCACGTCCAGTTCTCCAAGGACGAGGGGGTGCTGGCGCGCTTCCGCAACGAGGCGACGGCGGCCGGCCGGATCGGCAGCGAGCACATCTGTGACATCCTCGACCTGGGGCGCAGCGATCTGGGCCCCTACATCGTCATGGAGATGCTGCGGGGCAAGGACTTCGCGGTCTTCCTCCAGCAGCGCCAGGGCAAGGTCGACCCGGGGCTCTCGGTACTCGTGGTCCGCGAGGCCCTCACGGGGCTCGCCGCCGCCCACCAAGTGGGGATCGTGCACCGCGATCTGAAGCCCGAGAACATCTTCCTGCACGAGCCCAAGCCCGGCCAGCTGATGGTCAAGCTGATGGACTTTGGGATCTCGAAGTTCACCGAGGGCTCCGAGGCGGGCAAGACGGGTATGGGCGTGCTGATGGGCACGCCCGAGTACATGTCGCCCGAGCAGACCGAGGGCGCCGCCCAGGTCGACCACCGCACGGACATCTGGGCGATGGGGGTGATCCTCTATTGGGCACTCTCGGGCCGAAATCCGTTCCTGGGGCCGACCATGGCGGCCACGTTGGTCAACGTGAGCACCAAAGAGCCGCCCCCCTTGCAGTCGCTCGGCGGCCATATCGATCCAGGGCTGGTGGAGATCATCGCCCGCTGCCTGCGCAAGAACCCGGCGGAGCGCTGGGACTCATGCGAGCAGCTATCGGCCGCTCTGGCCCCCTACGAAAACCGCAACAACGGGCTCTACGTGGTCGCGGGCACCTCCAGCAGCGCCCCCACCGGCCCAGGGCGCACGGTGGCTTCGGTCGGGACTCCGACCCCACCTCCGGGCGCAACCGTGGCGTCCCCCTCCGGCATGCCTCCGCTCGGCGCGGGGCCCACTGGTGGCGGACTGGGGGGCGGGCTGGGGGGCGGTCCAGGGAGCGGGCTGGGAATGCCTCCCGGCATGCACTCGCCCACGAGCGGCGGGGCGGCCCCCACCTTCGTGGGCGGAAACCCCACCGGCGCGGGCAACTCGCCCACGTGGTCCAGCGAGTTCCCAGGCAGCAGGGGCTCGGCCCCGACCCTCGGCGGGAACGCGTTTGGGCTGACCGAGGAGCAGATCGAGCGCCGGCCCGACACGTCGCTCGGCGGCGGAGCCAAGGGCGGCATGATCGTGCTGATGGTCGTGCTGCTGGCCCTGCTCGGGGGCGGCGCGTGGTTCGGGTACCGTACCTTCGTCAAGGGCAAGGCGGACCCGGTCGCCAGCGACCAGACTCCCACCGTGGCCGACGACGGCGACGAGGCCAGCGACAACAGCAAGGCCGACGCCGACGCCGACGCCGCCGCGGGTTCGGGCGCAGCCGAAGTCGCCGGTGGCATCGGTGCAGCGGCCCCCAACTCGGCCGACGCAGGCGCACCGACCACGGAGGCCGCCGATGGCGGCCAAGCCGAGACCGGCACAACGGGCGACGATCCGGCCGAGGACGACGGCAAGGACGACGGCAAGGACGACGGTGGCTCCGCCAATGGAGGCAAGTCCGGCGGCGGTAAGTCCGGCGGCGGCAAGGCCAAGCCCAAGAAACCCGACCTCGACAAGGTCAAGACCCAGGGTGGCATGTTCGCGCCCAAGGCTTCGGCGAAGGCTGACACCCTGACCATCGCACGCTCGGCCTGCAAGTCGATGAACAAGGCGCGCTTTGGCAACCTTCGCGACTGGAAGCTCCCCACGCAGTCCCAGCTGCTCAAGTTCGTCCGCCTCAACAAGCGGCCCCGCGCCAGGCCCGTGTACTACTGGCTCAACAGCGGCAAGCTGTGGAACAACACGACCGGTCGAACCACGATCGCTCCGGGAAATCGACTCACCGGGGCTCGTGTCGTCTGCGTCACCAAATAGGCAAAGCGTCGACCACGAGTCGACCCTGCCGACCCGACGCTCCCTTGCACCGCGCCCGCCCGCGGGCGATCGCAGCCAGCAACGGTAGGGCGTCACCGTTCGATCGGTTGCCGCGACCCTGTGTCGACGGTGCGTCAGCCCGTGATCGATGGCGAGGTGCGACCTTGGTGCGAGACACGTGATGGGACCCACCGTGACGACCGACTGCCCGAGCATCGAACGGCGGTGAACGGCGGTGATAGGAGCGTCGTCACGAACGACGTGCCGAACCCGGCCGCCGGGCCGTGATAGGTTGGCCAGCGTTTTTTGAGCAGGAGACTACCGATGAACACTCGCGCTTCGCTTCTCCTTCATACGACGGGTTTGGCGGCCGGCCTGATGATGGCGGGCTGTCCCGGTGACGACTCGAGCGCCAGCGGCTCGGCGTCGGCCGGCAGCAGCGGCTCCACAACCCAGGGCTCGGCCGACACCACCAATGGCCCCGGCTCGACGCCGGCCGACACCACGATGTCTCCCTCCACGGACACGGAGACCGTGGACTCCACGGGGACCGACGACTCCACGGGCACGACCAGCGGGATCCTCCCGTGCCCCTACGAGGAAGTCGACGGTATGCCCGCGCTGGCTCTCGAGCTGGTCGGCGAGGGCTTCGATCGGCCAGTGCTGGCGATTGGCCACCCCACCGAGCCCGACCGCCTGTTCGTGGTCGAGCAAGGCGGCAACATCCGGATCCTGGAGCCCGGGCAGACCATGGCCCCCGCGGAGTCCTTCCTCTTCGTCGACGTGGCCAGCGCGAACAACAGCAGCATCGGGTCCGAATCCGGGCTGCTGGGCTTTGCGTTCCACCCCAACTTTCCCGACGACCCGCGGGTCTACGTCAACTACAACCCGCCCGCGCCCGGGTTCGAGCCGCTCCACACCATCGTCTCCGAGTTCACGGTCGACGCGAACGATCCCAACGCCGTCGATCCGGCCAGCGAGCGGATCATCCTCGACCTCGAGCAACCCGCCGGCAACCACAATGGGGGCATGATCCAGTTCGACTCGGCCGGCTACCTCCTCATCGGCATGGGCGACGGCGGCGGCGGCGGCGATACCTTCAATACCGGGCGCAACCAGGAGGTCATGATGGCCAAGATGCTGCGCATCGGGGTCGAGCCCGACGGTGAGATGGACGACCCGGTCTCCTGCGTGGGCTGCGATCAGTACGGCCCGTTCGACTACACGATCCCCGACGACAACCCCTTCGTGGACGACCCGGCCTTCGCCCCGGAGATCTATGCCTGGGGCCTGCGCAACCCGTGGCGCTTCGCGATCGACCCCGAGACCGATCTCATCTACGCGGGCGACGTGGGGCAAAACGAGTTCGAGGAGATCACGCTGATCAACTCCGGCGCCGACCTGGGCTGGAGCGACATGGAGGGCTTTAGCTGCTTCGAGGGCGCGGCGTGCGACGAGGCGGCGGGGCCCAACGAGATCAACGCCCAAGGCATGACGATGCCGCTGCTCGAGTACAGCCACGACGTGGGCATTCGCTGCTCGGTCACGGGAGGGGCGGTCTACCACTCGTGCGAGGTGCCGGCGTGGGACGGGATCTACTTCTACGGCGACTACTGCACCGGCGAGCTTTTTGGGCTGGTGTGGGACGGAGCCAGCGTCACCGACCTGGGCGTGCTGCTCGATCAAAACGAGCTACCGCTGGGCAACGGCTGGAACGCCTACGGCGACGTGTTCATCACCACCGTCGACGCGATCCTGGGCGGGCCGATCT
Organism: Myxococcota bacterium; assembly: GCA_039194325.1. Taxonomy (GTDB): domain Bacteria; phylum Myxococcota_A; class Polyangia; order Nannocystales; family Nannocystaceae; genus Paraliomyxa. Next base: position 18,237 of record JBCCWC010000141.1, read on the forward strand.
CCGACGGCCTGGTCTACCGGCTCGCCCCGGCCCGCTGAGCCGCGAAGCCGCTGAGCCGCTCACTGGCTCGAGCCCACAAGCGACGCCGACCAACTCGGCCGGCGTCGCGCAGGGCTCGGGACCCTCAGCCGCCCATCGCCAGCATCTCGAGCTCGGCGATCGGAGCCACCCCGCCGTGGCCTCCCGCAACCTGAACCACCTCGGGTTGGATCGCGTGGAAATCCATGGCGCTGAGCACCTCCGCCGGCCCCACGGGGTCGAGCGTGGAGCCTCCGGGGCTGTAGATATCGACGGTGAACGCCACCCCAGAGCTGGCCACGAAGGGGAGGATCATGTCTTCGGCGTGGGTGGAGGGCAGATCGTAGATCTCGATCGGATTGGCCGCGTCGTCGATGACGAAGCTGCCGCCCATGGGGACCACCTCGATGACCGGATCCATCACCGGGTTCATCTCGAGGCGATCGGGCTCGACGGTGGACGGAGCGGCCAGGATGTCCGCGTAGAAGGCCTCGACGGACTGATGGACGACCACGGTCGCCCCGGTCGCCACGAAGGTCCGCACGCCCGCGGAGTGGTCGGTGTGGTGGTGGGATTGCACAACGTGAGTGACCGGGGCCCCGCCGAGGTTCATGCTGATCCACAACAGGATCGCCTCGCTGCGCTGCGGATTGAGCGGCGCATCGAAGAGCACCAGGCCGTTGTCCTGCTCAACGATCATCGAGTGGTGAGTCCCACCGGTGATGTGGTGGACCCCGGGCGCGACCTCGTTGCCCACCACGCCGAGCTGCAGGCCGTCGATAGGGACCCCGATGCCCGCGAACGCCTGGTTGTGCTGATGATTGAGCAGACCGCGACCGAACTCGACCAGATCGAAGGCCGGATTGGCCTCGGGCGGCAGATCGAACAGATCGGGAGCGAACTCCACGTTGGTCAAGACCGCGTTGCGCTGCTCGTCGTGGAATAGCTCGTCCCCCACGAAGATCTGCACCTCGTTGGGGAACAGCACACCGTCGTCGGTGTCTGCCCAGTCGTCATAACGCGCCTCGAGCGTGACGTCGCGACGTAGGTGCGAGTTCTCCATCGTCGTGAGCCGCCGGATGAGGTCGGTCTGCGGATCGACCCACAGGGTGACCGTGGGCAGGAACTCGTCCGTGATCTCCAGCAGATCGTAGGTCGTACCCTCGAATTCCTCCGTGCCCGCCTCGGAGGCCACGCTGGAGTCCTCGAGCAGATCGAACACGAAGAAGTGTGGATTGAGCAGGGCGGCCTGCCGAGCGGTCGACGCCAGGCGATCGGAGAGCATGTCGCCGGTGGGAACGCCGAAGATGCTCTCGATCCCTTGGACGTAACCGCCGGTCGGCACCACCCACTCGGTGATCTCGAGCGGCGCCGGCAGCATGATGAACTGTATGGTCCGGGTAATGTCGTTGCGGATGCTGGACGTTGCAAAGTCGAGGCTGACCGTCGTGTCGAAGGTGCTCACGACCGCCGCGGGATCGCTGGGTGCGAACAGCTCGTCGATGATCCCGCGCTCTCCCGAGACATCGAGCTCCACGTTGGTCAGCTCGCCCAGAGCTTCCTCGCCGCCCACCCCCTCGATGATCCGCTCGAGCAGGGTCAGCTCGGGACCCGTGGTCGAGGAGCTCCCCTCGGTAGTGTCGGCCATCGTGGTACCGGCCGTGGTGTCCGCCGTGGTGTCCGCCGTGGTGTCTACCGGGGTCGGCTCGGTCATGGTGGGCGGGTTGGTGGTGGTGGTCCCGGTCCCGGTCTCGGTCTCGGTCTCGCCGTCGGTCTCGGCCGGCGAGTCGTCGCCGGGACAACCGACCAATCCCAGAGCCAATGCAGCGAGCCCCAGGCTCAGGGTCGTAGAGTGGATCGTTCTTTTCATAGCAGGCCTTCGAGATCCCCTTCCCTCGACACGAGGGCGGGTCGGAGGACGACGCTAGCCGATCCAATGTTTCGTCAAAACTACAAATGAACATATGATGATGCTTGTACGTTGTTCCGGGACGACCGTACGAGCACGCTCGTGCGATCGCGACCACGACGGAGCGCTTTTGCACCGCCACTTCGCTCGGGGTCGTGTCCCGGCGCGCTAGATCGCCCGCCGGCGACGGCGCCGACCGACGAGGCCCAGCAGCGCCAGGGCTCCCCACGATGCCCACCATGTCGCCCGACCCGAGCCGCGAGCCCGACAGCCACAGCCGCCGCCCTCGTCGTCTTGACCGGGCTCGCCGGTCTCGGTGCTCCCGGTCGCTGCCCCGGATCCGCTCACTGATCCGCCAGAGGTCGTGCGACCGGTGTCGTCGACCGTTCCCGCGGTAGCGTCGGCGCCGGTGGTGCCCGGCGGCGGCTCGCCGAAGGCAGAGATCGGGATCTGCAGGCTAGCCTCGGCCAGGGTCACCGGCTGTGCGCCGCCCATGGTGTCGAAGAGCATCGCCACGTCGCTGCCCGCCTCGTTGGTCACGTTGTCGTCGGCCAGCAGCTGCACGTACTCGGGGGTGTTGATGAGATAGAGCAGCCGCACCTGCACATCGAGCACGTCGTCGCCCGCGTCGGCCGGGGTCGCGTCTTGCACCCCGGGGTTGCCCTCGAAGGCGTACTGCGCGACATCGAAGTTGGGCCAGGTCCCGTCGTCTTGCAGCTGATAGCGGGTGCCCACCGGGTCGGTCTGCACGTCGGGAGTCAGGCCCAGCGGCGGGATCCGGGTGTCCTCGACCCAGTGATTATTGAGCAGCAGGTGGAGCTGCTGCCCGGTCGCGAACTCCTCGGCCACGCCCTGGTACGTACGCACCTGGGGCTCATCGGGCACCCCCACGCCGGGCACGAACTCCCCCGAGGACCACACCACCTGGTCGGCATAGCGAGCGACCACCTCGAGCCACATCACGCGCCCCTCGGAGTAGCCGCTGGGGAGCTTGTGGCCGGTGTTGTTGGTGACGGTGACGGCCAGGCCACTCAGGCCCTCGCCCAGGTTGACCTGCTCGGGGCCGGCCAGCTCGAGCGTAGCCGTGGTGGCCAACATCTCGTCCATGCGATCGAGGGTTTGGTTGAAGAAGAAATTGTTGACGTCGCCCGTTCCATCGCCGCCGTACTCGGCACGCAAGAGCTCCACCATGAAGCGGTTGGCCCCTACCAGGTCGTGGCGGCGCCCCCCGGTGGGGTGCGAGAACTGATCAACGGCGACCTGGCAGCCCGGCTTGTCCGGGACCGCGGGCATATGGCAATCCTGACAGGACTGAAAGCTGGGGCCCGCCTGGGCATAGGCGCTGTTGGCCCACTCGGAGTAGGTGCGCTGCTCGTTGAAGCCCACGCCGATCGGCATCCCGTCGTCGTCGACGCGCTCGCGCTCGGTGGTGACGTCGTGGCAGACGCCGCACATCTGCGAACTACCCGTGAAGGGATCGAACACCGAGTCGTGGGGGGGCGCCTCGGGTGAGGCGGGATCGTAGTCCCAGGGACCCCTACGCGGGACGTCTTCCCCCCCGGGGCCGAGCACGTCGTCGACGGCGTACCGAGCGTTGCCCAGCTCGCCCTGGTCGGTGATCCGATGACACAGGGCGCAGCCCACCCCCTCGAAATCGGCCGGGTCCAGCTGATCGATCGAGATCACGTCGCCGCGCCCCTCGAGGAACGCCCGCGGGGCGTGGCAGCGGATGCAGTCCACCGTCTCCCCGGGGTGATCTTGGCTGGCGATCGCGACCCCGGCCCAGAAGATCGGATCGCGGGCCGCGTTGGCCATCAGCCCCCCTTGCCAGCCATAGAAGGCCGCATAGCGGGGCTCGTCCTGGGCCCCCATCGCGTTGTCGTGGGTATGGCACACCTGGCACGAGGGGGAATCGTTGAGGGGATTGACCAGCTCGTTGGGCTGGGTAGGCACCGCCAGCCCAGCCGAAGGCCACAGGCTGAAGGCTACGCTGGCCAGGGCGCACGATGACCAGGACACGAGAAGAAAGCCTAGGCTCCGCCGCATGGGCATCATGGGCTATCGTACCGTCGATGCCACGAGGGCGCGAACGGGCGAGAACCGTTGGATCGCTGTGCCAACGCCTCCACCGCGGCATTTCGGTACGAGGACGGGGGCGCATGCTCGGCCTGTACGTCGCGTTACTGACCGGATGCTCGGGCCGAGGCGAAGGCGCACCCAGCGGCACCCAGCGCCCGGCGGGGGTCGACGACTCCCGCCGCTTCAGCCCCTTTGCCAGCATTGGGCACGTGGGCAACCAGGTCCGCGGGATCGATGCGATCCCCGACTACAACGCAGAGGCTCAGGACCTGCGCGCCCGGGTCGAGCCCCAACTGCCCGATCCCCTGCCCTCCCCACGAGCCGCGTGCGTGACCATGCTCGACGCGGCGCGGCAGTTCTACGTGAACACCGAGGCAGAGGGCTCGAGCGCGGTGGACACCATGGCCGCCACCTACCAGGCGGATCTCGAGGCTTGTACGAAAACGACGGGCCCCGCTGCGGCCGCGTGCGTGGCGGTATTGATGGCCCAAAGCGAGGGAGAGTTCCCCTGGGTGCTCGACCAATGCAGCCGGGCTTTCCCGATCGTACCAACAGCTGAGTAGGCTCTGTCGCTCTATCCGCTCTGTCGTTCAATCCAATCAGTTGCCCAATAGGCTCTGTCGCTCTATCCGCTCTATCCGCTCTATCCGCTCTGTCGCTCTATCCGCTCTATCCGCTCTATCCGCTCTGTCGCTCTGTCGCTCTGTCGGAAGCACCGGCCCGTGCCCGTCAGCGACTAAGGACGACTTAACTCTATTCTAGCATTGATGCCTTCGGGCATGTCCCGTCGAGGCTCTCAGCCTCTACGGGTCTGGTCGCTGCCCTCGTCCTTGACTGAGGTCTCGGTGGAATCGCTACGATCGCCGTCCGGCGCGTCAGCGGGATCGCCTTCGTCGCCTTGGATCACCAAATCGATGAGATTACCGTTGACATGCTGGGTCAGCGATTGGGACTGGGTCACCGGAGCAGATTCCTGGGTGAGGCTGGTGACCGCGCTCTGTGCGGTTATGGGATAGCTCTCCATCCAGTCCGTGGCCTCCGGGGAGCCATCGTTCTCGTCGTGTTCATTGGAGGGTTCGTGATGGTTGTTCTCGTTGTTTTCGTTCATTGTGTCTTACTCCAGATCGAGCCCCAACTCACTCAGAGGCTCGATGTATCGTTGTAACATCTTCGTCAGGTCGCGGCGCCGTTGCGCTGCCACCGCGCCGCGGACCTGGACCTCGGGCCGTCGAGCGAGCTCTCGGGCCTTTGCCGGATCGCGGTACGAGAGCGCAACCGCCAGGGCCACCGTGGAATCGCTGCACTCCAGCGGCGAGTTCGGCGAGCACAGCCGCTGCGCACGCGAGAGCGGAGCGATCGCCTCCTGGGGACGATCCTGGAGCAGGTACGTCAGCCCCAGCAGCTTGAGCGCCAGCGCACGACCGGGATGCTCGGCCCCGAGGGTTTGCTCCATGATCACCGTTCCTCGATCCAGCATTATTTGCGCACGCTCGAGCTCACCGAGATTGAGCAGTGCTTCGCCGAGGTTGACCGCGACGATACCCGTCAGGAAATTCTCATCGCCGTACGCTCGATCGAAGATCGCCAGCGCGCGCTCGTAGTACGCCGCCGCGGTCGGCACGTCGCCCTCGTCGAACGCGACAACCCCCAGCGAGCTCAGGGCCTCGCCCACCTTCGGGTGCATCGGCCCTACCCCCGCGCTCATCAACGCGACCGCATCTTCGAGGTAGGCCTTGGCGACAGGCAACTCCCCGAGCGACCGCGTGACGTTCCCCAGCCCCATCTTCGCGAGCCCCTGTCGCCAGTCGGGCCCTCCGGGAGCCCTGGACCACAGGCTCGCCGCCCGCTCGTAGTGCTCGCGAGCCTGCTCGGCCAGCCCGGCCTCGGCCAGCGCAAACCCCAGGTTGTAGTGCGCATCGGCAAGCCGCAGCTCCCCCCCGAAATCGGAGAGCTCGAGACGCTCCAGCGTACGCGACCAGATCTCCACGGCGACTTCGGGCTGCCCGTTCTGCAGCGCCAACTGACCGCGCGCGTGGTCGAGGTTGAGACCCAGCACGGATTTCGAGCTCGCACCCAGCGCCTGTCGCAGCTGGCGACCCCGCGCGATCGCTTGCTGCGCCGCTTCGGCCTGCCCCTGCGCCACGGCCAGCCAGGCCCGGAATCCCGCGAGCTCGACCTGCCTGCGCGCCGATCCTCCGGCGCGCAGATCGGTCGTCTCAGCTCGGCGGAGCCAACCACTGGCCTGCTCGTAGTCGCCGAGCAGATCGACCCCCAGGTGCACCAGCAACAGCCACGCCTGCGCCAGCACCTCGTCGTGCCGGTTCGCCTCGGCTCGATCGACGACGTCCAGCAAGATCTGCCGCGCCTGGCGATGGTCGCCCTGATGCATGCTCAACTCGGCCCGAAACAGATCCACCTCGATCCCCAGGGGCAAGTAGCCCGTCTCGGCGGTCAGTCGCTGGACCTCGGCCTCTATGGGCCGCGCATCCCGAGCATGCCCGGCGTTGACCAAGGCTTGCCCCCCCGCCAGCCGCTCGCGGACCCGCTCCACTTGCTGCGCCTGTGCCACGTCGCGCGGGGGAGGAAGCTGAGAGTCGAGCACCCGAGGGTCGGCACATGGGCCCGGCTCGGGGAGTCGCCACACTGCCTGCTCGGCGTTGGCCACGGTGCGTGCGTCGGCCTGTGCGAGCTGCCGGGTCAGCGCCCGCATCGCGCGCAGGCGATCGTCCAGGCATGCCATGCGCCGGTCCATCCGCTCTTCGGATTGCTCGCCGGTCACCCGGGTTGCGACGCACGCCGCCCGCATCTCTTCCGATAGAGCGCCGGCTTGCGCATCGAGCTGCTCCACCACGCCCGGCAATACCGTGCTGGCGCGGGGGGAGCCGGACCGCTCGAACGCCACCACGACTCGTTCCCGCTGCCCGTCGTCCCACACCCCGGCCAGCCGCTGCTCGAGCCCCTCACAGGGCGGGGTGCCCTCGCTGGCGAGCGACCCGCCCAGCGCCGCGACCACCGCTACGCCGAGCGAGAGGCCTCCCGCGGCCAGCCACCGCCGCCTTCGGCGCGGATCGAAGTCGAGGGCATCGATGAGCTCCTGCATCGAGGCCGGACGGTCGTGCGCCCGAGGGGCGAGCCCTCGCATGATGATCTTCTCCACCCGAGCCGGCACGCCGCTCCGGGGCGGAGGCGCCATCGGGCCCTCGGAGACCGCGCAGAGCTGAGAGCTGATGCCGCGGCTCTCGTGCGGGCGCCGGCCATAGAGCGCCTCGTAGAGCGACACGCAAAAGCTGAACAGGTCGGTCCTCACGTCGACCGGCCACCCGAGGAATTGCTCGAGCGCCATATAGGCGGGGGTCCCGAGCACGGCCCCCGTGGCCGTCAAACGGTCGTCGAAGCTCGATCGCAGCTGTGACAGCGGGGTGCTCGGATTGATGACGGGATCGATGACGGGATCGGTGACGGGCTCGCCCTCGTCATCGCTGCCGTCCTTGGCCCGCGCCAGCCCGAAGTCCAGCACTCGTACCCGACCATCGTCGCCGATGATGACGTTGTCGGGCTTGAAATCGCGGTGCAAGATCCCGGCCTCGTGAGCAGCGGCGAGCCCCCGTGCCGCTTGCAGGTAGCAGCGGAGCACCTCGGGCCAGGGCCGTCGGGGCTGTACATTCACCCACTGCTTGAGGGTGACGCCCTGCACGAACTCCATGGCCACGAACACGTCGCCCTCGTGCTGTCCCACCTCGTAGACCTGCACCACGTTGGGGTGCGATACCTGAGCGAGCGCCTGGGCCTCGCGCTCTAGACGCCGTCGCGCCGCCTCGCTCCCGGCCTGATTGGCGAACAACAGCTTGATGGCCACTCGGCGGCCCAGCGCCTCGTCGAAGGCCGAGTACACCACCCCCATACCACCGGCCCCGAGCTGGCTGAGGATCACGTATCGACCGATGCGATCGGATTGCAGGATCGGGGGGCGCTCGATCAGCGTGGTGCCAGGGTCGAGCCCCTTGTCTTCGGTGAGCCGCTTGCCCTCGGCGCCCTCGACCACGCCGTCGCCCCCCTCGAGCCGCTCGGAGAGCAGCGTCTTGGCGAGCCCCAGCGAGCGCGAAGACGATGCGTCACTAGACTCGAGCGAATTGATGGGATCGGTCATCGCCCTGGGAAATCGGGGTGGGTGGGCAGCCAGATGGCGGAGCTGCGTCGTGATGTCCGGCTTGAAAGTTCTACATCGGCCCCCAAATGATTGCGATTCGTCAAATTTTGCTGCTTGCCACCCCGTGGCTAGTCGAGCGCACGGGTCTAGGCGGCGCATGGGTGGCGCTCGCTCTTCAAACCCGCACGTCGAGCGCCACGAGCGCGCTCGATCGTTGGTTCGAGCGCAGGGGTCTACGCGAGCGCTTCGCCCGTCCAGGCGCGTCGCCACCTGCTCCGGTCCTCGCGCGCCCGATCATTCGAGCAAAAAAGGCCAAAAATCTGCCGTCTGGGCATCATCGGCTATCGTGCCGCCGATGCGACCGGGATCGTGGGCAGCCCTGACGATGGTGGTGCTCGGCGCATGCATTCCCGTGCCGAAGGATCGTGCAGAAGCACACGATCATCCGAGCCTCGCGACGCTCCTGGCGGCCCCGAGCCTGCTGGCCCCCCGCACCCCGCACGAGGCTTCCGAGACCCGAACGGCCGCTCCCGACCTCGACGAGCGCGTGCCCATGCTCGACGAGCCCGCGCCCGGCCCCGACAAGCCCGCGAACCCCCTGGACTCCCCCGTACACGCCAGCATCACGGCCCCCCTCGACCCACCCGAGCCCTGGCCGCCGCTGCCGCCCGCGCGCACCGAGCCCTTCGAGCTGACCTTCGTCGGCGACGTGATCCTCGGGCGCTATCGCGAGGATGGCTTCGATCCGATCCCCAAGGGTGAGCACGAGATCTTCGGCGAGGTCCGCTCGCTGCTTCGATCGGATCTGGTGGTGGGCAACCTCGAGACGCCGCTGGCCCACACCCTGCCCGAGCACAGCCCCGTAGGTACGCGCTACTCCTTCGGGGCCGACGTCGAGCTGGCCCGCCACCTCGCCCTCGGTGGCTTCGACGTGCTGAGCCTGGCCAACAACCACGCCTATGATCTCAAGGCCGACGGGGTCACGCAGACTCCGGAGATCCTCGCGCAGCTGGGGATCATCGCGGTGGGGGCCGCCCGGCCCGATCTTCCGCCCGTTCGGGTCGAGACGGTGGAGCGCGAGGGCTGGCGGCTTGGCTTCATCGCCGTGACCACCCGGGCCAACATTCCCTCGCTGCCCGGGCTGCCGCCGCTGCCGCTGGTCGAGCTCGCGGATCTCGAGGCTCGGCTCGCGCCGCTGGTGGAGGATGCCCGAGCCTCGCATGACCTGGTGGTGGTGCTCACCCACTGGGGTGACGAGTATGCCGACGAGCCCGCCTGGGAGCAGCAGCAGGTCGCTCATGCATTGGTGGAGGCCGGCGCCGATCTGGTGATCGGCCACCACCCCCACGTGCTGCAAGGCATCGAGCGCCACGGGCACGGGCTCATCGCCTACTCGCTGGGCAACTTCGTGTTCGAGAACGTCAAGGAGATCCCGCGCATGACCGGGGTGCTGCGGATCCGCTACGACGCCGCCGGCTGCCTCGACCAGGCGGTGCTGCACCCTGCGTTCATCAAGAGCATCCCCATCAAGTATCCGGCGCCCGCCACCGGGTACATGGGGGGGCAGGTCAGGGAGAGGATGCAGACGCTGAGCCAGCGCTTCGGCACGCGCTTCGTGGAGGACGGGGGCGACTTGGCGGTGGAGGGACTGGCGTGCCCGGGTCGCGAGCAGCGGTAGCGTTCTGTCGAGCTCTCATCGAGAGAGTGGGCACGGGAGAGGCTCGAGCTTCAACCCCCACCGGTCACGAACCTCGGCATCGAACGCATGGTCGAAGATATCGATACTGAGCGCGACGAACTCTTGATTCGTAAACAGGCACGGGATGACCCCGGCTTCCCAGGCACAGCGAATCTCCTCGGCGGACTCGCTACGAAGCGCGTCTTTGACCCGTGCGATTACGGGCAGGAGCGCCTTTGCGTGCCTCCGCCACTTCGAGAGCAATCCAGCTCGAACCTTGCCGAGCTCGGGATGAAACAACTGTAATGCCTTGAGCATCTCGAAACCATACCGTGAGCCATTGCGCGGGAAAGGCCACCAACTGTCCGCAACAGGACGAAACTGAATATGCTCACGGGGATCCTCCGCACCATTGCACGGATCGAGCAAGAGAGGCTCCTCGTCTCCTGGAGGCGCATCCTCGGCCATGAGGCGCGTCGATTCCTTCGTGAGCGGAAAGCTCGCCCCTTTACGATGATTACAAATCTCACAGCTAAACAATAGATTATCCCACGTCCATGCCAACCACCAATAGCCGGATTCCTGCTTTCCATTGCATGCTACGGCGGTCTTAGGGCGGTAGTGCTCGACCGTATTCCATTTATGCGTATCCTGTATACTCTCACAGTAGCAACATTTGTAGTGCTGCATTTCATAGAGTGCCTGTTTGGCAGCGCCGTACTTTCCTCCAATGAGCGCTGAGGTGAGCTCGACGCCGCGCCCGAGCTCCTTGCGCACGCGCTCGAGCTCATCCATGCGAATCTTCACGAGTTCCGGGCAAGCCTCGGCTTCGTCGCTCCTTACGATCTTGATCATTGCGGCTCGTGGGGCACAGAGCTGCGCGGAACCGGCGCCCACTCGGGAGCAACGCCGGCCTCGGTCAAAGCATCGAGCAACCGGAGCATTTCCTGGTCCTCTGCGTCGCTGCGGTATGGATTGTTGGCGAGAAACCCGAAGCGCTGGAATTGTGCGGTCAGCTGCGTCGGGTCGAGCTCGTCGACGCCAAAGTAGCGTTCGAGCAGCCCACCGCTGGTTTGTAACTTCGGCGACTGCTCGTACGTCTTCTTGATGATATCACCGGTCTCGGGGTCCTGGTCGAGCACGATGATCTCGTCGTGCTCTAAGCCCGAGAGCAACATCGGCGAGTGCGTCGTGACGACGAACTGCATACGCGGCAGCGTGCGCTTGAGCGCCGTGATCAAGCCGACCTGCCAGGCCGGATGAAGGTGGAGATCGAGCTCGTCGATGAGCACCAATCCCTCCATCTCAGTAGGCTGAATCGTCCCATTTCGCCCAGCGGCACGAGCTTCCCACAGAACATGGCCGACCAAATCCGCCAGCCACGCCACAGTTGCCTGATAGCCGTGCGAGAGCCAGGTCGCAGGAAGCCGAAGCGCGACCGGACCCGTATCTACATCGAAGCGATGGCTATTGATTAGCCGATCCGTAGACGAGACTCCTCCCTGACCACGTAGCTCGAAAGCAGTGAGTTTTGGCAGCAGCTTGTCGTCGCCAAGCAGCGCGTGGTGGAGGAGACCGGCAAAGCCATCCGCCTCTTTTGCACCGAAGCGCTTCGCGAGGTGATCCGCGAAATCGGTCGAGATCAGCGTCCCCGCGTCGAAGAGGGTTTCAAGACGCACCCGAACGAAATCATCTGGACTCTTGGTGGTCGCAACGCCTGGCAGAAGTCGCTGAACACCATATCCCGCGACAAACCAGTGAGGCAGACTGCTCTGACGAACATCCTCCAGGGGACTACCCGTCGCAGGCTCCATCTCTAGGACCTTCCCTGTGTCCTTCGCGCTATTGTTCGGGGCCTCGGAAGAGTTATTGGAAAAATACCATGATCTTCCATCCAAAGATCTTGCCCCAGGGGACAATGACAATCTTACACCCAAGTAATCCGGTGAGAGATCGGCGGACAACGGGGGGAACTCTCGCCCAAGGCCTGCACCGATCTCGCCGAAGCCGAATTTTGCCCGGATCTCCATTTTCCCGCCTTCATGGCGGAGATCCTGAAAGGACTGACGTTGCTCGGTCGATAGCTCGTTGGCCAAGTCGCGCCCGCTGGCTGCCAGCGCGATCGCACGCAGCAGCGACGTCTTGCACAGGCCATTGCGACCGACCAGCACCGTCCACATCCGCGGCTCACCATCCCGCGTAAAATCGAGCGAAAAATTGCGAAGGAGCTTTAGCCCATCGACGTGGAGTTCACGGAGATACACGAGACACTCCCCCCGAATCGACAGCGGTAAACGAAAGACGCTTACCGCCCCGAACGACCACCGAGCCCCACTCCCCCCCGTCGAGCAACCGCAGCGCCTCGGCCAAGGTCCGCTGCACCTTGATCGCCTGGAACATCGCGTCTACTCGAGCAAAGGCCGGCGCCCCGAGGCGCAGCCACTGCTTGAGCCGCCCGAGCGCCGCCCGCTCGGGAGCACCCCCGGCCAGCAGCCGCACCACGTACTCACGCAGCAGAGCCCGAAAGCGCACCGGCTCGAAGTCGGGCTCGATGTGGCCGCGGGCCTGACGAAACAGCCACGGGCGCCCCATGGATCCGCGCCCGATCATGAAGGCATGACAGCCGGACTGGGCCGCACACCGATGAAGGTCGTCGACGGTCGTCAGATCGCCGTTGGCCACGACCGGAATGCGGATCGCCTCGCGAGCACGGGCCAGCTCGGACCAACACACGGGCGGGCGATACCCCTGCATGCGAGTCCGCGCATGCACGGTCAACCACGCGCCGCCGCCCGCCTCGGCAGCCCGAGCGATCTCGACCAACCGCTCGGGCCCGTCCCAGCCCACGCGGATCTTCACCGTCACCGGAATCGCCGCAGGCACAGCCCGACGCACGGCGGCCACGATCGCCTCCACCCGCTGCGGCGTCTTGAGGATCGTGGCGCCCCCGTCGTGGTTGTTGACCGTCTTGGCCGGGCAGCCAAAGTTGATGTCGATTCCCGCCGCCCCCAGCTCGGCCGCCAGCGCGGCGCTTTGGGCCATGGGCTCGGGCTGGCCCCCCAAAAGCTGCACGAACACCTCCACGCCCGACCGGGTTCGCCCCCCGGTGTCGAGCTCGGGGCAGTGCCGCCGGAGCACCTGAGGCTGCACCCGGGTCCGAGTCACCCGCACGAATTCGCTGACGCAGTGGCTGATCCCGCTGTGGCCGCCAGCCAGATCGGTCAGCAGGTTGCGATAGACCCAGTCGGTCACCCCGTCCATGGGCGCGAGCGCCAAGAACAACCCCGGCGCATCGGGACGCGGCGCGACCCGAGCACGCGCAGCCCAAGCAGCGGCAAAGCTGGTGCTCATGCCTCCCCCTCGAGCAACCGAAGCTCGAGCTGACGGTCGAGATCCTCGGACCAGGGGATGAACAGCAGCTCGTAGCTGCGCACCTGCGCGACCTCGCCCAGCGCATCGCGACGCCGCACTCTGCGACAGACATAACCGCAGGGCGTTAGCCGCCGACGGGCAAGCATGGCCCATAGCTCTTGCTCGACCAGCCCAGGAGCGAACCCCCGGCCCTCGAGCGCGTCGACGATCCGTCCCATGGTCACCCCGGCTGGCTCGCATTGCTCGGCCAGCTCGAGGATCGCGGCGGCGATGGCGGACGGCATCGGAAGCGGGAGCATGGCGCGTCATGTCACGCGACACAAGTCACCCGCCAGCCAAGGGACGAATGGGAACCCGGGGATTCGTCCGCCCCCTCTTCTCGTGGTCAATAGCGTACCACGCCGCTGGCCCGACACTGGCCCGACACTGGCCCGACACTGGCCCGACACCGGCGGGACCGCCGGGACCAACTGCCGCGACCGGCGGACGATCCCATGCGCTGGAGCCACGACGACTTCGCCCTGGACGAGATGCGTGTGGACCCCGATGATCGAGACTATCGATGTCGGACGTCCACCAGGCGCGACGCTCCGCTCGGGGCGACCGTTCTCGCCGCGGACGACTCGCGCCCCTCGTGGTGCTGGCCCTCGCCGGCGGTGAGGCCTGCAGCGAGAGCTCGCTAGACGAGGCCGTGCCCTCGGCCTCGCCGTCCAGCAGCTCCGAGGGCGGCACGCTGCCGGCGATGGACACGTCGAGCCCCACGACCGCCGCGCTCGACGAAGAGTCGGGCGAGCCACCGCCCAGCGACGACCCCCGCTTGTGCATCGACCCGTGCCGCCTGACCCTGCCCGTCGACTGGATCTATGAGGGCACGCCCCCGCCTCCCCCCGAAGAAGGGCAAGGGAACGAACCACCGAACGACGACCCCGTGCCTCCGCTGGGCTCCGAGTTCGATCCGGAGGGTCACCTGGTCCCGGCGATGCTGCGCGATCCCAGCGACGGCTCGCTGATCTTGGGCGAGGAACGCCGCGGAACCGCGTCGCTCCACCGGCTCGACCGCCACGGCCGGCTCCAGTGGAACGTGCCCCTGCCGCTGCCCTGCGATGTCTGCGAGCTGACCGATATCACGCGACACCCCTCGGGCGACCTACTGCTCAGCGCCAGCGGGCTGCTGCTGGACCAAGGGCACGGGCTGATCGCCGCCCGCTACGACCCGATCGACCATACTGTGGTCTGGGCCACCACCACGCCGTTCCCCACCCCGTCCTTCGTGACCGGGCGCAGCGGAGAGATCGCCGCCCTCTCCAACGGCGCGGTGGCCCAGCTCTACCTCGCGGGGATCGGGTTCAGCGCGAGCCAGCAGATCCTGCTCGCCTCGTACGACACCGAGGGGTCGCTGCTGGAGCAGGTCATCCTGCTCCAAGATCAAGCCATGGAGATCCGCTACCCCCTGATCGCCCGCACGCTCGTGGGGGGTGATCTGCTGGTCAGCGTCCCGTGGGGCAGCAGCGAGATCGCCTTCGGACGCACCGCCCACCTGGCTCCCCCTTTGTGGAACCTCGCGCTCGAACTATTCCACCCGGCCCCGCTGGACGACGCCCAACCCGACGCGCGAGGACACACGATCGAGCTCGGCCACGCCTTCGACGGCACCCACACGCACCTGGTGCTGGCCGACCGAGAGGGCCTCGAGCCCGAACCCCGCTGGGTCGCTACGCTGGCCCTCGACAGCACCACCGGCCGCCGGGCGGCCCTGGCGCTCGGCCCCGACGCGGAGCCCTACGCCGCCGCCCGTACCACTCCAGCGCTGGGTGAGCAGGCCGGTCCCCTGGTCGGCTTGTCCCTGGCTCGCTGGACCACGAACGGGGAGCTGCGCTGGCATACCACGCTGCTCGATCGGCTCGACGACAGCGAAAACCCCGTCGAGATCGTCATCGACGACGATGAGGGGATCATCTTCGCCACAGTGATCGATGATCGCCTCCGGGTCGAGCGCCGAACCCAACGTTGCACATGCGAGTGAGGGAGCCATGGTGACGACGACGACCGGGTTATCTATGCCGAGGCCGGCTCAGAATGCGCGACTGCGTCGCGCCCGGCCTCGGTCTTGCCCAAGCGGCACCCAGGGCGAACGAAGACCGGGGTCTTCTTGGGAGCTCCGATCCCTACGAGGACTGCGATCTCTACGAGGACTGCGCTCGATATCCAGCGGGCTGCTCGCTCTGAGCGCCACGGCATGCCCGTCTCCAACTTCGCTCGACGCGGTGGCCACCACCCTCGAACAAGGCACGATCGGTGGCTTCGACCCGACCGCCGCGGAGTCCACCAGCACCAGCGACCCCGCGCCCGAGACCGAACCGACGATCTGCGAGGCCCCGTGCACCTCGCTGCTCTTGTCCTCGTGGACACACAGCGGTCCATCAGGAACCCGCTCGGTGGCCGAGATCCTGCACGAGCCTGATGGCTCGCTCGTGTTCGGCCTACAGCGAACCGACGGTCAGCTGGGGCTCGTCTGCCTTTCGGCCGAAGGTGAGCCGCTATGGTCCGCAGCGCCCGGGCTGCCCTGCGACGACTGCGTGCTCGAGGACATCGCCCAGCACCCTTCGGGAGACATCCTCCTCAGCGTGACCTCTCCGGCCTCGAGTCTCCCCCTGCCTCCAGACGAGCTTCCGGACGGCCCCCTACCGCCACCCGAGGACGTCGCGCTGGGCGAAGCCTTGCTCGCTCGCTTCGACGTCGCCGAAGGTCGCCTTGCATGGACCCAGCGCACGGTGCTCCGCCGAGGTCCGAACGTCCAGCCTCGAGCCACTGACGTGGTCGTGCTCGACGAGGATCGGCTCGTCCAGATCTTCGTCGACGGATCGTCCGAGGAGGAGATGATCGGCGTCCTCGACTACCGGGCCGACGGCACCCTGCGCCAGCGCACCGTCGTGTTCGACCAGCTCGGCTCCGGTGAGGGCCACTCGCCGCTCGTCGTGCGAGGCTCCGCCGGCGATCTGGTCATCGCGCACCCCTACTGGGCTCCCGAGTTCGAGCAAATGCGCGCCGCTACGTGGCGCATGATCCCCCCCGACTACATCCGGCTCAGCCACATCGACCTACCGCTGACCCCCGTCGACCTGGCCGTAGACACCGCCGGACGCCGGGTCGAGCTGTCTCAGAGCCGTGGGACCCAGAGCGTCACCCTGCTACTCACCAGCCGAGCCAGCTCCGACCCCGAACGCTGGAGCACCTCGCTTCCGTTGGTCAGCACGTCGCAAACCCGCCCGGTCCTCGCCACCGGCCCCGGCGACGCCATCTACGCCGCGGCACGAACCACCCCCCGGCTTCACCCCGAAGATCCCTATACGGTGATGTTGGAGGTCGCCCGCTGGTCCTCGGCCGGAGAGCTACAGTGGCAGGCCCAGCGACCGCTGGACATGATGGCCACCGATCATCCACTCGAGGTGGTGGTCGACGATGAACAGGGTCTAATCGTGGGCACGGTGATCCAGGGGCAATTCCACGTGGTGCGCTACGAGCACGCCTGCCCGTGCCCATGACTCCCCAACCTCGCAGGCCCCCAGGGCCCCGCGCCCACGACCGCCCACGAAGCGCTGGATCTTCCCCGCTCGGACCCCGATGATCGATGTGCATGGGAGGCCGCGATGACCAGTGACCAGCGCGCTGCGCTCCGCCCCGGGCGATGGGGCGCGCTGCTGAGCATGCTGGTGCTCGGAGCATGCGGAGCCCCCGTGTCGCTCGATACTCGTCCCGCCAGCTCGTCCTCTACCGCTACGTCGACCAGCGACGCCACCGACGACCGCACCTCGTCGGGTCTGGGCTCCACCACCAGCCCGACCTCGACCGATCTCCCCGGCGTCGATCTCCCCGGTCCCGGTCGACCCGGCACCTGCCCCGAGGATTGCGAGCTCACGCTGAGCGAGGCATGGAGCTGGGAGGAAGGGCCCGACGACCTGGATCCGCCGCCCACCGAGCGCCAGATCTCCGCCACGATCCGGGCCCCCAACGACGCGCTCGTCGTCGCGGAGAACCACGACGGCGTGCCCTGGCTGACCCGGATCTCCGACGCGGGCGTGGTGCTCTTTTCCCGCTCGATCGCAGAGCTCGACGGCTGTAACTTTGGCCAGGGATGTGAGGTGACCGACCTGTCCATCACCGAGTCGGGGCGCCTCATAGTGGTCGCGCAAAGCGACATCACTCCGGACCTCTCGGCCCTGCACATCGGGCAGTTCGACCTGTTTCTGGCGACGTTCTACTGGACCAACTGGTTTCCCCTCGCCGCCTACGTGCCCGACCAGCGTCCCCGGGTCGGCTCAACCTTCGTCATCGACTCGACCCGCAACGGCGTATTGGTCGTCGAATCCAACGAGTTCGGCAACCCCTTCACCACCGAGGCGCTAGAACTGTTCATCATCGAAGAGAGCTTCGGTCTCACCCGGGTCTTCATCGACAGCCAGCCCTACGGGGACCGGGCGTGGCAACCCTGGGGCGCCATGACCGACGACGGCGGGATCGCGGTGGCGCTGACCGACACCACCGGCGCCCGAGACCAAGGGTATCTGGTGTGGCTCGACCCGCTCGACCAACAACCCGTCGAGGTCGAGCCCCTGCCCCGCCCCGCCGATCTCGTGACGCGAGGTTCGGGGTACGACGTGCTCACCGTGGGGCACGCGGCCGTATCCCAGCAGCAGGTGTCGGTCTACGTCTCGCGGGCCCAGCCCGGCCTGCCCCTCGACTGGGTGCACACCGCGGCGCTCCCCTCCACCAGCGCCAGCGTCCCGGCCCTGACCATCGACAGCGCCGGGCGTGCGATCGTGGCCACGCGAGTCACCGGCACCGAACCCGAAGACACCGCCATCGTGCTCTCGCGCCTCGATCTGAGCGGCAAACCCGAGTGGACCACCACCTTCCCGCTCGCCACCGATCCGTCCGAGCGCCCCGTGTTCGTCGACGCGGACTCCACCGACGCGCTCATGCTCTCGACCCTCGTGCAGGGCCGACTCCACGTGGCCAAGTATCAGCAGGATTGCCGATGCGAGTGAACATGCGCGTGAGGCCGCTGGTCGGGGGGCTGGTGTGGGCGACCGGCTGTGGAAACCCCATCTCGCTCGACGAGACGACCGAGGGCCCCCCCGGGCTAACGACCAGTTTGGGGACGGTGAGCGCCCCCCCGGTTCCCGGTGACGCGAGCAGCCAGCTCGACGAGGGCGGGTCCAAGCTCGACCTCTCGGTGGGACCCGACATCCCCTCCAAGCCCCTGCCTCCTGGGGTCTGCCCGCCCGACTGCCAGTTCGAGCTGTCGCAGGGCTGGACCTACGATGGCCCCCCGGGGCCCGCGCCCGACCCCGAAGACCGCGTGCTGGTCATCGTGGGCGACAGCGACGAGTCCGTCACCGTAGCGGAGCAGCGCCAGGGCGCGATCACGCTGGCCCGGCTCGATGGATCGGGCCAAGAGCTGTGGACACTACCCCTGGCCCTGCCGTGCGACCCGTGTCACGTGACCGCGCTCGGCCTGCATCCCACGGGCGACCTGCTCTTGGCCGGGTACGGCGAGGTCGAAGGCGACTCGGCCGTAGCCCTCGTGGCCCGCGTAGAACTCGGTGAGCCCGAGGTCTTGTGGACCAACGCCGTCTCGCTACCGCAGAGTCCCGACGTCGTCCCGCGCGCCGGTCCCTTGGTGGTGCTCGACGGTGACCTGCTGGTCCAGCCCGTACTCCAGGCCTCGGCACTCCCCGGCCAAGAGCAGCTCGAGCTGCTCGTATACGAGGCGAGCAACGGCTCCCTCGCCTATACCGACACGATCACCACCGGCCCGGCCACCAACGGGAACATCGTACCGCTGGCGGTCGACGCCGGCCCGGCGATCATCGCGGTGAGCCGCCCGGTGTGGAGCGACGATGCCGTCGCGGTCGAAGGCGAGCTGATGTGGCTCCAGGCGATCGGCGGTACGCCGGTGCTCGCCGAGCCGCGGCCCGTCCCCCCGCTGGCCTTGGCCCAAACCGCCGGCGGGCGGATCGTGACCCTGGGGCAAAGCCAGCAAGGCGACCAACCCACCTTACACCTCCACAGCGGCACCCTCGACGCCGCCACCGAGTGGAGCACCACGCATCAACCCCAGACCGACTCGGCACCGCTCCCGGCGATGACCACCAGCCAGGGGCAAACCTACGTGGTCACCCGCCTGGCCACCGGAGCGCCGGCGCGCGAGACGGGGACCAGCATTCAGCTACTACGCTGGTCGAGCGACGGCTCGCTCGTCTGGCAGGTCGCGCTGCCGATCTCTACCGATCGGGTCGACCGCCCGCTGTCGCTGCAGCTGCTGCCGATCCCCGACTCGGAGCCGGATCTCGTGCTCGCCGGGTTCGTGGCGGGTGCTCGCCACGTGGAGCGACGCGGCCAGGGTTGCAGCTGCGTCTGACCGGCACCACGTCACCACGCGCACAGAGTCCCGATCTTTTCGGCGACCCCTTGCTTGACGACCCCTAGATCGTGCCGTAAAGACAAAGAACCGCGTCGTCTGGCGCGAGCCCTCGTCATGAACCGCTCCACGACAGATTCCCATCACCACATGCGTGATCATGTGGTGTTCGTGCATTCGATGCACGATATCTGCCCGTGTTGAGCGGTTTCGGCGTGCGGCTGTCATCTTCCTGATGCTCCGGCGACCGCCGAGCCCTCGGCACGGGGCCCTGATGCCATCGGTCGGCAGCCACAGTCAGTGGCGCTCCTGCGGAGCAACCACGGCGTGTGGCCCACGGCGTGACCCGGGACGGTAGCTCAACGGTAGAGCACCCGGCTGTCGCCCGGACGGTTGCGGGTTCGAATCCCGTCCGTCCCGCCCGGCTCGTCTTCTCGACAAGGCGCCTGCCCTCCGATGGCCCTTACACGCGGGTCGGTCTCGCATCGCATCAGACCGCCCAGCACGTCCCATTCACCACGGGGTCGTAGCGCAGCGGGTAGCGCACCCGGTTGTCAGCCGGAAGGTCGCGGGTTCGAATCCCGTCGGCCCCGCCGAGTCTCTCGTCCTACTTCTGTTCCCTCTACCCGGCACAATGTCCACACCATGAACCACGCTCGACATACCGAGGCCGACGACGAGTCGGCCCACCATCCCATGGCGGGTGTAGCTCAGTTGGTGGTAGCACCGGATTGTGACTCCGGAGGTCGTCGGTTCGAGCCCGGCCACCCGCCCTCGTTTCCTCTTCGGCCCTCCGCGGGGGACGGTTTTCCCTCCCCGCGGGGCCCAACCGCCGCGGCTGGCCTACTGCGCCTTCCAGCCGCAGGTGCGGTCCTTGTTCTGCTCTTCGAGGTACGTCATCAACGGCGCGAAGTACTCGATGAGCGCCGAGCCATCCATCTCGCGGGTGCCGGTGAGCTTCTCCATCGCCTCGGGCCACGGCCGGGAGGCCCCCATGGCCAGCATGGCCTGGAGCTTCTTGCCCGCCTCCTTGCTGCCGTAAACCGAGCACTCGTGCAGCGGCCCGGTGTGGCCGGCGGCCTCGCACATCGCCTTGTGGAACTGGAACTGGAGGATGTGCGCCAGGAAATAGCGCGCGTAGGGGGTGTTGCCGGGGATGTGATACTTGGCGCCGGGATCGAAGTGCTCCTCGCCTCGCGGGGAGGGAGCGCCCACCCCCTGGTACTTGCGGCGAAGCTTCCACCAGTCGGCGTTATAGGTAGCCGGGGTGGTCTTGCCCGAGAACACGTCCCAGCGCCACTGGTCGATGAGCTTACCGAAGGGCAAGAACGCGATCTTCTGCAGGGCATCCTGCATCTGCTTGTTGATCACCCCCTTGTCGTTGCCGCTCACCTTCTTGAGCAACCCGACCTCCTTGAGGTACGCGGGGGTGATCGACAGCGCGATCGCGTCGCCGATCGCCTCGTGAAAGCCGTCGTGGGCCCCGCTCTGGAACAGGGCCGGCATGGTGTAATAATTATTATAGTAGTAGTTGTGCCCCAGCTCGTGATGGATCGTCACGAAGTCTTCATGGTCGATCTTGATGCACATCTTGATCCGCAGGTCGTTGTTCATGCCCACGTCCCATGCGCTGGCGTGACACACCACCTTGTGGGCGGGATCGGCGGGCTGCTTGAACATCGAGCGCTCCCAGAAGGTCTCCGGCAGCGGGTTGAGACCCAGCGAGGTGAAAAAGCCCTCCCCCGCCTTGACCATCTTGAGCTCGTCGTATTTGGCCTGCTGTAGTGCCTTGGTGACGTCGATGCTGGGCTCGCCCGGGTAGGGCTCGAGCCAGGGGTAGAGGTTGGTCCAGTCCTGGGCCCAGAGGTTGCCGGTGAGGTGCGCGGGGATCAGCCCGTCAGCGGGGGCCTTGTCGCCGTATTTTTCATTGAGGCGAGCTCGCACGTGGCAGTGCAGCGCCTCGTAGAGCGGCTTGACCTGCCCCCACAGGCGCTCCATTTCCTGCTCGAAGGCGACCGCGCTCATGTCGTAGCGCGAGCGCCACACCTCGCTCACGTCGGCAAAGCCGATCGCCTTGGCCCCTTCGTTGCCGAGCTCCACCAGGCGCTGAAACTTGGCGCGCATGGGCGGAGAGATCGTGCGCCAGCGCTCCCAGGCCTGCTGCTGCGCATCGGCGCTGCCCGCCTTGGCCGCCTGATCGGCGAGGATCTTCGACAGCTCGCCGATGTCGTAGCAGGTCTGCGCGGTCTTGTTGGCCGGATCCTCGCACCACTCGCCCTTGCCGTAGAGCCCGTCGAGGTTGGTCGCGATGCTGGCCAGCTCCTTGGCCTTGGCCTCGTCGGTGGGCGCGGGCAAGGTCGAGGTGAGCTTGAGCAGATCCAGCTGACGACGCACGTCTGGCTCGGCCTTCACACCATCGAACTTGGTGGATTGCTGGATCGCCGTGGTCTCGTAGGCCATCACCGCCGCCTGGGCGGCCGAGGCCGCCGCCTCGTGCTCGTCGGTGATGTCGGTGGCGTTGGCCCACTGCGCCTCGCTGGACTTGGTCCAAAGCTCGCGCAGCTTGGCGTCCACCTCGGCGACGAACGTCTTGGCCTCCTCGGGCGTGCCCTTGGCGACGGCGGCCTTGTCGGTTTTGGTGGCCGGGGTCTGCCCCTTGTTGCCCAGGTCGATCGCGACCTTCTTGCTCTGGGCCTTGTTCCCGGCATTGCTCTGGGCCTTGCTCCCGGTCTTGGTAGGGTCTCCCTTACCCGAGGCGGCCTTGTCCTCCGACGCACCACCGCAGGCCAGCGAGCACAGGGCCAGCCCCAACACGGGGACAGCCATCGAGAGGATCGATCCGGGGCGGTGGCGATGCGACATAGCGCGCGGAC
>JBCCWC010000142.1:0-40726 GCA_039194325.1 Myxococcota bacterium
CGCGGGGGGGCCCGCGCGCGCCCGAGACCGAGGATTCACGATGAGCGACGCATCCCAATCACAATCGGCCTGGTCGATGGTGGCCGAGGCCATCCGCGGCAGCGAGCGAGATTTCGCGCGCCTGGAGCTCCGCAAGGCGATCCCCTTGCTGGCCGTCCCCATGGTCCTCGAGATGGCCCTGGAGGCGATCTTTGCCGTGGTCGACGTGTTCTTCGTGTCCCAGCTGGGGCCCGATGCGATCGCCACGGTGGGCCTGACCGAGTCGGTCATCACCCTCATCTATTCGCTGAGCATCGGCATCGCGATGCCGGTCACCGCCATGGTGGCCCGGCGCTTCGGCGAGGGGGCCACGGGGGAGGCGTCGCGGGTAGGCGGCCAGGCGTTGGTGCTGGGGCTCTTGCTCGGGTTGCTCATTGGGCTGCCCGCCCCGTGGCTGGCCGACGACGTGCTGCGGCTGATGGGGGCCACGCCGGCGGTGGTGGAGCAGGGCTGGGGCTACACGGCGGTGCTCGTCAGCACCAACGTGGTCATCCTCCTGCTGTTCATCCTCAACGCCGTGTTTCGGGGCGCCGGCGATGCGGCGCACGCCATGCGGGCGCTGTGGCTCGCCAACGGGATCAACATCGTGCTCGACCCGTGCCTCATCTTCGGGTGGGGGCCCTTTCCCGAGATGGGGCTGACCGGGGCGGCGGTGGCCACCAGCATCGGGCGCGGGATCGGGGTGCTCTATCAGGTGCGTGTGCTGTGGCGAGGCCCGCGTCTGCGGCTGTCGCTGCTGTCGCTGCGGCCGGATCTGAAGATCATCGGCCGGATCCTGCGGCTGTCGGTCGGCGGGGTGGCGCAGCACCTCATCGGCACTTCGAGCTGGATCTTCCTCGTGAGGATCTTGGCCGGGTTCGGTTCGGTGGTCGTCGCCGGGTACACGGTGGCGATCCGAGTGGTGATCTTTGCGATCTTGCCCGCGTGGGGGCTGTCGAACGCCACCGCGACGCTGGTGGGGCAGAGCCTGGGGGCCGACGATCCGCGGCGGGCCGAGCGAGCGGTGCTCTATAGTGGCCTGTACAACATGGCATTCTTGGGCCTGCTGTCGGTGGTATTCATCACCATGCCCGAGGCGGTCGCCGGCCTTCTGACCGATGATCCCACGGTCTTGGCGTGGGCCTCGCAGGCGCTACTCATCATCAGCCTCGGCTACGTGTTCTACGCCTGGGAGATGGTGCTGCTCAACGCGTTCAACGGGGCCGGGGACACCAAGACACCCACGCTGCTCAACTTCGTGTCGTTTTGGCTCGTCGAGATCCCGCTGGCGTGGGTGCTGGCCTACTGGGCCGGCTGGGGCCCGACCGGGGTGTTCGTGTCGGTGGCGTTCGCGTACTCGCTGTCGGCGGTGCTGGCCTACCTCGCGTTTGCGCGGGGGGGGTGGAAGAACGTGAAAGTCTAGGGGGCGAGCGCGGCGGCGACGGCGAGCCTCGCAACCCGTGGTGCGACCCGCGTCTGGTCCGAATGCCGTCAGCGTGGGTCCAGTCTACGCTGACGTCCCCGCGCGACGTATGGCTGGCCGAGCGGTGTTCCTCGCGATCGCGCTACACTGGCGGCATGAGCGAAGGCATCGATCGTATCTTGGAGATCGCGATGAGCCTCTTTGCTCGGTCGACGTTCGTGATGGCGAGTGTCGTGCTCGCCTGCTGCACCGTATCTCAGAGCACGGCCCCGAGCACGGCTCCGAGCACGGCTCCCACCGTGACCGCGGAGTCGATCGTCACGGTCGTTTCGGTGTCCGAAGTCGAGTGGGAGCAGCTCAACCCCGCCCGTGGCGACAAGAGCCCGCAAGCGGGCACGCTTTGGGGCGATCGCAATGGCCGTGTGCCGACGGGATTTCTCGCCAAGTTCGTCGATGGTTTTTCGTCTCCACCGCACATTCACAATGCGACCTACCGTGCGGTCGTCATCAGCGGTCATATTCACAACGACGACCCCGATGCCGCAGAAATGTGGATGCCCGTCGGATCCTTCTGGACCCAGCCCCGGGGCGAAGTGCACGTCACCTCTTCCAAGGGCGCGGTCTCGGTGGCGCTGGTGGAGATCGACGAAGGACCGTATCTCGTCCGTCCACCGGAGGAGGCCGTCGATACCGGCGAAAGGCCGATCAACGTCGACGCATCGAACATCGTGTGGGTCGATCCGCCCGGATGGCCGGCGGCAGCCGACGGACCCAAGCTGGCCTATCTGTGGGGGAGTTTGCAGGATGGTCAGTCGAATGGAACCTTCATCAGGTTCCCCGCTGGGTTTACCGGGGTGGTCCACAGCCGCGGTGAAACATTCCGTGCGGTGGTGATCAAGGGTCGGATCCTGTACCGCGGAACCGACGCCGAGGTCCTGGAGCCGGGTAGCTACTTCAGCTCCAGCGGAGAATCGACGCATGAGCTCTCGTCCGGAGAGGAGCAGAGCATCCTCTATGTGCGGACGGATGGCAGATACGAGGTCAGGGGGCGTCGAACATGAACCTTAGTGTTTAGTCTCTACCGTCTTCGTTCATACTCACGCGAGTTATGGAAGTAGGTATACTTTGCATATTGCCATTCGTTGGTCTTCGCTGCGGAGTCAATCGCTATTGCAGCATCACGCTTTTTGCCGCGTAGCCTCCGCGCGCCGGGCTCACGTAGCAAATCCGGCCCGGTGACTACGCACCGGTCGTTTCGCGGACCCGTACCGGTAGGCCCGCGTCGCTGTTGGTTCGGGCGATCCGGGGCCCCGCCTCACCCGAGCCGAGGTCACCCGAGCCGAGGTCACCCGAGCCGAGGTCACCCGAGCCGAGGTCACCCCATCCAGTCACCCCATCCAGTAGCTAAGCCCGATCGTCAGCATATTGCTCATCGGCATCTCCCCGCGGAAGCTCCCCACCAGGGCCTGGTAGCCCATCGACAGCCCCAGGCCGTGGAAGAACCGCCGGTTGGTCGAGCCGATGAGCCCCATGTCCAGCCGGGCGCGCGGTCCGTGGGGCAGCAGGTTTTCGGTGAGCGTGGCCACCACGCGGGGATCTTGGTCTTGCGCGGCCACGAGCAACGGGGCGTCGCTGCGCTGATTGACCGCGCCGTAGTAGATGTCGTAACCCACGCGCAGATCCAGGTAGCCGTGGGTCATCAGGGCCAGCCGCCCCAGGCCCACGGTCAGCCCGCCGCCCAGCATGGCGTTGAGCTCGGCGCCCGTGTCTTCGGGCAGCTGGATCCGGCCTCCCCAGCCCGAGAAGGTCGCCGCCACTGCCACTCGGTTCCACGCGGGGCCGATGTCCACCGAGGCGCCGCCTATCCGGCCGTTGACTCGCTCCTTGCCGCTGACGTTGGCGAACATGACCCGTCCTGCAATGTTGATGCGCGCGGGGTTGTGATCGGGCCGGTAGCGGGCTGCATAGGCCGCGTCGATGGCGGCGGAGCGCTCTTCGGGCGAAATCCCGGAGGGAGATCCGGCGCTGACCGGCTGGGTGGCGACCGGCGCGACCGGCTCGGGCTCGGGCTCGGCGCTGTCGAGCAATGTGGGATCGACGGCGGGCTCGGCCGGTGGCGCGGCCTCGGTCGCAGGGGGCGCCGCGGGCTCGGGCACGGGGGCCGGGACCTCGGGCGCGAGGGTCTCGCTTCGATCGGGTGGCAGGGTCGGGGGACCGGCGTTGGTCGGTGGGGCTGGGGGATCCGCGGTCGGTGGGGCCACCGAACCGGCCTCGGGACCGGTGTTTGTTCCCGAGATCGCGCTCGGATCGCCCCCTTCGGGCGGCGTGCTCGTCACCGCGCCCGGTTCGGTCGGCGCGGGCTCGGCCGCGGCGGCTACTGAACTGAATGCAGGTACGGTCACCAATAAAGCGAACGCCGTGATTCGTGAGCTGACGAGGGGGCAAAGACGACAGGCCATCGACTCTAGGCTACCGCGGACCACCGCAATGGGCGAGCGACGGGTCATTCGTGGACGGATGGGGCAGTTTGGTGCGTGAGCTGGGGCGTATCCCCAAGGCCGCCCCTTTTGCCTAGACGGAGGGTTGACCTTTTTGCGCGTCGGTCTAGAGTGCGGCGCACCGAAAGCACCGGTCGGGGGATGCGCACGCATCGCTCGATCCACCACCACCACCCCGATTTGTGACGGAGATCGAAATGCACGCTCATCGTCTTCCCGCACGCCGATCCGTCGGACTGTTCTCGGCGGGCCTCATTGCCGCGTCCATCGTAATGGGCGGCTGTGGCCCCCGGATCTGGAGCGACAACGCCGGCCTGGCCATCGTGGGCACTGCTCCCGAGCCAGAGGCAGCGCCCGCGCCCGAGCCCGAGCCGCAAAAGCGCGTCGAAGTCCGCGACAACAAGATCGTCATCAACGAGAAGGTCCAGTTCGAGTTCGACTCGGCGAAGATCAAGACCGTATCCCACGACCTGCTCAACGAGGTTGCCAAGGTCATCAAGGAGAACCCTCAGATCAAGAAGATCCTGGTCGAGGGGCACGCCAGCTCCGAGGGAAGTGACAGCCACAACCTCAAGCTCTCCGATCGCCGCGCCAAGGCGGTGATGAAGTACCTGACCGACAAGGGCGGCATCGACAAGGGCATGCTCTCGGCCAAGGGCTTTGGCGAGACCAACCCGATCGCGAGCAACGACACCGAGGACGGCAAGGAGAAGAACCGTCGGGTGGAGTTCACGATCACCGAGCAAGAGGTCACCGAGACCAAGGTCGAGATCGACGACTCGGGCAACGAGAAGGTCCTCGAGGAGAAGAAGGTCAACGGCTAGCGTGGCTGCCCCGACCCTCGAACGCTCGAATCAGGAGATCCACACCATGCGCAAGACCATCGCACTGCTCTGTCTCTCGGCTGTCGCGGCCGGCTGCAGCTTCATCGCGCGCGACACCGAGACCTACAAGAACGACAACCGCGCCCTCGTCGAGACCAAGACCGCGGACATCCGCGCGTGCTACGACGCGGCGCTGGCTCAAGATCCCACCCTGTCGGGCGAGGTCGTGGCCAGCTGGACGGTCGAGAAGAAGACCGGAAAGCTGATGAACGTCACCGTGCTGACCGACCAGTCCACGGCCCCCGAGGGGCTCCAGAACTGCGTCATGTCCGCGCTCGAGGGGCTCACGTTTGCCGAGCCCGACCGTCGCGACGGGCAGGTGGATTCGTTCACCTGGTCGTTCCAGGGGCAAGGCAAGCCCGCCGCCTGAGCGACTCGCCTCGCTGTCGCGAGGCTCTCGAGACGAACAAGAGCCCGAGCCACCACAGGTGGCTCGGGCTTTTTGCGTGGTCGCTCGGTCTTCGTTCGAAGCTTCGGTCTTGCAGCGTCGACGCGATGAGGACCAAGAGGCCGAGCCGCCGGAGGGTGGCTCGGGTTACTGCGTGGTCGGGGAGGCGCCGGAGCACGAATGTGCCAGTGTATGATTTTCCCCAGATGTAAGTGTGACCTTCTTACAAAGTAGATAGAAAAAAGTAGGTCGATAGATAGTTTGCTAACCGCAAGGATGGGATCGATCGAGCAGCGTGGCACCGAAGAGACGCTTGAGCTCCCGAAAAAAGAGACTTTCGAACGGGGTGCCGATCGTAGCGGGATGGACCACTATTGGATGTAGACGATGAGGTGCACGAGCCGTGGTGGTTGGCCCGCGTGGGCCAGCGTTACCGGAGCCGTGGGGATGTTGCTGCGAGAGTCATGGATCGACGAATGCTGAGATCGTGGGTGGTGGGTGCGGCGGTGGTCATGGGGCAGCGCCCGGTGGCCGCGGCCGAGGCCCTGGGGGTCGTGTCCGAGCCGTCATTGCCGCCCGAGGTGGAGATGCTCGGCGAGGTTACGGTCGAGGTGGCGTCCGATGTCTTCGAGGCCGAGACCCTGCGCGCTTGGGTGCAGGAGCGGAGCCTGGCGACGGTCGAGGCACGGGCGCCGCTTCGGGCCGGGGATCGCATCGTCATCGCCGTCGAGGGCATGCCGCTGGACTATGCGATCGAGGTGAGCGCGCTACGCTGGGGCAAGGCGCTACCCGGAGGACCCCCGCGGGTCGAGTGTGCGTGCACGGCCGATGAGTTGCTCGCGACGGTGGAGCGGCTGGTCGAGCAGGCGGTCAGCGAGCTGGAGCTGCGCGATCGGGTCGAGCGCAAGCAGATGGAGCAGCAAAGGCTCGCGCAAGAGCGGGCGCAGCAGGCCGAGCACAAGCGTCGGCGACGGCGAGGCCCGGGCGAGGCGCAGGACAGGGAGCCCTACCGTCCCGCTGCTCTGGGGCTGGCGGGGGCGATCGGCACTGGGCTGGGTGGGGCGATGTTCGTCACCGGGGTTGCGTTGATCGCTCGGGGTGATGGGCCGCCGACTGACAATGACTTGATCGTGCGGACGAACCTGCGGCCGCCGGGAGTGGTCGTGCTCGGCGTGGGGGCCACAGTGCTCGCGACCGGAGTGGCCCTGCTCGTGGTCGATGCGGTGCGGTGCCGCAAGGATCGGGCGCGGTGCGGTCAGCGAAGAGCGGCGGTCGAGCGGGCGCGGCGTTCGATCAGGCGGGGGATCACATGGCGATGATGTTTGGGAATTGGGTTTGGATGGGGAGCCTCGTGCTCGTGGGTCTGGGTGTTGGCGCAGGCTGTGGCCCGAGAGTGAACGAGGCGCACTGTGTGTTTCACGGGGGGGACCGCGGGTGCGGTGAGCTTGGGCAGTGCATTGTGGGGATCGGCGGAGGGGAGGTGCCTGGCGGGCAGCACGGGTGCCTGGCGCAGATGGAGGCGGAGGAGCTCGATGGGGATCGGTGGGTGCACGTGCGCTATGGCTTGCCCCAGCGTCTGGAGGCGGAGGAGGGGGCGGAGGAGGAAGAGATCCTCGAGTCCGATTCCGTGGAAGGGATCTTGGCGAGGGTCCATCGTGATCGTGAACTGGATGACCGGTGTTCGGTCGAGGATTGGGTATCTTTGTCGAGCAGTGAAATACCGGGGGTCGACGGGATTCTCCGCGCTCGCAGGCGTCTGGACGAGCTTCGGCAAAAGCGGAGGGTCCGTGATGGACAGGCCGAGATCGATGAGGGCGAGGCGGATGCGGTCGAGACGTTCGACGCCGAGGTGGAGGCGTGGGCGCAAGCGTGCGCGCCTTTGCTGAACGCAACGAGCGGGGAGTCCTCGGGGCCATCGAGAGCTTCAGGATATGCGATCGAAGTACCGTGTCAGTCTAGTGATGATTGTTTCGAAGCCAACGCACCGATATGCGGGGACGATGACGTCTGCGTAGGCTGTGATGAGGTCGCCGGTTCCGACGATGCATGTGCCGCGCTCGATCCGATGCGGCCAGTGTGCGAGAGGGCGTCTTGCGTAGAGTGTGCTGCGACAGCCGATGAGCGCTGCCGGGAACAATCCCTGGTCTGTGATCAGGTCATCAATCAGTGTGTCTCGTGTGTCGAGCATGAACAGTGTGGTGACGCTGCATGTGATTTGTTTGCAGGGCGATGCTTTCCTGAAGATGCCGTGGTACACGTCGGCTCGGGTCAAGAATTTAACATGATTGGATCGGCGGTCGAGAGTCTTGAGGCAGGTGCGTCGGGTACGATCGTTATTCATCAGGGTAATTACAATGAAGCAGTGAGTGTGGATGCGGCGCGAAGTGTGGCGCTTTTGGCCGCGGGTGGCGAAGTTTCTGACTGGTATAGTGATGAAGGTCCGCAATTGACGGTGCTCGATGGATCTGTAACTGTCGATGGCCTACATCTTGTTGGGAATCCGGTTTATCCTGGATTGCATGTTCAGGGCGGAACTGCTTGGGTTGATCGTACATATATTATCCAGAATGAGTTCGGAGTTCGGGTGTTCGGTGCGAATCTGATGATGCGAAATTCCATGGTTGGTGCTCTTTCGGCATTAGATGCTTCAGCTGTTGAGATCTATAGCTCTGCGGTTTCTATTTTGGGGTCCACGGTAGTCGGGGGAGATGTTTTACTGGGTAGTGCTGCTCTTGAGTGCTCCAAGAACTCGATTGTGCTTATTCGAAACAGTGTTGTCGCAGAGTACGCCGATTTCAGTGTCCTGTGTCCTGATGCTCAAGTGTCCTATTCTGCTACGACGGTTCCGTTTGATGGCTCGGGCAATGTAGAGGTTGGTAGTGTTTCGAGCGGATGGTTCGTCGATGCACTCTCTGGGGACTTCCACCTCAGCGATACCGGATTTTCGTTGTTCGCAGACATTGCCCGGTGGCAAGAGGGCGATCCCATCATCGACATCGACGGCGATGCGCGACCGCTCATCGGTGGTGAACCGCGGCCGGTCTTCGATGGCTACCCTGACTACGCAGGCGCTGATGTCCCGCCTATCTAGATCCGCTCGGTTCGCGGACGATAGGGCGTCGAGGGCTTGCTCCCGCTCACCCCAGCGCCTGCTCCAGATCCCTCACCAGATCATCCGTCCCTTCGATCCCACAGCTCAGCCGCAGCAGATCCGGCCCGATCCCCAGCTTCTTGCGCAACTCGGGCGGCACGGACATATGCGTCATTTGCTCGGGGTGATTGACCAGCGATTCCACCCCGCCGAGGCTCTCGGCGAGCACGAACAGCTCGAGGCGCGAGAGGACCTGCTTGACCTGCTCGTAGTCTCCGTCAAGGTTGAACGACACGATCCCGGAGTACCCCGACATCTGGTCCCGGGCCAGCGCGTGCCCGGGGTGGCTGGGCAGCCCGGGGTAGCTGACGCGGCGCACCCGGGGGTGAGACTCGAGGAACTGGGCCACGGCCAGGCCGTTCTTTTGGTGTTGGGCCATGCGCACGGCCAGGGTCTTGATGCTGCGGTGCAGCAAGAAGCACTCGAAGGGGCTCGGCACGCTCCCGGCCGCGAACTGGATGAACTTGTAGCGTTCGTAGAGCTCGGGGTTGGAGGTCATGATCGCCCCGCCAATCAGATCGGAGTGACCGCCGATGTACTTGGTGGTGCTGTGCAGGACCAGGTCGGCCCCCAGCGCCAGCGGGGACTGGAAGATCGGCGTGGCGAAGGTGTTGTCGACCACCACCATGGCGCCGTTTTGGGCGGCGAGCTCCACCATCGCGCGGATGTCGATGATCTTGAGCAGCGGGTTGGTCGGCGACTCGATCCACAAGATCCGCACGTCGGGCGAGTAGGCCTGCCGCACGTTGTCGGCCGTGGACATGTCGAGGAAGTCGAAGGTGATCCCAAACTTGGCGAACAGCTGGCGGAACATCCGGCCGGTGCCGCCGTAGACGTCGTCGCAGACCAGGACCCGATCGCCGGGGGACAGGCACTGGATGATGGCCTGGGTGGCCGCGAGCCCCGAGGCGAAGGCCAGCCCGTGGTCGGCCCCCTCGATCCCGGCCAGCGCGGCCTCGAGGCCGTCGCGCGAGGGGTTGCCCGAGCGCGAGTACTCGTAGGTCTTGTACTCTCCCGGAGCCTGTTGGGCGTAGGTGGACGATTGATAGATCGGCCGCATCACCGCCCCGGTCGCCGGGTCAGCCTCGGCCCCTGCCTGTACACAACGCGTGTGGATGTCGTGGTCCTTGGTGAGGTTCTTCATGGGCGAGCGCCGGGTCGAAGCGGTCTACGGAGATGTCGATAGTGTAGTCGAAGCACAGTCGGTTGAGGATCTCGATATCACCGGTGTCGTGTGGCAACGGCGCGCAGGCGATCTGACCGCACCATTGCGGGCCGTCGGCGTGATAGGGCGGGGCGTCGGTCAGCCGGAGGACCTCGCGTTGGCCTCGAGATCATCGCGCGGCTGGCTGAGGGGGTCTGGGCCCGGCCGACGGCGCGGGCACGGGGAGCCTCGACACGCCGCGGTTTTAGGCCATGATGGTCCGGTAAAGCTCGCTCGGGTTGGCCGGAGACGACCGATGTACGTGCCCAAGTTCTTTCGGATCGAGGATCCTCAGGTGATCCTCTCGCTCATCGAGGAGCATCCCCTGGGCGCTCTTATCACGCCCACGCCCGCGCAATTGCACATCACCCACGTACCTTTCGGGGTTTACGGGGTTTACGGGGTTGGCCCGGGGGCGCGGCTTGGCGGGCACATGGCGCGGGCCAACCCCCACTGGCGCGTGCTGTCCGATCATCCGGCGGCGACGGTCGTCTTCTCCGGGCCCAACGCGTACGTAAGCCCTACCTGGTACGACCACCGCAATGTCCCCACGTGGAATTACCTGGCGATCCACGTCCACGGCCCGGTGACCGTGATCACCGAGCCCGAGGCGCGACGGCGGGCCATGAGCGCCCAGGTCGATCGATACGAGTCGGCGCGTCCGGATCCCTATCGGCTGGGTGAGCAGCCCGACGACTTCGTGCACGCGCAGATGCGGGGGATCGTCGTGTTCGAGCTGCAGATCGAGCGCATGGAGTGCACCGCCAAGCTCAGCCAAAACCGCGACGCCAACAACCGCGCCGCGATCATGGAGCGCTTGCGGGCGCGGGGGCGCACCGCAGACGCAGCGACGGCGGCGTTGATGGAGCGCCTGGGCCGTGCCTCCGACGAGGGCTGAGGGATTGATGCTGAGGCCGGTTTGGGGTGTGTGACTGGGATGCGTGATCGGGATGCGTGACCTCAGGGGTCGTCCGGATCGGGCACATAGGTGCCGTCGGCGGTGAAGTACACGTCGGCGGCCCCGCCCTTGGGGATCGCGCGCCACAGCAGCAGGCCTTGTTCGTCCCGACCCACCACGAGCTGGCGAATCGTCGCCCCGCTGCGCTCCTGAGCTTCGGCCACCAGGCGCGGGACCAGCTCGATCTTGAGCGCCCCCAGGTCGAAGGGTTCGGCCGCTACGAGGTAGGCGCCCCCACGGCGGAGGATCGAGCCGCCGCCGGTCGTGTAGCGCCGGGCAATGCCGTCGCGTTGCGTGATGAGCTCGGCCGAGTTGCTGGAGATCTTGAGCTTGCGGGCCGACTCGATCCACGAATCTCCCATCTCGGCTTCGAAGGCCAGCACGAGCGACGTGGAATCCTCGAGGTACGAGGCCGAGGTCGTCGAAGGACCGGAGCGTGATCGGTCGAGCGCACGCGTCAGCAAGAGTATGGAGACGACGAGCGCCACCATCACGATGGCCAACAGCGTGCCGAGCTTGGCGAGGGTCCGAGCGTGGGCCATCGTTCAGTGCTCCGGCGCTTGCTCGGCGCGGTGGGGGGGAGCGGCTCGATCGGTCGTCGGATCTTGTTGTGGATCTTGTTTTGGGTCTTGTTTTGGATCTTGTTTTGGATCTTGTTGTGGATCTGGGGCTTCCACCACGGTCACGCGGGCCGTCGGATCCTGGGCAACCGGCCCGTCGAGTGCGGTGCCTTGCAGCACCGCCTGGGCTTTTTCTCGCACGGCGAGCGCGACGCCCGAGCCGGAGATCTGTCCGCCTTCGGTGGTGACTCGGGCCTGACCGGAGGCCTCGATGCCGATCGCTCCGCTCACCTTCACCTCCTGCAGCTCCACCGCCGCCTCGTCCGTGGCCCGGATCGCGACCCCCCGTGCCTTGATGCTCCCGCCTACCATCGTGAGTTGCCCTTTGCCTACCACCACCCCATCGCCGGCCACCAGATCCACGTTGATCAGCCGAAGCCGGCACCCCCCGCGGACCAGGGCGCCCTGGGCCGCGCTGACCTGGATCTCGACGTTGGTATGCACGACCTCGGCGGTGCCGATGCACTCGACGGGATCGGACTGCATCATCAAGGCTTTACTGCGCCGGACCGTCTTGCGCTGTCCCCGGGGCGGGTGCACGGGGACCGGCTCGCCGCCCTGGAAATTACGATCCATGGCGATGTCCCCCACGCCATCCATCCCGCAGGCGGGCGCGTGGGTCATCAGCACCGCGAACGCAATGGCCAGCAACCGCCGGCACGTCGGGGGGCCTGCCATCGCGGCGATCCAACCGCGGGACCACGGAGGCGTCCACTTGATCGAGGGGCGTACCACGGCGGCTCAGGGGTGGCGGTTTTGCGACAGGTAGTCGATGAGATCGATCTTGGTGAGGATCCCGACCGCCTTGTCGTCTTCGACCACCAGCACGACCTTGGCGTCGTTGAAGATGTGCTTGAGCAGCTGGATCCGGGTGTGGGGGGTGACGGTGGCGTAGTCAGACGAGATTAGCGTATCGAGCTTGGTGTCCGGGTCGCCCGCGCTGTCGACGAGGTGATTGAGCAGGTCGATCTCTGAGATCACCCCGCAGTGACGACCCCCGCTGTCGAGCACGGGCAGCTGGCTGACCTTGTGCTCCTTGAGGATCCCGACCGCCTCGCGCACGCTGGCCCCGGCGTCGATCGTCAGCAGCCGCCCGGGCTTGGACTTGAGCACGTGGGCCACGGTGCCCTCGGTGTCGTCCTCGGACAAAAAGCCGTTGCTGCGCATCCACTCGTCGTTGAAGATCTTCGAGAGGTACTTTTGGGCGCTGTCGGGCAGCAGCACCAGCAGCCGCTTGGGCTCTCGCAGCCCGCGGGCGTACTTGATAGCGCCCACCACCGCGGCCCCGCAGGAGCCCCCGCAGAAGATCCCCTCGCGGCGGACTATTTCGCGGGTCATCAAGAAGCACTCACGATCGTCGACCTGGACGACGTCGTCGAGCATGTCGAGGTTCATGGTGGAGGGCAAGAAGTCCTCGCCGATCCCTTCGACGTAGTATGAGAATGCCTTGGTCAGCCGACCGGTCTTGACATACTCGTAGTAGAGGGAACCTATCGGGTCGACGCCGACGATCTGGACGTTGGGGTTCTTCTCCTTGAAGTAGCGCCCGCAGCCCGACAGCGTGCCGCCAGTGCCCATGCCGGCCACGAAGACGTCGAACTGTCCGTCGGTCTGCTCCCACAGCTCGGGGGCGGTGCTGACGAAGTGGGCCTCGGGGTTGGCCGGGTTGTGGTATTGGTTGGCATAGAACGCGCCCGGGGTCTCCTCGACGATCTTGCGGGCCACCGAGTAGTAGCTGCGCGGATCGGAGGGCTCGACCGCGGTGGGGCAGATCACCACCTTGGCCCCGTAGGCCCGCAGGGCGTCGACCTTCTCCGACGACATCTTGTCGGGCATCACGAAGATGCACTTGTAGCCGCGGATCGCCGAGACCATGGCCAGGCCCGCGCCGGTGTTGCCCGAGGTGGCCTCGATGATCGTGCCGCCGGGGCCCAGCATGCCGCGCTTCTCGGCGTCTTCGATGATGTTCAGGCCCACGCGATCCTTCATGGAGCCGGCGGGGTTCATGTACTCGAGCTTGACGTAGATCTCGGACTCCACGTGCTCGGCGACCCGGTTGAGGCGCACGATCGGGGTCTTCCCGATGGTGTGGGTCAGATCGGCGACGGCCCCGTGCATCAACGGCTTGCTCATGGCGGTACTCCTCGATGTGGCCCCCGAGGGCGGCCAAATCGAGGAGTACCATAGCGCCTCGGGCTCGAATGGGGCGGATCCCTCGGCGTGAGTGGCCCAACCGTGGCCACGCCGTTGCCGTGGCCACGCCGTTGCCGTGGCCACGCCGTTGCCGTGGCCACGCCGTTGCCGTGGCCACGCCGTTGCCGTGGCCACGCCGTTGCCGTGGCTCGGATGGCGCGCGAGCCCGACCCTCAGCGCCGTGATCGCTCGCGTCGTCGTTGCTCGCGCTCTTGCTGACGCTCGTCGGCGCGCTGACCATTGCCGAAGTACCAGCCCAGCGTGAATCCCCAAAAGAACCGCCAGCTGCGATCATCGAGATCGTAGTGGCGGATGTGGCTCTTGAGGCCGCCCATACGAAACGCGAAGCTCAGGGCGCCGCTGTGGATCCGGGTGGTGTACGACAGTTCAACCCGCACCGCGTGGTTGGCGGTGATGATGGGCTGACCCAGGCCGCCGCGGGTGTCGCTTATCACGTCCTTGGTCACCGGGAAGGGGTGCAGGTAGCCGTAGCCCAGGGCCGCTCCTACGCCGGCGCCCGAAAAGCCCCCGAAGATCTGAGGGTGGACCACCGCCGGCATGGCCTCGACCGTGTTGGCCGGGTTGCCGCCCAGCGCCAGGCTCGGTCGCAGCATGACGTACTTGAGGAACTGGACCTGGTAGGCGAAGTCCAGCTGTAGCGGCAGATAGTGGAACCGCTGGGACTCGCCCTCTTCGTTGGCGGCCGCCGACAGCCGCACGTGATCGAGCTGAAACGCCAGGCGGAAGCGATGGGTACGGGGGAGGCGACGCTTGCGGGGATCGTAGACCCCGGGGCCGAGCTCGGCCGGCTCGGCGCGCGCGCGCGCCGGTTGGGGCAGCGCGTCAAGACCCGAGGCGGGCGCTGGCTGGGCGATGGCCGCCGCGCGGGGCTCGGGCTCGGCGGAGGCGCTCGGATCTCGGCTCGTGGCGGCAGCGGCCGGGCGACCGACCGCGGTGCCGGCGACTCCGAGGCCGAGGACCAGGGCGGCTTGGCGGTACCACGGTCGAGCGAGGACGAAGCGATGCATGGGAACGCGAGGCCGCGCTCGTTGAGCATGGAAAGGCTCGGGCGGGAAGTCAAACCCATTGGGCCCGGTGGGCGACCGGAGGGCTCAGGAGGCGCGATCGGGCGCATCAAGCGCTGAGACGCCGGTCCTTACGGTGGAGGGGCACCGCTCGGGCCTGGTGCCACGCCGAGCGTCAGGCCGAGGTCGAGGCGCCCGGGTCCACGCTCGCCTACGGGACGAGCAGCACCGCGGCCACCACCGACGCCAGGTAGCCTAGCGAGACGTAGCCGTTGAGGTCGAAGAACGCCTTGCCCAGCCGGCTCAGATCGTCCGGGCGCACGATCCAGTGCTCCTAGACGAGGATCGCGGTCACCAGGCCCACCCCTAAAAGGTGCACGGGACCGAGCCCGGCGATGACATGGAGGGACAAGAGCGCCGCCACCGTGCCCACGTGCAGCACCGCCGAGATCACCAGCGCGCCGCGGATCCCGAAGCGGGCGGGGATCGAGTGCAGGCCGTGGGCGCGATCGAAGTCGGCGTCGGCGAGGCTATAGAGCACGTCGAAGCCGGCCACCCAGGTGGCCACCGCGATCATGATCGGCACCGGGATCCACCAGCCGGATAGATCCCCGGTAATCGCCACGAACGCGCCCCCGGGGGCGAGCGCCAGGGCCAGGCCCAACAATAGGTGGCTGGTCCACGAGAACCGCTTGAAGAAGCTATAGCCCCCCACCACGAGCAGGCAGGGGGCCGCCAGCCACGCCGGGACGGGACCCAGGGCCACCGCCGCGCCCACGAACACCGCGGCGGACAGCGCGGTGAACAGCCACGCGGCCCGCACCGAGATGAGGCCTCGCGGGATCTCCCGGTCGGCGGTGCGAGGGTTTTGGGCGTCGAAGCGCCGGTCGACGATCCGGTTGAAGCCCATGGCCGCCGCCCGGGCGCCGGCGAAGGCCAGCACGACCAGCAGTAAGCGCAGCCAGGTCAGCCCGGTGTGCCCTTGGGCGGTGGCGAAGCGATGGGCCAACAGCGCGGCGGCCAGCGCGAAGGGCAGGCCGAAGATCGTGTGGCTGAGCTTGACCAGCCGCGAGAAGTTTTGGGCGTTGCGCCAAAGGCCGGGTCGGTCAGCGGTCGATGCGATGGCGTTGGACATACTGGGCTCGGAGCTCGGCGCTCGTGTGTGGTGTTTCTTTGGAAGACCGAGGCCGGGCGCGACGCAGTCGCGCATCCCGAGCCGGCCTCGGCATCAATAATTCAGGCGGCGACCTCCGGCAGCAGCTGGTACTGCATGTTGCGGCGGCGCGGGGTGAACCCGGCAGCGCGCACGTGGTGCTCGATCTGCTCGGCGGTGAGCATGAAGTGAGCGCCTGCCTGGGACACCACGTTTTCTTCGATCATCACCGAGCCGAAGTCGTTGGCGCCAAAGCGCAGGGCGACCTCGCCGATCGCGGGGCCGAGGGTGGGCCAGGAGACCTGGATGTTGTCGATGTTGTCGAGGTAGAGGCGCGACAGCGCCTGGGTCCGCAGGTAGCGCCAGGCGCTGGTGTCGTCGCGTAGCTTGAGCCGCGTGCCGGCGGCCTGGAACGGCCAGGCGATGAACGCGGTGAAGCGCCCCTGGCCGCCCCGGGCCAGGGCTTCGTCTTGCACCTGCCGCAGGCGGTGCAGGTGCACCAGGGTATGCTCGGCGGTCTCCTGGAAGCCGAACACCATCGTGCAGGTGCTGCGCATGCCCAGGGCGTGGGCCTGGCGCATCACGTCGAGCCACTCGTCGGTGGTGTTCTTGAAGGGCGAGATCCGGTTGCGCACCTCGTCATGGAGCATCTCGGCCCCGCCGCCGGGCAGCGAGTCCATGCCGGCCGCTCGCAGGCGCACCAGCACCTCGCGCACGCTCAGATCCTCGAGGTGGGCGATGTGGATGATCTCGGTGGGCGACAGCGCGTGAAGCTTGAGCCGGAAGTTTTGCTTGGTCCAGCGGAACAGATCCTCGTACCACGCAAGGCCCAGGTCGGGGTTGAGGCCGCCTTGCAGGAGGATCTGCACCCCGCCCAGGGCCTCGGTCTCGCGGAACTTTTGGCCCAATACCTCCTTGGAGTGCACGTAGCCCTCCTGGGTCTTGCGGGTGGGCGGCACGTAGAAGTTGCAGAACTTGCAGCGGGCGGTGCAGACGTTGGTGTAGTTGACGTTGCGATCGATGATGTAGGTGACGACCCCGTCGGGGTGTAGCGCCTGGCGCCGGCGATCCGCGGCATCGCCCAGGGCCAGGGTGTCGGCTTGTTCATAGAGCACGATCCCCTCGGCCAGGCTCAGGCGC
Organism: Myxococcota bacterium; assembly: GCA_039194325.1. Lineage (GTDB taxonomy): Bacteria > Myxococcota_A > Polyangia > Nannocystales > Nannocystaceae > Paraliomyxa. The sequence goes on from JBCCWC010000142.1 coordinate 16,656, forward strand.
TCTCCGGCGGCGGCCCGGGCCAGCAAGGCGTCGACGTCGAGGGCCTGGGCCCGGGGGCGATCGCGACGGGCGGCCGCGACGTCTTGGTGCTCGCGGGCGGCGAAGCGCACGTGGACGTCGCCGGCGTCGTGCAGGCCCAGCTCGTGGCTGCGGGCGATGTACTCCACCAGGCCCTCGCGCTCCCAGGCGTCGAGGCGGTAGCGGATCGTGCGTCGCAGGTAGTTGGCGTAGAAGTTCTCGTCGAGAACCGGCGCTCCGGCCTCGAGCTTCTTTCGGCGATAGCGGCCGGCGATCTCTTCGGCATACTTGAGGCCGCGGTCTCGGGCGGTGTGCAGCGCCGCGACGTGGGCCTCGGTCAGCCGGCCCGGCTGGGCCGCCCAGAACGCGAACACCATGGGCATCCCGGTCAGGGTGAGCCACTGGGTGCCGAGATCGATCCGGTGGGCGAAGTCTCCGGGAGGATCGAACGCGGCGTCGCCTATCACCAGGGCCGCCTCGGTGCCCTGGACTCGCCCGGCGCCCTCGCCGTGGGGGGCGGTCACCAGGGTGGGCGACAGGCCCTCGCTGGCCAGCAGGGTGCGCAGCAGCAGCACCGAGCTGCGGGAGGCGGCGTCGAGGTGAATGGTGGTGACTTCGCGAAGCGGTACCTGCGACAGCACCACCACCGTCTGCACGGCGCCGCGGGCCGCGATCGCGATCTCGGGGACCACCTCCCACTCGGGGTGCTCGAGGTAAGACGCCACCGGGACCAGGGCCACGTCGCACTCGTCGGCGGCCAGCCGCCGGGCGCACTCGGCCGGCAGCGCCTCTTGCACGGTGAACAGGGGCTGGCCGTCGTCGCCGACCGGGGGACGATCGAACAGCGACCAGTAGAGCGGCCGGGCGTTGAGGAACGAGACGGTACAGATCCGAAGCGGGGTGGTCATGGCGATCCTCCGGTGAACCTCGGGACGGGAGCTCAGAGCACCGACAGCTCCACGCGCTGTCGGTGGCGGGAATAGGGCACGCTGGCCTCGACGCGGATCCCGGGCAGGGGCGCCCCGTCGTCTTCCCAGCGCACGTTGTAGAGCGTGTCTCGCTCGACCGCCTGGCGGCCCGCCTCGCGGATCAAGCGGATCAGGCTCGTGCGGGTCATGACCTGCGGGGTATCGGCCCCGGCCATGTGGTAGATCTTCTCCTCCTGCACGGTGCCGTCCAGATCGTCCACGCCGAAGTTTTGGGCGATCTGGGCCGTGTCCAGGCCGATCATGATCCAGTAGGCCTTGATGTGCGGGATGTTGTGGAGCATCAGGCGCCCCACCGCGTAGGTACGCAGGCTGTCGATCCCGGTGGGGCGGGGCAGCTTGCCCAGGCGGTTGCCGTCGGGGTGGAAGGCCAGGGGGATGAAGGTCTGAAACCCGCCCGTCTCCTCCTGGAGCGCCCGTAGCCGCAGCATGTGATCGACGCGCTCTTCGAGGGTCTCTACCGTGCCGTAGAGCATGGTGCAGTTGGAGCGCAGCCCCAACCGATGCGCGGTGCGGTGCACCTCGAGCCACTGGTCGGCGTCGGCCTTGTCGCGGCAGATCTTGCGGCGGACTCGGTCGGCGAAGATCTCGGCCCCGCCCCCGGGCAGGCTGCCCAGCCCGGCGTCCATCAGCTCGCGCAGCACCTGCTCGTAGGTCTTGCCGAACTTTTGAGCGAAGTAGTGGATCTCGACCGCGGTGAAGGCCTTGAGGTGGATCTCCGGTCGCTCTGCCTTGAGCACCCGCAGGGTGTCCAGGTACCACTCCCAGGGCATGCCCCCGTGCAGGCCGCTGACAATGTGGATCTCGGTGACCGGCTGCTCGCGGCGCTCGACGAGCTTTTGGCGGATCTGGTCCAGGCTCATCGTATAGGCCTGGGGCATCCCTGGCTGCAGGCGGGCGAACGAGCAGAACTGACAGTCGGCCTCGCAGACGTTGGTGGGGTTGATGTGGAAGTTGATGTTGAAGTAGGTGCGATCGCCGTGCAGGCGCTGGCGCACCTCGTTGGCCAGGGTGCCCACGGCCAGCAGATCGGGGTAGCGGTACAGGAACACGCCGTCCTCGAACGAGAGGGGCTCGCCGGCGCGGACCTTGTCTTCGATCGCGCGAAAGGTGGACGAGGCGGACGGGGTGGAGTTGGAGCTGGCGATCGTCATGATGGGTTGCTCGGGCCGTGAGGGCGGGTGGTCCGGGGCGTCAGGCCGACCTGGCGTACGAGGGTGGCCAGGCCGGCGGCGGTGGCCTCGTCGGGGCGGGTGACGCCGGCCAGCGGGAGCGTGCGGTCGGGCTCGACCGGCCCCGCCAGGGTGTCGGCCCCAAAGCCCACTGCCAGCTGGGCCAGCCGGATTCCGAGTAGATCGTGGCGGGCCTCCACGTGCACGTGGTCGGGCAGCAGCACCCGGGCGGTGGCGATGCACCAAAGCCGGTGCATGCCGCCGTCGTCGGCGCTGCACGGGGCCACCGAAAGCGAGGCCGGGGCGGCCTCGGCCAGGGCGCGCAGCCAGGCTACGTAGCGGTGGCGGTGGCCGGCGGTGGCGGTCACCTGAAGGATCACTCGGTCACCGACCCGAAGCGCGTCGGGCTCGGGCCAGGCGGCCAGCGCGGTGACCTTCTCGTCGCGGGATTGGTCGCGGGATTGGTCGCGAGATTCGTCCCGCGACCAATCCCGCAGTAGGGCGGCGACGGCGGGGGTGGGGTGGCTCGGGGCCGGCCGCACCCAGACCTGGTCGGCGAAGGCGCGGCGGCGGGCCTTGGCGCCCCGCTCGCCCAGGGCTGCCGGGCGCTCGAACAGGGCGAGTGGGTCGAGGGGCTCGGTCTCGGTCATGCGTCGTCTCCCCAGCGGGACAGTCCTCCGATGCGCAGGCCCGCCCGGTCCAGGGCGCGCACCACCACCGTGTCGACCGCCTGCTCCAGCGTGCGGGTCTCGATGTAGAACGAAGGGACCGCGGGCAGCACGATCGCCCCGGCCTCGGTCGCGCGGACCATGTTGCGCAGGTGCACCAGCGACAGCGGGGTCTCGCGCACGGTGAGGATGAGCGTCCGTCGCTCCTTGAGCGCCACCTCGCAGGCCCGCGCGATCAGATCGGAGCCGCCGCCGTTGGCCACCCGAGCCAGGGTGCTCATCGAGCAGGGCATGGCGATCACCGCGTTGGGGGCGTTGCTGCCCGAGGCGAAGGGGGCCGAGAAGTTCATGCGATCCCAGCGGCGCACCCCGGTGCCCAGATCCTCGGGCATGGGCTCGCCGAGCTCCTGCGCCCACACGTCGGGGGCATTTTGCGAGGCGACCACGTCGACCCGCAGCTGCAGATCGGGCTGGCCCACGTCGATCTGGCCCGAGCCGATTGCGTTGAGGTAGTGGAGCAGGCGGCGGGCATAGATCGAGCCGCTGGCCCCGGTGATGCAGACGACGATCCGATATGTGGCGCTCATCGGGGGTCCGCTCCGGGTGGAGGCTTTGCGTTCGCGCCCGTGCTCGCGCCCGGCCCCGGCCCCGGCCAACTCGCGCTGACCCGCCACGCCATGCCGAAGGTCAGAGCCTGGGTCTGCACGTCGCAAAACCCGTGCTCGTGCAAGAGCGCGGTGTACTGCTCGATCGTGGAGAACTGGCCGATGCTGCGGGGCAGATACGTATAGGCTTCCCAGTCGCGGGTGGCCAGCCAGCCCACCACTGGCAGCACGCTGCGGTTGTAGATGGCGTGCATCACCTGAGGAAACCAGGTGGTGGGACGGAAGAACTCCAGCACCACCAGTCGCCCGCCCGGTCGCAGGCAGCGGGCCTGCTCGGCGGTGGCCCGGGGCAGATCCGAGACGTTGCGGATCCCGAACGCACAAAAGATCCCGTCGAGCGCATCATCGGGCTCGGGCAGCGCGTGGGCGTCCATGGTGCGGGGGGTGATCCGCTCGCCGGCGGGGCCCACCAGCTTGTCGCGGCCGCCCTCGAGCATCTCGGCCGAGAAATCGCCGGCGACCACGTCGGCCTGCGGGTACTGGCGGTGGATCTCCACGCTGGAGTCCATCGTGCCCGCGCACAGATCCAAAAGGCGCGGGCGAGCGCGGGCCGGATCGGGTCGCAGGTGGGCCACCGCCTGCCGACGCCAGCGTACGTCGATCCCCAGGCTCATCCAGCGGTTGGCGCGGTCGTAGCCGGAGGCGATCCGGCCGAACATGGTCTGCACCCGGGTGCCGTGGTCGTCGATGGCCGACACGGGCGAGGTGGGGCGGGTCTTGGCGATCGAGGTGGGCATGATGGGGAGTCGGCGGGGAGTCGGCGGGGAGTCGGCTGGTATCGGCTAGAGGCGGCGGCGGACCACATAATGGGCCGCGCTCACCAGCGCGTCGCGGGCGGGGGAGGGGGGCAGCACCTCCAGGGCGGCGGTGGCCTGGTCCACGTGGTGCTGGGCCACGGCCAGGGCCTGGGGCACCGCGTCGGTGGCCGCGATGCGGGGCAGCAGCGTCGACACGGTGGCTGCGTCCATGGGCGGGCCGGCGTCGAGCAGGGCGCGGATCTGCTCGCCGAGCGCCGGATCGGCCTCGCAGGCGAGGATGATCGGCAGCGTCATCTTGCCCTCGCGTAGATCCTGGCCGGGATCCTTACCGCTGCCCCCGTGCCCGCGGCCCGAAGGCCCGAGCACGCCGGGCTCGAGGCGCAGGTCGAGCACGTCGTCGGCTATTTGGAACGCGTGGCCAATGAGGTGGCCGTAGTGGCCCAGGGCCTCGGCGTAGGGGGGGGCCACAAGTCCGGCCACCGAGGCGCACCAGGCGATGAGGGCGGCCGTCTTGCGGTCGATCACCCGCTCGTAGTGGGCGCGGTCGAGGCCAAAGCGCCCGGCGGCGTCGAGCTGGGCGACCTCGCCTTCGGCCATGCGGGTGACGCAATCGGAGAGGGTCTGGACCGCGATGGCCCGGCCGGTGTGGGCCACCGCCTGAAGCGAACGCGCCAGGCAAAAATCTCCGGCCAGCACGGCCATGCCGTTGCCGTAGTGCATGCGGGCGGCGGGACGGCCCCGGCGAAACTCGCCCTGGTCGATGACGTCGTCGTGCAGCAAGGTGGCGGTGTGCAGTAGCTCGCCCACCGCTGCGACCGTGACGCGCTCGGGCTCGGAAAAGCCGGCCGCCTCGGCGGCCAACAGGGTCAGCAGCGGGCGTAGTCGCTTGCCGCCCGCGAAGGCCAGGTGCCCCCCGACCTGCGGGATGACGGCGATCTCCGATCGCAGCAGCTCGGCGAGGCGACGCTCGGTGGCGGCCAGGTCGTCGGCCACCAGGGCCAGCGCATGCTCGATGGGGGCGGTCGCCTCGGGGGCGCGTCGCGGGCCGATCCCGGGGGTCGGGGTGCAAGGGCGGGGTAGAGAGAGCTCAGGAGCCGATTCGGACATTCCGATCCCACTGGTGCAGCAAGGCCGGGAACCGGGTGGTTCCCGCGGCGATGCGGGTGATGAGGCCGTGCACGGGTCGTCTCGCCACGAAGGCGTCGAGGAAGCTACGGCCCAGCTTGAAGAAACCCTGGAGCTGCTCGACCCGGCCCAGCGCAAAGCGGACCGAGGGGGAGCCCAACGGAGCGCCGGCCAGCAGCTCGATTGCCTGGCCGACCCGAGCGATCGCGTCGTTGACCTGGGCGCGTTCGCGTCGCCGCATCACGTTGGTGATCAGCTTCCACATGTCGGTCTCGCACACGTACTGGCGACCGGAGCGGTGGACCACGCCCCAGTCCATCAGCGACGAGAGCGTCATGCTGGTCGAGCCTGCGCTGATCCCCAGGCGGTCGCGGATCGTGCGGTGGTCGAGCGGCTCGGGGCTGAGGAACAGCAGCCCGAAGATCCGGCCCTGGGTGCGGGTGAAGCCCCAAAAGGCGGCGATGTTGCCGAAGACGTGGGCGATCTCGTCTTGGGCGATGCGCAGCCGACGGGTGGCATCGGCCTCGGGCGGCTCGGGCGAGTCCGCGGCTTGTGCGCTGGTCCCGCGGAGTTCGCGGAGTTCGCGCTCATAGCGCTGCTGCGGGGTCAGCGCTTCATCTTTGGGTGGCGGGGTCATGCGAGCGTTCGGTTCAATTTGAAATGAACATCGGGGCTCGATCGAGTTCGTACTCCCCGAAGCGCGGCCTGTCAAACGGGATCGATCGATGGGGATCGGACGGGAACAAGGGGGACCGGGCGGCGGTTGAAGCCCGACGTCCGACCTCCGGACCGGGAGCGCCCTGGTACGATCCGCCCGCGAACCGATGGAGCGACGCTCGGACAACCGGCCCCACCCCTTGTGGCTCGCGGCCGGCACGGGTCTGGTCGGGGTGAGCCTGGGGGCGACCGCGGTGCTCTTGGGTCTGCGTACAGGAGGGCGCCAAATGCGCGATCCTGTCCCGGTGCTGGGGTCAAGCGTGGCCTCCGCGCCCGAACGTCCGGCGGTCGCTGGCCCCGCGGCGGTGCCCGCGATGACCTCGACGCCCTCGTTGGTCGATGCGGTGGCACAGACGCGGGACGCGGTGGTCAACCTGGGGACCGAGCGCCGGCTGGGGGCGGGGGTGATCGTCGATCCGCAGGGCTTGGTGGTGACCAACTATCACGTGATCGCCGATGCCCTGGAGGCTCCGCGCGGCGTTGGCCCCCGCACACCGAGCACGCCCTCGGTCACCGCGCGCTTCGAGGACGGTCGGGTGCTCGCGGCGACGATCCTCGTGGCCGATCGGGTGGAGGATCTGGCGATCTTGCGGCTGAACGCCGAGGGCGACGAGCGCTTTGCCGCGGTGGCGCTGGGCGAGTCGGCCTCGCTTTCGGTGGGCCAGGAGGTGTTCGCGATCGGCAACCCCTTTGGGCTCAACCACAGCGTCAGTCGGGGGATCGTCTCCGCGCTCGATCGCACCGACGTGCTGCGCAATCGTCCGCTGCCGCTCGTCCAGCTCGATGCGTCGATCAACCTGGGCAATTCCGGGGGGCCCCTGTTCTCACTCGACGGCGCGCTGGTGGGCATCGTGACCCTGCGTCGCCAGGACGCCGAGGGCATCGCGTTCGCGGTGCCCGTGGATCACGTGCGAGGTTTTCTGCGAGCGGTCAGCGATCCCGCGTCGCCGCGGCGATCGGGGGCGATCGGGGTCGAGATTATCCCCGAGCGTGCGCGCTCCGGGGGATCGATCGCGGGGTACGCGGCCTGGCTCGAGGTCTCGGGGGTGAGCGAAGGGACTCCCGCGGACGTGGCGGGCATTCGACCGGGGGATCGCGTGGTGGAGATCCGGGGCAAGCGCCTCGATGGGCTCGCCACGGGTCCGGCCGATGCCTTGGCGACGCATCTGGTCTCCACGGTGCGCTCGATGTTCCCCGGGGAGCGGCTGCCGCTGACGATCATCCGGGACGGATCTACGCGTACCGTGGAGGTGGAAGTCGCGGCCGCCCCGTTGGATCGGCAGGTGAGCATCGATGCCGAGGATCTGCTGGGTCTGCGCCTGCGGGCGGGATCGGGGGTGCCGGTGATCGAGGGGGTCTTGCCCGGTACGCCCTTTGCCCAGTATCGCCGGGGTCTGCCCGGGGTCGAGCTGGTGCGCATGGTCGACCGGGAGATCCGATCGATCGAGGAGCTCGGGGTGGAGCTGGCCCGGCTGCGCGGGCTGTTGCGTTCGGGTCGGAGTCCGATGCTGGTGCGGGTGGGGCTGCGAGATCCGGCCCAGGTGCTCTCGGGGGATTTCATGATCCTGGTAGAGTGACCCGTGCCCATGGTCTGGCGGACGTGGATCGAGGGGGCGTTTGGGCGAGCGCTTGGGCTGGTACTCGGGCTCGCGTCCGGGGTCATTGTCGGATCGGGGGCCTGCGGACCGGATCCTTCGCCGTCTTTACCTGCCGAGGCGCTCGCGGAGGCCGAGGCGCCCGCGGAGGCCATGCCCGTGGGGACGTCCGAGCTCGCCCCCGAGCGGGGGACGGTGCTCGGGGATCCACTGCTGACCCGGGCGCGTCAGCAGATCCGCGGGGGGCGGTTGCCGGCCGCCGTGGAGGCTGAGGTGCTCGGATCGACGGCGCCCGTCCATGCGCGGGCACGGCGGATCCTCGCCGCCATGGCTCGGCCGCCGGGGGACGAGGTCGAGGCCGCGCCCGCGGCGGTCGATGATGAAGATGGTGACGAGGACGAGGATGCGCGGCGTCTGCCCTCGCTGGTGCCGCCGAGCGAGTCGGTGCCGCCCACGCCCACCACGGCCCGCGGTAGCCCCGGGTCGTCGTCTCGACCCACGGGGTCGCGGACCAAGCCCGGAGCACCCGTGCCCAAGGCCCCGCGGGGGGAAGTTCGCGTGGGTGGGCTCGCGTTGCGGTCGAGCACGCGCGGGGCGACCCTGACCATTGCGGCGCCCTCGTCGTTGGTGGTGGGGGTGGTCCATCAGCGTGACAGCGGCATCGTGCGCCTGGTCATCGAGTCCGCGCGGGCCGGGGGGTCGTTGCTCTCGGCTCGGCCCCGGGTCGAGGGCGCGCAGGTCACCGCGGTGCGGCAGGGGCAGGGGACGGTCCAGGTCACCGTACGTCTCGATCCCGGGTGGACGCTGGGATCGGTCAAGCCGTTCTCGGGGGGCGCTCGGGTGCACTTGCGGGCGCCACCGTGACGAGGAATCGGTGCGAGGACTCGTTGCGAGGGCGCCGGGCTCAATGAGCCGTATCACGATCATCGTTGGCGCACGGATGACCGCCATGCGGCACGCCCGTGGTTTGGGCATTGCGCGGCTGTATTGAATTATATAAATAACATTTCAATTTTAAATATTAAAAATACAAAAAACCATATTAGGCTCGATCGCGATGAGGATCGGCAACAAGCGCTGGGTCGCCGTCGGGATCGGGTTGGGATTGGTGGGGTGTTCGCCATCCGGGCCGTCGCCCGAGCAGGGGACGGGGACGGGGAGCGGGACGGCCGGGTCGACGACGCGTGGTCCTTCGCCGTCTGGTTCGACGAGCTCGTCGACGATGGGCGGGGGGACGACCGCCTCGCCCGCCGCAGATTCCACGGGCATGGAGATGGACCACCCGTTCATCGTGCCCACGGACACGCCGTCGTTGAGCACGTGCAGCGTGTTCGAGCAAGACTGCCCGGTCGAGCAAAAGTGTACGTTGGTCGCGACCATCGAGGGCGGGGCGTGGGATGCGTGGCAGTGTGTGCCGGTGGCCGAGCGGCCCGTCGAGCCCGGCGGGGCGTGCATGTTCGAGGGCAGCCCTGGCCAAGGTCTAGATGATTGCGCCGAGGGGTCGGTCTGCCTGGGCGTCGATGTCAACGAGTTCCCGGGCACCTGTATCGCGTTTTGCGAGGGCTCGGAAACACGACCCGAGTGCGCGGACCTGGGCAGCGAGTGCTATACCCAGGGCAACGGTCTCATCGCGTTTTGTCTTCCCCGTTGCGATCCCACGGCACCGGTGTGCCCTGGGGACATGGCCTGCTATCCCGTGCAATCGGACTGGTTCGGTTGTGCCTTCGACGGATCGGGAGCGATGGGGGTCCCCGGGGATCCCTGTTCGGGTCTGGGAACGTGTGATCCAGGCGCGGTCTGTATGTCGGCGGCGGTGGTGCCGGGCTGCATGGACGATCTGGGCTGTTGCAGCTCGGTCTGCGACCTCGGGGATCCGGCGCCGCCGTGCCTGCCGGGGCAGAGCTGTGTGCCCTACTTCGGGGACGAGCCTCCCGCCGAGTATGCGCACGTCGGGATCTGCCGCACGCCGTGAGTGGGCGGCGGTGGTGATTGCTCGGTGTGGATCGAAGCACCGGCTGGCGCGCGGTCTGGGTGAGCGCTCGCGCGGTCGTGATGCGCGGGGGTGCCGAGCGACGCGCCGGGCCTTTGCGGAGCGCCGTGCTATAGCCCGCGTCGAGCTGAGCCGATCCGAGTCATGGCCTACCGCAGTCTCGCGCAGTGTGTGGATGATCTGGAGCGCCACGGTCACCTGGTTCGGATCGCCGAGCCGGTCGACCCCGAGCTGGAGATGGCCGAGATCCAGCGACGCCTCTATGCGGCGCAGGGGCCGGCGGTGCTCTTCGAGCGGGTCAAGGGCAGCCCGTTCCCCGCGGTGTCCAACCTGTTTGGCACCAAGGAGCGGGGGCGCTTCATCTTTCGCGACACCTTGCGGCGGGTACAGCAGGCGATCGAGCTGAAGATCGATCCGCTCGCCGCGCTACGCCAGCCCTGGCGCTACCTGTCGGCGCCGCTGACTGGGTTGCGCTCGCTGCCCTGGCGAGTGCGCGGGGGCCCGGTGCTCGCCCATCGCACCACGATCTCGCAGTTGCCCGCCATTCGCTCGTGGCCGCGCGACGGCGGCCCGTTCATCACCCTGCCGCAGGTGTTCTCGCTGATGCCCGGCGGCCGCGGGATCATGCAGTCCAACCTGGGGATGTATCGGGTGCAGCTGTCGGGCAACGACTACGAGCCCGACGGCGAGGTGGGGATGCACTATCAGATCCACCGTGGGATCGGGGCTCACCACGCCGCGGCGCGCGACCGGGGCGAGCCGCTGCCGGTGAGCATCTTCGTGGGGGGCCCGCCGGCGCATACCTTTGCCGCGGTGATGCCCATGCCCGAGGGGATGAGCGAGCTGGTGATGGCCGGGATGCTGGCCGGCCGCCGCTTTCGCTGGGCGCAGCAGGGGGCGTATGTGATCTCCACCGAAGCGGACTTTTGCATCGTGGGGCGGATCGATCCCACCCGGACCAAGCCCGAGGGGCCGTTTGGTGATCACCTGGGCTACTACAGCCTGGTGCACGATTTTCCGGTGATGGAGGTCGACGCGGTCTATCACCGAGAGGGGGCGATCTGGCCGTTCACCGTGGTGGGGCGGCCGCCCCAGGAAGACACTACCTTTGGGGCGTTGATCCACGAGATCACCGCGCCGATGGTGCCGGTGGAGATCCCGGGGCTCCGGGCGATGCATGCGGTCGACGTGGCGGGGGTGCACCCGTTGATGCTGGCCCTGGGCAGCGAGCGCTACGTGCCCTATCGGCCGCGGCAGCCGCAGGAGCTGCTGACCCTGGCCAACGCGGTGCTGGGGTTCAATCAGGCGTCGCTGGCCAAGGTGCTGATCATCGCCGCGCACGAGGACGATCCGGCGCTCGATATCCACGACGAGGCGGCGTTCTTGCAGCATGTGCTTCGGCGCTTCGATCCGACCCGCGATCTGCATTTTCAGACCCGAACCACGATCGACACGCTCGACTACTCGGGCACCGGGCTCAACGCGGGCTCCAAGCTGGTGATCGCCGCGGCGGGTGAGCCTCGGCGAACGTTGGGGACGGAGATCCCCGAGGGGTTGCGATTGCCCGAGGGGTTCGGGCCGGTGCATCTGGCGATGCCCGGGGTGCTGGTGGTGGGTGCGCCCGCGTGGGACGGGCGGGGTGAGGCGGTGGCCGCCGAGTTCGGCGAGGCGCTCGCGGGGGGTGGCCCGCTGCACGGAGAGGGCACCCGCTGGCCGCTGGTGGTGTTGGCCGACGATGCCGAGATGACCGCGCGGACCCTGGCGAATCTGTTGTGGGTCGCGTTCACGCGCTGTAACCCCTCGCACGACGTGCACGGGGTGGGGGCCTTTATCGAGCACAAGCACTGGGGATGTCGGGGGGCGGTGATCGTGGACGCGCGGAAAAAGCCCCACCATGCGCCGCCGCTCGAGGAGGATCCGGCGGTGAGCCGGCGGGTCGACGAGCTGGCCGCGAGCGGCGGGCCGCTGCACGGGCTGTTCTGATCTGACTGGCCGGCCGGCCGCGATGATGTGCGGCCACAGCCGGCACGATCGCCGGTCGGCCGCTCGCGGTCACGGGTTGCGACCAGAGTCGGTCCACGCGAATGCAGGATCCTCGCTGGGGTGTTCATCTAGACTCTCGGTGATGACTCTTCGTCGCTTTGCCGAGCTCGCCACGCTGCCCATATCCGATCTGCGGGCGTTGCTCGACGATGCCGATGCTCCGGTCCGCATTCATGCGGCGTGGCAGCTCGGGCTCCGGTTGGGGGCCGAGGTGTTGCCCGACCTCGTATCGCGGCTGGACACAGAGCCTTCGGTGGGGGTCCGTCGGCATCTGCTGGTGGTCTTGGCGGGGCAGGGGGAGCGTCGCGTGCTGGCTCATTTCGCCCAATTCGACCCCGATCCTCTGGTGCAGGCGACGGCGGCGGGCCTGCTGGCCCGACTGGCCGAGCCCGACGATGCCGAGTCCTACGAGGCGCTGGTCTTGCTCGTGACCCACCACGACGCCGAGGTGCGGCGGATGTTGCTCAATGGTCTGCGCCCCGATGCGCCGGCGGTCATGCAGTCGGCCGTGCGAGCGCGGCTGGACGATGCCTCGCTCGAGGTCCGACGGGCGGCGATGGATCGACGATTGGACGTGCACGGCGGGGTCGTGCCGGTTGTCGATGAGGTCGCCGAGGTTTGTCCTCAGCGTCTGGTCGATGGGCTCGCGTGGGTGCGGGACCAGGAGCAAGATGTAACCTGGGAGGAGGTTGGCGGGCATCTGCGTCGCCTTGGGCCGCAAGGGGCGGAGGTCGGCTCGGCTCTGTTCGCGACGCGGCCCAAGGCAGCGCCGCGGACGTACTGGCTCGAGTGGATGGCGTTAGGGGCGCTGAGTCTGTCGGGGTTCGAGCGGGTCACCCGGGGGTTGGTGGAGGTGCTCGACGAGATCCGGTGGGATGATCTCGAGCTACACGAGAAACGACGAGTGGAGGAGATCCTCGAGCGGGTATTGCCGACGTTGCATGGTCGATCGACATGGTTCTATGTCGGCCGGGTGATCGCCAGAGATCCCGAGTATTCACTCAGACATTCCTTTGTTACGTTGAATGTCTGGCTCGCCGGCAGCTTGCTCCGACTCCACCCCGACCGCGAACGTTGGCGCGATCGGCACATGAGGTGAGGTCGGTCGGTGGCCAACGTTTGATGAGCGGCGTGATGATCCGTTCGTGCCCGTCACGGCTCGTGGTGAGCCCGTAGACTGCTCGTGGGGCTCCCGCCACGCTGATCGGATCCCGGATAGCCCGGGATCCTCGCGCCCTGTGTTTGGATCGTTTGGGTCCATCGGTGAAGAACCCGACCGACCCGTACTTGCGCAGGTCAGAGTGTTCTGTGGCCCGCGCCTATTGATTCAGTGGTGGATCTACGAGAGTTCGAGCGGAGCATCTCGTCGGCGACCGGGGACGAGCACACATCGTCCGAGACGGCGGGGCGTCACCTGGCGCGGTTGATCGCCCGGCTGCCCCGAGCACCGCGAGCATCATCCACGCTGCCCCGCACGGTCGTCGACCCGGAGCGGTCCGATGGCGCCGACCGGCCGAGGCTCGACACGCAGGATCCTCGGTTCGCGGCGGCCTTGCGCGACGTGCTTGGCATGGGATCGGAGGGGTCGCTGCGGGTCGATCGGACGATCGGCCGGTATGTGGTGTTGGAGCCGCTCGGTCGCGGCGGGATGGGCACGGTGTACAAGGCCTACGACGCACAGCTCGATCGAGCGGTCGCGATCAAGATCTTGCATGCGGAGGTCGACGAGGACGACACCGCTCGGCTCAAGCGAGAGGCCCAGGCGATGGCGAAGCTCTCGCACCCCAACGTGATCCAGGTTCACGAGGTCGGGGAGACCGCGGGGCAGACGTTCATCGCGATGGAGTTGGTTCGGGGCCAGACGTTGCGCGCATGGTTGACGGATCCGGACCAGACCCGATCGTGGCGAGAGTGTGTAGACGTATATCTGCAGGCCGGCGCGGGCCTCGCTGCCGCCCATGAAGCGGGGCTGGTCCACCGAGACTTCAAGCCGGACAACGCGATCATCGACGACAAGGGCCAGGTGCGGGTGCTGGACTTCGGGCTGGCGCGGCGGACCGTGAGCACGGAATCCGAGCACGAGGACGACCGACCCACTGCTCTGGACGCTGACAACCTCGTGCTGGAGGCTTCGCTCACGCAACCGGGGACGATCCTGGGGACACCGTGCTACATGCCGCTGGAGCAGTGGAGAGGGCAGGACACTGGTCCTCATAGCGACCAGTTCAGCTTCTGCGTGGCGCTCTACGAGGCCGTCTACGGCGAGCGTCCCTTCGACGGAGCTTCGAGGGTGGCGCTGATGGTCTCGATGACCAAGGGGGCGGTGCGGCCCGTGCCCAAGGGCAGCGTGGTGCCGAGTCGATTGCGTGCGGTGCTGCTGCGGGGACTGGCGTCCGACTCCGGACAGCGGTGGCCCTCGATGGAGGCGCTCCTGATCGAGTTGCGTCGCTTGGTGGTGCCCCGCAGGTGGTGGTGGGTGGCGGTGAGCCTGGCTGCGGGACTGTTGGCGATCGCTTTTGCACTCGCCTATCGGGCCCAAGTCGACCAGGAGGCCGAGCGTGCTCGTCAAGCCGAGCTCGCCCGGCGCTGCACGGGCGCCTCGGCCCAGCTCCACGGCGTCTGGGACGACGTGCGCCGGCAGCACGTGCGGGACGCCGTTCTCGGCACCGAGCGGTCCTACGCCCCGGATACTTGGGCGCGCATCAGGCCTCGGCTCGAAGGCTACGCTCGGACGTGGGCAGGCAAGTACACCGAGGTCTGCGAGGCCACCAGCGTGCGGGGTGAGCAGACCGAGGAGGCGATGGAACTGCGCATGGGCTGCTTGCACGACCGCAAGGTGGCCCTCGATGCGACGGTGGAGGTCTTGGCCGATGCCGACGATACCGTGGTGGAAAAGGCGGTACAGATTGTGGAGGCGCTGCCGTCGATGGATCGCTGCGACGACCTGGCGATGCTCCAGCGAATGCGTCAGCGGGTGCTTCCTCCTGGAGATCCGCAGGTGGCCCGGGAGGTCGAGGCGTTGCGTGAGCAGTTAGCCGGCATCGAGGCCGAGCGCAAGGGCGGTCGCTATGCGGATGCTCTGGAGCGGGCCGAGCGGGCGGCGCAGCGGGCTGAGACCCTCGGGTTCGAGCCTCTACTGGCCGAGGCGATCTTCGAGCGTGCGGCCGGACGACACAACACCGATGCATTCGTCGAGGCCGAGGAAGATTTCGAACGAGTGTTCGAGATCGCGGCCCGCCACGGCAATGATGCGCTCGCGGCCAGGGCCGTGGGCGCGTTGACCTGGGTGGTTGGTCTCCAGCAGGCGCGCCATGAGCAAGGATTGTGGTGGGGCCAGGTGGCCCTGGCCCTGGCCCATGGTCCGGAGGTCGAGGCCACGCTCGAAGCCAGCGTGCTCAACGATGTGGGCAACGTACTCCGAGAGCAGGGGAGGTTCTCCGAAGCGTTGACCCATCATCAGCGGGCGCTGGCGATCTACGAGCGACGGCTGGGCGAGGACCATACCTGCGTTGCGAACACCCTGAACAACATCGGCAGCGTGATGGTGATGCAGGGACGGCTCGACGCGTCGCTGAAGTACCAGCAGCGGGCTTTGACCATCTTCGAGCGCGTGTTGGGCCACACGCACACCTCCGTCGCCAATGTCCTGAGCAATCTCGGCAGTGTGAGGGTCCACCAGGGCACGCTGCCCGAAGCGCTAGACGACTACCAAGGGGCGCTGGCGATCTACGAGCAAGTGCTGGGCAAGAGCCATACCTCCGTGGCCAAAACACTGAGCAACATCGGTGTCGTGTTGGATGAGCAGGGAAGACTCTCGGAGGCGCTGACCTTCCAGCGGCGGGCGTTGGCGATCTATGAGCAGGTGCTGGGCGACGAGCACGTCTCCGTGGCCAGGGTCTTGGTCAATATCGGGGTCGTGCTCGACCGACAGGGGGCGCTGGAAGAAGCGCTGGCCGACTACCAGCGGGCGCTGGTCATCTATGAGCAGGCGCTGGGCGACAGCCACGTGTCGGTCGCCAATACGCTGAGCAATATCGGGGTCGTGCTGCACGCACACCGAGGTCTGTGAGGCCACCCGCGTCCGCGGTGATCAGACCACGGAGATGATGGATCTGCGCATGCACTGTCTGCACGAGCGCAAGGTGGCCCTCGACGCGGCGGTGACGGTGCTCGCCGATGCCGACGATCCGGTGGTGGAGAGCGCCGTGCCGCTGGTGGAAGGCCTGCCGCCGATGGAGCGCTGTGACGACCTGGACCGCTTGCGCAAGAGGCAGCAGCGCGTGCCTCCGCCCGAAGATCTACGAGTGGCCCACGAGGTGAACGACCTGCGCGCGCGGCTGGCGGACATCAAGGCTGAGCGCGAGGTGGGGCGGGTTGCGGATGCACTCGAGCGGATCGAGTCCGTGGTGCAGCGCGCCGAGGTGCTAGAGGACGGCCCCGTGCTGGCCGAGGCCTTGGTCGTGCGGGGCTGGGCGCGAGAGGAGCTCGACGACTTGACCAGGGCCGAGCGGGATCTCGAGCAGGCGTTCACGCTCGCCGCCGACCACGGGCACGATGCCGTGGCGGCCGAGGCGGTCAACGCCTTGGTCAGGCTCGTCGGTGTCCGGCAGGCGCGTCACGATCTGGGGCTGGAGTGGGGAAAGATGGCGCTGGCGCTCTCGCGGGGCCCCGAGGTGGAGCCGGGGGCACAGGCCGAAGCGCTGAGGAGTATCGGCATCGTGCTGCAAGCGCAGGGCAAGCTGTCGGAGGCGCTCGGTCACCTGCAAAGGGCCCTGGTGATCTTCGAGCAAGCGTGGGGGCCTCACCACACCTCCGTGGCCCAGGTCGTGGGCAACATCGGGGTGGTGCTCCGCAAGCAGGGCGAGCGGTCGGAGGCGCTCAGGTACTTTCGGCGATCCCTGGCCCTCGATGAGCAGCTGCTGGGTGTAAACCACACCTCCGTGGCCACGACGCTGGACAACATCGGCATCGTGTTGATGGAGCAGGGGGAGCTGTCGGAGGCGCTGGCGCACCACCGGCGGGCGCTGGCCATCGACGAGCGAGTCTTCGGCGAGCACCACACGTCGGTCGCTCGCATCGTGGGCAACATCGGCACCGTGCTGCACCAGCAAGGCCGGCTGTCGGAGGCGCGGACGCACTACCAACGAGCGTTGGCCATCGATGCGCAGGTGCTGGGCAAGGATCACCCCAACGTCGCCATGCGCCTGGGAAACCTCGGCGTGCTGGCCTATCAGCTCGGTGAGCTGTCGGAGGCGCTTGCGTACTACCGTCGGGCGCTGGCGGTCGGTGAGCAGGCGCTGGGCGAGGACCATCCCGAGGTGGCCCGGATCCTGCTCAACATGGGCAACGTGGTCGCCCAGCAGGGTGATCCCTCGGAGGCGCTTGCGTACTACCAACGGGCGTTGACGGTCGGTGAGCAGGCGCTGGGCCCCCGCCACCTGTTCGTCGCCAAGAGCGCGAGCAACATCGCTGGCGCGCTGCATCTGCGGGGCGAGCACGAAGAGGCGCTGCGTTACTACCAGCGAGCGTTGGCGGTCGGTGAGCAGGCGCTGGGCTCCCGCCACCCCTTCGTGGCCGACACGCTGTTCAACATCGGGGTCGTGCTACGAGAGCAGGGCGAGCCCTCGAAGGCGCGAACCTACTTGCAGCGAGCGTTGGCTGCCTCCGAGCAGGCGCTGGGCCCCGACCACCCCGATGTGGCCTATCCGCTCGTGGGGCTCGCCGAGGTGGCGCTGGAGCAGCGTGAGTTGGTCACGGCCCTCGCGTACGCCGAGCGGGCCGTGATGATTCGCGAGGCCGGCGAAGTGGCGCCGGTCTTGCTCGCGGAGGCTCGCTTCATGCTCGCCCGCGCCCTGTGGAACGACCGAGACGAGCGCACGCGAGCCCGCACCCTGGCTCGGCAGGCCCGACAGGCCCTGGCGGCGGCTGAGGGCCCCGGCGAAGCCGAGGTCGATCTCGCCGAGCTCGATGCGTGGCTCGCCGCGCATCGCATGCACTAATGGGCACGAACCGACGGATTGGTCGCGATGACCCAAAGCGTGAAGCGATCGCAGGACTGGTGCACGACCGCCGCGGTCAGTTTGCCGCCCGCGAGCGCCGACGCCCGCGCTTTTTCTTGCCCTTGCCCTGATCTGGGCTGTTGCAGCGCGGAGTAAGCCCCACCATGCGCCGCCGCTCGAGGAGGATCCGGCGGTGAGCCGGCGGGTGGACGAGCTGGCCGCGCGCGGCGGGCCGCTGCACGGGATCTTGTAGCTTGCACGGGAGCTTGGAGCGGCCTGCGACTTCGTGGGCGGGCTCTGAACAGCGTTTTGTTGAATTGTGAAATCACGGGGTCGTTCCGGAAGGACTGCTTTTTGCCAGAGGGTGGCAGCGACGTCGAGGCGATGGCGTAGACCCGAGTCGTCGCGCCACCCATCGAGGCGATCAGGAGGTTTCGCGTGTTCTGGGAGCAGCAACTCATCAACAGTGGTGGACAGACGATCCGTTTGTACAATCAAGGCCAAGACAATCGGAGCCGAGTCTCGGGCAATAGGGAAGGATTTTGTGCCGGTATTTCCGCGTGGTGGATCATCAAGTCCAGAGCGCAGCAGCGATTCTGGCCATGGTTCGACGGGCCCGGTGAGGGGATTGAATCCGTCATCCGAATGCAAGCGGTCGAGAACAGCCTCGACACGGGGTGGCTCGTCAAGGCGATCGAGACCTTCTCGAAAGATCCATCGCGCGGCTTCCAAGCGCTCAAGGGCGTCATGGCGGGTGGTGGCCGCGTCGAGGAGAAGGGTTACTTCACTTGTGAGTGTGTGATCAATGCACTCACGGGAGTGTCCCTACGAGGAGAACCTAAGCGAACGCCGATCCCTGGCTACAAACTGCTCGGGATCTACTCGTCGACCGGTAGTAGGCACAGTGGGCACGCCATGGCGGCGTATGTCAGCCAGTGTGGTAGTGGGCCGGTGTGGTTCATGGATCCCAACGCGGGGGAGTTCCGGTTCAACGATCCGCATGACTTTGCCGGCTTCTTTCAGGCACTCTGGGCCGACAAGTACCGCAAGTACATGAGTGGCTACTTCGTGCTGCCATTCACCTAGTGATGTCGGTCGCCGGTCGCCCGTCAAACGAACAATATTTGAGTGGTGCGCGCACCGTGGGCGGCCGCGAGCGCGGCAATGGCAAATACGCCCGACGACGCGCCGGCAGCGGTGGCGCAGCCGGTTCGCGATCGGCGGGCGGGATTCCTCGGGCCATCGGCGGTCCACGATGCGAAACAGCGGTGGTATGGATCGTTTCTTCGGTCGCGGCGTTGTTCCTCGGGTCAGGCCAGCGAGCGCCGGTAGTGCGCCGGGCTCAGTCCCGTCCACCGGCGGAACGCCCGGCGAAACGCGCTCTCGGTGGAGTAGCCCAGCGCGAACGCGACCTCGAAGAGGCTCAGATCGGGGTCGGAGAGCAATTGGCGGGCGCTGGCCGCACGCACCTCATCGGTCAGCGAGCGCACCGAGGTGCCCAGCTCGTCGACGCGCCGCTGCAGGGTACGCAGGCTCATGCCCAGGCGACGGGCCAACGCCGCGGCGCTGTACTCCCCCTGGGCCACGTTGCGCGCGGCCGCGTCGCGGATCCGTCGGAGCTCCGGGGGATCCTCCTGCTGCTCGAGCTGCTGCCGCACGAGCTCGAGGTGAGCTCGCAGGATACGCAGCCGCGCGCCCGCGTCGGGATCCACGGGGTCGCCGAGCCGCTCGGCATGGAAGAGCAGCGCGTTGGCGGGGGCGCCAAAGCGCACGGGCACGGAGAAGACGTCCTCGTAGCGCTGGGCAGGCGCCGTCGGTGCGTGACCCAGCCACACCGTGCGTAGGGCGTCGGGGAGGCCGAACCCGGTGGCGATCACGCGCGCGCCCATCACCAGGCCCATCTCCGTGCTCAGCGCGCCGAACTGCTGGTCGTTGGGGTCCTCGAAGCACAGCATGGGCCCCGGCGGCGCCTCGACGAACTCCAGGACGGCGCTCGTGGACAGCACGCTGCGGAAGCGCACGAACATCTCGATGCCCGCGCGCAGGTCGGGCACGAGGCGGACGACGGGCGCGAGCGGCCCCAGGAACTGCAAGGGGGCCGCCGCTGCCATCTCCAAGCCCACGGCCTCGTCGGGGAAGTGCTGCTGGAGCAGGGTGAGGATCCGCGACACGGCGTCCTCGGGCACCCGCTCGGGTGCGGCCAGCAGGGCGTGGGGTGCAAGTCCGGCGGCCTCGGCGACGCGCTCCAGCGGCAAGCCTCGCTGCACCGCGTAGGCCGCCGCGGCGGCCATCATGGTGGCCAGCATGGACGGGCCCTGCAGGTTGGCGTCAACGGCTCGGTCTTTGTCGTGCATCGCGCGGCCCGCCGAACAGGGGGTCGTTAGCTTGAGGATATCGGTCGATTCTACACGACCGCGTCTCAGACAGACCGAAGGAGCAACACCATGAATCACACCGTTGAAGACCTCCTCATCCTTCCCGGCCAGGGCAAGCAGATCGGCGACCACATCTTCATCCCGATCGGCACCGAACACACCGGCGGCGTCTTTTCCGCGATGAAGGTGACGCTCCTCCCCTACCAGCTGCTCGCCCCCCACTCCCACGATACCGAGGACCAGGCCGTCTACGTCGCCTCCGGCGAGCTCGAGTTCGAGGTGGGCGGCGAGGATGGGCTGCGCTTCACCGTGCCGGCGGGCAGCTTCGTCCGCAAGCCGGCCGGCGTGGAGCACTGCTTTTGGAACGCCACCGACGCCCCCTCCGACTACATCGAGCTGAACGCGGGCGATCAGTTCCAGCAACTGGTCGAGAAGTCCGACGAAGGGCCGATCCGGATGGCGAAGGACGCGAAGAAGCACGGCGTGAACATCAACTACGCGCGCATCCCGGGCCTGCTCGCCAAGAACCGCCTCACCAGCGTCGCGACGATGAACATGCCCTGGGAGGGGATAGCCCCGCCGAAGTTCGGCTGAGGCGCATCCGCCTGCGGGTCATCGAGCCGCGCGCTGGCGACAGCACGCCCGCCGCGGTCAGTTGGCCGCCCGCGAGCGCCGACGCCCGCGCTTCTTCTTGCCCTTGCCCTTGCCCTTGCCCTCGGGCTCGGCTTCGATGGCGGCGGCGGGCATCGGGGGCATGGGCGGTAGCCCTAGCCGCTCGCGCGCGGCGTCGTCGAGGCCGACGAAGGCGGCCAGCTCGTCGAGCACCGCGAAGCGCAGCTCCTGCTCGAAGTGTTCGGCGTCGCGGGCAAACCGCGCCAGGTTGCGCCGGTACACGGCCAACCCCGTCAGCTGGGGCGGCGGCAGGGAGGGAGGCGGATCGGTCAGGGGCCCCGGCATGGCCCGCCCGGCCAGGGCGAGCACGCCGACCCCGGGGATCGACGCCTTCCATCACCAGCTCGGGCGCGGGGGCGTCGCGCACCATCACGGTCATGGGGCGCCCCGAGTCGACCAGGGCCCCCAAGGCGGGCTCGGGACACTCCTTGAGCCGCTGCACCACGCGGCGGTGGACGATCGCGAACGTGGGGACCCAGTCGGGGATCGGCACCTCGTGATCGAGCTCGAGGGTCTTGACCCCGGCCACGCAGGCCTCGGGCAGCCGCCCGGCTCGATGGTGAGCCTCGCTCACTAGGTACCAGGCGTCGGGCTCGGCGGGGTACCAGCGCAAGAGCTCGGTCAGCGTGCCGGTGGCGGCGTCGATCTCGTCGAGATCGAGCCGCATCCGCGCCAGCCGAAACGCCAGCTGCAAGGCGCGACCGATCCGCTCGACGCGTTCCTCTTCGTCGAGCTCCTCGCCGTCGGCGTCGCGGCGGAGGTAGGCGGCGGCGACCGCCTGCTCGTCGTCGGGGTCGTCCTCGGGCGCCTCCTCGAGCAGATCGGGGCGGGCGCCCAGCCGCAGCGCGCTCATCAGCACCGACTCTTCGTCGAGGCTGGCCAGGCGTCGGCGGGCGTCGGCGTCGGCCTTGGCCGAAAGCTCGCACTCGGCGGCCACCAGGTGCACGTCGAGGCTCTCGAAGGGGGACAGCACGTCCAGATCGAGGGCGTCGAGGCAGTAGCGCAGGCCTCGGGCGGGGTCGTCGAGGTCGAATAGACAGACCTGGGCCGCCGCGGTGTAGGGCTCGAGATACTCGGGATCGAGCTCGATGGCCCGTTCGTACGAGCGCAGGCTCTCCTCGGGGTCGCTCTCGGCCAGGGCGATTGCCCCGAGCAGCACGGCGGCGTCGGGGTCGTCGGGCCGCGCCTCTTGGGCGTGCTCGGCCGAGGTGCGGGCGGCTGCGGGATCTCCGCGGTCGAGCATGGCCCAGCCCCGGTCCAGGTGGGCGGCGTAGCGGCTCGCCTCACCGAAGCCGAAATCGTCCATCTCCTCGGTGTCGCGGACCATCGTGCGAGGATTCATATACCATGCCGACGCCTCGGCCCCGGGCTGGATGCCCGGGGGCTGCATTCGCCCCCAGACCCGTGTCTGCTCGTCGCTCCGCCCCGACCGCCGCGGTCGTTCCCGACCCGGCTCGCACGCTGGGATCCGCCCCGATCCGAAGCCCGATCCGAGGCCCGAGCCGAGGCCCGAGCCGAGGCCCGAGCCGAGGCCCGAGCCGAGGCCTGGTCCGAGGGATCGCGGCGCTGGCGATCCTTGTCGTCTGCGGGGGCGCGCAGTGCCGAGGGGTGGGGCCCCGACGTCCACCGGAGCCCAGCGCCGGCCCACTGGATGCACGGCCGAGCGACCCCCAGCAGCAGGCGGACTGGGATCGCCTCCAAGCCGCTCGCACCGCCGATCCTGCCGGTGCGCAGGTGCGGGCGATCGCCGAGGAGATCCTGGCCGGTCAGCCCCCCCTGGCGGTACGACTGGCCGCCCTGCGGGCGAAGGCCGAGCACGCCTACCTGGGCCAGGAGGACCCGGTGGCGATCGCCACGGCGGAGGAGGGCCTGGCGCTGGCGCCTGGATCGGACGATGCTCAGGTGTTGGTAGATCTGGCCCGGATCCGGTTGCGTGCGCTGGTCCGGGGGGGTGACCCAGCCGCGGCGATCGCGGCGCTCTCTGAGCCGCGGGTTCAGGCCCGTGGAGGGCTCGAACCGGCCGAGGCCGCAGGTCTGGCCGCGGTGGCCCACGATCGCAATGCGGACGGACCGGCCGCGATCGCTGCGTTGGTGCGGTGGCGGGAGACCCTCCCCGAGGGGGATCCCACGGCCCTGTGGGTCGAGCAACGGCTGGCGCTGTGGGCCGACACCCTGCCGGCGGTCGCTCTGGCCGAGGTGGTCACCGGCTTGCCCCCCTCGCCGGGGCGAGCCTGCCTGCAGGCGCGGCTGGGCGATCCGGTACCGGCCGACATGCCCGACTGGGTGGTGGCCTGCGGGACGACCTCGGGCGGGATCGGACTGCTGTTGCCCCGAAGCGGGCCGTTCTCGGCGTTCTCCGACGAGCAGCTGGCCGCGGTGATGGCCACGGTCGACGCGGTGGGCAACAAGGGCCCCGTGCCCCCGCTGCGGTGGCGGGACAGCGGCTCCAGCCCCAAAACGGCCCGGGCCGCGGCCCGCGCTTTGGTCGACCAGGGGGCGCGGGTGCTGGTGGGGCCGGTGGGGGCCAAGAACGTCAAGGCGGTCGCGCGCGAGGTGGACGGGCAGGCGGCGCTCATCGTCCCCGGGGAAGGGGGGCGCAACGCGGTCGGGGTGGCCCCCCGGCTCGAGGAGCGGGTCGAGGCGCTGGTGGATCATGCGCGGGCCCAGGGACGCGACCGCTTGGTGGTGCTCGCGCCCGACAACGGCTATGGCCGTCGGGCGATCAAGGCGATCGAGTCGACCGCCCACGGGTTTGCCAAGCCGCTGGTGACCCGCGTGTATCCGCCCCAGACCACGAGCTTTGGGCCCCACGTCAACCCGGTGATGACGGCGCTGCGCGGCGAGGCGGCGCTGCTGGTGCCCGATACGCTGTCGCGGACCGAGCTGGTCGTGCGGCAGGTGGCCCGGGCCGGTCGCATGCCGGCCCGTCCCGACGTGCCGGGGCTGATGGTGCTGGCCACCGCCGAGGGGGTCTCCCCGTCCACCCTCGACCGGGCCCGGGACGTGCTCGAAGGGATCTGGGTGGCGCCCGCCGCCGCCCGCGGACCCTACGGGGAGGCGTTCGAGAGCGCGTATGCCCGGATGCAGGGCGAGCCCCCGGGTGACCAGGGGTTGCTCGTCTTCCACGCCCTGACCCAGGCCATCACCGGCCAGCCCGGGCCGGGGGCGGGCACGACTACCCTATGTCGGGTGACGGGAGGGCGGCTCGTTGTCCAGGCGGACCCGGCCGAAAACGAGTAGGACCGGACCGGGTAGGACCGGGCCGGGTAGGACCGGGCCGGGTAGGAC
>JBCCWC010000143.1:0-40709 GCA_039194325.1 Myxococcota bacterium
CCTTGAGCGAATGCGTCAGCGCGAAGAACGATTCGAGCTGGTCATCGTCGATCCGCCGCCCTTCTCTCGGGTCAAGGGCAAGGTCTTCTCGGCCATGCGCGACTGGGAAGAGCTGATGCAGGCCACCGCCGAGGTCGTCGCGCCCGGGGGCGAGGTGCTGGCTATCAGCAATGCGGCCAAGCTGGAGGAAGGCGAGCTGCTCAGCGCGATCGGGCGGGGGTGTGCCGAGGCCGGCCGCTCGGTGCGGATCTTGGGGGAGACGGGGCTACCCGAAGATTTTCCCGTGCCGCCCGCGTTCGGCGAGGGGCGGTACCTGAAGATCAAGCGGCTGCGGCTGGTCTGAGCCCGGGCGCGGCGGCACCGGGGACGTGGTGGCTCTTGGCGTGCTACTCTCATATTCGTCATGGGGTGGGGAGCGCTCAAGTCGGTACCTGCGCTGGGGCGTCCCCCTCGGGCCCGCAACGTGGTGTTCGACCCGCGGCCCGAGGATCTCGACGCGGTGGTGGACTGGTCGTCGTGGTACCTCAGCGACGAAGACGACATGGGAGAAGGCACCGAGCAGTCCGAGATCATCGACATGTTGCGGTCGGCGCTGCGCGAGCTGGCCGCCGAGCGCGGGTGGACACGGGTCTTCGTCGGCTCCGATCAGTTCTTTGCGTGGCTTCCCGAGGAGCCTCTGGTCCGCATTTCCCCCGACGTCTACCTGCTCGATGATCCACCCCCACCGCCGATGCCGGCCTCTTGGCAGACCTGGCGCGAGGGGCATCGGCCGCCCCGCTTCGCGGTCGAGATCGTCTCGGGGGACGAGCAGCACCCCGAGCGCTGGCGCAAGGACTACCAGCTGGGTCCACAAAAGTACGCCCAGCTCGGCACCCGCGAGCTGGTGATCTTCGATCCCCAGGCCGCGTTGGGCCAGGTTCGCGACCAGCAGCGCGTGGCGCTCCAGATCTACCGCCGCCAGGCCGACGGCGCGTTCGTTCGCTTCTACTCGGGGGCCGGCCCGTTTGCTTCCCACGAGCTGGCAGCGTTCTTGGTCGCGGTCACCGACGAGGGCGTGGCGCGGCTGCGAGTGGCGCGTGACGCTGAGGGACTCGACCGAGTTCCGACCGCGTCCGAGGCTCGCGATTCGGCGCATCAGGCTCTCGATGAGGCGCACCAGGCCCTCGACGCCGAGCGTCAGGCTCGCGAGCAGGCGGAGCGGGAGCTCGCCGAGCTACGGGCCCAGCTCGCGGCACGCGACGATGAGTAACCTGTCCCGTCCGTGATGGCCGGGCCGTGTGTTCGGCACTGAGCCTCGTGGTTCGGGTGCTACCGTAGAGCCCGTGAGCGAGGCGCGACAACGACGAGGACGGGCCCGGCCCTGGCGTTGGCTGCTGATGGCGAGCACTCCGCCGGTGGCTCGCTGGCTTTCGCTGGTGACCCTGCTGGTGACCCTGCTGCTGGTAGTGGCACTGGTTGCCTACGAGCGGCCGGTGCCGCCGGAGGTCTGTCCGGATCCCGACCGGCAGTTCGAACCACAATCCGACTCACAACAGGATGCGAGCGCTCGGATCGCCGTGCGGGTGTGGCCGCGCTCGGAGCAGGAGCGGGCCGAGCTTGCCGCTCTGGCCCACGACGTGTGGAGCGAGCACGCGGGGACCGAGCTGGATCTCGTGCTCGATCCGGCCGGGGTCACCGCCCTTCGATCGCGAGGGATCGAGTTTACGGAGCTGGTGTCCGATGTGCTCGGTGTGGCCGAGCAGGAGCGCGAGCGCCTACGCGGGGTCGAAGCGGCCCGACCACCCCCGCCCGGGGAATGGTTCTCTGAGTATCGCGACCTCGAGACGATCCACGCGTATCTCGAGCAACTCGCCCGGTTGCGTCCAGAGCTGGTGGAGCTTCGGACGATCGGGTACTCGCTCGAGGGCCGACCGCTGCAGGTGCTGCGGATCCACGGCAACGGGAGCAGGAACGGCAATGGCGTGGCGCGCGGTACGGACTCCGTCACCATTGGCGCGCCGGGCGAGCGCCCGCGTCGAATGTTCGTCGACGGCGGCTTGCATGCGCGCGAGTGGATCTCGATGATGGTCACCACCTGCGTCGCCGATCGACTGATCCGCGGCTACGACGACGATCCGGCGCTACGCCGCTTCGTGGACGAGGTCGAGCTGTGGGTGCTGCCGGTGGCCAACCCCGACGGCTATGTGCACAGCTGGAGGCGCGATCGCTACTGGCGCAAGAATCGACGCGCGGGCCATGGCGTGGATCTCAACCGCAACTTTGGGTTGGCCTGGGGCGGCGACGGCAGCAGCGGCAAGCCGGCCTCGTCGATCTATCGCGGCACGGCGCCCTTCTCCGAGCCCGAGTCGGCCGCGATCCGCTCCTTGATGGAGGCCGAGCGCTTCGACGTGCACATCGACTTCCATAGCTACGGTCAGCTGGTGCTGCACCCGTGGAGCCACACCCGCAAGCGGTCGTCGGATCACCAGCGCTTGCGCCAGGCGGCCGAGGGGATCGTGACGGCGATCGCCTCCGAGCATGGCGAGCGCTACCGGTTGATCTCCGGGGCGTCGCTCTATCCGGCCTCGGGCACCCTGATGGACTGGGCCTACGGGACCCAGGGCGTCGCGTCGTTCGTGATCGAGCTGCGCCCGCGGGGGGGCACGGGCTTCGTGCTGCCGCCCGATCAGATCGTGCCGACCTGCGACGAGGGTCTGGCGGCGGTCATGAGCGTGCACCCGGCGTCTGCTCTACCGCATGGATGACCCGGCCACGCCGCGGAGGCAACGCCAGGAACAGGCCGAGCCCGTGGTGTTGTGGTCGGCCTCCCCGACGCCGTCATGCGGTACACCATGACCCTTACCTGAGTTCGTCATCGTCGGGCGAACGAGGAGAGGGCAGCTCGATCCGAAAGCACGCTCCCGCTGCGCCGTCGCGGAGCGTCAGGCGCCCGCCGAAGCGCTCCTGGATCAGCCGCCGACTCATATAGAGCCCGAGCCCCGTCCCTTCCTTGCGCCCGGTGACGAAGGGATCGAACAGCCGAGGTGCGATCGCTGGATCCACGCCTCCGGCGTTGTCCTCGATCTCCAGAATCGGCGGGAGAATCGGCGGGAGAACGGGGGAGGGGCGCGGTTGTTCGTCGGCTCGCCCGATCCGCACCACGATCTGTGCCCCGCGGACGGCCCGCTCGGTGAGCACGGCTTGGGCGTTGGACACCAGGTTCAACAGCACGTGGCACAGCTCGTTGGCTCGACCATGGGTCGTGGCTCCTGGCGCATGATCCTCGATCGTGACCCGGACCCCGGCTGCCTTGAGCGAGCCGTCGGCGATCCCCAGCGCCTGATCGACCACGGCACGCAGCTCGATCGGGTGGGGATCGGGCGTGTTCTGGTAGAGCGTGCGAAAGTCGTCGACCGTCTGATCCATGTGCTGGATCAGCTGCTCGGCGTCGTCGACGTACTCGCGGAGGGTCGACGCGTCGAGGGGCGCGGGCTCGTCCGCCCACATCCGCATGTCGCTGAGCATGAATTGCAGCGAGGCCAGGGGCTGGCGCCACTGGTGGGCGATGGAGGCCACCATCTCGCCCAGGGAGGCCAGGCGGGATTGCTCGAGCAGTAGGTGGTCCTTCTCCCGGTTCTTGCGCACCTCCTCGCGCACCTGCCCCTCGAGATCCCGGTTGAGGGCCTCGATCCGCTGCTGGTGGGCGCGGTTGGTCGCGACCATCTCGCGGAAGCTAGCGCCCAGCCGGTCGATCTCGCTGACCCCGCTATGCAGGGTGCTCGGCGGCGGCTCGGTGGCCTCGGTGGCCTCGGTCAGGGCGCCGATCGGGGTGACCACCCGCGTGGCGAGGCGTCGGGAGCGACGGTAGATCACGCTGAAGAAGAGCGCATAGAACACGCCCATGCCCCCGATGATGAGCACGGTCAGGGTCCCCGAGCTGGACTCGATTGCCTCGACCGGGGCCAGGGCCTCGTGTGTGCTCACCAGCACCGCCAGCGTCCATGGCGGCTGTGCCACCGAGGCGTGCAGGAGGAAGAAGGGCTCGCCGTGGAGTGTGAGCTCGGTGAGGCCGGTGTCTTGGGCGCTCAACGCGAGCATCTGCTGCGCCGCCTCGGCGTCGCCGAGCAGGCGGGCCAGCGGGGTCTCCTCGTCGAGGATCCGCTCCTTTTGGTCGATGCCGGGTGGGGGCTCGTCGAGGATCGTGGTGCCTTCGGGGAAGCGCTTCGCCGCCCCCCGGTTGAGCCCTAGCAGGGAGCCCTCGGGGGTGATCAGCAGGGCCAGGGCCTCGTAGGGTAGATCGAGGTCGAGCACGCGGGTGGCGATGACGGGGATCGTCACGTCTAAGCCCACCACGCCCTCGAGGACGTCGCCGCGGTAGACCGGGGCGACCGAGGAGACCATCCAGCCGTTGCCCGCCGGGTCGAGGTAGGCGTCGGTCCAGACCACCGCTCGCGCGGGATTGTGGGCGGCGTCGGCGGCGTAGTAGAAGGCGAACGCCTCCATGTCGAGATCGGGAGGAAACTGCTCCGCTGCGTTGGGGATGAAGGGGTAGTAGCGGTTGAAGTCGTCGTAGGTGTTGAGGTACGCGGCGACCACGTGCGGGTCGTTGGTGACCGCGCGCTTCAGGCTGGCGTCGAGTGGCTCGGTGATGGCGATCTTGCGCTCCTCCGTCGCGGTGAATCGGTTTTTGGCCGCGTAGTAGATCGATGCGCCGCCGTCGTCGACGCGCTGGTACAGCGAGCCTCGGGAGCTTACGGCGTAGTGCTCGGGGTGATAGGGCTCAGTGGGGAGGACCTCACCGCGGAGGAGCTGACCGGCGTGGGCGCGGACTAGATCCGTCTGGTGCTGGATGTCCGCGAGGGTCAGGGCCAGCTGCTGGGCTCGGGTGTCGGCGACCTCCTGTAGGCCTCGTCGCAGGCTGGTGATCACCTCCTGCCGCCATCGTCCGGCCACCTCTTGCCCCAGCACGAAGTAAAGCGCCAGCAGCGAGATCTCGACGACGAGCAGCGGGACAAGGGCGGTGCCCAGAGTGTGGCGCCGCAACAGCGAGCCCAGCGGGGTCCCGTGTTCGGTTGGTGATGGCGAGCGGTCAGCAGAGTCCATGGCCCGTCGCGTCGACTCGTGGGCGTGGCGTGTGTGTTCGTGCAGCCACCCGTGGTGACCGGCCTGGACTACGGGACGGTCTAGGCGGTGGTCCAGGCGGTGGTCCAGGCGTCATGGGGCGGCATCGGAGGAGGCGCGACCAGAGGCATCGGGGAGGTGGCGCTCGAGCTCTGCACGTAGAATCGCCAGAGGGGTCGGCTTGGGCAGTACGCCGGCGACGAGGCCGGCCGTCAGCAGGGGCTCGAGCTCCGGAGGATCGTAGGCGGTGACCAGCACGATGGGTGGCTTGGTCTCGAGTGCATAGAGCTGACGCGCGAGCTCGATGCCGTTGAGGTGAGGCATGGACAGATCGCTCAGCACCAGGTCGAGGCGCTCGTCGGAGTGGGCGCTCTTGATTCGCTCAAGTGCTTCCTGGCCATCGGAGGCCTCCTCGACCGACTCGACGAGCCGGGCGAGCAAGCGCCGGAAGTAGCGACGAACGGTGGGTTCGTCGTCGACGACCAAGACCCGAAGCCGCAGACGATGACGTGGAGCGTTCACTACCGAACCTCCTTCAACCTAGCAGTTTCGGTGGGCGTCGACTACTTTAGTTGCATCGTCGGAGCGAGAGCTCCTCACCCTACGCGCGGATCCGGGAGTCGATCCGCTCGGGGTGTCGGGAAGGCGGTCGGCGACGCTGTGTGCGCCGGTCTTCCGGCACAAACGATGCGTTGTGCCCCAATGCCGGTTGTGCCGGGTCCGACCCGGGAGGTCGACTGGCAGGTCGAATGCGAGAGTAAGAGCAAGTGCGAGTGCGACCTCCCAATCGAGTTGAGGTCGATGGCGAGGTCGATAGCGAGAGCGACCTCGACGTTCGTCGCCGACGTTGGGCGTCGTCCGTCAGACTGTCATCGACCCGCCGGGTGATCGAGGTGGGGTCGACCTGCCGGGTGGTCGAGGTGGGGTCGACCCGCCGGGTGGTCGAGCGGGTGGCCGAGCGGGTGGCCGAGCGGGTGGTCGAGCGGGTGGCCGAGCGGGTGGTCGAGCACGTGGTCGAGCACGTGCCCGGACGATTCGAATGCACGGACGATCGTCTCGTTGATGATCGAGTCGAACTTACAGGGGCGTACCCAGGGCCATCGTCGAGGTCTGCTCCATCGGGGTACAGATCATCTGGGTCCGATCGTTCCAGCATGGAACGAACGATCGATCGACAGTGACCCCAAGGCACCATGTCGCGTGCCTTGAAGGGTCGTGTGCCTTCAGGGACAGTAGAGATCCCTCGACCCGAAGGCGTCGAAAGGAGAAGAAAAGAATTGAGAAACCATACGAGATCCAAGGCGTCGGTCGGTTCAGGGTTTGGCCGACCGGGGTTCTCGGTCGTTCATTGTGGGCCGGTCCGTGCTGCGATCCCGGCGCCGTTTCGGTCCGCATTGGGGCATGCGCGGCCGTTCGAGCGATCCGACGAGGGTGACCTGATCGTCACGTCGTGCAGATCCTTGTCTTTTTCGAGTCGAAACCAATCGCGGTTGTAAGGGGGCGCACCCTGCGAAAACGAAAATCGGGACGGCTCTCGGCAAAGAGCGCGAGGGGAGCTATTCTTTTGGCGACACCCTTGCCGGGTGGAGGTCAATGATGATGGTCAGCAAGCAAGAGCTCGCCGAGGCATTGGACTCGCTGCGCCGCAATCGCGTCTCCCTGCAGCTCGACGCCGAGGTCGATCCCGGCGCCCTCGTGGTGGTCGCCCGCGAGATCGCCGAGCGCACCGGTCTGTCCAAGGAGGTCGCCCTCCGTGTGGTCGAGGACGAGCTCGGCGTCAAGCCCCTGGTCGTGCCCACGGCCCTCACCAAGGGGGCCACGATCATGGACATCAAGGCTCGCCTCGAAGAGTCGCTGGAGTAGGCGCGCCCCGGCCGTCCACGCCGGCAAAAATTCAACGATCTCGCTCGATCGGCGCGGCCTCCGGGTCGCGCTTCGTCGTTTGTGCATTGTGCGCGATCCGGGAGGCACCGGGGTCGGGCCCGGGGAGCGGGCCGATCCGCTACCGTGGCCCTGCTATGAACGAGATCTTCGACCGGGTGCTGGGCGCCGCGCGCAAGCTCGGTGCGTCGGACGTTCACCTCAAGGTGGGCTTGCCGCCAGTGTTCCGTATCCGGGGCTCGCTGCGGACGCTCAAGGACGTCCCGCCCATGACCTCCGACGTCATCATGACGTTCGCCATGAACATCATGAGCGAGAAGACCCACGACAAGTTCATGTCGGATCACGAGGTCGATCTGGCCTACGCCACCCCCGACGGGCTGCGCTATCGCGTCAACGTGTTCCGGCAGCGGGGGGAGTGCGGCATGGTGCTGCGCGTCATCGCGGCCGACATCCCGCCCTTCGAGCGGCTCAACCTCCCCGCGCGCGTCAAGGAGCTCGCCCGCGAGCAGCGGGGCATGGTGCTGGTCACCGGGATCACCGGCTCGGGCAAGTCGACCACCCTGGCGTCGCTGCTCAACGTCATCAACATCGAGCGTGCCGCGCACATCATCACCATCGAGGATCCGATCGAGTACGTCTTTCACGATCGTCGCTCGGTGGTCAACCAGCGTGAGATCGGCTTCGACACCATGAGCTTCCAGAGCGCGCTGCGAGCCGCCCTGCGCCAGGACCCCGACGTGGTGCTGGTGGGCGAGATGCGGGATCTGGAGACGATCGAGACCGCCATGCTGGCCGCGGAGACCGGCCACCTGGTGTTCTCCACCCTGCACACCCTCGACGCGACCGAGACGATCGGCCGGATCGTACAGATCTTCCCGCCTCACCAGCAGAACGCGGTGCGCCTGCAGCTGGCGACGATCCTGTCGGCGGTGGTCTCCCAGCGGCTTTTGCCCCGGGCCGACGGCCGCGGCATGATCCCGGCGGTCGAGGTGATGATCAACACCCCGCGGATCCGCGACATGATCGTCGACGAGACCCGCACGGTGGAGGTGGTCGACGCGATCAAGGACGGGGCCCATCCCTACGGGATGATCTCGTTCGATCAGTCGCTGACCGAGCTGGTGCAGCGCAACCTGGTCACCTACGAGATGGCCCTGGCCGCGTCGACCAACCCCGATGACTTTGCCCTGTACTTTCGCGGCGTGACCGCGGCCGGAGGCGGCTCCGGCATGGAGATCGAGTATGGCTGATGCCCAAGAGCACCTGTGGACCGCGGCCCGGATCCGCCAGCGCTTCGTGGACTTCTTCGTACAGCGGGGCCACACCCACGTGCCCAGCTCGTCGCTCGTGCCCCAGGACGATCCCACGCTGCTTTTCGTCAACGCGGGGATGAACCAGTTCAAGGACGTGTTCACCGGCCGGGAGCAGCGGCCCTATCGCCGAGCGGTCACCGTCCAGCGCTGCGTGCGGGCGGGCGGCAAGCACAACGACCTGGACAATGTGGGCTTCACCCCCCGGCACCAGACCCTGTTCGAGATGCTGGGCAACTTCTCGTTCGGCGACTACTTCAAGAAGGACGCGATCGAGTGGGCCTGGGCGTTCCTCACCGAGGAGCTGGGCCTACCGGCGCAGCGCCTGGTGGTGACCGTGTTCGATGGCACCGGGGAGTCGGCGCCCGCCGACGAGGAAGCCGCCGAGCTGTGGATTCCCCACGTACCCCGCGAGCGGATCTACCGCTGCGGCGCCAAGGACAATTTTTGGCAGATGGGTGACACCGGCCCCTGCGGCCCGTGCTCGGAGATCCATCTGTACAAGGGCGACGTGGCCCCGGGCACCGCCCGGCAGCCCGGCACCGGGCCTGCGTTCGACGAGGACGACTACGTCGAGCTGTGGAACCTGGTGTTCATGCAGTACGAAAAGCGGGGCGACGGCACGATGCGGCCGCTGCCGGCCCCCAGCATCGACACCGGCTCGGGGCTCGAGCGGGTGGCCGCGGCGGTGCTGGGCGCCGACAGCAACTATGGCACCGATCTGCTCGCGCCCATGGTCGATGAAGCCAAGCGCCTGGCCAAGGAAGCCAACGGCCGAGCCGGGGGCAGCGGCGAGGCGCCGTTTCGGGTGATCGCCGATCACGCCCGGGCCACCGCCTTCCTCATCGCCGACGGGGTCTTTCCTGATCGAGCCGGGCGCTCCTACGTGCTGCGTCGGATCATGCGGCGGGCGATCCGACACGGAGCCGACGTGGGCCTGTCCGAGCCCTTCATGCACACCGTGTGTCGCCGCGTGATCGAGGTCTTCGGCGAGGTCTACCCCGAGCTGCACGAGCGGGCGGCGGTGATCGACGAGGTGGTGCGGGGCGAGGAGGAGATCTTCCGGCGGACCCTCGACCGCGGGCTGCGGCGCCTGGAGAAGGCGATCGCCCAGCACGACGCGGCGGCGCCCCGCTTCGAGCCCGCGGTGGCCGCGGAGCTCTACGATACCTACGGTTTCCCGATCGATCTGACCGCGGTGATCCTGCGCGAGCACGACCTGTCGCTCGACGAGGCGGCGGCCGAGGCCCAGCTGCGGGCTCGCCAGGGTGAGGGCGGCGGTCGAGGGGCACCGCTGGGGCAGGATGAGGCGATCGCCGACGTCTATTTCGCGACGCACGAGCGAGTGGGGGATACCGAGTTCCTCGGCTACACCCACACCGAGGCCGAGGCCACCGTGCGCGCGATTGTGGTCGAGGGCGAGTCGGTGCTGCGGGCCGAGGCGGGGGCGACGGTCGAGCTGGTCTTCGATCGCTCGCCGTTCTATGCCCAGAGCGGAGGCCAGCTCGGCGATCGGGGCCACGTGCGGGGGCCCGCGGCGCAGGTGGACGTGCACGACACGGTCAAGCCTCGCGCGGGGATGCACGTGCATCGAGGTCAGGTGACCCAGGGCCC
Organism: Myxococcota bacterium; assembly: GCA_039194325.1. Classification (GTDB taxonomy): domain Bacteria; phylum Myxococcota_A; class Polyangia; order Nannocystales; family Nannocystaceae; genus Paraliomyxa. The sequence continues at coordinate 9,909 of JBCCWC010000143.1, forward strand.
AGTCGCGGTGGGGGACACGATGACCCTCACGGTAGACGCGACCCGGCGCGATGCGATCCGGCGCAATCACAGCGCCACCCACCTGCTGCATCATGCGCTGCGGGCCGAGCTGGGGGAGCACGTGGTGCAAAAAGGCTCGTTGGTCGCCCCGGATCGGCTGCGCTTCGACTTCAGCCACAACCGCCCGGTGACCGCCGTGCAGCAGCGCGCGATCGAGGACCGGGTCAACGCCATGGTGCTGACCAACACGGACAGCATCACCAAGGTCTTGTCCCTGGCCGAGGCCAAGGCCCAGGGGGCGATCGGCCTGTTCGGGGAGAAGTACGGCGAGCGCGTGCGGGTGGTGCGGCTGGCCGACAAAAGCGTGGAGCTGTGCGGAGGGACCCACGTGGCGCGTGCCGGCGACATCGGCCTGTTCACGATCGTCGGCGAGGCCGGCGTTGCCCAGGGGGTGCGCCGGATCGAGGCGATGACCGGGCAGGGGGCGCTGCGTCATGTGCAGGGCCTGGCCGACATCGCCGACCAGGTGGCGGCCACGCTGCACGTGCAATCGATCGACGCGTTGCCCGAGCGGGTGGCCAAGCTTCAGGCCGAGCTCAAGGAGCGCGATCGCACGATCGCCCGGCTCGAGCAGAAGCTGGCCACCGGGGGCGGCGGCGCAGACGACCCGATCGTCGAGGTGGCCGGGATCAAGCTACTGACCCGTCGGGTGACGGGGGTCGAGCCCAAGAGCCTACGCAGCGCCGCCGATACCCTGCGTGATCGTCTGGGCTCGGGGGTGGTCGTGCTGGGGGCGGAGGCCGACGGCAAGGCGATCCTGCTCGTCGCCGTCACCAAGGATCTGGGCGACCGGGTGCACGCGGGCAAGCTCGTGGGCGAGCTCGCTCGGCACGTCGACGGCAAGGGCGGCGGACGCCCCGATTTCGCGCGGGCGGGCGGCCCTACCGTGGCCGGTCTCGATGATGCGCTGGGGGCCGCAGCACCCGCCCTCGGGGCTCAGCTCGGCGGGGCCTGAGGGTAGGGTCGATCGCAGGGTGGGTGACCCGTGTTCGGGGGCTCGGCTCGATCGCAGCTTGCTCCCCGTGCGGCGACCCGGGACACTCGGCCCATGCATGATGGATGGTGGACATCGCTAGGCTGGCGGTGGGTGCTCGGGGGGGCGCTCGTCATCGGGGGGTGCTTCGATCCCGACCAGGTCGACCAGACCTCCGGCGGGACCTCCGAAGGCAGCGCCGCGACCGGCCCCGGCTCGACCTCGGCCGGGATGACCTCGTCGGTCGACCCCACCACGGGTCTCGATGCGGGGAGCGCCTCGGCCACCGGGTCGACCGGTCGTTTGTCGACGGGCCCCGAGTCGACCACCAGCGACTCGGGTTCGGGCAGCTCGGGCAGCTCGAGCAGCGGCGCCGACTCGTCGAGCGGGATGCCTGCCTCGTGTATGGACGGGCGGGTCAACCAGGACGAGACCGACGTTGATTGTGGGGGATCGATCTGCGATCCCTGTGACAATGGCCAGGTGTGCGGTGTCGCCAGCGATTGCCTGAGCACCTCGTGTGACGCGGGGGTGTGCATCGACTATTGCGCCGCCGGTTGCCTGCTCGTCGCCAGCAACAACGCGGGCACCGTCTATGTCTACGAGACCGATACCCTCACCGAGATTGCCAGCTTCCCGGGTATGCCCAATGTGCAGTCGGTGGCGGGGGGCGAGGCCGGCTTCATCTACGCCGGTGCCTCCAGCCAGGTCTTCGACATCGACGTCACGACGGGGGCGGTGACCCCTTTGGGGGCCGGGCTGCTCAGCGGCTTCCTCTATGGGACCTCGGTCGACAGCGCCGGCAACATCTACCTGTCGAGTTCGTCCATGGCCGACGTTCGGATCCTGCTGCCCGACGGCAGCGACGGCGGGATCGTCGACGTGCTGGCGGGATCCAACCTGCGATCCACCACCTTTGGTCCCGATGGATCCTTCTACCTCACCGCCTTTGGCGGTAACTTCGTGGAGCGCTGGGGTCCGGGCCTTATTTACGACGGCACCTTCGGCGGGGGCGGGCTGGGGTCTCCCTTTGGCATCACCGCGCGTAGCGACGGGACGGTCATCGTGGCCTCGCAGAACAACGGGGCATATTATGTGTACACGGCCGCGGGGGCGTTCGTCTCCAGCACCGCGATCGCGTGCGGAGGACAGGTGCGCAACGTGGCCGTGGATGCCGACGATACCCTCTACGTGGGGTGCTACAGCGACGGGCGGGTGGCGGTGTTCAGCCAGGCCAACGTCGAGGTCGACTCGATCCTCGTCGACACGCCCGGGGGCGTGGGCATGCTCTACGAATGGCCGGGCCCGCCTCCTTGACGGCGGTCGGGGGCGACCGAGAGGCTCGGGGTCGGCCCCGGGTTGGCTTGGCGGGCGCAACCGCCGGCGAACACGGCCGGCCGATGGGGGCGCTATGGGGCGAGGACCTGGGAACCCGAGGGCCCCAAGACCGTGGTAGTGTCCGACGGCGCAACCCGGAAGCCGGAGCATGAAGCTCGACGATCTTCTAGATGGAGAGGGTGTGGACGATGCCTTGGCGTGGGCCCGTCGGCGCGCCGAGCAGCTGGTCGACGGGATCGAGGACGATCCCGAGCTGGGTCCGCTGCTTGGCGGGGCCGCACCGAACCCCGAGGGGTCGCGGCGGGCTGCGCCCACGTCCCCGCCTGCGCCCACGCCCGCGGGTCGCCCGGTGCGGGCGAGCGAGCCCGACAAGGTCGCTTCGGCGCCGGGAGTGCCGGCGGCTCTCGATCCCTACGACGAAGAGACGGGGATCGGAGCTGCGCCGGGCGACGAGGATGATGTCGACGTCGATACGGCCGTAATGGCGGTGCCCGTCATCCCGTCCGAGATGGCGCCGCCCGAGCCGGGGGCACCGACCGAGATGATCTCACCCGAGCCAGGGGCGCCGACTGAAGCGTATGCGCCTGAGCCTGAGCCTGAGCCTGAGCCGGAACCCGAGTCAGAGCCCGAGCCCGAATCGGAGCCCGAGCCCGAGCCCGAACTAGATCCGTTGGCCGGTATCGACTTCGACGGGCTGCCCGGACTCGAAGAGGATGACGACGTGTCGGCTCCACTGGTCGCCTCGGCCATGGCTGAGGTGCCGCTCGGGGCAAAGCCCGCGGACGACGGTCCCGATCTGACCAACCCCGTCATGGAGGCGCCCGACGTCACGCAGAGCATGGAGGCGCTCGACCTTCCCCCGGTGGAGGTGACCGAGCGGGCAGCCAATCCCCTGCTGACCACGCCCGGGGGGACGGTGGAGGTGGCCGCGGTCGGGCCCGGGCCCGGCCACGACGGTTCCGATCTCGAGCAAGACATGACCCTGCGCACCGCCAACCCGCTCGAGCCGGCCGCTTCCGAGGTTGCGTCGACCTCCGGGGGCACGGCCCAGATGCCGGCCGCGTCCGGGGGAACGGTGGAGATGCCCGTCGTGCGTACCGGTGGGACCGCGGAGGTGCCGCTGGTCGCATCCGGAAGCACGGTCGAGGTGGCGGCGGTGTCCGAGGGCGGCCCGGCGCCCGCGCCGGCGGGTGCGTCCGAGGAGTCACCCGAAGGCGAAGGCGAAGGTGAAGGCGAAGACGAAGACGAAGACGAAGACGAAGAAGAGATCGAAGAGATCGAGGAGTTCGAGCTGCTCGACGACGACGACCTCGAGCTGGTCGAAGACGACGACGAGGGCGCGGGCGCATCGGAAGAGCCCGAGTGGAAAGCCGCCTTGAACAGCGCGCAGCTGGGCGGCGGGCAAAAAGCCGACGAGACCTCGGGGCTGCTTCAGCGACCGCGCGGACCCGAGGAGCACGCCGCGGCGGCTCCGCCCGATGCAGCCACCCCGGACCTCGACGCTCGAGCCGAGGAGCCCGACCCTTCCTAGCCGGGATCCGGTCGGCGGCGTTCTCGCGCAGCTACATTGCCCATAAAGAGCGTCCGCTATAGCGCCCGGTCGAGCCACACCCGGTCGCGCACCGGGATCCCGTCCTCCTCCAGATCTTCGGGATACCCGCGCGCGGCCGTAAACCAGTCGCGGTCGATCCGGAGCATCCGAAATCCCAGCCGCTGGTAGAACCCAAGCACCGCGACGCTGGAGCTGGCCGTGCTCACCACGACCCGCGACCACCCGCGGGCCCGCAGGCGCTCGAAGACCTGCGCGACCATTTGCGAGCCGAGCCCGCGCCCTTGGTGGGCCTTGGCGATCGCCACGCTGAGCAGCTGGATCGTACCGGGCATGTCCCCGGCATCGGCCAGCACCAGCCCCCGGGGCGGTCCGGGCTCGGCGTCCACCAGCCCGAACAGCGTGCCGCGGTCGCGGTAGCCGGCGATCTCCGACTCGGAGTCGTCGGCCAGCCGCAGCAGCGCGTCGTAGGCCAGCCGCTGTCCCGGCGCGATCTCGACGAGCGGCAGCGACGGGGTCTCACCCGACGTCGGCCGACTCACCGCCCGCTCCGGCGTCTGCGTCTGTCTTTGCCTCTGCCCCCACTCCAGCCCCCACTCCAGCCCCCACTCCAGCCCCCACTCCAGCAAAGTGGAAGGCGCGGACTAGCGCCCGGCGCCCGGCCGCGTCGCGGCCCGGGTTCGGCCCCAGCGTCGCCATCACCTCGAAGCCGGGAGTCTGGCCCTTGTCGACCAGCGGCTCGAGCCGGTCGAGGAATCGAGCCTCCGTGCGTCCTCGGTCGTCGCGGATGTCCATCCGGTCCAGAGCCTCGCGGGCGCGGTCGACCATCAGGCGCGCCAGGGCCCGCAGGCGATCCGATCGTAGCCCGTGCTCGATCGCCTCGTGCCAAAGGGCGATCCGCTCCTCGTAGGTCAGGTCGCGCAGCGCCTCCCACACGCGGCCCGACGCGTCGTCGTCGTAGAGGATGCCCTTGACCAGGGCGGGCAGGGCACACACGTAGCGGGAGCCGACCGCGTCGGCCGAGCGAAACTCGATGTGCGGCTTGAGCCGGACCTCGGGGAACACCGTCGACAGGTGCAGGAACCAGTCGCGGTGGGTCGCGTGGTGGTGCTGACCGTCCGGGGTGGAAAAGCCCTCGTTGAGGTAGTGGCGGAAGGTCTGGTGGTGGGCGTGGTAGATCCCCTCGCGCTTGACGAAGAACATGGGGACGTCGAGCGCCCAGTCCACGTAGCGCTCGTACGAGAAGGGCTCGAAGGCCAGGCGCGGCACGCCGCAGCGATCGGGATCCACGTCGAGCCACACCTGGCTGCGCACCGAGGCCACCCCGGCGCGCTGGCCCTCGAGGTAGGGCGAGTTGGCGAACATCGCGGTGAGCACCGGGGCCATGGCGTTGGCCAGGGCAAAGCGCTCGCCGCACTGGGCCTCGGAGGCGTAGTCGAAGTTGGCCTGCACCGTGCAAGTGCGGGTCATCATGTCCAGAGCTCGGCGGCCGCGGGTGGGCAGGTAGCGGCGCATGATCTCGTAGCGCCCCTTGGGCATCCAGCGGATCTCGTCGCGCGTGGCGAAGGGGTGGTGCCCCGCCGCCATCCAGGCCAGCGACAGCGGCTGCGAGATCTCATGCAGCTCGTCGTAGTGCTCCGAGAACTCGGCGCAGGTCTGGTGCACATTGGCAAGCGGCGCGCCCGAGAGCTCGAACTGGCCGCCGGGCTCGAGCGTGATCGAGGCCCCGTTGCGCACCAGCTCTACGATCTCGCCGCCCGTGCCGCGGTCGGGGCCGGCTTTCCAGCCGAAGCGATCCACCAGCGCGCGGAGCGTGGGCAGCACGTGATCGTGGTAGTCGACCGGCTGCGGGGGCCCGCCGTCGGTCGGCATCGCCACCCCGAACTTCTCCAGCTCGGTGCCGATGAGGTGGGTGGAGGGGTCGGGCCGCTCCGCGTTCGTGAACACGTCGACGAGCTCTTCGCGGGTGATCGGCTCGTCGGGGAAGCTTTGTCGCTTGGGGCTCACGGTGGCCTCGGGAGCGGCGTCACGCCGCGGCGGCAAGGACGGCAAGGGCGGCGAGGGGGCCGATCTCCTCGGGCGAGGAGGCCGACGTGTATCATCGGAGTTCGGGCGTGGGCCACGTCATGCCGGAGGGATCGACACGGGGCCCACGTGGGTTACCGAACGTGGTCCGCGCGAGCCCGTCGGCGCGGCAAACAACGCCGCCCGATGAGCGCAAACGCCGGATCGGGGTCTTCGGGGGTCGGTCATGGTCGCTTGACCCTCCCAATTGGGGTTGTTAGCCTTCGCCCGCCTTTCCCAGGGAAAGTCGCGCATTTTCATGGCGTCCACCGCTCCCCGCCCCGCAACGTGTGTGCTGGGCCAGCAGATCACCGTTCGTGGCACTCTCACCGGCGAGGAAGACCTCGTGGTGGAGGGCCGTGTCGAGGGTAGTGTGTCCCTGGCGGGGCACCTCATCGTCGCCGAAGGCGGCGTGGTCGAGGCCGACATCGATGTGCAGAGCATCGAGGTCCACGGGGAGGTTCGCGGCGACATCGTGGCCTCCGCGTCGATCACCATCGACCAGGGGGCCCACGTGTCGGGCAACGTCCGTGCGCCGCGGGTCATCATCCACGACGGCGCCCAGTTCCAGGGCGCGGTGGAGATGGAGGTCGAGCTGCCCGAGGGTCTCGCGCGCGGGCTGTCGCGCTGAGCCTCCCGGTCGTCCTCCCGTCGTCTTCTCGCTCTTTTCCTCTCGCCTGTTCAGCCCCAGCCTTCCCGCGAGCGTTTCCCCATGGCCAATACCGTCATAGGCAGCACCATCGTCATCGACGGCGAGATCACCGGCGATGAAGACCTGGTCGTGCAGGGCACCGTCAAGGGACGGGTCAGCCTGCGCGAGAACATCCTGGTCGAAGAAAGCGGGGTGCTCGAAGCCAACGTCGAGACCTCCACCATCACCATCAACGGAACGGTGACCGGCGACATTCAGGCGTCCGAGCGGGCCGAGCTCAAGAGCAATTGTCGTGTGGTCGGGGACATTCGCGCCCCTCGTATCCTCATCGCCGACGGGGCCTCCTTCAAGGGCAACGTCGACATGGACGGCTAGCGCATGGCGGCACGACAGCACGCCCCGAGCGCCCCAACCGGCGACGGCATCACCATCATCGGCGAGGGGATCCACGTCAACGGCCGGATCACCGGTGAGGAAGATCTGCGGGTCGAGGGTCGGGTCGAAGGCGCGATCTCACTGACCGAGACCGTTCACGTGGCCCGTAGCGGGGTGGTCGTGGCCACCATCGAGGCGCGCGACGTGGTGGTCGACGGCGTGGTCGTCGGCAACGTCAGCGCCACCAACTCGGTCAGCCTCGAGCCCGGGGCCAAGCTGGTGGGAGATATCAGCGCGCCTCGTCTCATCATCGCCGATGGGGCCGCCTTCCGCGGCAACGTGGCCATGACCGAGGGGGGCGAGAGTGCGGCTCGCAATCGAGCGGCCGGTGGGCGAAGCAAGTCGGCCACCCGTGCGCGGCCCGCCAGCGGAGCCAGCCGGGCGGCGTCGACCCCGTCGGCCCGGGCCACGCCCCGCGCGACCGCCGCTTCACGCAAGGCCGAGCGGAGCGTCACCCCCCGGGTTGCCGCCATTCGGCCGCCCAAGGGCGCGCAGAACGTCGACGAAGAGGTCACCGTGGTGGTGCGCCACGCGGCGCTGTCCGAGTCGGAGCAGTCCGAGGCCTCGTCCGACAAGGCGGCCAAGAAGAAGGCCAAGAAGGCTCCCCCTCGGGGGCGCGTCCCCAAGCGCGGCAAACGTAGCGTCAACCGGCGCTAGGCCGAACGTCCAACGCTCGTCCGCGGTGCGGATCGAGGGCCGGCCGCGCGGGCGTTCGATCGTGCGGATCGAAGTGATCGCCTCTCACCGGTAGACGTGAGGGCGGCCGGCGATGGGGCTTGGGTTTCTCACGAGATCCCGCGCACGCGCGTCGAGCAACGTTCGGCTCGTGGTCTGCCCCCGTGCTCGGACATTTTCCGCGCCATGGGGGTTGGCGAAAGCGGGCGTGGCGGCGTTACCATCGCCGCGCCCTTGGGCGCCGGTGCGCCCTTCACCCGAGAACAAGACAGGGGAGTAGGTCCAATGCGAAAACTCGTCATTGCAACGGCGCTTGCGCTGGCCATGGTGGCCGGTGGGGCGTGCAAAGAGCCCGACCCCAACAAGTTCGAGACCCACATCGAGCGCATCAAGGACGCGGGCAAGCGCCCGCAGGGCTTCTCCGGTTTGGAGACCCTGGTCAAGACGGTCGCGACCGCGCAGGACAACGACGACCTGTTGCAGGAGTTCGCTGACAAGGTCGTGCCCGTGTTCGAGGAGATCTGGGACGACGCCAAGGAGCAGCAGCCCAAGATGCTCCAGATGTGTCTGGACATCGGGCATCCCGGCTGCGCGCCGATCTGGAACCGCGCGGTCATGCTCGACGGCAGCGCCGAAGCTCGTGACGCGACGATCCTCGCCCTCGAAGGGATCAAGAAGGCCAAGGCGGCGGGTTCGCTCGAGACCGTGGTCAAGGCGTTCGAAAAGCTCATCGCCGATCCCAAGAACGACGGCGGCGAGCGGGCGGGCGAGGTGCGGGCACTCATGGTCGAGGCGCTGTCCGAGATCGGCAGCCCCAAGGCCCTGCCGATCCTCACGTCCTCGCTCGAGCAGACGGTCGACAAGCAGCCGGTGGGGGTGCACCGCAAGGTTGCCGACGCCCTCGGTCGGCTCGGGGATCCCGCGGCCACCGACGCCCTGCTGACCGCCATGTACCGGGTGCCCGACGCCCGGACCAGCACCAACATCTCCGAGCGGGTCAAGGCGGCGCTGGCCGGGATCGGCGAGGCCACCGTCCCCCGGGTGGTGGCCATGCTCAAGGGGGAGCACACCGAGGTGCAGGGGCTGGCCGCCAAGGCCGGCCTCGATCAGGTCAACGTGCAGATGGCGGCCGGTGGACTCCTGGGGGCGATCGGCTCCGCCGCGGCCACCGACGAGCTGGTCGCCTACATGCCCACCGACGAGTGCGCGGTCGTCGAGGACGACAAGGACAGCAAGAAGGGCAAGAAGGAAGAGGAGGCCGAGGAGGAGGCGCCGGCGATCGACACCGCCGCGATCCGGGCGGTCATGGCCAACTCGCTGGGGTTCATCGGCGATCCCAAGGCCGTCAAGGCCCTGTGTGCCTGCTCTACGTGGTCCAAGAACCCCGCCGACATGTTCCCGATCGCCGAGGCCCTGGGGCGGATCGGCGGCGACGAGGCCACCGCGTGCCTCGAGAACGTGATCAAGACCGGCGTGTACAACCAAGACGCGGTGGAGAACTCCGACTTCGTCCACGAGATCCGCTGGGAGGCGGGTCGCTTTGGCGTGCTCGCGGCGGGCCCCACCGGCGCCGCCAAGATCAAGGCCGCCCTCGAGGAAGCCCGCAAGGATCCCAACGTCGCCAAGAACAGCAAGGCCTGGGACACCGGGATCGCAACGCTCGAGAAGTGCAAGACCGACCAGGGGTGCTATCAGGGGGTCGTCGACGATCCCAACGCCGACTGGTTCGCCCGCGAGGTCGCCGCGGTCAACCTGGCCCGCATGGCCTCCGGCGACGCCAAGGTCGCCGAGTCGATCGCCAAGGCCTACAAGGTCCGCAACCCCGACGCTCGGGTGACCATGGCGTGGCTGTCCGCGCACGTGATGCAGGGCAAGGCGTGCCCCAAGTGTGCCGAGGCGATCGAGCGGATCATCGCCGACGAGAAGGACTCGCGGCCGCCCAAGGAGTACCAGCTGTCGGTCCTCACCGCCCGCTACACCATGGCGAAGCTGCGTGCCAAGTCGGCCAGCGGTGGGAGTGGAAGCGGGGCCGCACCCGCCAACGACGAGGGCAAGAAGTAGGCGCTCGGCGCCACGCAAGCTCTCGTCCTCGGGGGGGCGGTGTCCCCGTCTGCGCGTTACAGCGAGCGTGACGACGCGGTCGGCGGCACCGCCTGGCGTGGTGCCGGTGACGTGATTGCGTCGACGCTCTTTTCGGGGGGCGCGGGGCTCGACGGATGCAGGCCCAGCGAGCGCTCGGCCGCCCGAAGCACCGCCGGATCGGCGCCCGCTCGTCGGGCGCGCTCGATCCACTGGATCGCCTCTTGCTGGCTCTCGCGGGCTTGCTCGACCTTGTGCTGGACGATCCCGTGCAGCAGCGTGCGTCGTCGCAGCTGGAATTGTTCGCCGGCGCCGATCGGCAGCTGGCTCATCGCGTCGAGCGCGTCCACGGCAGACTCGGCGGCGAGCCGTTCTTCGGGTTGCTCGCCCGGGTCGGCCTGCGAAAGCGCGAGCTCGACGTAGCGTTCCTCGAACGCGCTGCGGCTCTCGAACAGCTCGTCGTCGCAGGCCGAGGGCGGCACCCGCAGGGCCGGGTGGGCGTCGTCGTCGAGCGGTTCCTCCCCGACGGGCAGCAGCCGCCCGCGGAAGGGCACCAGCTGGCCCTCGATACAGCGCAGGCTGGCCCGGCTGGCGTTGGCCACCGAGCTGGCCACCAGCGCGAGCACCAGCGCGCCCATGGCCAGCACCAGCAGGCGTCGCCGTCGCTCGGCGCCAAAGCCCGGCGCAGGACCCAAGGGGTCGAAGCGGGGCACGGGAAGCGGCTCGCTCACCGGTCCGACCACGATAGCAGAGCCGTGACATGGCGCCATGCGCGGTCGCGCTAAAGTGGCGCCACTCGTGAGCCGCGCGCTGCCCTTGCTCTTCGCCCTCTACTTTTGCCAGGGACTCCCCGGGGGATTTCTGTCCAAGGCGTTGCCGGCGATCCTGCGGATGGAGGGGCTGAGCCTGACCACCGTGGGCTTTGCGTCGGCCCTCTCGCTGCCCTGGATGCTCAAGGTGCTGTGGGCCCCGCTGGTCGATCGCTTCGGCCATGCCCGCTTCGGCTGGCGCAAGACCTGGCTGGTTCCCGCGCAGCTGGGCATGTTCGTCATCACCCTCGTGTTCATCGGCGTGGAGCCGCGCGACGGCCTGGGCTTGGTTGCGCTGCTCTTTTTGATCCTCAACGTCTTCGCCGCCACCCAGGACATCGCCGTCGATGGTCTGGCCGTCGACCTGCTCCCCGATCGCGAGCTCGCCCCCGGCAACGCGTCGCAGGTGTCCGGCTTCAAGCTCGGCAACATCGTCGGCGGGGGCGTGCTGCTGTCGGTGACCGCCTGGCTGGGGTGGTCGGGGGCCTTCGGCATCATGGCCGGGCTGCTGCTGCTCGTCATCGTCGCGGTGCTCTTGTTTCGCGAGCCGCCTCGCCCCCGGGCGCAGGAGCTGACCATGGGCGACGTGATGCGATCGCTTTGGGGGGCGATCGTGCAGCGCGGGGTATGGTTTTGGCTGTTCCTCGTATTTGCCAAGTTCGGGGAGAGCTTCGGGGGGGCCATGGTCACGCCCATGCTGGTCGACCAGCAGTTCTCGCTGCCGCTTCTGGGCACGATCGACGGGGTGGTGGGAGGCCTGGCCACCATAGGGGGGGCCGCCCTCGGGGGCGTGGTCGCGTCGCGGAGGGGCTGGCGCGTCCTGCTCGTGGCCGCGTCGGCGCTGCAAGGGACCGCGCTCGTGCTCCTGGGTCTCTACTCGCAGTTCACGGTCACCCCCGTGGGCTATGCGTTCGTGGGCGGACTCGAGAATGCCGCGGGGGGGGCGGTGGCGGTGGCGGTCTTCCACCTGGCGATGTCGTGGCGTCACGGGCCGGCCGGGGCTTCCCAGTTCACTGCCGCCCAGGTCGTGTACATGCTGGGCGCCGTGCTGGCCTACCCGCTGGCGGGGTGGTCGGCCGACCAGGTGGGGTATCTTCCGGTCATGGTTGCGGGGGGGCTGATGGCCATCGGGCTGGCCGTGCTGGTGTGGGGGCTGGCCCACCGGCTTACGCCCTCGCCCTCGCCCTCCTCGTCTGCGCCGGAGCCCTCGTGATGACCGAGCTCTCGATCCGCGCCACCGTGCGCTACACCATCGACACCGGGATCAAGCCGGTCAACGCCACCGTGGGCCCGGGGGGGCGGCTGCGCGAGCGCACCGGGGGCAAGAACGACGATCGCGTGGTGACGATCGAGGATGCTCGCGCCCGCGCCGAGCCGCCAACGCTCGATCGCGAGGGCTTCGTGCTCGTACCCCACGCCACCGCGGTCACCGACTTTTGGGACGAGGATCAGCGCACGCGGATCTACGACCGCGAGATCGAGCGGCTCGTCGGCGAGCAGACGGGGGCCGTGCGGGTCGTCGTCTTCGATCACACCCTGCGGTCCACCGATCCCCGGCGGCACGACAGCGACTTTGCCCGCGAGCCGGTCCGGCTGGTGCACAACGACTACACCGAGTGGTCGGGCCCCCAGCGGGTCCGCGACGTGCTGCCCGACGAGGCCCCCGAGCTGCTGCGCCGGCGCTTTGCGATCGTCCAGGTGTGGCGGGCGATCGCGGCGCCCATCGACAAGGATCCGCTCGCCGTGTGTGACGCCCGGACCCTGGCCGCCGACGATCTCATCGCCGCCGAGCGCCGGCACCCCAACCGGGTCGGCGAGATCTATCAGGTGGCCTACAACCCGGCGCACCGGTGGAGCTACTTCTCCCGCATGCATCGCGACGAGGCGTTGGTCTTCAAGGTCTACGACTCGCGCCGGGATGTGGCCCGCTTCGTGCCTCATGGGTCGTTCGACCATCCGACCACGCCGACCGATCCGCCGCCGCGTGAGAGCCTCGAGGTCCGGACGCTCGCGTTCTTCGCGTGAGCGTCGTCGACGATCGCTTCGCGCTACCATGGTCTGAGTGGAGGACAGCGGGGGCGATCGCGAGCGCATGCTGGTGCGAGGGACCCACCCCCTCGAGCCGCTCGTGCTCGACCAGGTCGACCCGCGGGCGCGCGGTCAGGCTCACGGAGAGCACTGGCGCGCGGACATTCGTGCGCTGGCGCAGCAGGTGCCGCGCTGGATGCTCGCCGGCCGTGGCTTCGACGCGGAGTCGGACGTGCTCGACGTGGCGCAGGCCTGCCTGGCGACCCTGGCTCGGGCTATGCCCGCGTTGGCCGAGGAACTGCGGGGGATCGCACAGGGAGCCGGCCTCGCGCTGTCGCGGGTCGTCGCGATCAACCTCTTGGGAGATCTGACGCGCGAAGGGGCACCGCTCACCGGGGGCACCCTGGTGTACTTTTGCGGGGAGCGGGGGCCCTTGCTGGGCTCGACCTGGGATCTGCCCGTCGGCGCCGAGCCCTACGTACGCACCCTGCGGATCGCTCCTAACGCGGCGGACGACGAGATCCTGTGCTTGACGCTCGCGGGGTGCGTGGGCGGGATGGGCCTGAGCGGTCTGGGGGTCGCCGTGGCTACCACGTCGCTGGCGACGCTCGATGTGGGGGTCGGGCTGTCGGGCGTAGCGGTCGTGCGCGACCTGCTGGCGCAGCCTCACGCGCGCGCGGCTCATGAGCGCCTTTGTTCCACGCGGCTGGCCGGGGGGCGTGTGTTCTTGCTTGCCGACGGCCACGACTACTACGGCGTCGAGCACGGGGGGCAGCGGGCGGTCCTCACCCAGCTCGGGCCCCGGGCCGCGCATCTGCACACCAATCACTATTTCGATCCGGTGCTGCGTGGGCGGGAGCGCATGGTGGCGCTTAGCACCAGCCATGCTCGGCTCGGTCTGGCCACCACCCTCTATGCGCAGCACCGGCCTCGCGACGCCGACGCGATGTGGTCGTTGCTTCATGCTCGGGATGGGTCGTCGCGGAGCTTGAGCATCGATCCCGTACCCAATGCCTTGCCCGGTGCCCCGTCCGACCGCCTGGTGACCGGCGCCACCATGGTCATGCGCCTTCACGACGGCTGGGTGCGGGTGGTTTCGGGGGCCGAGCATCGCAATCCCCCGCTCACGCTCCGGGTCGGGCGTTGGCGCGGTCCGTCGCCGCCGATCTGATCGCGGTCGCGTACACTGCCATCGGTGTCCGCCGACGACCAGCCCGATCCCGATCGCTTTGGAGAGCGTCTCCCGCGTCGGCTGGGCCTGGCCAGCGCGGCCGCGGTGATCATCGGGTCGACGATCGGCAGCGGGATCTTCCGCACCCCGGCGGTGGTCGCCGATCGCCTCGACGCGGTGGAGTTGTTCTTGGGCGCGTGGGTGCTCGGGGGGGTGGTCGCCGTCGCGGGGGCGCTGACCTTCTCCGAGCTGGCGGCCATGATGCCCCGCAGCGGCGGCGTCTATGTGTTCCTGCGTCGGGCCTACGGCCGACCGGTCGCGTTTTTGTTTGGCTGGACCCAGCTGCTCGTGCTTCGCCCGGCCTCCTACGGGGCGATCTCCATCACCTCCAGCGACTACCTGCTGCGGGTCTTCTCCATCGACGGAGGGATCGCCGCGGCCGCCGGGCTGACCCGGGCGCAGCTGCTCGCCGGGGTGCTCGTGGCCCTGGTGGGCTGGATCAACTACCGCGGGATCGAGCGCGGTGCCTGGGTCCAGAACGTCAGCACCTTGCTCAAGATGGCCGCGCTGGTGGCCCTGGTGGTCCTCGGCCTGTCGTCTCTGGGCAGCACCTCCGCCGTCGCTCCGCCGCCCAGCGACGCGGCCTCGCTGTCCGTACTCTCCGCCTTCGGGCTGGCCATGGTCCCGATCTTGTGGTCCTACGATGGCTGGTCCGACGCGGTCTACGTCAGCGGTGAGGTGCGAGATCCCCAGCGGACGCTGCCCCGGGCGCTGCTGCTCGGGGCGGGGCTGGTGGCGTTGCTCTACCTCGCGGTCACCGTGGCCTACCTGCTGGTCGTGCCGCTGTCGGCCATGCCGGGGTCCGATCTGATCGCCGCGGATGTGGCGGCCGCGGTGATCGGCCCCGTGGGTGTGGTGCTCGTCTCGGGGGCGGTGGCCCTGTCCACCTTCGGCACCCTCAACGGCACCATGATGACCGGGCCGCGGATCTTCTATGCCATGGCTGAGGACGGTCTGTTCTTTCGCGGGCTGGCCCGCGTGCAGCCGCGCTACGGCACTCCGGGCGGGGCGATCGCGCTGTCGGTGGTCTTGGGGGTGGCCTTTGTCTCCGTGCGGAGCTTTGCCCAGCTCGCCGATCAGTTCGTGATCGGGATCTGGCCCTTTTATGCGCTGGGGGTCGCCGCCGTGTTCGTGCTGCGGCGCCGTGAGCCCGACGCTGTGCGGCCCTATCAAACCTGGGGCTATCCGGTGGTCCCGGCGGTGTTCCTCGTGGCCGCGGTGTTCTTGCTGGGCAACTACCTGCTGCGTGAGCCCTGGACGGTCGCGGCCAACATGGCCGTGCTGCTGTCTGGTTTGCCGGTCTACTACGTATGGAGTGCCCGTCGCCGAGCCGACTCTCGCTGAGACGCGGGCCCGCGGGCGGGCGGGAGCGGCTCAGCGCTCCGGATCCTCCGGCCGGCGTAGCGACGCCACGATGCGGGGCTTTTGTACCTTGCCCAGCGCGTTGCGGGGCAGTCGCTGTACCAGCGCGATCTGCCGTGGCTTCTTGTACTCGGCCAGGTGTTCGGCGACCCAGGTGGTCAGGTCTTGCGGTTCGGGCTCGGCCCCAGCGTTCGGCACCACCGCAGCGGCTATTCGCTCGCCCCAGCGGTGATCGGGGATCCCCACCACCGCGGCCTCGCGCACGTCGGGGTGCTCGCGGAGCACCTGCTCGATCTCGGGGGCCGCGATCTTGAATCCTCCGCTCTTGATGATGTCGGTGGAGCGTCGCCCGATGATCCGCAGGTAGCCATCGGGATCCGAGCGCACCATGTCGCCGGTGCGAAACCAGCCCTTGGTGTAGGCGGCCGCGGTGTCCTCGGGGCGGCCCCAGTAGCCCTGCATCAGGTGGGGTCCGCGGACCCACAGCTCGCCCATCACGCCGGCCGGCACGTCCGCCCCGGTCTCGTCGACCACCCGGATCTCGCAGCCGGGCACCGGGTGACCCACCGCGCCTGGCCGTCGTTCCTCGTCGTGGGGGTTGCTCAGGGTAATGAGCGTCTCGCTCATGCCGTAGCGCTCGAGGATCCGGTGACCGGTGTGCGCCTCCCAGCGCTCCAGCAGGGCCGGGCGTAGCGCGGCGCTCCCTGCCGTGAACAGGCGCCCGCGGGCCAGGGTCGGGCCCTCGTCGGGGTGCGCGTCGAGGTGCTCCAGCAGGCGGTCGTACATGGTCGGCACCCCCATGAACACCGTCGCGTCGGCTCGAAAGTCGTCGATGATCGCCGCGGGATCGAAGCGCGCGTGCAGTCGTACCGCCATGCCGTGCAGTAGCGCGCCGTGGATCCCGATGCACAGGCCGTGCACGTGGAACAGCGGCAGCGACAGCGACAGTATGTCGCGATCCGACCATTGCCATAGTGTTGTCAGAGCCCCGATGTTGCCCACGATCCCCGCAAGGCTCAGGCGCACGCCCTTGCTGCGGCCGGTGGTGCCGCTGGTGTAGATCAGCAGTGCGGTCTCGTCATCGTGCAGTGGTGGTTCGGTGAGTGTCGTCTCGATCGTGCTCGCGGGGGGCAGCGGGAGCAGCGGGGAGCCGGGGGTGATCCCCCGGCAGTCGAGCTCGTCGGGCAGTGCGTCGAGGCGGTCATCGGCCAGCTGCGGGTCGCATAGCAGCAGGGCCGCCCCGCAGTCCTGCACGATGTGGTGCAGCTCGGCGCCGCGGTAGCGGGGATTGATCGGCACGTGGACCAGACCCGCGCGGTACGAGCCGAGCATGATGGCGACCGCCTCGGGGTGTGGGGGGGTCAGCACGGCCACCCTCGCTCCCCGCGAGAGCCCGTGGGCTCGCAAGCGTGCCGCCCAGGCCGTGCTGCGCTCGAGCAGCGTATTTGCGGTGATCGTCTGCGAGCCTGCGACGATGGCGGGGGCTTGCGGTCGCGCTCGCGAAGGGCCGACCAGTCGATCGAAGGCCTTGGTGCTCACGATCTGCTCCTGTCGCTCGGGTGGGTCATCCGGGTGGGTCATCCGCCCCAGATGAGCGCGGCTGCGCCGACCACTGCGAGGTAGACCACGAACCCGCCGATCCGGCCGCTGGCCACCAGCAGTAGCAAGAGTCGCAGGCACGCCAAGCCCACCACGAAGCTGACCACGAAGCCCGCCACGTAGGGCAGAGGGTCGAAGGCACTGGCCTCTTGCCCGAGCTTGCGGATCTCGAGCACCGTCGCCCCCAGGATCGCGGGGATGCTGATCAAAAAAGAGAAGCGGGCCGCCGCCGCGCGTGAGAGGCCCAGGCCCAGGCCGGCCGCGATGGTGGAGCCGCTGCGCGAGATCCCCGGGAGTACCGCGAACAGCTGCGCCATGCCTACCAGTACCGCTTGCACGGGGGTGGGGGGCGTTGTGTCGGTTGCGTCGCCGGCCTCGCTGGGGCGTCGGAAGGCCAGCAGGAGGATGAGGGCGGTGGTCAGCAGGCACACGCCCACCAGCCGGGGGCTGCTCTCCACCGCCAAGATCGCATCCTCTACCCCGGGCGCGAGCACCAGGCCCAGCGGCAGCGTCGCCAGCACCATCATCAGCAAGGTCTGACGTGCGGGCGAGGGGGTCAGCGGCCTCAGCGGCACCATGGCCAGCTCGAGCACATCGCGGCGGTACATCCACACCACCGCCAGCAGCGTCCCCACGTGGGCAACGATGCTGAACCGGTGGCCGCCCGCCTCGGGATCGATCCCGAAGAATGCTTGTCCCAGCGCCAGGTGACCCGAGGAGCTCACCGGCAAGAACTCGGTCGCGCCCTGCAGTGCACCCAGGGCCACCGCGACCGGCACCGTGAGGCCCGAGGCCGAGGGGCCTTCGGTGGCCCATGCCATGGTGGCGATGGTCAGGACCCCCAAGACGATGGCGAAGCGAAGCAGCATCGGCGAGGGCATCGTCGCCCAGGTGAGGGCGATGTGAGAACCGAGGGGATCGCGCGTCGGCTCTCGGCGGGATCTGGGGCGCGCTCCCGAGCATCGCCGCGTTTCGCGGGGCGCGCGACCGTGGTCATGCGCGGTTGTCCGTTGCGATGGTCGAGGCACAGGCGTCGATCTCGACCGGCGCCGACGTTCGTGACGACGGTGCGCCGGCGAGCGTATGAGGTCGATGGCTCGGTCGATGGCTCAGTCGATGGCTCGGTCGATGGCTCGGCTCGACGATCGTGGCTTTGCGGTTCGAGCTCTACGCCTCGGTCGATCCGCCTCTTCATTCGAACGCCAGTCGAAGCACCAGGGCATAGGGCGGGCGACGAGCACGGGAGCGTCGGGTTCGAGCGAGCGGCGCGGTCCCATTCGTGCCATTCGTGGTGGGACGTGAAGCATGCGTGAAGCATGCGTAGGGATCGATCGGGGATCTCCCGAGGGTCTTAGGGACCAATGCACTCGACATCGTTCGAGTTGGTTCCCACTGAGTAACGAACCATGAACCTTGATCGTAGGACTTGGGGACGATCTGTGTTACACAGGTTCCACGCATGGTGTCTTATGGCCCTTGTCTTCACAGACGACGAAGAGCCGTACAGGGATCGATCACGGGCGCTAGAACAAAGAAATCCCCACGATCGTCCGCGTGATCCGACGAACTCTCGGTGTCTAATGATCGTGCAAACTCTACGGTTCAGATCGTAGAGACGACTGAATGGTTCGACGGAATATCGAGTGTCATTGCACGATCCGACGAGTTTCGACCCCCGAGCCGTCCGCTGCAATTTCGGCATGCTGCACCGGACGGCGAGGGGGTCGACCCTCGCCCATTGGCGACGTTCACCGTGTGAGACCTTCGAGGCGTACGGGACGTTCATGCCGGGGGATCGCGCATGTCGATCGGGCGTACGTGGTAGCTCGGATGGGTCTCCACGGTGGCCAGCCCGCTGCGGATCAGGGCCTGCACCGATTCGGGCACGGTCGTCGCGTAGTCGAAGTCCCCGCGGATCACGGCGAGTAGGGGGGCTAGCAGGGACTCGTTGCCCAGCGCGGTGATCGCCCGACCACGGAGGCGAGCGACGTCGTCGAGCGACTCGAGGGTCGAGGGGCTACGACCGTGAGCGGTGTCGGCGATCCGGATCGCCCGGCGAAGAGCCTCACGCTCGCGGTCCAGCGTGGCCCGCATGGAGCGATGGATCGCGTGCACGTGCTCGTCGATCGCCACGTCGCGTTCGGGCCCGGGGAGCAGGGCGGCGGCCCATCCTCCGTCTGCGTCGGGGATCGGTGGTCGCTCGGGGGGCGCCAGTGAGACGGCCGGGGGCTCGGCCCCCGCCAGCGGCCGCACGGGGCCACGCGGCCCTGTGGAGGCATCCAGCGGCAGCAGGCATGGGCCGGTCACCGAGGGCACCAGCGCCAGCGCGAACAGGTGGTCGGGGCGATCGGCGAAGCCCTCGTCGAGCATCCACCCCAGGGCGACCAGTGAAGGCACCCCCAGGTGGCGAAGCAGCTCCACCACCAGCACGTTGAGCTCGTAGCAGACTCCCCGGCCCAGCACCTCGCGGTCGCCGCTCGCGTGCAGCAGTGCCAGGTGGTGGTTGCCGACCCCGGGGCGCAGCGCTTGGGCTTCTCGCTCGACCTCTGGTCGCTCGCGAAACTCCAGATCATAGACGTAGCGTCGCTGCACGAACGCCTCGGCCCGTCGGGCTTGCTCCCAGGCGCCGCGCTCGGGGGATCGATTGCGGTCGATCCAGTCGCGTACCGGCCCGGGCAGGTCGTCCCGCGCCAGGGTGGGGCGGACCAGCGCCTCGCCGCTCGCAGTGGCGCCGTCCGTCAGCGTGGGCGGTCGGCGCAACCCCACCTCGTAGCGGATCTGAACCGACTGTGAGCCGCTCACGTCGACCAGGGCGCTGCCCGCGGGGAGTCGACCCGCCGGGCGCACGACCGAGGGATCGGCGTCGACCACCTCGAGCCGGGTGACGTCTCCGTACAGCGGGATCGGCAGCACGCTGCGTCCAGGTGCCAGGCGACCGGCCCAGGACACGGTGGCGCCGGTCGGCTCGCCCCCAAAGAGCGCCGACACGGCGGGGAGCGCTACCGGGTGCCATTGCTGGGTGTCGGGTTGGAAGGCGCCGCCCATCGTGTGCACGACGTAGCGATAGGGCGAGGGGAGAACCGGGGGCTCGTGCAGCAAGCCCATCGGGATCCGCTCGGTCGCCATCTTGCGGAGGGTTCGTCCGCGAACCCACAGCTGCGGTCCGATGAAATCCGTCGGCCCGAGCACATTGGCGCCCGGGGTCGCCCATGGCGGCGGCGACTCGGGGAGCGACGCGTCGTCGAGCAAGCCCAGTCGACGCGCCAGCCGGGACCAGAACCCCCTCCGAGGGCCACCTGAGGGGCCATCGGAGGGGCCCGGGAACGGGGGCGACGTCGTATCGTCGTCATCAACGAGCGTTCCATAGCCCGGGAGCGTCGCCGTGTCTGGGTTGGCGTTGCCGTCGCCCAGAGTACCGAGCCCGTCGGGCAGCACGAAGCGGTGCGGCGGGCTGTCGCCCGGCGAGCCTGCCGACGACGCTTGGGCGGTCAGCTCCGCCAGGCGTTCTTCGAGCTCCGCGAGCGAGGGCAGCTCCAGTGGCTCGCCCGAGGGGTCGCCGGGCCGCTCGCCCGAGAGCTCCGTGGTCGCGAGGGTCGTGGAGGACGGGGCCGCGTGGTCCGGGCGCGGGTGCCCCGACGCGGTCGGCGACGATGCTTCGGGGGCCAGCAGTCCCGCCGGGACGTCGCTGAGCGAAGGCGCCGACAGCAGCAGCGCCAGCGCTTCTGTTAGAGCCTGGTCGGCTCGGGTCAGCTCGATCGCGGCCAGCATGCGGGCGACCACCGTGCGCACCGCCGGCTCCTGCTCGTCGGGCAGGCCCACGAACAGCGAAGGATCGCGCCAGCGCTCCAGCGGGCGATCGGCCAGCGCATCGAAGCGCTGCGTCAGCCGGCGATCGAGGCCATAGTCGAACAGCTCGCCCACCCGGGCGGCCAGGCGCCCGCCCGACCCCACCTGCGGCTCGGCGGCGGTGGGAAAGAAGCGTCGATCGAGGTAATCGTCCATGCGCGAGCGATCGCCCAGGCGCAGCAGGATCTCCACGATGTCGACCAGCTGCTCCTCGCCGGGCCCGTCGTAGATGCAGGCCATCACGCCCTGAGCCAGCCCGGTGACGGTGGTCGCCGGATCCACCAGCACGCGGGTGTCGACCAACAGCGCGCCGGCGCTCGGATCGTAGACCGCCATCGCTCGGGTTCGGGCTTGCCCCACGCCCGGCAGCACGTAGTCGACCTCGAGATCGACACGGGCCGCGATGGGCCCCGTACGCGCCAGGGTGGCCAGGCGCTCCTCGTAGACCCACGCCTCCGACAAAAGGTGCGTGCGCTGCAGCCGAACGCGCGGCAGCGTGGCCCACAGCCCCAGCAGGCTCGTGCGCAGGGTCCGGATCGCGTCCGCGTGGGCGCGGCTTTGGTCCTCGCCGGTGTCGACCACGCGGATCTCGTAGCGCTGTCGTAGGCGACGGACACCGCAGCGCTCGTAATAGAAGTCGATCTCGGCCCGATCCTCGGCCGGCCCTGGGGAGGCCACGAAGAAGCGACCGGCCGCCGCGAACATGGCCTCGAGCGTCGGCGCGTCGCTGCGTAGCACCAGCGGATCCTCGGGGGGTCGTAGGTGCAGGGCACCCGGCTGGTCGCCGCCGCACTGTCGACACAGGATCGATCGCGCCGGAGCGGGTTCACCTTGCGAGCCCAGCGTTGCGTAGGCGCGTAGCAGCATGCGAGGCAGGCCCGGCTCGGCCGTCAGCAGGGCCTGGTCGCCCTGGATCTCCGCTTCGTCGTTGATCTGCTCGACGAACGCCAGCAGCACCGCGGGGGTGAGCCGATCTGGGATCCCGAACACCCGACACAGCGTGGGGCAGTGCTGCCGCCCTCGCTCCCAGTAGCCTCGCCGAGTGCCGAAGTGCTCCAGCGCGCGCAGTCCCAGCACCCGCTCGTGTGGGTGGTACTCCCCGTCGTCGCTGCAGATCCATGCGCGCCCGGCCAGCTGGCGGCGCAGCTGTGCGCCGTCCAACCAGCCTTCGGTCAGCCCGCGCTCCAGCCACGCGTACACGACGAAGGGCAGGGGAATGCCCGCCTCCTGGCTCGCGTCGATGTGCGCGACCACCTCGGGCAGCCGCACGTCGGCCGCTGACCGCAGGCCGATCGCGGTGCTCAGCGACTCGCCCAGGGCACGGGCGATCTCCGGGGCCGGGTAGAGCCCCGGTGCGTCGCCCACCAGGGCCTGCACGTCGGCCGTCCATGCCAGCAGCTCGCTGGGGCGCCGCGCTACGCCGTGCCCGTCGAGCACCCAGGCCACCTCGCGTAGCGGCAGCTCGGCCACGGTGGCCGCCGGATCATCGCGGTGCAGGTGGGCCACGAGGATCGCCAGCCCGGTGGCGATCGCCGCCGACGCCACGCCCCCACGCATCGCGTCGGCCACCCAGCGGCGTGGAGGGAGCCGCGCGACCCCCAGGGCCTCCAGCAACCCCTGGGTCGTGGCCGGCAGGCGGGGGTGCGGGACCGGGTGGGTCGCACCGAACACCGCCTCGGCCGCCGCGCGTAGCTCCGCCGGCGGCAGCAGCAGCGTCGTCGCCGGGACGAAGCGCGCGTGGGCGCCCTCCACGAGCACCGGGCCCGCACCGCCGAGCAGCGAGCGCACCTCGTCCGAGGGGGTCGACGACAGGGCCCGCGCCAGGTACTCCAAAAGTCGCGCCGCGCCGGGGCCGTCTGCGCCGTGGGTGGCCCGGTGATAGGCCGGCGCGAGGTGATCGACCACCAGGTCCTCCATCGGCGGGCGCCCGACGCCGAGGTGCCGGACCAGCAGGCTCAGCGCCGGCTCGGGGAGCTCCGCATGCGGGGTCCAGTCCACGTCCAGCTGCGGTAGATCGGGATCGATGACCAGCTGATCCGCTGGCCGCAGCGTGTCGCGATCGGTCAACAACAGCGGGCGGGTGCGCAAGAGCATCCGGGCGCGGGCATCGGTGAAGATCGTGGACTCGTGCGTGCATAGCCACTGGTAGAACCGGGCGCGCCGGGCCGGATCGTGCAAGATCGGGTGGCGGCCGACCGGTCCGGGCTCTTCGTGGTCGGCGACCAGAGCATCGATCACCGTGGCGGGCTCCACCGCGGGCCACTCGGTCGTCTCGGGGAGCGCCGCGGCGAGCTCGGGATGGAGCAGCCGCGTCGCCATCGCGGTTCCTTCGAGCAGCGCGACCGTCTCGACTGGCGCGGTCAGCAGTGGAGCTTGCCCTTGCTCCTGCCCCAGGTCCTGCCCCAAGTCCTGCCCCGGTTCCAGGCGCAGTCGCTCGGTGGCGTCGACCAGCGGCCGCGGTCGCCCGTCGGGCCCGATGAACGCGGCGAGCCGGGCCACCGCCGTCACCGAACCCAACCAGGAGGGCTGGGCGCTCATGGGCTCGCCGACGATCGCGGCGGCGCGCACCAGCGAGGCCGCGAACGTAGGACCCGAGGCCGGGACCACCAGCGGGTGGAGCTGCTCGAGTCGAGCGGCCGCCTCCGGGTCGGGGGTGACCTCGTCCAGGCGGCGACGGGCCGGGGTCGCGGGGGGCAACAGGCTCGCCAGCGCCGGGCTGACGACCGCGTCGTGGGCCGTGATTACGCCGCCCGCTTTGGTGCCCCAGATCGCCAGCTCACCCAGCGTGGCGCTGCTGGGCGGGGCACCTTCGCGGGCCTGGGGCCCGAAGCGACGGGCGAGCACCGCCGCGTGGCCAGCCAGGATCTCCTGGATCGTGGCGAGATGCTCGGGTGCTTGCACGGCGGGGCGCGGCTGCCCCGCCGTGATCGTGGTCAGAGGCTCGAGGTACTCGACCAGGTTGATCACATCCAGGGGGTGACGGTTGGTCGCGTCGAGCAGCGGGCCGATCGTCACCTGGAGCTCCTCGGCGACGAGCCGGATCCCCGCCACGACGAAGATCCCACGCAGCGCGGGCGCGCAGGCGTAGACCTGCTCGGCTCGACCGGGACTCCCCGCATCACCCAGCGGACCCAGGCGACCGTGGAGATCCTCGAAGATCGCCGCGCGGGCGAGCGTGTGCACCACGGTGCGGGGTAGCGCCGGCGCCTGGGCGGCGCAGTGGCCCAGCAGCGACCGCAGGTGCGCTCGGTCGCCGACCAGCGGTAGCGGTCCCTCGTCGAGGGACGCGCCGTCGAGCCGGGGCGACAGCGCGGCCAGATCCGCGGCCAGCGTCGTGGTGTCGGTTCGCGTCAGCCGGCCGTCGAGATCCAGCGCCTCGATCGCCCGGTGGGTGGGCGAGTTCGGGTCGACGAAGCGGCGCTCCGGCCAGTCGCCGTAGATCGCTCGTAGCGCGGGATCCTCGGCCAGGCACAGCGCATCCAGCCGACAGGGGCGGCCCGCATCGTCGAGGAACGCCGGCGTCTTTGCCAGCCGGTCGCGTAGCTTGGGATGGATCTCGTCTCGCGCGGCGACCAGAACCTCGAGCACCGCGCTGACCGACGCGGTCGTCGGTTCGATCCGCCGGGGGGCCGGAGCGTCGGCCGACAGTGCGTCGACCAGTACCTCGAGCCCGACCACCTCCCCGCCCATGTCCCGGGAGTGCGCGCGCGCCAGCACCGAGGGGTGCAGGAACGCGACCTCGGGCAGCAGCGTCGCGATCGCCGGCGAGCCGGGGAGCGCCACGGCCCCTTGGCCCCGCAGGGGCCGGCGCGTGCCCTGCGTGTCCGGCCAGATCGGCAGCTCAGCCAGCTCGCGACGGGTACGCTCGGGAAGTTCGTCGCGTACCGCCTCCAATAGCGCATGCAGCCGATCGAGATCCTCGGCGCTCAGGGTGCGTAGCCGAGGGCGCAGATCCGCGACCAGCGACGACAACGACAAGGCGGGGGTCCGGGCGTTCCGCAGCAGGGCGAGCGCGGGATCGTCCTCGGTCGGCCTATAGACCGGTCGTGCATCCCCGTAATACGCCAGCAGCTGCTCGGCCAGCGGCCCCGGCTCGAACAGCAGCACTCCGTGCGGATCGCCCGCCTTGGCCGCGGCCCGGTGGTAGCGGCCATCTTGGGCGAGGAACAGGGGCAGCCGAGTCACGCGGCGCTGTAGCGTTGGTGGAGCCCCGGCCAGCAGGGTCAGCACCGCCAGCAGTCGCTCGCGGCTTCCCGGGATCCGCGTAGTGCTCAGATCCGTCAGCGGCCCCGGGTGATCGCCCAGCGCGGCCTCCAGATCCTGGACCAGCTCGCGCACCCCGAGCTCACGCACGCTCAGGCGCTCGAGGAACGCGGTCGGCGTGGCGCGGCGGCCGTCCTCGGGATCGACTGCTGCATCGAGATCGGCGTGCACGAACGCCCGGAGCCCCGCGTAGATCGAGCGAAGGGCCGGGGTCGCGCGGACGATCGCGGGGCCAGGGCGATGGAGGGCTCCGCTCACCGAGAGCACCAGCGGCAGCGCCCGTAGCCTCCGCAGGGTGCTTAGATCGGTCAGGCGTCGCGTGCCCGTACCGCCGCGACGGGTCACCGCCTCGTTGAGCAGCTCGTAGCACGCGGCCATCGAGTCTGCCGTGGGCTCTCGAATGAACCGCGGCGTGTCGTCTCGGTCGACCCGCGCGCCGTCGGCGAGCGGGCCGAGCGTCCGCTCGAGATCGTCGATCAGGTGGCTCACCGCATAGCGGGTCGCGCCCAGCATCTGGGCCGCCTCGAGCGCTCGGGGAGCCAGGTCACGGCGGGCGAGGTGGCGAGGGCCCTCGGCCGTCGGTACGGGCTCGCCGGCCAGCAGGGATCCGAGCGCCTCGTCGGCCAGCAGCACGGCGCCTGGTGCTTGGAGCGAGCCGTCGTCGCATGGCACCACCGGCAGCGAGGCGAAGGCGCTGCGAAGGCCCCCGACCACCCGGCGGAAGATCGGCGAGCCCAGCTCGGACGCCTGGGGCAGCACCCCCAAAAGACCCTCGGCCACGCGAGCCTTGTGGTGGTCGGGTTCGTGTTCGCTCGTCAGCTGTCGTGTCAGCTGGGCCAGGCCCTCGGGCACCTTGCTCAGGATCCACCGGTTCCATCGAGAGTCCTGGGTGATCCGCTCGCGATCCACCGGCACGTCGAAGTGGCCCTGCACGAAGAAGCGCAGGCCCGAGTGCTCCTCGGTGGGCAAGTAGCTGTAGATCGTCGGCGTGTCTGCCTCCAGCGCTCGAGGCACCCCGTGCTCGTCCACCCGCAGGCCCACCATCACCCGCGTGCGATCCGCCCGGCCCGGGGCGCGCAGGCCTCCCGAGTACACGTGCTCTGCGTCGTGCACCGCATAGCCCCGCACCCAGCCTTCCGGCTCCTGCCGGATCCGCGAGATCCCGCGCGCGTCGGGGGACAGCTCGTGAACCGCGTGGCGGGTGATCTGGCCGTGTTCGTCGTGGAGCTCGAGCTCGATGACGTCGATCCGCCGCAGCGTAAACAGCACGATCGCGTCGAGATCTCGCGCCTTGGCGTAGAGGGCGGCCGGCGACCGCTCCTCGTCCTTGGGATCCCGTAGCGGCAGCACCAGCACCGTGCCCTCGGCCGGCAGATCGTCTCCGCGAGCCGACAGCGCCTTGGGGATCGACACGTCGGCGATCTCGAAGTGATAGACGTCCGAGTAGATCCGAGGCCGGTCGGTGACCTCGTAGACCGACTTGAAGCCGACCCCAAAGAACCCGATCTGCTGCTTGCGCTTGGTGGTCTGCCCGATCGAGGTCACGCCCACCACGTCGCGGGTGTCGAAGGGCTTGCCGTCGTGCCACAGCACGATCCGGTGCGGCGTGAACTGGAGGCGAAAGCAGCGGGCCCCCGCGTCCTCGGCGTTCTGCAGCAGCTCTACCAAGAAGTGCCCAGGATCGGTGTAGACCCGCTTGGACAGCAATTCCTCGGCGTTGGCCTGCGACACCGCCTTGGGGGCGCGCCCCAGCACCTCGATGGTGCGCCGGGCCAGGGTATGCAGCGTCTGCTCCAGCTGCTGCGCCGTCGCCGGGCCGTGGGCGGCCGCTCGCTCGCGCAGCCGTGCGATGCCCGGGGCCGACACCTGCGCCAGGTGATCGACCGTGACCTCGTCGGCCCGTCCCTGGCCCAGGGCTTCGGCGCATTGCTCGGTCAGCGTCTTCACATGGGCGTCGCGGGCCTCCACGAAGTTGTGCTTGAGGGCGCGGTCCACCAGGCACATCACCGAGACCTGGTCGATGGTGACCTGGCGCAGGATCGCCAGCAGGGTGTCGCGCAGCGACGGGCCATGGCGGGCACCGAGCGTGCCGTCGCCGACCAGGGCCTTGAGCACCCGGTCCACCGCCGTCTCGGGCTGCTTTAGCAGGAACCGGGCCATGAACGCCTGCTCGTCCGCGCCGCGCAGCCAGCCGCGGGTCAGCAGGTGCCGGGCCAGCCAGGCCAGCGGGGCGTGATCGCGAACGGCCGCACAGGTCCTTAGCAGGTCGCGGGGATCCTCGCGGCGCTCGAGGGCGGCCTCGAGCCACTGGAGTTGCTCATCGAGCGGGAGGGTGGTGAAGGACGAGGCGTCGGACATTACGGGGCCAGGCCATCCTACGATCGGCCCCTCATCCCGCGGGCTCGGAGCGGGTCACGGGCGTCGATGAGCGAGCCGGTGAAGGGCCGGGCGCGGCGGGCTATCATCGATCGCCGTGCGCTATGGAATCGCCCTGCTCTCGCTCGTTGCCCTCGTCCAGGGCGTGGCGTGGCTCGGTCCCCGTACCGAGCCGCCCCGGGTGATCCGCGGGGCCGGGCTGGCCACCTTGGGGGTGCTGGGCCTGGGCTTGGCCCTGGTGCTCGTGCTCGTCCCCGGGTTTTGGAGCTGACTCGGTCACCGGCTCGAGGTAGGCCGCGTGCTCGGGTCGCTCGACGCGGCCGCGCGCCCACAGGTGAGACTCCAGCGCCGTCATCAGCGGCCGGGTGGTGCGCTTGTCGAGCGCGCTGACGAAGAACGCCGGGTCGCCGTGGGTCAGGCGGGCGACCTCCTCGGGCCGAGGACGTTCGTGCGCCTCGAGTCGGTCGCACTTGTTGAGCACCACCAGGCGGGGCACCTGGCCCGCTCCCAGATCCGCGAGCACGGTGTCGACGGTCGCGACCTGCTGATCTCGGTCGGGGTCGGTCGCGTCGACGACGTGCAGCAGCAGATCCGCGTCGGCGATCTCCTCGAGCGTGGCGGAGAAAGCCTGCCGCAGCGCCGGGGGCAGGTCTCGGATGAAGCCCACCGTGTCGAGCAGCACGATCTCGCGATCCATCGGGAAGCGGAGCCGGCGGACGGTGGGGTCGAGGGTGGCGAAGAGCTTGTTTTCGGCGTCGACCTCGCTGCCGGTGACGCTGTTGAGCAGCGTGCTCTTGCCCGCGTTGGTGTAGCCGACGATCGCCACCACCGGCACCCGCGAGCGCCTTCGACGGGCGCGCTGTTGGTCTCGTTGCTTGCGCATCCGGACCAGGCGTCGCTCGAGGTCGGCGATCCGATCCTTGGCGCGCCGGCGGTCGATCTCCAGCTTCGTCTCACCCGGGCCGCGGCCACCAACGCCGCCCATCAAGCGCGACATCATGGTGCCCTTGCCCACCATCTTGGGCAGCAGGTATCGCAGCTGGGCCAGCTCGACCTGGAGCTTTCCGTCGGAGCTGCGGGCGTGGTTGGCGAAGATGTCGAGGATCAACATCGTTCGGTCGATCACCTTCAGATCCGTCTGTGCCGCGATTGTGCGGGCCTGAGAGGCGCTCAGCTCCGGGTCGCAGATGAGCAACTCGACGTCCTGCTCCAGGGCTCGGACGAGCACCTGCCGCAGCTTGCCCGAGCCAAAGAAGCTCCGAGGATCGGGTCGGCGTCGGCGCTGCTCCACCAGCTCGACCAGGCCGACGCGGGCGGTGCGACATAGCTCGCGCAGCTCGGCCTTGCGGGCCGCGACCTGGTGGCCTCCATCGTGCACCATCAGCACCATGGCTCGAGTGCCCTGGATCTCGGCGCGGGCCCGAGCGGTGGCCGCTTCGAGCTGAGACTCGAGCTCCCGTAGGAAGGGCAGCAGCGGGACGGGAAGATCCGCTTCGACGTCCCCCTGGGCCAGGGCGGCCCCCTCGACTCCTTCGACTCCCTCGTCGGCCGCCCGGGCCAGCACGGCCAGCGGCGTGCGCGTGAAGGTGCGCGTGTGAAAGGCGTCGGGGACGTCGGGGGGCGGGGGGGTGAGCCCGGCCAGGTCGACCGCGATTCCGGCGGGTCCGCGGTGGATCGCCGCGATCAGATCCAGGCGTAGCTTGGCCAGATCGGCCAGCTCCTCGCGGTCCAGCGGCTCGGTCACCAGGTGGGTGACGATGAGTCGGATGCCCCGCAGGCGGCCGGCCACGCCACGGACACGAGAGAACTCGGGCAGCTCGAGGCTGTGGGCATCCCCTAGGATCACCCGGGAGATCCGACCGCGACGGTCGATGAACAGGCCGATCCGACGGCCGATCTCGTGGGCCAGATCGAGCAGATCTCGGGCGAGCGAGGGACCCACGATCTGGTCGGCCGCGATCGAACGATCCCCCAGCTTCTGCAGCTGGCGAACGTGGCTCGCCTTGAGGTTGGCGGTGTCGCCGTGAACGCGATTCACGGAGTGGGCTGCCCGTCGAGCACGCGCAGCGCGACGGCCAGGGCCTGCTGGGCCCGGTGCTCGTTGCTCCGGCGTGACTCGAGCTCGGCATGGGCGGCGGCGAGTTGTTCACGGATCTGGCCGAGCTGCGCGGTCGCGGCCTGGAGCTCGTCGTGGGTGCTGCGCAGCTGGCCCTCGAGCGAGCGGGCTTGCTCTTCGGACTGGGTCCGCAGGGTCTCGGCCGCCTCTTGCGACTGTTGAAGCTGTGTGTTTACCCCCTCGAGTTCGCCGCGAATCCGCTCGAGCTCGGAGCGATGCTGGGTTTCTCCGAACTCGACCTCGGCCTGGTGCTCCTTGGCTTGGGCCTGCAGGGCGGCGGCCTTGTCGGCGGCGGCTGCCTCGGCCGCCTCGGCCAGCTTGGTCTCGAGCTCGGTGGCCGCGTCGTGCTTGGTCTGGACCAGGGTCTGCTGCAGGCCCTGAACCTCGGTCTCGAGTCCGTTCGCCCGCTCGGTCAGCCCGTGGACTTGGGTGGTCTGCTCCTCGAGCCCGGCGTTCAGCTCGGTGTTTTGCGTCTGCATCGATTCCAGGGCGGCGCGGGTGTCGTCGAGCTCCTGGCGGGCGGTCGCCAGATCGGTCTCGGCCGACTCGAGCTCGCGATGCAGGGCCGCGATCTTCTTTTGGCCGCCCTGCTGGGCCTCGTTGGCCTGCTGCTTCGCCTCGGTCAGCTGTTCTTCGAGATCCTTGACCTTCTTCTGGGTCCCTTCCAGCCGGAGCTTGAGGCCCTCTTCTCGCTTGAGGACCGTGTTCTTGTCGCGGTTGGCCGCGTCGGCCTGCTCCTGGGCGGTGATCACCCGCTCTTCGGCGTTCAGGAGCTTGTCTTCGAGATCGCCGAGCTGGGCCTGCAGCTCGCGGGTCTTGTGCTTGGCATCGAGGACCGCGCGTTGCTGGTCCTCGTTTTCGTCCTTGAGGGCCAGGATCTCGCGGTTCTTGGCGTTGAGCTGGCTCTTGAGCTGGATGACCTCGCGCTGGGCCCGAAACTCCTTGCCGCCGCTTGCGGGAGTGGGGGCGGGCTCGGGGGTGGAGGCCGGTGCAGGCGTGGCCGCGACCGGCTCGGGGGCGGGAGCGGGCGTCGGTGGGGGAGTGGACGCCCGGGTCGGCGTGGGCACCGGCGCAGGTTCGGGAGCGGCTTCGATCACCGGCTCGGGCTCGGGCTCGGGCTCGGGCTCGGGCTCGGGGATCGGAGCAGGAGCGGGCGCCGGCTCGGGCTCGTCGAGCAGGCCGTCGAATGCGGCCTCCATCTCGTCGGCTATGTCCGGCGAGGGCGCGGGCTTGGCCGAGGTGTTCTCCATCTCCGCGAACTCTTGATCGAATTCCGCCATCTCGAGCCCGGGGTCGGAGCTGCCGGGGTCGGATGCCGGAGCTCCGAGGCCCACCTCGAGATCTTC
>JBCCWC010000144.1:0-40565 GCA_039194325.1 Myxococcota bacterium
CATGAGTTTCTTCCTTCGCTCACCTGACGTTTGCCGGTTGGAGTCGCTCGGCTCCGTCGACACTCACCCTCTAAGCAGGACGCGGGCCAATTTGGCAAGTTCTTGAAATTGCATGGGTCATGATGTCACACGTATCGCGGCCCACGCATTTTAGGTTCTAGGTATGACGCGGATGTCCGACTTGGCCGCGACGGCGCGGGTCCCACTACGACACGGATGTCGTGACCGAGGGTGGGGGCGGCGCCGGGCTCGGCGAAAATGTGCGTTTTGCGCTGTCGTCGGACGCGGGTCCGCTCATCGAGGCGGGTCGGCGGTCTGTGTTACACGCCGACGACGAGGATCGAACGCGTGAGCGAGCAGGGGAGCAAGCCAACAGTCGCCATCATTGGCGGGACGGGATACGGAGGCGCGGAGCTTGTCCGCTTGTTGCGGGCACACCCCGGGGTGGAGCTCTCGCGGGTGACCAGCATCGATCACGTGGACGAGCCGCTCGAGGCGGTTCACCTCAACCTCCATCGCACTGGACTGACGTTCCAGAACATCCCGCCCGCGCAGGCGGCCCAGGGCATGGACGTGGTGTTCCTGGCGTTGCCCCACAAGGTCAGCGCTACCCTTACGCCTGAGCTGGTCGACGTGAAGGCGCGCGTGATCGATCTGAGCGGCGACTTTCGGCTGCGCGACGCACATGCCTACGCGCAGTTCTACGGGCAGACCCACCCCCATCCCGAGCACCTGGGGACCTATGTCTATGGCTTGCCCGAGCTGCATCGGGACGCGATCGTCGGCGCCCGCCGGATCGCCTCGCCGGGTTGCTTTGCCACCACGATCGCGCTGGGTCTGTTGCCGCTGGCGCGCGCGGGGCTGCTCCACGGGGCTGTCCACACGGTGGCCGCCACCGGCTCGTCGGGCAGCGGGGCCTATGCCAAGCCGGGGACCCATCACCCGCTGCGGGCCAACAACCTCAAGATCTACAAGCCGCTGGTGCACCAGCACACACCGGAGATCGAGCAGACCCTGGCCGATGCCTGCGCCCAGGGGGGGCATCCGGTCGACTTCTCGCTGCAATTCGTGCCCGTCTCGGCTCCGCTGACCCGCGGGATCTTGGCCAACAGCTTCGTGCAGATCCCCGCGTCGGTCGACGCGGCCCGGGTGGAGGCGCTGTTTGCCGAGTTTTACGAGGGGGCGGCCTTCGTGCGGGTGTTGGGCGCGGGGGCTCGCACGGCGGAGGTCGTGGCGATCAAGGGCAGCATGTGGGCCGACGTTTCGTGGACGGTGGGCGAGGTGGTCGGGGACCAGCGACAGCTGCTCGTCACGTCGGCGCTCGACAACCTCGTCAAGGGGGGCGCCGGTCAGGCGGTGCAATCGATGAACCTCGTGCTCGGGTTGCCCGAGACCCTGGGCCTGGATGCCCCTGCGCTGTGGCCGTGAGCACGACCGGACCCACCGCCGGACCCGCCGCGGTGCTCAAGCTCGGCGGCGACGTCGTCGCCGATGACCGGGGGTTGGCCGCCGTATTGGCCGACGTGCGGGCCCTGGTGGACGAGGGCTGGCGGCTGTTGGTGTGCCACGGCGGCGGGCCTCAGGCAGGAGCGCTGCAGGCCCGGCTGGGGGTGCCCAAGGTGATGGTGGGCGGTCGCCGGGTCACCGACGAGCCCACGTTGCAGATCATGAAGCAGGTGCTCGCCGGTGAGGTCAGCGTGGACCTGGTCGCCGCCGCGGTCGAGGCCGGCTTGCCGGCGGTGGGGCTGAGCGGGGTGAGCTGTGGGCTGGTCACCGCCCATCGTCGACCGCCGATCTCGGTGCCGGGACATGATGAACCGGTCGATTTTGGCTTGGTGGGCCGGATCGATGCGGTCCAGGTGGAGCTGCTGCATCACCTTTGGGCCGGAGGGTATGTGCCGGTACTCAATACGCTGGGCCTCGACGGACAGCGGCACCCGCAGCGGCCCACCCGGCAGGTCTACAACATCAACGCGGACACCGTGGCCTCGGCGGTCGCGGCTGCACTCGGGGTGGATCACCTGTTCCTGGTGACCGCGATCGGGGGCGTGATGCGCGACAAGGACGATCCCTCCACGCGGATCGAGGTGCTTCACGCCTCGCAGGCCCGGGCCGCGATCGCCGACGGGACCATCGTCGGCGGTATGATTCCGAAGGTAGAGGAAGCCCTCCACAATTTGGCCCGCGGAATCGGGGCCGTGCACATCATCGGTCCGGGGGCCGGCTGCCTGCGGGGCGCCGCCCAACGGCCCGGTGGCCAGGGTACCGCCCTGCTCCCCGACCTCGACCCGACCCCCTGACCATGCCCGAGCAAGACGACGCCGAACCCCCATCGAGTCCTTCCCTGAGCGGATCATCGCGGGCGGCCCTGCATGGGGCCGTCGACGAGGCATTCGAACGCGAGCAGGTGCCGCTGTTGCGCCGTCTGGTCGACACGCCGAGCCACACGGACGCTCGTGACGACGTAGAGGCGGCGGCCCAGGTCCTCGACGAGGCGGTGCAGCAGCGGGGTTTGCTCGTCGAGCGGGTGCCCGATCCCACCGGGATCTTCGCCGATCACCGGATCTACCGCACGCCCGCCACCGGCGACGAGGATCGATCGCTGGCGGTGGTCGGGCACGTCGACACCGTCTTCCCGCGGAGCATGGGCTTTTTGACGATGACCCGCGACGACGGGCCGGAGGGTCCGCACACGGGGGACATCATCCGGGGTCCGGGGGTGCTCGACATGAAATCGGGCCTCACGTGCATCGTGTTCGCCCTTGATGCGCTACGACGGACCGATCCACAGGCCTACGCCCGGCTGCGGCTGCGCTTTGTATGCGTGAGCGACGAGGAGGTGGGCTCGCCCAGCAGCGCGCCGCTCTTTGCGGCCCTGGCCCCGCGGCTGACCGCCGCTTTGGTGTTCGAGGCGGGTCGGGACGAGGATCGGATCGTCACCTGTCGCAAGGGCAGCGCGCGCTTCGAGTTTGCGGTGACCGGGCGAGCCGCGCACGCCGGCCTGCGACACGCCGAGGGGATCAATGCGATCGCGGTGTTGGCCCGGTTGGTGATCGCGGCCGAGGCGATCACCGACTACGAGCGCGGCGTGACGGTCAACGTGGGCATCATCTCGGGGGGGACGGCCAAGAACACGGTGCCCGACCAGGCGCGCTGCGTGATCGACTCGCGCTTCTTGACCGTGTCCGACGCCCACGAGGTGGTGGTGCGGATGGAGGCGCTGGCCGCCGATCCCTTCGGGGACGAGCCCGACGTGCCGTCGCGGCTGCGGGAGGCGACCGTGGAGCTGCGGGGAGGGATCGCCCGGCCCCCCATGGAGGTGCTGCCCGGCACCCAGGCCCTGCGCCGGCGCTACGAGGCCCACGCCGGGGCGGCTGGCCTGCGGATCGGTGAGGCTCCGCGACAAGGCGGTGGATCGGACGCCAACCTCCTGGCCGCCCACGGGGTGCCCTGCATCGATGGCCTGGGTCCCTACGGGAAGTTCTTTCACAACCCCAAGGAGTGGAGCAGCCTGTCGAGCCTGCGTCGACGCACGCAGGCGCTGGCCTGCTTGTTGGCCGAGGAGGCCGCGGGAGGGCCGTCGTGAGCCCCGAGGACAAGCTGGGCCTGGTCACCATGGTGCTGTGCCTTTTGGGCAGCATGTTCTTCTCGGGCAGCGAGACGGCGCTGACCAGCCTCGGACCGCACCAGGCCCGCAAGATCCAAGAAGAGGGGGGACGAGCCGGTCGGATCGTCTCCACGTGGGTCGATCAGCCGGTGCGCGTGCTGTCCACGATCTTGGTGGGCAACAACGTCACCAACACCTTGATGGGCTCGGTGGCCACCGCCCTGGCCATTCGTCACCTCGCGGGGGGACGGTGGGGGGAGTACGCGGTGCCGGTGGCGGTGTTCATCACGACCGCGCTCTTGCTCGTGTTCGGCGAGATCCTGCCCAAGGCGGCGGGGCGGATCTATGCGCACCGGTTTGCCCTGCCCGTGCTCTCGGTGCTCAACGTGCTCGGGCGCGTGCTCGCCCCGGTGACCTGGGTGTTGTCCAAGCTGACCAACCTCATGCTGCGCCGGGCCTCGAACGAAGAAGACGCGCAAAAGGTCACCGCGGACGAGCTGGACTACCTGGTCAAGGTGGGGCAGCGCGAGGGGTCGATCCCCGCCGATCAGGCCGAGCTTCTGCGGGGGATCTTTCGCTTCGAGGACAAGATCGTCCGGGACATCATGGTGCCCCAGGATAAAGTGACCGCGATCGATCTGAGCTGGGACATCGCCCGGGTGATCGAGCGCGCCCACAAGTCGGGGCACAGCCGCCTGCCGGTGTTCGAGGACGATCTGGACCGGATCAAGGGGGTGCTGCACATCAAGCAGCTGGTGGGGCTGCGGCACCCTGGCCGGGCCGACATCAAGCGGGTGATGCGGCCGCCGATGTTCGTCAGCGAGAGCCTGCTCATTCAGGATCTGCTCCAGCGATTTCGCGAGCAGCGGGTGCACATGGCCATCGTGGTCGACGACGGCGGGCACACGGTGGGGGTGGTCACCCTCGAGGATGTGCTCGAGCAGATCGTGGGGCAGATCTTCGACGAGAGCGATCGGCCGCCGACCACCGGGGTGATGGAGCACGCCGGTATCGTCTACCTCGACGGGCAGACCAGCCTGCGCCGCGTGGAAGAGAAGTTCGGGGTCGAGTACGAAGAGCTGGAGGGGGTCGACAGCGTGGGCGACCTGCTGACCCAGCTCGCCGGGCAGATGCCGACCACCGGGTCGGTGTTCGTGTACGAGGGGATCCGCTTCAAGGTGCTGGCGGCCAACGACCGCAAGGTGATCCGGGTGAGCGCGGAGATCATCGAGATCGACAGCGACGACGGGGAGTGAGGGGCGGCGGACGCGGTGGGCCCGCTCGTCGAGCGCGGAGCCCCTTGGCGTAGGGCCCTGGCATCGGGTCCTGGCATCGGGCCCTGGCATCGGGCCCTGGCGTTTGATTAGGGCGAAACGTTGGGTGCCTTGGGAGTGTTAGGATCTGAATCCATGGATCCAGAGCTCGAGCTGCTGCGATCGTGGCAGGGGGGAGACGATCGGGCGGGCAACCAGCTGTTCGAGCGCCATTTCGACGCGATCTATCGGTTCTTCTACGGCAAGGTCGAGGATGCATTGGCCGAGGAGCTGGCCCAAGACACGTTCTTGTCGGTGGTGCAGCACCGGGATGGCCTGCACGAGCACCGAAGCGTTCGCGCCTACCTGTTCGCCGTGGCGCGCAACAAGCTCTACGACCTGCTGCGCCGGCGAGGGCGAGCGGCACGGCCCGTGGATCTGTCGGAGTGTTCGCTCGAGGATCTGGGGCCCACGCCTACCGGTTTGCTGTCGAGGCAGCGACAAGAGCGGATCCTGCTGCAGGCGCTGCGTGGCTTGCCGGTGGAGCTTCAGGTGCTGATGGAGCTGCGGTACTTCGAGGGATTGCGGGGTCCACAGCTGGCCGAGACGCTCGAGGTTCCCGAGGGGACCGTGCGCAGTCGCTTACGGCGGGCGCATCGGCTGCTGCGCGAGCGGCTCGAGCGCTTGGCCGACTCGTCCGAGCAGGTGGAGAGCACGATGTCCGGGCTGGAGGACTGGGCCCGAGTCGTTCGAGAGCGCGTCGAGGTCGGGTGAGCACGGGGGACGAGCGGGGCAAGCGGGGCGGCGTCGAGCGTCCGCTGCGGCCTCCGCCCGAGGTGCTCGCGGGGGCGCGTCGTCGGGCTCGCCGGGCGCTGTTCGGGGCGTCGTCGACGGACGCGAGCGCCCGAGGTTCGGCCGAAGCGTCGGGGCGATCGGATCACGTCGACGAGGCGGCGGTCATCGGGAAGGGGCGCACTTTGGGGCGCTATGCGATCTCGAGGACGATCGGCCACGGCGCGATGGGGACGGTCTTCGAGGCCTATGATCAAGCACTCGACCGTTCCGTGGCGCTCAAGCTGCTGCGCTCGGGGACCACCCAGGGGCACGCACAGCGACTGCGGCGCGAGGCGCAGGCGCTGGCCAAGCTCTCGCACCCCAACGTCGTGCACGTGTACGAGGTGGGCCAGGCTCGCGACCAATGGTTCATCGCGATGGAGCTGGTGCCGGGCCAGACGCTGCGTCGGTGGCAGCAGGGCACGCATGGGTGGCGGGAGTGCGTGCGGGTGTATGGGCAGGCGGCGCAAGGGCTAGGCGCCGCGCATGCGGCCGGGCTGGTCCACCGGGATTTCAAGCCGGACAATTGCATCATCGACGAGCACGGCCGGGTGCGGGTGCTGGACTTCGGGCTGGTCCGCGACGTTGCGCTGCGCTCGGATCCGCCGGCGTCGTTCGAGGGGTCATCGTCCGAGGTCCCTTCTGCGGATGGCGAAGGTCCGCCGATGTTGCTGACCCAGACGGGGATGGTCTTGGGCACGGCCGCGTATATGCCCCCCGAGCAGCTCGACGGTCGCCGGGCGGACGCGCGCAGCGATCAG
Organism: Myxococcota bacterium; assembly: GCA_039194325.1. Lineage (GTDB taxonomy): Bacteria > Myxococcota_A > Polyangia > Nannocystales > Nannocystaceae > Paraliomyxa. The sequence goes on from JBCCWC010000144.1 coordinate 6,456, forward strand.
TTCAGCTTTTGCGTGTCGCTCTATGAAGCGCTCTACGGGCAGCGGCCCTTCGTGGGTAGCTCGCTGGACGAGCTGACCCACGCGATCACCCGGGCGGAGGTCCGGCCCCCGCCGCGGGGCACGGCGGTGCCGGGGGCCCTGTGACGGGTGGTGCTGCGAGGTCTTGCGGCGCGGCCCGAGCAGCGCTGGCCGTCGATGGACGCGCTCTTGGCCGAGCTTCATCGGTTCGTCGCGCCCGGACGGCGCCGCGGGTGGTGGCTGGTGCTCGTGGTGAGCGTGGCGGCGCTGGGCGTGGGCGTGGGGCGCTACGCCCAGGTCGAGCCGCGCTGCGAGGGCGCGTGGGCGCAGCTCGAAGGGATCTGGGACGACGGGCGCCGCGGGCAGGTACAAGCGGCGATCGTGGGCACCGAGCTGGGCTATGCGCGGGGCACCTGGGAGCGGGTGGAGGCTCGGCTCGATGCGTATGGGCAGGCGTGGGCCCGTGGCTACACCGAGGCCTGCGAGGCGACCAGCGTGCGGGCCGAGCAGTCGCCCGAGGTGATGGATCTGCGGATGGGCTGCCTGGGGGAGCGAAGGGTCGCGATGCGGGAGGCGGTCGACGTGCTGGCGCAGGCCGACGCGGCCCGGGTGCAGACGGCGGTGACGCTGGTGGCTCGGCTGCCCGGCGTGGCGCGGTGCGCCGACGTGGAGGCGCTGCGGGCCGGGCTGCCGCCCTCCGATGATCCCGAGATCGCCGCCCGGGTGCAGGGGCTTCGCGAGCAGCTGGCGGAGATCCGTGTGCGAGACGAGGGTGGGGTCTACGACGAGGCAATGCCCCGAGTCGAGGCGGTGATGGAGCAGGCCGAGGCGCTTGAGTATGGTCCGCTCGTGGCCGAGGCCCTGCTGGAGCGGGGCCTGCGACACCAGCAGCGAGGGCAGTACGCGCAAGCGGAGCAAGATCTCGAGCGCGCGTACGTGCTGGCGGCCCAGCAGGGGCACGGGCCGGTGGAGCGACTGGCGGTGGGCCAGCTGGTCTTCGTGGTGGGGGTTCGCCAGGAGCGACCCGAGCGCGCGCTGCAGTGGAGCACGACGGCGCTGGCGCTGGCGCGCAGCCGCCAGGCCGAGCCGCTGGACGAAGCCCGGGTGCTCAAGGACATCGGCACCGTGCTCGGCCAGCAGGGGCAGTACGAGGACGCGCTGGCCCATCAGCGGCAGGGGCTGGTCATTCAGCAGGCCCAGCTGGGCGAGGATCACCCCGACGTAGCGAGCACGCTCAATAGTATCGGCGGTGTTCTTCGCACGCGCGGACAGCTTTCGGAGGCGTTGGTTCACCACGAGCGCGCCCTGGCGATCGACAAGGCCGCGCTGGGCCCGGGCCATCCCTACGTGGCCATAGTGCTCGGCAACATCGGCCACGTGTTTGCCGCGCAGGGGCGGCGGGAGGACGCGCTGGCGCGCCACCGGCAGGCGCTGGAGATCCAGCGCGCCGCGCTCGATCCTCTCCACCCCGACATCGCCAATTCGTTCAACAGCATCGGCGCGGTGCTGCAGGCCCTGGGGCGCTTCGAGGAGGCGCTCGAGCATCACGAGCGGGCGCTGGCGATCCAGCAGGTAGCCCTCGACCCGGGCCAGCCAGTCCTGGCGGTTACCCTGAGCAACATCGGGGAGGCCTTGGCGGAGCTGGGTGACCCGTCGCGGGCGCTCGAGGTCGACCGGCGGGCGCTGGCGATCCTCGAAGGTGCGCTGGGTCCTCGTCACGCGTGGGTCGCTACGGTGCTCGACAACATCGGCGGTGTGCTGCGGGAGCTGGGCGAGCTGGAGCAGGCGCTGGAGCATCACGAGAGGGCGCGGTCGACCAAGGAGCAGGTCCTGGGTCCGCGGCACCCCAGCGTCGCCGTGTCACTGGACAACATCGGGCTCGTCTTGCGCATGCAGGGCCGACTAGATGACGCCGGGGATCGCTACGAGCGGTCGCGGTCGATCCGCGAGCAGGAGCTGGGGCCGGATCACGTCGCGGTCGCCGACTCGCTCCATGGGCTGGCCGAGGTCGCCTTGGCTCGGGGGCAGGAGGCGACCGCCCGGGCACTCGCCGAGCAGGCGCTCGCGATCGTCGAGGCGGGCGAGGTCCCGCCCAAGCGGCTGGCGAGCGCTCGCTTGTTGCTGGCCCGCAGCTTGTGGCTCGACCCCTCGCAGCGGGCTGGGGCTCGGAGGCTCGCCGAGCAGGCCCGCGAGGGGCTTCTTGCGCGACCCGGGGCATCGAGCGAGCTTCGGGTCGAAGTGGAGCGGTGGCTCGATGAGCACCGGCTGCGTTGACCAAGCGTCGGTCGAGCGACGTCGCCCCTATTGATTGCAGTCAAGGGGGCGTTGGCGGCCTCGTAGAGCCGATTTTCATTAAAAATGTCGATTGACATTTTTTGGTGGGCCGTCACTTTATCGACAGCGCTTCGGTAGGTTTTTCCGCCAGATGCCCACTGGCCTGGCTCGACATCGAGCCGATCGGCATCGTGGAGGATCTCGGGCTGCTAGGCGCTGTGAAAACAAACACTAAGCCGTTCACGAGTCGATCATGAAGATTCTCGCCCCCTCCGTCATCATTCCCCTCGGTCTTGTCGTATCGACGGTTTCCGTCGCCTATGCTGGATCCGCTGCAATCGAGCTTGCTCAGAATGTGCCAGCCGGCGTCGGATCCGATCCTTCACTGGAATTGTCTTCGGCCGCTCTTGCCTCTTTGCCGGCGTCTGCCGGAGCGTCCGTCGTCTTTTCCGCTCTGAGCGCCTCGGGTGGAGGCGGAGGTAGAGGCCGAAGTGGAGACTTCGGCGATCTGTCGGGGTCGCCGCTGGCCTTCAGTGCCACCTGGGGCATCGATAACGGCATAAATGTTTCCAACGGAAACACCGGAGCCAACGGCACCAACCAGGGGCTCCCGCAGGGGTGCTCGGCCGATGACGTGGGCAACGACGTCGATGCCGTCGCCTTGTCGTTTCGCTATCGGATCGATGGCGACGCCATTGATCCCACCACCTATCGGGTCGAGGGGGTCACGCCGGACTGTGCGACGCTGTCTCCGGACAACGAGGACAACGAGGCCTATACCATTACCCTGGTCGGCCAGTTCGGGGATACGGTCACCGAGGCCGGGTCGGGTGAGCCCGTGGTCGATGCGCTCGAGGTCGAATACACCGACGTCGCCTTGGTGATGCCCGACGGCTCGACGATCACCACCACCGGCACGGTGAGCACGCCGCCCTTCCCCGAGGGGGTACGCACCCACAGTGCCTGGCTGCGTCCGCTCATCGGGACCGGCGACAACCAGTGCCCGACCTCGTACACCGACGTCCAGGGCCAGAGCGGTCAGCCGGTCTCGACGGTCGCGATCCGCTTGGTCTTCACCGGTGGCGTGACTCGCCTCGATCGCACCGGGTTCGACGATGGCCGCGGGGGCGCCGGGACGGGCTTTCCCGGCTCTCCGGGGTCGACGGCGGGCACCGACGACCTGCAAAACTTCTCGGTCGACTTCGTGGTCAACGGGCAGGTGTCCGATCCCATCGAGCCCGTGGCGTTTGGCGATCAGTTCAACGTGCCCAACATCCTCGACACCGACAACTACGTCGATCTGTGCATGCCCGCGGGCTGGCTGCCCAGTGGCGCGACGGATATCGTGGTCGCCGTAGAGCCCAACAGCGTCTTCTTGCCGAGCGATCAGCCCAACGCCGAGCCGCTGGAGTTTTCGGTCAGCCCCTGCACCGACTACCCCGAGACCGCGCTTCAGACCGGCTGCGAGGGCACCTCGGCCGTTCCGTAGGGGACACGGCGTCGCGCGCCCGCCTGCCCCGCGCGGCATGGTCAGCAGCAGACTGACTGTCCCAAAAGTGCCATAATGATCAACGAAACGAATTGAGTGCGCGCATACGAACGGCCACGATCGAGTCGGTGGTCGTCGGTTCGTACGTCTCTGACCTCTATCCTTGATGGCCCGTGGGAGTCTACCCTTCATGGTCTCGGCGCAGACCATGATCAAGACCCCTCTGCTGCTCATTTTGGCTCTTTTGATCGTGTGGCTATTGATCCGAGCCGCACGGAACAAGAACGTGCCCGCCTGGGCCAGGGCTGTACAGGCGTTGCTCGTCGTGGCCGGCGTGCTCGTCGGGCTCTACTACTGCGCGTTCCGTATCAAGCGAGCGAAGGCAGACGTCCAACGCTCCCGAGCGACCGCCAAGATGCTCGTCGATACGCTGGGGCAGTACCAGAGTGATCGGGACATCCTCTCGGCTCTCGCAACGCCCCTTGGGGTCGGTTACGTCGTGGATACGGCCGAGGTCATCGTGGATCTCGCCAGCCGGGGAGAGATCAGCACGCTCAAGAAGGCGGGCAACGACGCTCGGTACTGCCTTGCAGAGGTAAACCGAGACCTCGGGCTTATCGATCTGCTGGCGTTCTCTCAACCTGCTCCATGCAGGTTGATGTTCCGGACACTCGGAGAGCCCGGCGAGCTGGCAGATGCAGGGGTGACCTTTGAGGATGCCGCAACGCGAGTCACGACCAAGGCGTCGCCCGGAACTCCGGGGGGTCCGGCGTGTAGGGAGTGGACGATCGACACGATCCAGGTCACTCTACCCAAGACTAAGAAGTCGGGTAAGCCATGGGATGTCGGTGACGTTTCACCTGATCCCTATGTGTCCTTCAGGATCGGCTCGGGAAAGCGTATCAAATCGCCTCGGGCCGAGAACCGCCACGATCTGACCTGGAAACCCAAGAAGCCCGTCGTGGCAAGTCCAGGGAGCACGTTGGAGGTTCAGGTCTATGATGCCGACCTGATCGATGACGATTTCGCGTTCGGGTGGGAAGCCAAGGTGCCGACCCATCTCGCGTCGTCGTGGAAGGTTGGCAGTCGCCCCAATGTGGTGGAGTTGTCGCTCTCGTGCCGTCGTTGATATCGGCCGAGTGTAGATGAGGTCGCGGAGATCGATCGACCTCTCGACCCCCCGTGTCAGCCCCCGAACGTCTCCAAATAACGCGCCAGGGCCCAGGTGGGGAACACGTGCCGGTAGAGGCGATAGTCGAGCACGGCGGTGTTGAAGAACACCCCCGCGGCGCGCTCGGCCGGCCAGTCGCCGTGCTCGTGCTGCCGGGCCAGCAATAGCGCGATCCCTCGCTCGATCGTCTGCTGCTCGTGGGGGGCGACCTCGAGCAGGGTCAAAAGGGCCCAGGCCGTCTGCGTGACCTGGCTGGGGACGTCGGCCGGCAGGGGGACCGGGGCGTCCTCGAGCAGGCCCTCGTAGCTCTCGCCCCAGCCGCCGTCGGGGCGCTGGTGGGTCACCAGCCAGCGAGCGCCGCGAACGATCGCCGGGTGCATGGTCGAAAGCCCAGCCGCCCGCAGCCCGGCCGAGGCGAACAAGGTGCCGTAGGTGACGTTGATGCCCCAAAAGCCCAGCCAGCCTCCGTCGGGGTGCTGGGCGTCGACCAGCGCGCGGGTGCCTCGCTCGACCGCTTGTCGCACCCGGGTGCGCAGGTCGTCGGGGAGCACCGAGGCCAACTCGCGCTCGGCGTACGCCAGGCCGCGCACGCAGCTGCCGGTGCACTCGGTGTATGAGTACTCCAGCATGCAGTTGCCGTAGATCTCGGCCGGGTTGTAGTGGCGCAGCAAGAGCGGGCCGCGGCGCGGCTCGTAGGAGCCAAACCCCCCGTCGTCGTTCTGGCGCCGCAGCACGAACTCCATGGCCGCGAGCTTGCGGCCCCGCTGCAGGCGGCCGGCGGCGTCGGAGAAGTCGCGCGCCTCGGCCCGCATCAGCGCCTCGAGGGCCTCGGCCGTGCAGTCGCTGACGGGCCAGGGGTGGCGCTCGTTGGCGAAGCCCCAGCCCCCGTAGGCCGGCTCGCGGTAGTGACGAGCGCCCCCGGTCAGCTCGTGCTGGATCTGCGCGGTGGGCAGCCAGCGGCATGCCCGGCGCACCATCTCGACCGCGCGGGGCAGGGGGGGGCCCTCACACAGCGCCTGCACCATGAACGCGGTGTCCCAGATGTCGCTGCGGGCCCCGGCGATCCGAAAGCCCTCGTGGTCGTCCTCCCAGATCCAGTACTCCAGGCCCTGCAGGGCGCGGGGCAGCTCGGGGTGGTCGGGGTCGGTGGCGTGCAGCGCGAGGCAAAAGAGCATGCCGTTGACCGGGCTGAGGCACACGTAGTCGGTGCTGCGAAACTCGTAGAGGATGTGGTCGAGCGCGACGTGCAGGGCGCGGGCGCGCAGGCGTCGGGGCACCAGTCGCTCGGCGCGGCGCAAGAGCCCAAAGGCCAGCCGCAGGCTCCGGCTCAGCGGCTCGTAGAGATCGCTCTTGGCGATCCGATCGCGGTAGCGGGCGAAGCGGGCGGGGTCGTAGCCCTCGGGGTAGAGCTCGGCGCGGATCGCATCGAGGGTGGGATCGGTGGGGCAGGTGTAGCGCTTGCCGTAGAGGAACGACATCCCCAGGTAGATCATCCGCATGTGGCAGTAGAGGCGCGACGGATGCAGCGGAAGGGCCGGCGGCAGCAGCCACAGCTCGGGGAGGATCGGCTGCATGCTGTCCCAGGGGTGAAGGCCCAGCATGGCCAGCCACGCCCGGCCCCACGTGGGCACCTCGTAGACGTCTCCGTGCGTGCGGATGTAGGCCATGGCGCCCGCGACCATGGGGTCGTCGGGGCGGTGGCCGAGCAAGCGCAGGGTCACGTAGGCCAGCACGGTGTGGAACAGGTACGAGGGGCTTTGGGGGTGCATGCCCCAGCCGCCGTCGTCGCGTCGCTGGACCGTGAGCGCCCGATGGATCCACCGGGCGCGCTGGGGGGCGACGGGCCGCCCAACCATGTGATGGAGCATCACGTACTGGCAGGCCAGCATCGGGTTCCACACCACCTCGCCCGCGACCCGGCCGTCGGCGTGCTGCCGGGTCGACAGGTAGCCCACCGCGCGCCCGTAGGCGTCGAGGGCTCGGGCGGCCAGGGCGGGGGGAGCGGTCAGGGGGTGGGTTTGAGGACCAGAAACCATTGATGCGGCAAGAAGTTCTCCTCGCGCTCGAGCGTGAACCCGGCCTCGGCCAGCTCGGTCAGCGCCGCCTGCTGCGAGACCCGGTGCTCGGGCGCAGGGGCGATCGTGCCGGGCGCAGTGGCGTCGGGCCGGAACTCGATGATCACGAGGCGTCCGTCGGGGCGGAGCGCCGATCGGACCTTGTCGAAGTAGCCCACGCGATCGCGGATGTACGCGTAGGTGTTGGCGGTGAAGACCAGATCGATCCCCGCCGCCGGGAGCATGGGATCGTCGTACATGGCCAGGCGGGGCTCGATGTTGGGGGTGCCCCAGGCCTCGCGGTTGGCGAGCAGGTAGTCCTCGAACTCGCGGTCCACGTCGACGGCGTACACCCGGCCCTCGGGCACCTCGGCCGCCAGCCGCCGGGTGAAGTACCCCGAGCCGGCTCCGATGTCGGCGATCGTGGCGTCACGTCGTGAGATCGACAGGGCGCGCACCACCTGGTCGGGCATCTGCCAGGCGTCGCGCTCCGAGTCCTCGAAGACCTCGATCATGGCCGAGGGATCGTCGTAGTGCTGAGGAGGTCCGCTGCCGGGTCCGGTGCTGCGGGGGCATCCGGCCATGGCCAGGATCCACGCCAACACGGCCCCCCACGCCAGCGGGGTCCCCGTGGCGCGGCGTCGTCCAGAAGGCGGGCACGACGACATGCGGCGAGGGTAGACGGCGGCGCGACGAGTGTGAAGTGCCCCGGCCCGGTGAGCGCCTCCCTCTGCGGGCCGGCTCACACCCCGCGGGGGCACCGCGGGCGCCGCGGAGACGACCCGGGTACACTCGGGGGCCGTGCCGCGCGCTGCCCAGCCCTTGGTGTCCCCCGAGTCGTCGCGTCCACGCCCGATTCCACTGGAGGACACCGAGTCGCGGTCGTGGGGCGATCGCTGCCGTCGCACCCTGGTCGCGCTGGTGATCCGCCCCGCGCAGAGCTTTCGCGTGTGTCCCGAGCCCATCGCCCACGGTCGGGTGATGCGCTTCTTGGCGACCTTGCGCGTGCCCCCGTGGATCGTGCTGCTGGTGATCCTCGGGGTGCGCCAGCTGACCGCGACCGAGGGGACCGGCGTGCCGATGCGCCCGATCTACGCGATCGTCGAGCCCTCGTTGGTGCGGGTGCTCTCGCTGTGGATCCTGCTGATGATCCCGGTGGGCCTGCCGCTGCTCTACTTCGTCGAGGGGCTGTTGGCCCACATCGGCGTGGCGCTGACCGGTGGCGCGTCGCGATCGATCGGCGCGAGCATGCGCGCGTGCGGCTACGTGCTCGGCTTGGTGCTGGTGGTGGTGGGGTTGGTCGACATCCCCCTTTACCTCGGCCACATGCGCGGCATGATCTACGCGCAGGTGCTGGGAGGGCTGGCCGTCGTCCACTGGGGGGTGCTCGGGGTGGCGCTGGCCAAGACCCACCAGATCAGCATCCTGCGCGGGTGGTTGGTGGCGGTGCTGCCCACGCTATTGTTCGTGGGGGTGACCGCCGTGCGCGCGATGCTCGAGCTGGTCGAGGTCCCGGGGCTGGTCGTGCCCGGCGGGGAGTACATGGTGCCCTGAGGGATCGGTGCGGCTGGGTGGCCAGGCGTCGGGGGGCATCGACTGGATGATCGGGTGCCATAGCCAGCAATCGGCGGGTTCGGTCTCGCCGGCTTCGAGCGATGACAGGTGGCACCCGGGTCCGCGCAGGACGTCGAGCGTGGCGACCAGGGTCTTGTAGGGCACGTCGGGCTGGGCGGTGACGAAGACCGTGGACTGGTAGGGCTCGGCGCGCTTGTGGGCCAGGGCCACGGCGGCCAGGGCCCGAGGGTCGTGGGGATCGCGGGATGTTCCCACCCGCTCCCACGGACGACCGCCACGGCGGGCGTACAGGCCCCCGTGGGTGATCGCGATGTGCAGCCGCTGGATCCGCCCGCAGTAGATCGTGGGGTCGCGTGGCCCCTCTTTGGCAAAGTGGGGGGTCGAGATCGTGATCTCGGCCAGCTGCGTGACCTGAGCCATCAGCAGCAGGCTGGGGATCAGCAGCAGCAGCACGCTCAACACGCCCAGCATGGGCGCCTGAGCGGGTGGCTCGTCGCCTGGGTCGCGGAGGGGGCCGCCGGGCAGGCAGCAGGAATGGCGGCAACACATGGAATCCGAGGGACAACGGGTGCACCGAGGGGTTCCCAAGCGGCGGGCGGACGGCCGACAATCACCGAGTCTCGATTGAGTTCCGGGGGTTACACGATGATCAACTACCGTGTCCATGCTTCGTCTGTCGTTTCGTCCGCGGCTTCGTCCGCGGTTTCGTCCGCGGCTTCGTCCGTCCTGATGACCGCCGCGCTGGGGGTGCTGACCGTCGCCAGCACGCTGGCGCTGCTCGAGGCCGACGCCCAGGCCGTCCCCGCCTACGTGCGCTCGACGGTGGGCCAGCCGTGGAACCAAACGGTCAACGAGCAGGCCATGGACTTGGTGTTTGGCGTGGCCGGCTGGGACGACTTGCGCTACGAGACGGTGGATCCCGCGGCGCTGTTTACTCCCGTGTACACGTTCTTGTACCTGGAGGGCAGCGACGACAATGCGCTGGAGCTCCAGGCGTTCCTGATGGCCAATCAGGCGGCGCTCGAGGCCTGGGTCACCGCTGGGGGCACGCTGTTGCTCAACGCGGCGCCCAACGAGGGGGGGATGCAAAACTGGGGCTTTGGCGGAGTGGTGCTCAACTACAGCAACTCCTCCGTCGATCCGGGCGTGGCCGTCGATCCGATGCATCCGATCTGGAACGGCCCCTTCTTGCCCACGGTGCTGACGTGGACGGGGAGCGCCTATGCCCATGCGTCGGTGAGCGGACCGGGCCTGGTGTCGCTCATCCAGGACTCGGTCGGCGACACTCAACTGGCCGAGCTGGCCGGGCCGGGCACCGGTCGGGTGTTCTTTGGGGGGCTGACGACCTCCAACTACTGGACCCCCGCGCCCGAGTCGCTCAACCTGCGCGCCAACATGATCGCCTACCTCGCGGCCGGGGACGCCGACGGGGACGGGTTCGACGATTTCGCCGACAACTGCCCGGCGATCGCCAACCCGGGGCAGGAAGATCTCGACATGGACGGGGTCGGAGACGTCTGTGACGACTGCGTCGACGATCCGGGCAACGACCCGGATGCCGACGGGATCTGCTTTGCTCTGGACATCTGCCCGGTGAATTTCGATCCGATGCAGCTAGACTCGGACATGGATGGGGCGGGGGATGCCTGCGATGTGTGCCCCGGCCTGGCCGATCCTTTACAGGACGACACGGACACCGACGGGGTGGGCGATCTGTGTGACAACTGCCCGGCCGCCTCCAACGCCAACCAGCAGGATGGCGATGGCGATGGGGTGGGTACGGTGTGCGACAACTGCCCGCTCGATGCCAACACGCCCCAGGTCGACATGGACGCGGATGGTCAGGGGGACGTGTGTGACGTGTGCCCCAATGATCCTCTCGACGACGACGACGTCGACGGGGTCTGCTACGGGTTGGACAACTGTCCGTTCGACGCCAATCCGGCTCAGGCCGACCTGGACATGGATGGGGTTGGGGATCTGTGCGACGAGTGTGTCGACGATCCGGGCAACGACGTCGACGACGACGACATCTGCGCGGCGATGGACAATTGCCCCGAGGCCTTCAACCCGGCCCAGATCGACCAGGATATGGACGGGGTCGGAGCGGTCTGCGACATCTGCCCGCTCGATGCCGACGACGACCTGGACATGGACGGCCTTTGTGCCAACGACGACAACTGCCGTGCGGATCAAAACCCCACGCAGGACGATGCCGACGGGGATGGGGTGGGGGATCTTTGTGATGCCTGCCCCGGGGAGGACGACGGGGTGGCCGACGCGGATGCGGACGGCGTCTGTGCATTGATGGACAACTGCCCCGAGGTCGAAAACCCCCGGCAGATCGACGGCGATCGGGATGGAGCGGGGGATGCCTGCGATCTGTGCCCCAGCGATCCTCTCGACGACGTCGACGGCGACGGGGTCTGCGGCGACGAGGACAACTGCCCCGATGACGCCAACGACGACCAGGCCGACGAGGATGGCGATGGGGTCGGCGACGCCTGTGATCTGGACGGTGGCAGCAGCACCGGGGGCGGGATGGACAGCACCGGGGGCGGGATGGACAGCACCGGGGGTCTGGACGGCAGCGGGGGCGGCAGCGGGGGCGAGATGGACAGCACCGGCCCCGCGCCGGGCGCGACCGGGGGCCCGGGGTCGACCTCGGGGAGCGATGGGTCGGGCGGGGACGGGGGCCAGCAACCCGGCGGTGGGGGATGTAGTGTCCGCACGTCGCCGACGGGTGGCTCGCTGCTGTGGCTGCTGCCGGTGCTGGGCGTGTGGCGTCGACGTCGGGTCGGGCTATGACATGTCGTCGCAGACCGCGGGCACGCTCGGGAGGTGCGCCTGGGCGTGCTCGACCCAGCCTTCGCCCTCGATTGCCACGGTGCCTTCTTCGCCCGCGTGCTCGCCGATGATGAAGGTGGCCGCCAGCGGGATCCCGGCCTCGGCGTAGGCGCCGATGTCGGTGGTGGCGTTGCCGTAGGCGTAGTCGAAGCGCAGGCCGGTGGCCTGGCCGTCCATCAGGGCCTGGGCCTTGTAGGCTTGGATGTCGTCACCCAGCATCAGCATCGGGGCGAGCACCAGCGAGGTGCGGGTCGGGTCGACGGGAAAGTCGTGCTCTTGCAGCCAGCGGGCGGTGGCCTCGCGCGCGGTCTCGTCGGTGCCCGACACGGTGATCATCTCCGAGCGCGCGGTCAGGTAGAGCACGTGGTAGCCGAGCTCGGAGTAGGCGCCAATGAGCGCCGCGGCCCCTTCGCGCTCGATGGGGTCGTAGGTGCCGTCGGCGATCTGCATGATGAACTCGGCATCCGACAGGGTCAGCGTCTCGTCGATGTCGGTGACGATCGCCGGCTGCTGCCCCGAGCAGGCGCTCCCGGCGGTGCCGGACGACGACGCGCCGGTCTCGTCGGCGGCCGTCCCCGCGCTCGTGGGGCTCGCCGGTCCCGTGGATGAAGGGTCGGCGCCGGTGCTCGGGGGAGCCGGCGGTCCCTCGGCGCTCGCGTCGTCTCCGCAGCCGATGGAGAGGGTCAGAGGGGCGAGCAGGACGAGGAGGGTTGAGCGACGCATCCGAGACAGTATCGCGTACTGGGTGGACGGCATGAGCGGCGCGTCGGCTTCGTTGTCGGCGTTGGCTGTACGCTGACGGCCGCGTGTGGTTCGGTCGAGGTACGGACGGGTAGTATCTGTCTCGTGTCCACGGTCAGATCAGCTCGTCACCGACGAACGGGCAACCCGCGACGGATGAAGATTCGAAACTTCGTTCAGCGCCTATTTTCTTTCTAGAGCAACCCGGTTGTCGGACGGAGTGGTCGAGCGCTCGGGCGGGCGACCTCCGTGCCCAGACCCGTCTGCGAGTGTCGGTACGGTCCGAGCACACGGCGGGCTTCGTTGAGCCCGATCCGTTTCTTGCACGAGCCGGCGGTGCTTGGGTGCAGGGCGAGCGTTTTGTCGAGCCCACGACTCGTTCACTCATCCGTCCACGGTCTGGTCAGAAGCTCCGGCGGAGCCCATTGAAGACTCGATTGTCCCCAATGAAGCTCTCAAGGAGCTTTCTGACTGTTCGATTGACTCGAAAAAAGCTCCAGCGAAGCTCTTGGAAGACCTAATGGTCTCGAAAAAAGCTCCGACGGAGCTCTTGAGGATTCGGTTGTCCCGAAAAAGGCTCCAGGTAGCCGTTCACTGGTTTGTGGTGCCCTGCGACGAAGGCGCTGCAGATGGTGCGGGATACAGCAACAAGGATGATGGGGACTCGGGGTGCTCGTGTTCTGCTCGACGTTGGCGACACGAGCGCACGTGGTGGTGGGTGGTAACTTTTGTGTTTGTCGGCGTGCGTCGACGCGGGTGACGAGAGGTCCCCACGCGGCGCTCAGAGCAGCTCCTCGATCACCTTCCCCCCGTCGATCATCGAGATCGGCCGCCCGGTAGGCGTCATGCGGGTGTCGTGGGGGTCGAGCGACAGCGTGGCGGCCATGGTGTGCAGAAGGTCGGGCACGGTGACTGGCCGGTCGGCGATCTCGTAGCCGTCGGCGTCGGTTGCCCCGATCACCTGTCCGCCTTGCGTGCCGCCTCCGGCCACCAGCACGCTGCTGGCGGCCGGGTAGTGATCGCGGCCGCCGCGGCCGTTGATCCGGGGGGTTCGGCCGAAGTCGCCCATCCAGACCACGAGGGTCTCGTCGAGCAGGCCGCGGGCGCCGAGATCGTCGAGCAGGGCGGACATGCCGGTGTCCAGCGGCCCCGATAGCGCGCGGACGCGATCGAAGTTGTCCGCGTGGGTGTCCCAGCCGCGCAGGCCGACCTCCACGAAGGGCACGCCCGCCTCGACCAGTCGTCGGGCCATCAGGCAGCCCTGGCCGAACCCGGAGTCACCGTAGCGCGCACGCATGGCTTCGGTCTCGCGCGATAGATCGAACGCCTCGGTGGCGGGGGAGGCCATCATGGTCAGGGCCTGCTCGAGCACGTCGCGGTGGCCCGCTACGTGGGGGGAGGGATGATGGGCCGCGAAGTCGCCCTGGAGCGAGCGCCACAGGGCGGCGCGGTCGTCCTGGCGGGAAGCGGCGACGGGGCGGGTGGGCGCGAGGTTGCGGACGGGGCGTCGGGCGTCGCGGACCACGAAGGGCGCCCGTGCGGCCCCCAGCAGGCCCGGCCCCTGACCGGGGGTGTCGATCGCCACGTAGCCCGGCAGCGCGCCCGCGTCGCGACCGTCGGCCACCCAGGCGCCGAAGGCCGGGTGTTGGGCGCCGCCCTGGGGAGGATAGCCGGTGTGCATCAGGTAGCGGGCTCGGTCGTGGTTGCCCTCGCGGGCGGTCAGCGAGCGGATGAGGGCGAGCCGGTCGAGCCTCTGGGCGAGGCCGGGAAGGTGCTCGCTTATCCGCACGCCGGGCAGCGCAGTGCGGATCGCGGAGAACTCGCCCCCGGTGTCGCGCCCCGGCTTGGGGTCGAAGGTGTCGATCTGGCTGGCGCCGCCGTGCATGAATAGCAAAATGCAGGCGCGGGCCCGGCCCCCATGGGGTTTTGGGGAGGGGGAGTCGGGGGAGGGCCGAGCCGCGCGTGCGGAGGGGCGGACCAGAGACGATGCCAGGGCGCCGAGGCCCAGGTGCAGGAGGTGACGTCGGGTGGGTCGCATGTCGATCCTCGGTCGTTCGGTGGTCGCTTGGTGGTCGCTTGGTGGTCGCTTGGTGGTCGCTTGGTCGTCAGTGGATCGTGAGGAACTCGCTGGACACGAGCATCGCGTGCATCAGATCTTCGTAGGCCTCGGGGTCGTGGTCGCGCCCGTCGACGAAGGTGAGCAGCTCGGCGCGTCGCTCGGCCGATGGGGGGCGGCCGAAGACCCGCACGAACAAGGCGTCGAGGCGGGCGGAGGGCTCGGGGTGATCGCGGAGGATCCGGGCCACCGCGCCGGCACGAGCGGCCACCCCCTGGTTGGTCAGCTCGCCGTTGAGCAGCAGTAGCGCCTGGGGCACGTTGCCGCGCAGGGTGTCGGCGGAGGCCATCTCGTCGTCGTCGAAGACCAGGGCGTACTCCTTGGAGATCCGCTGGCGGCGGGTCTGCACCTCGCGGCGAAAGGCCCGGCCCTGCACGTCTTGCAGCCCGGTGGCCACCAGCAAGCTACGCAGCAGCTGGTCGGTGCTCATGGGTCGCACGGCGGCCTGGGCAAAGGCCTGGGTCCGCGCGGCCGCGCCCTCGGCCTCGCTTTGGGAGCTGCGCTGGTAGGCGCTCGACAGCACGATCTGGCGCAGTAGGTGGCGCAGGTCGTGGTCGTGCGCCACCAGATCGGCCGCGAGGTGCTCAAGCAAGGGGGGGTGCTCGGTGCCTTGCAGCGCGCCCAGATCGTCCCAGGGCTCCACGATTCCGCGCCCCATCAGCTGAGCCCAGGCGTGGTTGACGGCGGCCTTGGCGAACAGGGGCGAGCCCACTACCCCGCGGGCCAGCGTCTGGCGGCGGGTCTCGTCCGGGCGCGGACCGACGTCGAGCGCGGGAAACGAGGGCGTGACCCGGGGGCCGCTGCGATCGCCCGGGGCATCGGTCTCGGTCGGCATGCGCATCTGGCCACGGCGCTTGTCGATGATCCGGGGGACCCGGACCCCGTCCACCTTGGTCTGGCGCACGCGGGTCTGCGCGTAGTAGGCGGCCAGGCCGTAGAACTGGTCTTGGGTGAAGCGATCGTCGGGGTCGTCGTGACACTGGGCGCACTGCAGCTGCAGGCCCAAGAACACGCGGGCGGTCTGCCCGGTCAGCGCCTCCACCTGGTTCTTGCGCCCGTGCACGGCCATGAAGGCGGCGGCCCCCGGCGGCGAGGTGTCGCCCGAGGCGGTCAGCATCGTGGTGGTCATCTCGTCCCAGCCCCGGCCTTCGTGCAGCTCGTCCTCGATCCAGGTGTGCAAGCCCTCGCGCAGCCGCCGACGCTCCTGCACCGCGCCGCCCAAGAGCGTTTGGGTGAGCACGTCGGCCCAGTGCTCGGCGAAGGCGTCGCGGGCGAGCAGGTCGTCGACGAGCGCGGCCCGCTTGCGTGGATCGTCCGAGGTCATGAAGCGATCGACCTCGTCCGGGGTAGGGATCCGACCGATTAGATCCAGGGTGACGCGGCGGAGGAACTCGGTGTCGTTGGCCGGCGCGGCGGGCGTGACCCCGGCGGCGTGCCAGTGCTCGGCGATGGTCGCGTCGAGAGGATCCAGCGGCGCGTGGGGGCCGGAGGCCTCGGCGGAGACCGTGGGGGTAGGGCGCAGGGTGCTGCTATCGGCGGCCGAGCACCCCATCATGGCGCCGATCAACAGCCCGATCCACGAGGTCGGCGATTGCCACCAGGGGCCAGAGGTCCGTCGTGTTCGGCTCACGGGTCCATCCTGGACCGGCATGGCCGCCCTCGCCGCCCGGTTAACACCGGCTTTACCCGCGATCGCACCCACGGCGGCCCGAGGCGAGGCGATCCGGCCCACCGGGGGAGATCGCCTCGCCGCGCACGGCGGCCCGGTCGATGGGGTTGGGTCCGATGGGGTTGGGTCCGATGGGGTTGGCTCCGGTGGGGTTGGCTCCGATGGGGTTGGCTCCGGTGGGGTCGATTTCGACCGCAGTGGCGTACACTGGTCGCGATGAGGTCGAGGCAAGGCGCAGGGACGATCGAATACGCCGTGGTGGGGCTGTTGGCGGTGGGGCTGGGTTGCACCGTGACTCCCGAGTCGGGCACGACCTTCGAGACCACCCCGGCCCTACCCAGCCAGGACACGGGCACCGACGGCATGACTACGATGAGCGGGTCGGGCTCGGGGGTGGCCGACGGCAGTGGTAGCGGCGGGGACCCAGAAAAGCTCGATACCCCCTCGGTGGGCGGCGGCGGCGGCTGTGAGTTCATCGACTTCTTGTTCGTCATCGACAACTCCGAGTCGATGCAGACCTACCAGCTGGCGCTGACCGAGCAGTTCCCCGAGTTCATCACCGCCATGTACGACGCGCTGCCGCCGGCGATCGACGTCCACGTGGGGCTGACCACCACCGATTTCAATCCGGGCTGCGATGCGATCGAGGGCACGATGAACTGCCAGACCGACGCGACGGTGGCGGAGGTGGAGTCCCAATACGTACCGCCCGACGTGATGAACGCGATGGGCAACGGCGCCCAGGGCAAGCTGTTCGAGTATGCGGGCACGCGGTACTTCGAGACCACGTCCGACGACGATCCCGCGCCCCTGACCGATTGGTTTTCCGAGGCCGCGGTGGCGGCCGGCGAGGAGGGGTGCTCGTTCGAGATGCCGGTGGCCGCCGCCGGCTACGCGACCCACCCGGCCAACGCGGCGGAGAACGGGGGGTTCTTGCGGGACGAGAGCGCGCTGTTGGTCGTCTTCTTCCTCACCGACGAGCCGGACAAGTCGCCGGAGTCCAAGGACATCTATCGCGACATGGTGTTCGAGGCGAAGACGGCGTGCGCGGGGGCTGATGGGCGCCCCGAGGACTGCGTGTATATCAGCGGGCTGATCCCGGCGTGCACGCTCGACGTCAACCAAAAGCTGTGGCAGTTCATGAACCAGTTCGACGACGACGAGCCACCGTGGGGGGACATCGAAGGGACCGGCGACTACGCGATGGTGTTCGGGGATGCGCTCGCGACCGCGATCGCCGAGGCGTGCGCCAACGTTCCGATCCCCTGAGGCGCGGCGCAACCCGGGCGTGCTACGGTCGGCGGCCATGCTCGACGAGCTGGTGCGTCACGTGATCATCATGGGCCTCGAGGTCCGCGATCCCGTACGCTACTCGCTCTATTGTGCCCGTATGCGCCCGATCCTCACCGCCTACGGGGGCCGGTTCGTGTACGACTTCGTGGTGTCGGAGGTGATCGAGAGCCCCACCGAGGCCGAGATCAATCGGGTGTGCTCGCTGTCGTTCCCCAGCCCCGCCGACAAGGAGGCCTTCTTCGCCGATCGGGCGCACCAGCGGCTCTTGGCCGAGCTCTACGAGCCGGCCGTGGTCAGTACGACGCTTATCGGTGCCTATGAGGGCCCGAGCTGAGGGCCCGAGCGACAATCCATGGCCCGATTTCGTGCGACGATGCCGGCATGAGCCCACCGCGATCTCCACCGAGCCCACGGCGCGGTCCCTGGGTGAGCCTGGTGCTGGTGGGCGCGGTGCTGTGGGGGCTTTATCGGCTGGCCCGCCCGCCGTCGCCCCACGAGGTGGAGGTGAGGGCGGCGACCGTCGCCGCCCTCGAGGATGATTTCGTGCGCCAGCACGGCGAGTCGCCGACCCCCGCCCAGGTGCAGGGGCTGGTGGACGACTGGGTCGAACGCGAGCTACTGGTGCGGGAGGCCCGGGCGCGAGGTTTGGATCGCGCCGATCCGATCGTGCGGCGGCGGTTGGCGCAGAAGATGCGGTTCGTGCTCGAACAAGCCGAGCCGGTCGACGATCCCGGGGACGAGATCTTGCAGCAATGGCTCGACGAGCACCCCCGGTCGTATCGCCGTCCCTCGCGACGCGGCTTCGTGCACGTGTTCGTGGCGGGGCACGACGCATCGTCGCAGGCGCAGGCGCGACGCTGGGTCGCCCGGTTGGAGGCCGGCGAGGATCCGACGGGGCAGGGTGATGCGTTCGCCCACGGGCCTGTGCAAGGTCCCGCCGATCGTGCGGCGCTCGGCCAGCGCTACGGGGAGAGCTTTGCGCAGGTGGTGCAGGCCGCCCCCGTGGGTCGCTGGGTGGCGATCGAGTCGAGCTTTGGGTGGCATGCGGTGCACGTGGATGTCGAGCAGCCCGGCGTTGCGCTGCCGCTTGCGCAGGTTCGTGATCGGGTGCTCGCCGACTGGCAGCGGCAGCGACGAGACCAAAACCTCGCGCGTGGCCTCAAGGCGCTGCGCCAGCGGGCGTCGGTTCGGGTGGTGCCATGAGGCAGCGGCTGGGTTGGGCATGGCGGGTGCTCGGGGCGTGGCTGGGGCTTTGCGCGGCGGCGCCCTCGGCCCGAGCCCACGAGTTTCGTCCGGCGACCCTGTCGCTCGAGGCCCACCCCAATGGCGAGGTCTCGGTGCGCTGGTCGGCGCCGGCGGTCACCGCCCGCGGGCCCACCTCCGACGCCCTGCGCCCCGTTTTGCCCGAGCACTGCGTCGAGCACGGGCCGCACCGGTGGGCCTGCGGCCCGGTGGGCCTGCGCGGCACCCTGTCGGTGGCCGGGCTTGAGACCGATCCGGTCGACGTGCTGGTGGACGCGCGGTGGCCCGACGGCTCCGTGCTCCATGCTCGCCTGGGTCCCGATGCGCCGTCGCTGCCTCTGCGTCGCGGGGCGGCGGTGGCGGGCCTTGGCGGCACGCTTGCGACCTACTTCGAGCTGGGTGGCGTGCACATCCTGGTGGGCGTCGATCACCTCCTGTTCTTGCTGGCCCTGCTGCTGCTGGGCGGCCGAGTGCGCGACCACCTGCGCACGGTCACAGCCTTCACGGTGGGCCATAGCCTCACCCTCGTGGTTGCTTCGCTCGTCCCGCCGGCCCTGCCGGGCCCGTGGGTGGAGGCCTGCATCACGGCCTCGATTGCGTTGGCGGCGGTCGAAGCATGGCGGGAGCAGCCCGAGCGAGCGGCCGCCTGGACATGGGCGTTGGTCATGGGCCTGCTCCACGGCCTGGGCTTTGCCGGCGCCCTGGCCGAGCTGGGCTTGCCCGTCGAGCACCGCCCGCTGGCCCTCGTGTCGTTCAACCTGGGGGTCGAAGCGGGCCAGCTGGCGGTGGTGCTGGGCCTTGGGTCCCTCGCGACGCTCGGGCCTCGCTGCCCCGCCCGGCGGTCGCGTTTGCGCCGGGCATTGGCCTTTATGGTGGGCGGCGTGGCCGTGGCTTGGACCCTCGAGCGCGTACTCTTGTTTTGGAGCGGATCCCCATGAGCTTGCGTGTGTTCGTCCTACGTCTCCTTGCCGTGCGTCCCGTCGCCGTGCGTCCCGTCGCCGTGCATCCCGTCGCTGTGCGTCGCTTCGCCTGGTGGTCCCTTGCCGGGCTCTTGCTGGCCTGTCGTCAGTCGCCGCCCGCCGGCTCGGGAGGCTCGGGGACCACCGTCGGCTCGGGCGTCACCCCGCCGCAGGCCGATGGCACGGTGACCGCCGGCGGCTCTGGCCTGCCGTCGGATCTTCCGGTCTACCCTCCGGTCTGCGACGACTACGATCCCGCCCGCAACCTCTACTGGGGCGACCTGCACGTCCACACCGCCTACTCCTTCGACGCCTGGCTGCACGACGTGCGGATCGATCCCGACCAGGCCTACCGGTTTGCCCAGGGCGAAGCGGTCCAGCTGCCGCCGCTCGATGTTCGGGGCGAGCCCACCCAGACGGTCCAGATCGATCGCCCCCTGGATTTCGTCGCGATCACCGACCACGCCGAGTTTCTCGCCGAGGTGCAAGCATGCATCACCGAGGGATCGGCCGCCTACGACACGCCGCTTTGCACCGACTACCGCGCCAACCAAAACGGTGCGCTGGTGAGCTTTGGCTTGCAGCTGGGTCAGGCCGATCCTGAGCGCTTCGAGGCGATCTGTGGCCCGGATGGGGTGGACTGTCCCAACCTCGCCCGGGAGGTCTGGCAGCGGACGATCGACGCCGCCCAGGCGCACTACGACGGGGGTCCGCAGTGCCGCTTCACCACCTTTGTGGGCTACGAGTGGAGCGGCATGCAGGCGCTGTCCAACCTCCATCGCAACGTGATCTTCCGCGGCAGCGAGGTCCCGGCGCAGCCGCTTTCGTACTACGAAGCGCCCAGCGCCCAGGCCCTGTGGGACGGGCTGGAGCAGCAGTGCCTGGACGATCCGAGCGGCTGCGACGTGTTGGCGATCCCCCACAACTCCAATTGGAGCAACGGGCGCATGTTCGCGGTGGAGTACCCGGGGCGCGGCAGCGAGGCCGAGCAGGCCCGGGCTCGGGCCGCGATGGAGCCGCTGGTCGAGATCTTTCAGCACAAGGGCGACAGCGAGTGCATCAACGGGATCTCGGGCGTGCTGGGCGATCCCGACGAGCTGTGCGACTTCGAGAAGCTGCGCGTCGCCCCCTTCGAGGACTGTGGCGACGGCATCGGTCAAAACGGCACGATCGGAGGCGGCTGTGTCTCCCGGCGTGACTATCTGCGGGGGGCGCTGCTCGAGGGGCTGCGCGAGCAGATCCGGATCGCGGCCAACCCCTTCTTGCTGGGGTTCATCGCCAGCACCGACACCCACAACGGCACGCCGGGCCTGGTCGATGAGGACGCCTACGTGGGCCACGTGGGGCGCGAGGAGGGCGAGCCAGTGGGGCGGTTGACCGGGGAGGTGCCCGCCGGCCCGCGCAACGGGCCGGGGGGGCTCTCGGCGGTGTGGGCCACCGAGAACTCGCGCAATGCGATCTTCGACGCGCTGCGCCGTCGAGAGGTGTACGGGACCTCGGGCCCGCGGATCGCGGTGCGGGTGTTCGGGGGCTTCGATCTTCCCGCCGATCTATGTGCGCGCGGAGATCTGGTGGCGGTGGGTGATGCTCAGGGGGTCCCCATGGGTGGGGAGCTATCGACCGCGCCGGCCGGCGGGGCGCTGCGCCTGGCGATCTCGGCGCTGCGCGACCCCCAGGGCCTCCCGCTTCAGCGGGTTCAGGTGATCAAGGGCTGGGTCGATCCGGCGGGCATGGGCCATGTGTCGGTCGACGACGTGGCCGGGGGCCCCAACGAAGCGTCGGTCGACCCGAGCACGTGTGCGCCCACCGGGGAGGGCGCCGACTCGCTGTGCACGGTGTGGACCGATCCGCAGTTCGATCCCACACTCCCGTCCTATTACTACGTGCGGGTGGTCGAGAACCCGCGCTGCCGCTGGAGCGTGTCCGATTGCCAGGCGCTGGGCGACCGGGCGCCGCCCGTCTGTGAGCAGCTGCCTGTCGCGATCCAAGAGCGCGCCTGGACCAGCCCGATCTGGTACGTGCCGTGACCGGGGGCCGTGGCCCTTGGGGTGGTGTTTGGCTCGGGAACCACACCGCCCTCTAACGACCTGCGCTAAGACCGCGAATTACGGGGCGTCAGAGCGCGCCAGTAACGCGATGCGGAAATTGCGTGCACTGGTTGGCGTTGAAAAATATTCATGAATTCAATGACGTAGATTCCACGCCGATCTCTCGCCACGGATTTTCATCCGCTCGCGATTGACGGCTCAGGTGCTTGAGACTAGCTTGTCTAAGCAGTCGCCTAACTCAGTCGCCTAATGCGTTCGCTTAAGATCATCAGCGCCAACCATCCGGAGCACTGCCGATGGCCGATCTCTCGACCGAGGAGCGCGCGAAGAAGAGACGAGACGAGCTGACCGACGCAGCCCTGCGCGTGCTGGTCAGTCGTGGAATGGGGGGGTTCTCTTCACGGGCGATTGCCCGCGAGGCGGGGGTCAACCCGGCCATGATCCACTATTCGTTCGACAGTATGGAGCAGCTCGTCGGCGCCGTGGTCGACAAGTGCGTTCGCGAGACACAGCAAGTGTTGAGTCGAGCTCGTGTCGAGCAGATGACCCTTCCTTGCGCGCTCGAGTGTCTGGCGTTCGCCTACTGGCGATACGTGGTCGAAAACCCCGAGCGGCTACGGGTCCAGTACGAGCTGACCATGCACGCCCTCACCTCCGGCAACTCCGCGTTGGCGCAGGCCCAATACGATGGGTACGTCGACGTGACCGCGAACAAGCTCGCCTGCACATGCGCCTTGTCTCCCCAGAGCCTGCGGATCATCGCCGGGGCCTGTGTTGGCATGGTGGATGGTCTGACGCTCCAACTTCTCACGACCAACGATCATGATCGATGCGAACGCAGTCTCTTGCTGAGCGTACGATTTTTCCAGGAACTATTGCGTGACAACGAGCCAGTCTCCGACGACTACATCTCGTCCTTGACCAATTTGAACACCTGGACCCGAGAAGCACTGTAGGCCCATCATGACCAATTCCAGCGTCAATCCTCACGTATGTATCATCGGAGCCGGCCCGGGCGGCCTCACGGTCGGCCGTGCGCTGAAGCGTGCCGGCATCTCCTTCGAGATCATCGAGCGCAACAAGAGCGTCGGTGGAATCTGGGATATCGACAATCCCGGGAGCCCGATGTACGAGTCTGCGCACTTCATCTCTTCGAGCCAGATCTCCCACTTTGCGGGCTGGCCCATGCCCACGAGCTATCCCGACTACCCCGGCCATCACCGCATCCTGGGCTATATCCGAGACTTCGCGGCCACCGAAGGGCTCATGGAGCACGTCGTCACCTCGACCTCGGTGACCTACGCTCGACGCCATGAACATGGCTGGAGGGTGAACGTCCTCGACGAGTATGGCAGCCGAGGCAAGGACTTCACCCACCTGGTCTGCGCCAGCGGAACCACGTGGGAGCCCAAGCGTCCGTCCTGGCCGGGTGAGTTCCGTGGCGAGATCTATCACTCGTCGAAGTACCGCGCCGCCGACGCCCTCGCGGGAAAGCGCGTCCTGGTCGTGGGCGCGGGGAACTCCGGCTGCGACATCGCGTGCGATGCCGCCCAGAGCGCCCAAAGAGCCTATATCAGCATGCGACGCGGCTACCACTTCGTGCCCAAGCACATGCTCGGGATGCCTTCGGATCAGTTTGCCGCGAGGACCGAGTGCCTCCCCCTGTGGCTCCAGCGCCGCTTGTTCGAGGTGTTCCTGCGGCTCTACAACGGCGACCTGACCACGATCGGACTGGCTCGTCCCGACCATCGAGTCCTGGAGAGTCACCCCATTGTCAACGACCAGCTCCTTCACTATCTCCGGCATGGGGACATCGAGGCACATCGCGACATCGAGCGACTCGACGGCAATACGGTCCACTTTGTCGACGGGCGCACCGTCGAGGTCGACACGATCGTCTGCGCGACTGGGTATCACACGAAGACCCCCTACCTGGAGCCGGGGACGATCCCAGACAGGGGGGGGCGACCCGACCTCTTCTTGAATATCCTGAGCAAGAACGACCCGACGCTATTCGCCACGGGATTTGTCGAGTCGAACTCGGGGCTGTTCAAGCTCTTCGATCAAAAGGCGCATATCATCGCGTCGGCGATCTCGGCCAGCCGCAACCCGAGCGAACACGACAGGCTGCGACAAATCGTGGAGAACGAAGATCCAGACACGTCCGGCGGGGTCGCGTACGTCAACAGCGCCCGGCACGCGAACTACGTCAATATACGAGCGTATCGCCGAGCGCTTCACCGACTCGCCAAGAAAATGCGGTGGGCTCGCTTCGAGCCCTCGGCCCTGTTCCCCTCGGCCCCGGAGTTTCGCCCCCGGGCGCTAGCGGGAGCCGTGCAGCCCCAGGCATAGACAGCGTCGGCAGGTCTCGCCCGGGGTGAGTACGAGGCACGAGGCTCGACCGAGGCCGGGCGCGACAGCCGTCGCGCACCCCAGCCGGCCTCGGTATCGATAGGGCTAGTCGGCCGCGTAGCGCCACAGCTCGCCGCCGCCGCCGGCGACGACCATGGTGCCGTCGTCAAACAGCCACCCGCGCGACAACGCCCCGGTCTGGGGAGCGCCCGGCGGGGTCACGTCGTCCCACGTGCGACCCCCGTCCTCGCTGAGCACGACGAAGCCGCCCTGGGAGGTGGGGACCTTCTCGCCGACCGCGAGCACCCGGTCGCCCTGTACGTGCAGATCGTTGATCCCGCCCTGGTACTCGAGGCCGGAGTCGCGCAGCTCGATCTTCTCCCACTCGGCGGGATCGTAGGGATCGGCGCCCTCGACCAGGTACATCAGGGGGTACTGCTCGCTCTGATCGTGCCCGGCCACGAGGATGTGCTCGTCGTCCCACACGTGCATGTCGAGCAGCTCACCGTCGCGGGTCTCGGGCTGCAGCAACACGGTGTGGAAGTGGTGGGTCGCGCCGGGCATCTGCGAGGGCAGGTGGACGCGGGCGGGGTCGTTGATGACGCTGCCGACCGCGTAGAAGCGGCCGTCCCAGGCCTGGATCCGGCGCACCTGGAAGCCGGGGGCATCCGGGTCGTCGAGCAGCCCCTCGCCGAGGCTGGGGATCTCCTCGAAGGCACCGGCGGCGGCGTAGGCCGCGGTCGTGCCGGTCAGCGAGTCGATGAGCATCTGCCCGTCGGCGGTCACCGCGATGTTCTCCGCCTGGTTGACGGCCAGGAAGGCGTTGTTGCTGGGTGAGTAGAGGCCCGTGGGATCGAGCGTGGGGCTTCCCTCGTCGAAGGTCCACACCGGGTAGTCGTCGATCTGGTGGATCCCCGCGCCTCGCAGGATCCCGTCGGGGCCGCGACGAATGTCCATGATCCGCACCTCGCTGAAGGTGGCGATCGACTCCCAGCTGGCGCCGCCGTCCACGGTGACGTAGAGACCTTCGCCGTCGGCATTCTCGCCGCACCCGATGAACCCGGCCTGGGGATCGTCAAACCACAGCGCGTTGGTCTGTGAGCCGCCGCAGGGGCCCGCCAGCTGCGACCAGGTGCCCGGCTCGATCTCGGGCCCTTCGGGGTCTCCGCTGCTACCGTCGGCCGCTCCGGTGGAGCTGCCATCCGCGGACTCGATGTCGCCGTCGGAGGAGCCATCGTCGGGCGCCCCGGTCGAGCCGTCGGCCGATCCGTCGGCCGATCCGTCGGCCGATCCGTCGGCGGGCAGAGATGCCGGCTCGGGCTCGAAGCAACCCGAGCCGAGGGTGGTGGACAGCAAGGCGCAGACGAACAGGAGGTTGGGGGTCTTCATGGCACCCCTAAAGAGTCTGCTCGGGCACGATCGGATCACGACGAGCGTCGACGCCGGATGCGGTCGTGCGGCGAACTCGCGGTCCGACCCGCTGTGTGAGAGCGGGCGCGATCACGAGCCGTGCGGTTTCGTGCGCGCGGGTGACCCGATGGCGAGCCTGTCGCTCAGGGAACGCTGCACAGGTAGTCGAGCTCGTTGCGGAGCAGTTCCTCGCCGTCGTTGATGCCGTCGGCGTCGGCGTCGGTGTTGCCCTGCCCGATCTCCAGGATCAAGAAGCCGTTGGTGATGACGCGTTCGGAGTGGGTCACCACGATCGCACCGGGGCCCGCCGCGGCGTCGTTGAAGCGGCCGGCGATGAATCCCATCCCGGCGAGGACGAGTTGATCTCCGTTGTCGGACCAATAGTCCGGATAGGTGATCGGGGCCGGGATCGTCTCGAGTGCGTTGAATAGATCGATAGGGCTCGCGGGATCCGGGAACACCGGGAGCGGTGGGTCGAGCGAGAGGTTGACGCCCACATCGAGCGTGGTCTGCATGGGGAGATCGGCGTCGAGGTTCCAAAAGCCGAAGATCAGGCGCTCGCCGTTGGTGACCCATGTATCGAGCCGGGTCTGCATCCCGATGGGGACTAGGGAGAAGGGGATGCCGGTCCCGATGTCGATCACGATGGACGCAAAGCCGCCCGTGTCGAACGCGGTGTTGAAATCGGTGTCGTTGGTGACGACGATGGGCGTATAGCCGAGACTGGCGACCGCGTCCTCGGGTGTGGTCGACATGCCATTGGCGCCGTTGTAGACGAGGACGGTGGCGTCATTGCTGCAGCCGGCCACCGCGTCGCACGCATCGGCCGTGCAGGCGACGCCGTCGTCGCACAGGGCATCGTCGGGCGCATACTGGCAGCCCAGCATCGCGTCGCAGGCGTTGGTGGTGCAGGCGACGCCGTCGTCGCACAGGGCGTCGTCGGGGGTGCCTACGCAGCCGGCGACGAGGTCGCACTGATCCATGGTGCACGGGATGCCGTCGTCGCACATCGCGTCGACCGGCACGTACTGGCAATCCATCACCGCGTCGCAAGTCTCGGTGGTGCAGGCGATGCCGTCGTCGCACATCGCGTCGACGGGGGTGTGGACGCAGGCGTCGTCGACACAGGCGTCGTCGGTGCAGGCGATGCCGTCGTCACAGTCGTTCGGACAGCCACCGGTGGTGTCGGTGGTGGTGTCGGTGGTGGTGTCGGCGGTGGTGTCGGCGGTGGTGTCGGCGGTGGTGTCGGCGGTCGCGTCGGCGGTGCCGTCGTCGACGGTGCCGTTCCCGGTCCCATTGCCCGTGCCCGCGCCGTTGGTCCCGGTGGGAATCGTCACCGGTCCGCTCGTTCCCATCTCGCTCGTGGTGGAGCCCTCACCGCCGGTGCCCGACCCCGCGGGGGGTTGGTCGTCCGCGCATGCCAGACCGGTGAAGAGCACGAGAGTGAGGCCGCGAGTGTGCATGATGATTCCTACCTATCGAGCCGATGGGGAGCTGTCCAGGCATCGTCAGGGCGTACCTGGGGCCCGGCGGTCATCGGGCCCGAGCCGAGCCCGCGTCGAAGCTCGGTCCGGGCCACGACCGGGGCTCGAAATTCATCGGGAGCGCGGGGTCGTGGGAGGCTCTGCATCGGCCTGATACCCTGCGTGCCTGTGCGATCCCTTCGCTTCGCTTTGGGTCTTGGGTGGCTCGCAGGCCTGATGCCGGGGTGCACCGAGGCGCCGCCCTCCTCGACTCCGGTGGTGGATACCCCGGCGGTGGTCGCTGCCGCGCCGTCGGCCGCGGTCGTGCCTGCCGAGCCCGTGGTCGATCCGGTCGCCGCCTCACCGTCGCCCGGCTCGGCGGCCGAGGCCGAGGCCGAGGTCGCGGCCGAGGTCGGGGGCCCGCTGGGGCCGTTGCCTCCCGACGTGCGCGAGCAACTCGCCGCGATCCGGCCCGATCCTCCTCCCAAGCACCTGGTGCGCGACACCCACTACTGGATCTCCAACGAGCAGTCGCACTTCTTGTGGCACGAGGCGGTCCGAGACCGCGGCGGGGCGTTGGTTGGCGTGGCCACCGATCAAAACTACCTGCTGGCCGGGTGGGCCCGCCCCGTGCTGCTCGTGCTGATCGACTTCGACGACGGGGTGGTGGATCTCCACCGCGTTTACGGGGTCATGTTTCGTCGGGCCCGATCCCCGGCGGATCTGCGGGCGATGTGGTCCGAGGACCGACGCGCCGAGATCGAGGGCTGGCTGCACGACGATCTCCCCCCCGGCCAGGTTGCGGGCGCGAGCGCGGCCTTGACCCAAGCGCGGGCGCTGGTGGACGCGCGTCTGGCCGCGGTCGACGAGCAGTATCGTACGCGGGGGATCCCCACCTTCTTGTCGGATCCCGAGCAGTTCGAGCACCTTCGAACGCTTTGGCGCAACGATCGGGTGGTCGCGGTCCGGGGCGACCTGACCGCCGAGCAGACCCTGCGTGACGTGGCCGCCGCCCTACGGGCAGCTCAGCTGGAGATCGGCGTGCTCTATCTTTCCAACGCCGAGCAGTACTTCCGCTACCGGGCGGTGTTTCGCGAGAACATCAAGGCCCTGCCGATGGCCGCCGATGGGGTGGTGCTTCGAACCCACGGGTGGATCCAGTTTGGCTACGTCGCCGACGAGGACTATCACTACAACCGCCAGCCAGCGCCGCTCTTTGTCGAGTGGATGACCCGAGGCCGCGCGTGGGGGGTGCCCGCCATGCTCGAGCATCGATCCAAGACGGGGATCCGCGGCTCGTCGGTGCTCGACCGGCCGCCCCCCCGCAAGACGAATGCCCGCGCTCGGGCGCGATAGCCCGAGCGCGGGGGGCGGGGAGAGGGGAGCGGGGAGCGGGGAGCGGGGAGCGGGGAACGGGGAATAGGGGTCGTCGTCGTCTACTGGCACGCCGGATCGTCGGCCACGCCCAGGTTGAGCAGGCAGATCGACTCGGCGAACTTGGCCTCGAAGGTGTCGCGGTCGATCACCCCGGTGAGCAGGGGCGCGTAGGTCGGGTCGAGCTGACCCAGCTGCGACAGCAGGGCGTCCGGCTGCACGCCGAGCTCGGCGGCGGCCCGGTCGAGATCCACGGGGCCCTCCCACTTGGCGTAGACCGCGATGATCGGCTCGATGCCGGCGCCCGGGCCGTCCCAGGTGGCCGCCACCGCGTTGTTGAAGGTCTGGTCGCTCAGTGCGAGCAGGTCGTTCATCTCGTCGGTGCTGACGTAGAGCTCCTCGACCAGCTCCTTGACGTTGTCGTCGAACTCGAGGCTGTTGGCCACGTACTCGCGCAGCTCGTCGGTCTTGGGCTGCGTGCCGTTGGTGTGGCAGCTCATGCACGAGATCCCGGCGCGGACGGTCTTGTCCGGCTGCAGGGGGTCGGTCACGATCGCGATCGGGGCCTCGTCGAGGCGGTTGCCGGCCGCGTCAGCGACCACGTAGGCCTGCAGACCGTTGGGCAGGTTGAAGATCACCTCGCCGCCGTCCTCGTCGAACTCCAGGGGCTCGGCGAAGAGGTTCTGCTCGCCCTCGTTGCTCGCGAAGTCGTAGCTCAGCCAGAACGCCCCGCCGGGGGAGCTGGGCAGCTGGTGGCGCTCGAACATCCGGTTGTTCTGCGAGACCCCCGAAGACAGGAAGCCGGCGCGCTGCACCTCGCGGTTCTCGATGTTCGCGTCGATGTCGAGCCCCAGCTGGGCCTCGAGCTGCTGGAGCGTGGCGGGGATGTCCACCATGTCGTAGTAGAGCGGGGGCTCGGAGGCGTCGTGGATCAGCCAGTCGGCGGCCATGAAGGGGACCTCGGTCTCGGTGAAGTCCTGCAGCACCTCGGCGTCGTCGTCGAGCAGGCGGAAGGCGTAGGGGTTTTGATCGACGAGCAGCTCCCACTTGTCGACCCCTTGGGCGGACTCCCAGTCGTAGTCGCGCAGATCGATCCGGTAGATCGTCTCGTTGGCGTCGATGGCCCTGGGCCGGTGGATGATGGGATCGAGGCTGAGGCTGTTGATCGCCTTGCTCAGGCCAAATCGGAACTCGTCGAGCTGAGAGGCGCAAAGGCCCACGTTGTTGAGGTGGGTGAGGGTCAGGTAGCGGGTGAAGGGTCGATCGGCGGGGCTGACCTGGGTGCTGATGTCGTTCAGCATGGTGTCGATCATCTCGGAGGTCGAGATCCAGGGCTGGTCGCCGACACACTCCGGCTCGTCGATCACCTGGACGCACTGGTCGATCCAGTTGGCGACCGCCTGGACCTCGTCGTCGGTCGGCTGGGAGGGGGCGGTGGCGGGGGGCATCGATCCGCTGGCCATGCGCGCGAACACGGAGCTGTCCTCGGAGCTGCCCGGAATGATCTTGCCGCTGAGGATCAGCTTGTCCCGATCGGTGACGAAGTCGAAGCCGCCAAGGCTTGCGGGGGAGCTGTGGCACCCGGAGCAGTGGTTTTGGAGCACCGCGAGGGCCTTGTCTTGGGCCTCGGCGCACTCGTCGAAGATCCCGTCGTCGTCACCGCCGCCTTCGGCCCCGCTTCCGTCGGTCTCTTCCGCGGTGTCTTTTTCGCCCTCGGATCCGCCCTCGGCCTCGCCTGCGGTCCCGGTGGATCCGCCCGAATCGTCTCCGGTACCGGCCGTCGATGCGTAGCAGCCTCCCAGGGATCCGGCCAGGGATCCGCCCATGAACAGCCAGGCCAAGACCGCCAGGGATCCGGTCGATTGCACGAGGGTACCAGCGCGCTCGCTGCGGCGAGCCCTATTCGATTGGGTCATGATGATCTCCTGCGGTCGTTCGATGCAAAAAGACTGTGGTCAGTCGTGATGAGGGCATCCCCCCAAGCGGGGGACGCGTCGGCCCCCGTGGTAGGTCGGCCGACCCGGGGGCAGGGGCGGGGACCGCTGGGCGCCCCCCGTTTTCGGGGAGGGGGCGCCCGGGTGAGTGTCGTGGTGGTTGCGCTCAGATCCCGGTGGGGTCGCCGGTGCCGCCGGAGTCACCGGAGTCATCGGGGATGTCGGGGTCGTCGCTGAACAAGCACGCGGGGTCGTCGGCCTCGCCCAGGTTGAGCAGACAGACCGACTCGGCGAACTTGGCCTCGAAGGTGTCGCGGTCGATCACTGCGTTGAGCAAGGGCGCGTAGGTGGGGTCGAGCTGCCCGAGCTGCGACAGCAGGGCGTTGGGCGCCACGCCGAGCTCGGCGGCGGCGCGCTTGAGATCCACGGGGGCCTCCCACTTGGCGTAGACCGCAAAGATCGGCTCGATGTCGGTGTCTCCGTCCCAAGTCGCCGCCACCGCGTTGTTGAAGGTTTGGTTGCTCAGCTGCAGCAGACTATCCATCTCGTCGCTGTCGACGTAGAGATCCTCGACGATCTCCTTGACGTCGTCGTTGAAGTCGAGGCTCGTGGCCACGTAGTCACGCAGCTCGTCGGTCTTGAGCTGCATGCCGTTGGTGTGGCAGCTCATGCACGAGATCCCGGCGCGGACGGTCTTGTCCGGCTGTAAGGGGTCGCTGACGATCTGGATCGGGGCCTCGTCGAGGCGGTCACCGTTCGCGGCGGCGACCACGTAGGCCTGCAGGCCGTTGGGCAGGTTGAAGATCACCTCCCCGCCGTCCTCGTCGAAGTCTAGGGGCTCGGCGAAGAGGTTCTGCTCGCCCTCGTTGCTCGCGAAGTCGTAGCTCAGCCAATAGGCCCCGCCCGGGGAGAAGGGCATCTGGTGGCGCTCGAACATCCGGTTGTTCTGCGAGACCCCCGAAGACAGGAAGCCGGCGCGGGCGACCTCGCCGTTGAGGATGTTCCGCTCGAGTTCGATGCCCAAGTTGGCCTCGAGCTGCCGCAGGTTCGTGGGGATGTCCACCAGGTCGTAGTAGAGCGGGGGCTCCGAGGCGTCGTGGACCAGCCAGTCGGCGGGCATGAAGGGCACGTCGGTCTGGGCGAAGCCCTGCAGCACCTCGGCGTCGTCGTCGAGCATGCGGAAGGCGTAGGGGCTCTGGTCGACGAGCATCTCCCACTTGTCGACCCCCTGGGCGGCCTCCCAGTCGTAGTCGCGCAGGTCGATCCGGTAGATCGTGCGGCCGGCATCGATCGGCTCGGGCTTGGAGATGAGGGGGTCGAGGCTGAGGCTGTTGATCGCCTTGCTCAGGCCAAACCGGAACTCTTCGAGCTCACTGTCGCACACGCCCACGTTGTGCAGGTGGGTGAGGGTCAGGTAGCGGGTGAAGGGGCGATCGGAGGGGTCGACCTCGACGGTGATGTCGCTGAGCATCGTGTCGATCATCGTGGAGGTGGAGATCCACTCCTGGTCGTCACACTCTGCCTCTGGGGGCACGGGTGCGCATTGTTCGATCCACTGGGCGACCGCCTGGAGCTCGCCGTCGTCGGGCTGGGAGGGCGAAGTCGTCGGGGGCATCGAGCCGCTGGCCATGCGCGCGTACAAGGGGCTGTCGTCCACGCTGCCCGGGATGACCTTGCCGCTGAGGATGAGCTTGTCCCGGTCGGTGACGAAGCCGAAGCCGCCTTGGCTCGCGGGGGCGCTGTGGCAGGCGGCGCAGTGGGTCTCGAGTACGGCGAGTGCCTTGTCCTGGACCTCGGCGCACCCATCGGAGATCCCCCCGGTGGTGCTCTCGCCCGTATCACCGGAGCCTCCGTCCGAGCCGCCGTCGGCTCCGTCGTCGGCCCCGGTGGAGCCGTCCTGGCCGTTGGCGCCGTCCATCGCCGAGAGGACACAGCCTCCCATGGTCGTTCCCATGACCCCCACGCTGAGGGTGGCCAGGATCGCCAGGGGTCCGGTTGAGTGCACGAGGGTACCGGCGCGCTCGCTGCGGTGAGTCTTGTTCGACTGTGTCATGATGATCTCCTGCCGTTGTTTGATGGGAAAAACCGTGGTCTAGCGGGGCGAAGGCGACTCCCTATCCGGGCGCCTGCGCGACTGCCAATCCAAGTGGGGAAGAGGGTGGGGAAGAGGGTGGGGCGGGTGACCGGTCCGACTCCAGCACGAGTCGGTGGTCAGTGGATGGAAAACAGAGGGTGGGGCGGGTGACCGGTCCGACTCCAACACGAGTCGGTGGTCAGTGGGTGGCAAGCGATAACGGGTGACCGGTCTGACTCCAACACGAGTCGGTGGCCATTGGGTGGCAAGGGATAACGGGTGGACCGGTCCGACTCCAGCACGAGTCGGGTGGTCGTTGGTTGCCGCCGTAGCGGTGAACGGAGGTTGATGTCAGTGACCGAGTTGCGGTCAAAATCGCATGTTGAGCTGCAGGCCGGCGCCCATGGGGGTCACGGCCAGATCGGCTCGCTCCCCGCGGTACTTCTTGGGTCGCTTGCGGAGGATGAGGCCGGCGGTGAGGGCGGCGGCCCCGGTGATGGCGAGCGTTCCGCCCAGACCCAGCAGCACATCGGAGGCCAGAGCCTGGCGCCGGGCCATGGCGTAGTGGGGTGTCTGTTGCACCGGCGTTTGATCGTCGGCGCTCCTTTGGGCGTTGCGGAGGTTGCCCACCGCGGTGCTCGCCAGGACTCCGCCGCTGGCCAGGGACACCACGCCCATCGGCAGCAGCGTGGCGCCGGTGACCACCGCCCAGTGCGGGCGCGTGCGGCGAGGCTTGGGCGAGGCGGGCATCGGGTCTGCGGGGGGAGGCTCGGCGGCCACCGTCGGCTCGGGGGGGGGAGGCAGGGCCTGGATCCGATTCTTGCCCTCCTTGCGCTCCTGCGCGGTCAGGCTCGCGTGGGCGAGGAACTGCCGGTAGTACTCGCGGGCCTTTTGGGGCTCGCCCATCTCCTCGTAGATCCGGCCGATGTTGAACAGATCGGCGGGCTTGTGGTCGAGGGAGTAGGCCTGCTCGAAGGCGTCGATCGCCTCTTGGTAGTCACCGCGGCCGAAGTGCTCGAGGGCATCGGCGATGAGTGCGTTGCGGGTGGGCTCGGCCTCGGGTTGGGGCTGACCGCCGAGCAGGGCCAGCAAGAGGATCGCGGGGCTCATTGGCTCACTCCCATGAAGAGGTTGTTGGCGGGGGCGGTCTTGGCCGTGGTCTTGGCCCGGCTCGAGGAGCGGCGGCGTCGCTTCTTGCGGCGCTTCTTCTTGTGGGTGCGGCTGGGCGCTGGTGCCGCCTCGGACTCGGACTCGAACTCGGACTCGGACTCGGACTCGTGTTGGGTCGGCTCTGACCACAAGGCCTCGGCCCGATCGTCGTTCGGGGTGTCGAACTCGGAATCGGCGTGGAGCGCCCCCGTGGGTCCGGTCGTGTCCTCCTTCATCGCCAGGGCCTTGCTGGGGGTCTCCAGGCAGGTCTCTTCGGGCGAGCGAGAGGGGATCGGGGCCGCACTCGGGGCCGGCGTGACACCGGCGGTTGGTGGCACAGTTGGGGAGGCCGCGGCGGTTGTGACACCGGTGGTTGGTGGCACAGTTGGGGCCGGGGCGACGGCCGCGGCGGTGGGTACCGCCACCAATGCGTTGGGTGCGGTCGGTATGACTCCCGGAGCGACGACGGATTGAGCCACTGGTGCGGTCGGCAGGCCTGCGCCGACGGCGACGACGGGCGGCCGTTCGGTGGCGCTTTGGGTCTGCGGCGCCGCCTCGACGGCCACGGGCGCCTCGGCGCTGGCTCTTTGTGGCCGTGGCCACATCAGCAGCACGCTGGTCGAGACGATCGTGGCCGCGGTCACCCCGAACAGGCGACCGAGTCGGCTGGAGCTGGACTGGGTGGCCGGGGGCACCGTGGGCAGCTGGGACGGCAGGGGCATCGCGACGGGGGGAACGGTGGGTCGCGATGCGGATCCGGTCGTGACCTCCGAGGGCGAGACCGGTGTTGGCATGGCCGGGGTGGCGGGCATGGCCGGGGTGGCGGGCATGGCCATGGGGGGAGCTGGGGTGGCCAGG
>JBCCWC010000145.1:0-40488 GCA_039194325.1 Myxococcota bacterium
CCACGACGTGGGTCGATCCTCCGATTGTTGGCTGACGCTCCAGGACGAGCTGTCCTCGCGGGTTCACGCGCGTTTTCACGTGTACGACGACCGCTGCGAGCTCGAGGATCTGAACAGCCGCAACGGGACCTTTGCCAATGGTGAGCGCATTTCCGGGCGTCGAGAGATCGCCGATGGTGATCGGATCCGCATCGGGCGCCAGCTGATGACCGTGCTCGTGTCGGAGACGGCCGATGTCTCCGAAGCGCTCCGCCTGCGCCAGACCCTCGCCCCGGGTGAGCAGGCCGGCGTGCCCGAGCTGATGGGGCAGCTCATCGACAAAGCGCTCCGGGGTGGCAAGGCGCGCGATGCCGAGCGCTATGCCACGGCGCTCCACACCCAGCTTTTGTCGGTCAAGATGAAGGCCGATCATCCGGCGGCCCGCACCGGCGTGGATTGCCTGGTGCGGGTGGCCGAGCACACCGGCAAGGGCAGCTGGATCGACAAGCTGTTCCACCTGCATGCCGAGCAGCGCTGGGTGGTCGAGCGGGCTACGCTCGACCAGATCCGGCAGGCGCTCGATCGGATCCCGCGGATCCCCGGCAACGCCCTACAGACCTACGAGCGTGTCCTTCGGGAGCTGATGCGCGAGGGCGCCACCGTCTCGCCCCGAGTGGTCTCCGGGGTCAGCGAGCTGGTCGACGCCTACGCGGGTCGCTGAGGCGGGCCGCGCACGCTGTGGGCCGTGCGTAGCCAAGCCCGCCTCTGCCGGCGGGGAGCTCGGCCGCGGATCTAGCCGCCGCTATACTTGACGACGGAGATACTGGTGCGGTTGTTCTTGGCCCGCCCCGCCGCGGTGAGGTTGACCGCCACCGGCTTGGTGTCGCCGTGCCCCCGGGTGTCTACCCGGGCAGGGGTGACCCCCTTGCTGACCAGGTAGTCCTTGACCGACTTGGACCGTGAGTCGGAGCGCTTTTTGGGGTTGCCCCGGTCGTCGGTGTGCACGTTGATCCGGATCTGCTGGTACTCGGGGTGCGCGTTGAGGAAGGTCGCCAGCTGGTCGAGGGCAGCGTGGCTGCGGGAGCTGACCTTGTCCCCGTCGTACTTGATCCCGCCCCGGACCCGGATGGCCTTGGAGGTCCCCTTGATGAGCGGGGTCTCGGGGGGCGCGTCCTTTTCGATCTGCTCGGCGATCTGGATCTCGCCGCCCTCTGGCACCGAGAAGCGGATCTCCTTGGTCTTGTAGCCAGACGCGGTGATCGTGCCGGTGTAGTCGCCCACGTAGAGCTCGAGCGCGATGAGCCCGCCCGGTGTCGACTCGAACACCTGGTCGACCCCCTGGCCCACGACCCGCATCGAGAACTGGACCGCGGCGCCCGCCGGATCGGTCACCGCCCCCTGGACGATGCCGGTCGCTGGGGCCGGGGCGGCCTCCAGCTGGATCGTCAGGCTGGTGTCCTCACCGTCGGTGATCTCGGCGCTGGACTCGGCCACCACCGCGCCGTCCATCACCACCTGCACGGCGACCTGGCCGGCCGGGAAGCGGAAGCTGGTGAAGCCACCGCTCTTGTCAGTGAGCACCGCGGTGGTGGTCAACCCCGGGAACACGATCCGGGCGTCGGGGATCGGCGTACCCGCCGGGTCGACCACCTGGCCCACGATCCGGCCCTCGAGCACCGCCTTGGGCTCGGGCGGGGGCGGCGGGGCTTCCACCGGGACCTCCACCTCCTTGACCACCGGGGTGGGATCGAACGACCAGCCCAGACCCAGCATGATCTGCC
Organism: Myxococcota bacterium; assembly: GCA_039194325.1. Lineage (GTDB taxonomy): Bacteria > Myxococcota_A > Polyangia > Nannocystales > Nannocystaceae > Paraliomyxa. The sequence continues at coordinate 1,761 of JBCCWC010000145.1, forward strand.
ACGGGGGTACCGGAGGCCCGAACTCGAAGTTGGGCGAGACCATGCCGATGTCCGCCGCCGCCTCGATCTGCAGGCCACTGACCACGTTGGCGCGCACGCCCAGGGTCAACCACTGGCTGGAGCGGGGCAGGGGCGAGGCTACCGCGTCGTCGCGGCCAAAGGCGTCGCTCTCCTCTTGGGTGGACACGTCCCACGACCACTCGAGGATCGGGTCGATACCGAACTGCCGCTCCTTGCCCAGGCGGATCGGAAAGTCCACCGCGTAGCGCATCCGCAGCCGGTTGTGATTGGAACCCAGCGAGAAGCGGGTGACCTCGCGGCTGACGTCGTCCGAGATCCGGCCGAAGGGCGCGATGTTCAGCGAGCTGTCGTAGATCCAGCCGATGTTGGTGGTAAAGCGAAACGGGAATTGCCGCTTGGTCAGGTAGCGGATGTCGACCGCGAATAGGCCGTCGAACCAGACGCTGGCCCCCGAGGTCAACAGCCGCTCGCTGCCCGATAAAAGGCCCACCCCGACCTGGCCGCCGACCCCGATCCCGTACTTCTTGAAGCGATGGGCGCCCTTGATGCCGAAGTCCACGTCGCCTAGCGCGAAGATCGCCTCCGCATCCTGGCGCCCCGACTGCTCGCGGGAGTTGCGGTTGGCTTGGCTGTTGACCGACAAGAACAGCTCGCCCCACTCGAAGGGCGAGAACGCCAGCGCCACCCCGCCGCGCACCCGGGCATGCTGGTCGGGGCCGGCCGGCCCGCTGTAGATGAAGGCCTCGCGGCGGAAGAAGTCGGTGTGGAGCTTGAACCGGAAGGTGTACTTGCCTCCCGCGTCGGGCAGGGCGGTCGAGAACAGACCGATCCCTCCCCGGTTGGTGTTCATCATCGGTTCACGACGGCCGCGGACCATGCCCGGATCGCCGTCGTCCGCCTCCGCCTCGTCGGACTCGCCCTCGTCGGCGTTCTCGTCATCGGCGTCCGACGCCCCCAACAGGCCCGCCTCGTTCAGTTGGGCGTCGAGGCTGCCGCTGGCCGACACCTCGGCCCCGGCCCCTGCGTCCGCGGCTGTGGCGGCTTCGGCCGGCGCTGCCGCGGTTTCGGCCGGCGCTGCCGCGGGATCAGCCGGCGCTGCCGCGGGATCGGCTGGCGCTGCCGCGGGATCGGCCGGAGCCGTGGTCGGAGCCGTCGCTGGATCGGCGGTATCGCCCGTGGGGAGCGCGGGCTGGGCCCACGCCGCGGTGGGGGCGAGCAAAAGGCCGAGGCTCGTGGCGACCAGCGGGGGATTACGACCCATATGGTGAGAGCGTCCAACGAAGGGACGCCAACTGTCAAACCTCACATCGACGGTTTGACCCTGGTGCGCGCCGTTTTTGTTCGGTGAAGCGGCGGGTGATCGTGGTGTCCTGCCCATCCGCTCAGCCCACGCGCAACCGCCCATGCAGTTGCCGATCCCATGGCCGCACCCTTTCGCCGGCCGGGGCCTATACCGCAAGATCTCCTGACCTGTGTCGCTTCGTCAATGCCGGTCCGCCGCTGGGTCGGCCATCGCGGGCCCGTGCCGAGCCACGGTCGTCTGGGCGTGGGCGTGGCTATGGGTGTGGGCATCGCTGTCGCTCGCTCGCGTTGCCGCGGCGAAGACGGGCGATGATGCCGACAGACCGTCTGTGTCGACCGCGACCGCTCCTGGCGTCCCGGTAGCGAGCGCGGAACGAATGACCGGTTCGGGTTTGGGCACCGAGCCCGACTCGGGCACCGAGCCCGAGACCGGCACCGAGCCCGAGACCGGCACCGAGCCCGAGACCGGCACCGAGCCCGAGACCGGCACCGAGCCCGAGACCGGCACCGGCCGCGAGGCCGCAGTTTCGCAGGCGCGGGTGTGGTTGACGATCCATCGCGGCGGGCAGCGACGCGCCGACGGGACCTCCGTCGACCGCAATGGGGCATGGGTGGAGGGCGTCGTCGAGTACACGCTCACCGAGCCGGCGCGCCCGGGACAGACCTTGTGGCTGCTCAACTTCGCCGAGGCGATCGCCCGCGATCCCGTGGAGCTCGACGAAGTACGGATCGCCACGTACCTGGACGGTGCCTTCGATCCCAGCGCGCTGGTCCTCACCGGCTTGTGGGGCGTGAAGGCCAGCGAGCGGGTCGGGGATCGCCGCGACGTGGTGCTGACCCTGCGCCCCGGCGTTCGCGTGGTGACCCTGCACTACACCGTCGACGTACCCCACCGCTACTGGCCCTATGGCTGTGTCCGGCGTCGGTGCAGCCTTAGCGGAGCCATCGCGCCCCTGCCCAGCCAGCCGGCGCAGGGCGGCCGGTGGCTCCCCGCCGGACGGGTGCCGGTGCCGGTGCGCTGGCGGATCGAGCAGGCTCGCTTGGCCCCCTCGGAAGATCCGAGCGGTCCGACCCGTGGGCGCCAGCGCCCCGACGAGCTGGTGATCGTCGGCGACGATGCGCGGCCCCGGCAGTACCCTTCGGTGTTCTGGGGCCCGCGGTGGCACCGAACCCGCACGATCTACCGCGGGGTCGAGATCGAGGTGCTGCACGTCCGTTCGCGCCCCTCGGGGCGGGTGCCCCGGCAGACCGTGGTGCAGCTGCGGCGCGACGTGGCCGGGCACGTGGAGCAGATCGGCCGCGAGGCGGTGGATCTGCTCGATGCCATCGACCAGCCGCTGCCGCCCGATCACCCGATCCGGGTCGTGCAGGGACCGCTGCGCAGCACCGTGGCCCAGGCTCACCCCGACGTGGTGATGCTCAGCGATCAGGCCATGCAGTTGCTGCCGCTGCGTCGCTTCGCCAAGTTCCACGAGACCGCGATCGCCCGGGCCGTGTTCGACATGCTGCTGGAGCAGCGCTTCCGGGGAGCCCACGACGCGTCTACCGATCTGTGGCTTCCGGGCATGATGGGGCTGTCGCTCGCGCGGCTGTGGCAGAGCGCGCGCGAGCACCCCGACGAGTTTGCCGCCGACATCCTGCGTAACTTCACCTTCGTACCCGCCGTCGATCGCTTCTTGTACACGCAACAGGCCAGCTTCTCGCAGTCGTACTTTCGCGGAGTCGAAGACGTGATGCCGCTACGCGACCACCCCCTTTGGTTTTCGCACCAGCTGCCCACCGGGCGCCGGCTCCACGAGAAGCTGCTCGACACCGCCGGAGACGAGGCGTTGGAGGCCTTCTATCGAGCCCTGGCCGCCGATCCCCGGCGCGATCCGGTGGACGTGGCCACCGAGGCCTACGGGCACACGATGGGCTGGTTCTTCGATCAGTGGCTGGGCCCCTATCCCGAGGTCGACTACCGGCTGCACCGGGTCCACAGCGAGCGAGTCGGTGCGCGGTGGCGGCACGAGATCACCGTGGAGCAGGTGGGGACCAAGCCGGTGATCGAGCCGGTGCAGGTGCTGGTACACGAGCGCGGGGGGGCGCGGCACTACCTGGTGTGGAATGGCGAGTTGGCCCCACAAAACGACAGCTTGGACACCGAGCCCGCTCGGGGGACCCACACCTGGGAGCTATGGACCGATCGCCCCATTCGTACCGTGCGGCTCGACCCGCGCTCGCGGCTGGAGCAGCAGGCCCAGCCACCGCGCGCCAATGTGGATCCACGCTTCGATGACCGTCGCCCGCCCTCGTTTCGGTTCTTGTACACCGGGGTGGGGATCAGCATCGCCGCCTCCGAGTTCTTGAACGCCAGCACGCCGGCGTCCCGCTTCAACGCGATCGCTGGGTTCGCTTCGTTCGAGGCCAGCTTGCGTCGGGATCTACGGCGCACCGGGCACGTGCTGCTGTCGCGCGACCGGGAGACCAACGTGGGCCTGAGCACTAGCGTCAATTTCTGGTTCGGTCGCAAGCGCAACAACCGGCGTCGACGCGCCCGGGTGCGAACCTGGGTGAGCGGCGCGTGGCTCAACGAGAGCTCGCTCGATCCCCGCGGGGGCCTGCGGCTGACCGAGCGCGTCTCGCTCATCGACGACACCCGGCGCTTTTCGCTATGGCCGGAGGTGGGGCACTGGCTATCGGCCTCGGTGGCCGGGCGGCACACCGTGCGCCTGGAGGGGCAGACCGGCGACGTGCATGATCTGGTGGCCGTGGGCGCGTGGATCCAGCTGTGGCGGCTGGCCCACGATCACGTGCTGGCCACCGCGCTGACCGGCGAGATGGTCTTCCCCCTCGCGGGACGGACCGAGTTTCGCAACCTGGCCCGCGTGGGCGGGATCGGAGGGCTCTCGGGGTACCTGGCCGACGAGATCTTCGGGCTCGGCACGCTTTTGGCCCAGGTCGAGTACCGACACGTGTTCATCAACGATCTGAACCTCAACCTGCTGCACGTGGGCTACCTGCGGAGCTTGGGGGGCACGTTGTTCACCGGGGCGGCCTCGGTGTCCCAGTGCGAGAGCTTCCGCGGCTGGCTGGGGGCCGACAGCTGGTACGGCCACGCGGGCTACGCGGCCGATGCCCGGCTCTCGATCTTTGGGGTGACCCCCCAGCTGTTTCGGGTCGACATCTCGGTGCCCATGCGGCGGCGGGACACCACCTGCTTGGGGGAGCGCTTGCCCGATCGGCTCGGCGAGCGACAGGGGCTGACCGGCGACCAGGTTCGTCAGGTGCTCCCGCCCTTCAACGTCAACGTCACCTTTGCTCAGAGCTTTTGAACCGAGGCTTGCCCCGTGCCGCGCCGAGCCACCGTGGTTGCCGCCATCGCCCTGCTGCTCATCGGTGCACTGTCGGCCTGGCTGCGCGGGCCCGGATTCACCCAAGGGGGCTTTGCCTCCCACGACGTGGCCGCGATGCTGCACTCCTCGTTGTTGCTGCTCGACGGCGGGCTGCCCTACGTCGACAGCATCGAGCTCAAGGCGCCGGGCACCTTCTACCTGGGCGTCTTGCTGGCCGGGGGCACCGACATCGCAGCATTCCAGATCGCAGCCAACCTTTGGGCCATGGCGAGCCTGGGGGTGGTGGCCATGATCGCGTGGCGGCAGTGGGGGCCGGCGGCGGCGGTGGTGGCCGCCGGGCTCTATGCCCTGCACGATGCCCACCTCGACAGCATGGATGCCAACTACGTCACCTGGGCGCAACTACCCCTGACCGCCGGGGTTGGGGTGGCCCTGGGCGCCCCTCGGGGGGCTACCCGGCGGCGGCAGTGGGTCCGGTGGATGGCCGCCGGGGCGCTGGTGGGCGCGGCGGTGCTGCTCAAGCGGCCGGCGGTCGCGGGGGTGCTCGTCGCCACTGGCCTGGCGCTGTGGCCCACGGCGACCGATCGGCTCTCGCGGCGAGGGCGGGTGCTGGCGGTCCTGGCCGGGGTGCTCGTCGCTCACGTTCCCATCGCCGTGCACTACGCGGCGGCCGGGCAGCTCCCGGCCCTAGTGGACGGGTACGTGCTCAACCGCTGGGGCATGCGCTATGTGCAGCAGGGCGGCGGAGTCGACGACGCGGGCGGTTTCCCGGCCGTCGAGGGGCTGTTGGCCCTGGTGCACTTCTTGGCCTTGCCGCTCGCGCTGGCGATGACCGCCGTGGTGCCACCGCGAGACGATCGCGCGCGACGGCAATGGGGTGCGTTGGTCCTGTGGACCCTGGCCACCCTGGTCGCCGCCTCGATCGGACTGCGTTTTTACAAGGGCTACTTCCTCGCCGTGGCCCCGCCGCTATGCTTGTGGGCCGCCGCCCCCTGGGGGCTGTTGGGTGCGCGCACGCGGAGCGCGGGCCAGGAGCAGGGCGCGGGCCAGGAGCAAGTCCAGGAGGCGTTGCTGCGACGACTGCGAAGGCTGCGAGGGCGGCGAGGAGGGCTACGGGCGCTCCTGCTGCTCCCCGCACTCGTGCTGGCGCTGCGACAGCTCGCCGTGCTCGAGCATCTGCGAGCCGACCGAGCGCGGCCGCACGACCAGGGAGGCCGGGTGATCGCCCGAGTGGTCTTGCGCGATCATCGGCCCGGCGATCGGATCTGGGTCTGGGGATGGCACCTTTGGGACGTTTATCCGCTGACCGGCATGCGCGCAGCCTCGCGAGTCTACAAGTCGCTGGGGTTGCTGACCCAGGCCAACGACGACACGTGGCGCACACCGTCCTCGCGGTTGCGTTTCGTCGACGGACCGGCCGCAGAGATCTTGCTCGAAGATCTTCGGGCGAATCGGCCCGCGTGGATCGTGCTGGGCTCGACGGTACCCCGTCGGCAGTTCACCGCGCTGCAGCAGCTATTACGAGAGCAGTACCAGCTCGAGCGCAAGGTCCGGCTCGGACGCGTGCAGTTTTGGCACCGCAAGGATCGTGCGGCGGCCATGCGGGCCCAGATGCGCGATCGTCAGCGGCACCGGTGACACGGAAGCCGCGGATCCGCAGGGCGCTCCTCATGACCTCCACTCGGAGCGATCGTTCGGTGGATCGAGCGCGTACAAAAACCCGTTCTACAGACCCGTGGTCGGGTCCGAGGGTGGTCGGTGCCCGGGTCGTAGGTTACTGTGCAGGCGGCACGACGCATCGCCCCACACGAGGCACGATGCCCGTGGCCTTCGAGCAGGTATTGTCCAATGTCCGATCGCAGGTTCGGTGGATGGTTTCAATGGGGACGCGAACAACCCGAAGACCCCCCGACACCGACCGAGGGCTTGCCGCCGGAGTACGACGTTCGGACGGCCCTGCTGCTGGCCCTCGCGTCGACCTGGGCCTACTCGGACGCGGCGAGCCTGGCCGACATCCTGGATCGCTCGGTGCTCCCGGAGGCCCAGGTCGAGCTTCTTGAGGTGCGGAACCCGGCGCGTCTGCTCGACACTCAGGTGTTCCTGGTTCGTGACCCGGGGGCACACGCGACGCTGGTGGTCTTTCGAGGCACGGAGATAGGTGGCGCCAACATCACCGATATCCTCACCGATCTGTTCGTCGATCCGGTCAACTTCCCGCGCGGATCCTCCGCCCGGGTGCACCGGGGGTTCTTGGATGGTCTGATCGCCGTCTGGCCGCGGCTACTCGATGCGCTCAGCGAGCGCCCCGACGATCGGATCTACCTGGCGGGCCACAGCCTCGGCGGGGCGCAGGCCGCCTTGATGGCGGTGGCCCTGGGGCTCGATCAGCCGGGGATCATGCAGGCCGACGACCTGGCGGTCCACGCGTCGATCCGCGATCGAATCGATGGGGTTCATACCTTCGGGCAGCCGATGATCGGCGACCCGGAGTTTGCCGCCCGGGCCGAGCAGGTGCGGCAGACGCACGGGTTGCCTATCGTTCGCCACGTTTTCGACGAAGACATCGTCCCGCGCCTGCCTGGCAAAGACGTGGGCGACTTTGCCCATTTTGGGGTCGAGCTACGCGGCGACGACAACAGCCTGGGATGGACTTGTCCAGGGCAGGGGGCGGCGGTCCGCCAGGTCAAGCGATCCGTGCTCGGCCTGCTCGTTGGAGCCCTCGACTTCGCCGGGGAGCAGCTTGCGCCCGTCCGCTCACGCGAGCTGCCCCTCTCTGTGGGAGATCATCTTCCGCAACGCTACGTCGACCTTTGCAAGCGCGCGGTGTTCGGTCGCGAGGACATTCCGTACTACCCTTGAGCACGGTCTCGAGCGCGGCGCGCGACCGACGGGTCGCCGACGCCCACCGGCCGTCCGTCCACCGCGGGCCCCGCGAGTCTGGGCGCTCACTCGTACAGTTCGTTGACCAGCCCCGCGGCCTCGCGGATCTCCCCGACCAGCATCGCCTCCGCCAGCGCTTCGATCTCCGTACTCATGGTCCGGTCACCGGCCCACGGCGCCACATACTCCCGCACCTTGGCATGCACCGCCCGCAGTCGCGCGCTGGTGGCCGCCTCGCGCAGGTCGACAGCTCGCGCGGCCACAGCCGCCTCGATCGCCAGGCATCGGGCCACGTTGTCGACCACCCGCCGCAGCTTCAGGGCGGCGATGGGCCCCATGCTGACGTGGTCTTCCTTGCCGGCCGAGGTCGGAATCGAGTCGACGCTGGCGGGGAACGATAGCGTCTTGCACTCGGAGGCGAGCGCGCTGGCGGTCACCTGCGCCATCATGAAGCCGCTCTCCAGACCGGGATCGTCGGCCAAGAAGGGAGGCAGCCCCCGCGACGTGTTGACGTTCATGAATCGCTCTAGCCGCCGCTCGCTGATGGTGGCCAGGGTGGTCATCGCCGCCGTGAGGTGATCGAGGGGGACCGCCACCGTGGCCGCGTGGAAGTTGCCCCCCGAGACGACATCGTACGTGCCGTCGTCGTTGGCGAGCACCAGGGGGTTGTCGGTCAGGCTGTTGAGCTCGATCGTCAGCGCCTGCACCACGTAGCGCAAGGCGCCGCGCACGGCCCCGTGCACCTGCGGCATGCAGCGATAGGCATAGGCATCCTGCACCTGATCGCAGTCGGCGTGAGAGGCATTGAGCGCCGAGCCTTCGAGCAGCGCGCGTACGTGGGCCGCGGTCTGCTGCTGCCCGGGGTGGGGCTTGCCGGCGTGGATCCGGGCATCGAACGCCGCCACCGTACCCAGGCTGGCGTCGAGGCTGAGCGCCCCGACCGCGTCGGCGGCGGTCAGCAACTCGGCCGCTGCTACCGTCGCTCGCCCTCCGACCACCGAGGTCACCTGGGTCCCATTGATGAGGGCCAGCCCCTCCTTGGCCGACAGGACGTAGGGCTCCATGCCCACCCGTTGCAGCGCCTGGGCCCCGCTCATCAGTGCGTCGCCCACCCAGGCCCGCCCCTCACCGATGAGCGGCAGGGCCAGGTGGGCGAGCGGGGCAAGATCTCCGCTTGCCCCCACGCTTCCCTGTCGCGGCACCACCGGCACCACCCCCGCATTGAGCAGGCCGAGCAGCTGATCGAGCAGACCGGAGGTCACTGCGCTGTGACCTAGCGCCAGCGTGTGCGCGCGCAGGGCGAGCAACGCCCGCACATCGCCGGGGGCAAGGGGCTCCCCGACACCGACCGCGTGACTCCGCAACAGGTTGCGCTGCAGCTGGCCCAGCTTGTCGGCCGGGATCCGGGTATCACTGAGCGCCCCAAAGCCGGTATTGACCCCATAGATCGTCTTTCCCGCGGCCAGACCGGCCTCGAGCTGCGCTCGGGTCGCATCGACGCGCTGGCGAGCATCAGGGTGCAGACGTACGTGAGCCTGGCCGCGGGCGATCCGCACGACCTCGTGCAAGTCTAGGTGCCGGCCGACGACCACCGGCGGTCCACGATCCACGGTCATGGAGAAAACAAGAACAGCATACGGTTCGTCGTGGCTTGGCGCACACCACTACACTTCCTCACCTGCGCGGATCGGCACCCGAATCGCTTCGTCATCCGTTGAGATCCTTCGAGATCGACGGCAGCTCGGGGCGAGCGCCCCGGTCTGTAACGGCCGTTCCGAGCCACTCCTCCCGAGGAATTGGGGTAGCATGAAGCGACTGCCAAGGTCCGAATGCCGGATTCACGACGACCAGGTCCCGGTGGTGCTGCCGGGGGGGCCACGATGATGTCAGCCACGTCTCCGGGGGGTGCAGGAGCGCCAGCCCCTTCCATCGGGGCCAATGCGCCCGCGGTTGGCGCGGGAACGCCGGTCCCCGGCGGCCTGACGCCCGTGCCGGCAGCGTCCGGCAGCGCGGTCCCCGGAGCCCCGGTTCCGGTCGCCAATTCGCCCTCACAGGCCCCCTCGCTGGTCGGCACCGTGCTCGCCGACCGCTATCGAGTCATCAAGAAGCTCGGCGAGGGCGGCATGGGCAGCGTTTACCTGGCCGAGCACACCACGATCAACAAGAAGCTCGCCATCAAGGTCCTCAGCTCGGAGTACTCCCACAAGCAGGATCTGGTCGACCGGTTCCTTCAGGAGGCGCGCGCTGCCTCGATGATCGAGCAGGAGAACGTCGTCGAGATCACCGACTTTGGGTCCACTCCCGATGGCTCGGTGTTCTTCGTGATGGAGTTCCTCAACGGCGAGGATCTGTCCAAGACGATCAAGAACACCGGGTCGCTGTCCTGGCCCCGGGTCAAGCCCATCATGCTGCAGATCTGTGCCGCCCTCACCGCGGCGCACGCAGTCGGCATCATCCACCGCGACATGAAGCCGGAGAACTGCTACCGCATCAAGCGGGGAGGCAGCGAGGACTTCATCAAGGTCCTGGACTTTGGCATCGCCAAGGTCACCTCCGAGGACGGCGAGGGGGGCAAGGGCCTGACTCGCACCGGGATGATCTTCGGGACCCCCGAGTACATGTCGCCCGAGCAGGCCAAGGGCGAGCGGGTGGACCATCGCGTCGACGTGTATGCGGTGGGCGTGATCCTCTACGAGCTGCTGACCGGTCGAGTACCGTTCACCGCCGACACCTTCATGGGGATCTTGACCAAGCACATGTTCGAGGCTCCGCCGGCCCCGAACACGATCCAGCCCGGGCTGGAGATCCCCCCACAGGTCGAGGCGATCATCCTCAAGGCGCTCCAAAAGGACCGCGAGTACCGCTTTCAGTCCATGGAAGCCCTCGCCGACGCGATCCGGGCGGTAGGCACCGATAGCGCCGCGGTTAGCGTGGTGGCCGAGCAGGTCGCCCGCCCCGCGCAGGGGGAGACCCGCTACAGCTCAACCACCGGGGTGCCCGTGTCCTCGGGCCCCTCAACGATGGAGTCCCAGTCGCGACGGGGTGCCGGCATGCTCATCGGGCTGGTGGCCTTCGTGCTCGCCCTGGGAGGCGCGGCGGGGGTCTACCTGCTGCTGGACAACGGCGGCGACAAGGGTCAGGCCGTGGTCTCGCCCAAGACCTCGGCCCCTCCGCCCAAGACCGAACCCAAGTCCAAGCCCAAGCCCGAGCCCAAGCCCAAGCCCAAGCCCGAGCCCAAGCCCGAGCCGGCGGACGGGGGCGCGACCCCCCCCGAGCCCACGATGGTCGCCGTCACCGTCTCGACCCCCACCATCGAGGGAGAGATCGTCGATGCCGAGGGGGCCGTGGTCGGCAAGACCAACGAGCCCTTCGAGCTGCCCGAAGGCACCGACGCGCTCGAGCTCATCGTGCGGGCTACGGGCTACGCCGACGCGGCGCTGACCGTCGTGCCCAACGAGGCCGAGATCGTCGTCGAGCCGAGCCTGACCAAGCTCCGTCGGGGCGGTCGGGGCGGTCGGGGCGGTCGGGGCGGTCGCAATGGTCGCCGCAATGGCAACGGGGGTCGTACCGGCAACGGTGGCGACAAGACGGGCAACGATAGCGGCGGTACCAAGACCGGCGGCGGCACCAACACGGGCGACGACGGGGGGGGCACCAACACGGGCGGCGGTAGCGGAACCAAGACCGGCGGCGGCAACTCGGGCTCTCCGGATCTCAAGGATCCGTTCAAGAATCACTGAGCCCAGGCAGGCAGCGCGGCGCCGCTCGATTCGAAGGGTAAGCGTCTGCGAAGCTGCTGGGGCGTTGAATTGTCTCGGACAACGCTTCCGCGAAGCTGCTGGGGCGTTGGACTGTCTCGGAAAACGCTTCTGCGAAGCTTCTGGGGCGTTGGATTGTCTCGGAAAACGCTCCCGCGAAGCTGCTGAGGCGTTGGACTGTCTCGGAAAACGCTCCCGCGAAGCCTCAAGGACGTCCGACCCTCTCGTCGCGAGTGTTCGCGATGCTCGTCGTCCCTCCCGGTCTCGGCATCGATACACCGAGGCCGGGCGCGACAGCCGTCGCGCATCCCGGGCCGGCCTCGGCCTAGAGATTCAGGCCCCTCGCAGCTCGGAAGGGCGCGGTCCGTCCAGGGCGGCGCGCAACCAGGCGACGATTCCGGGCAGATCGTTGTCGATCCACGGGCGTGGATCGTAGGGGTTGAAGCGCCAGAAGGTCTTGGGCGGTCGTAGGTGCTGCCGCAGGCTCGCGCCCAGCGAGAAGCACTCCACGCATACGGCCCAAGTGTCGTGTACGTGGTGCTGATGATCCTCTTGTTCGCCGGTGAAGGTGTCCAAGAACCGAGCGGCCAGCCGCCGATAGCGGGTGCGGGGCTGGGCCTGCGCAAAGCGGCGACACAGGCGCGCGTAGTGGGCAAAACAGGGGCGATCGGTCACCCGGGCGGGGATCAAGGTGCCCATGGTGGAGTGGAGGTTGGTGCTCGCCCAAAACCCCTGGTCTCGGCAGAGGCGATCGAGCGCCGCGGTCTCGGGCTCGGACAGCGGCGCGGCACCCACGTAGGTCGCGGAGCCCGGGGTCGTCGAGCCGGCCCCCGGCAGCGCTCGGCGGCGAGCACTTCCGGGGAGCGGGTAGTTGCGGTTGAGATCGACGCCATGGGCGTTGGGCCGCAGGTGCACCAGCGGTCCCACCCCCTGCCGCTCCCAGGTTCGGCGATAGCCGTCGGGGTTGAGGCAAGGGATCACCCAAAGCTCTGCCTCGCGGCGCAGCGCCGCCACCGGGGAGCTGGGATCGGCGGCCGCGTGGAGCATAGCGAGCGCGACCTCGCAGCCGATCCACTCGGGGCCGTGGATGTTGGCCGAGCACAGCACCCTCCGTGAGGCTCCCGCCGGGGAGGGGAGGCGGACCGCTTCGAGGGTTTCCCCCTCGACGCTCAGGCCATAGGGAACGTGCTCGCCCCCGGCCGCACGGGCGGCGGCGCGCAGCAGTTCGCGGCGCTCTGCCGGCGAGCGGTAGGGGGCGAGGGGGTCGTCGCTCACGAGTCGACGCCCGGCACGGTCTCGGGCTGCTCCGAGGGAGCCGCGTCGGGGCTCGCCAAGGGATCGTTGGACGCCGAAGGTGGGCTCGGGTCGGGGCTCGGGTCGGGGCTCGCCTCGGTCTCATCGGCGGTCACGTCAGCCGCCGACTCCGGTGCATCGATCGCTGGATTGCCGGCCACCGCCGCTGGTTCGGTCTCGATAGGATCGCGGTGGGGAACGCTCGCCGTGATGGCTTCGCCCGGTGGGGCGGTCGTGGTGTCGGGCGGGACCTCGTCGCCGGACTTCGGCGTTGCGTCGGTGGCTTCGCGGGGCGTCGAAACCTCGCTGTCGGCGGCGGTGGCCTCGGTCGCGGAGGATTCGAGGGCTTCGGGGGTCTTTGGGTCTGGGGCGGGTGGCGGGGGCTCGATCCGGGTGACCGTCAGCGCGATCCCGTCGAGTTCGAATCCGACGACCAATTCTTCCAATCGCAGCAAGGCCTTGGTGCCGAGGCGGAAGCGCGAGCTGGCCTCGCCGACCGTCAGGTCGCGCACGGCCTTGCGGGCGAGCCCGAAGCTCTCGGCCAGCAGCTCGCGGATGTGGGCCGCTTTCTTGCCGTGCTTGCGACCGACATTGAGACGAACCCGGACGAAGGTGTCCTCCTCCTCGATCGGGGGCATGGCCGGTGGCTTGGCCGGCGGCTCGGGTTCGGGCTCGTCGGGCACGGCCGCCGTGCCACCGAGGTAGGCGTCGTCCTCGAAGTCCTCGAAGGTGAACCGGTGGGCCCACACCTCCCAAAAGTCCTTGTGAGGCGGAGCGGTGAGCTCGGGGGGTGGGGGCGGGGCCTTCTTCTTGCGTCGGCGTCGGCGTCGCTTACGCTTCTTGGCCTCGCGCGGGTCGTCTTCGGTGGGGGGGGCGGCGCCCTCGGCCGGTGCCGCCGCGCCGTCCGGGTCGGACATGGCGATGTCTTCGGCGCCATCGCTGGCGGTGCCATCGTCGGCGGTGTCATCGTCGGCGGTGTCATCGTCGGCGGTGTCATCGTCGGCGTCGCCATCGTCGACGTCGCCATCGTCGACGTCGCTTTCGTCGGCGTCGCTTTCGTCGGCGTCGCGGTCGGCATCGCTGAGGTCCTCGAGCTCGACCTCGTCCTGCAGCACGTCCATCACCCCGCGACGGCGGCCCTTGAGCGTTAGCTCATCGAGCTCGTCGATCTCACCAAATTGGTCGCGGACGACCTCGAGCTCGGTCTCGTCGATGTCGATGACGATCTGATCCTGGGAGACATGGATGGGCCCTGGACTGCTCGCGGCGGTGGTCTCGGCGGCCTCGGTAGAGTCGCCGCCCCGTCCTCGTCGACGGCCTCCTCGTCGTCGCCGGCGACGGCGGCGTCCTTCGCCCCCCTCGTCCTCGAGGGCATCGGCGGCCCGCTCGTGGTCGCTCGGCCCCTCGAACTCCGCGTCGGCGTTGGCGTCGACCTCGGCCTCGGGGATGATCTCGTCCCGAGTCGTGGCCTCGTCCTCGCCGCGACCGCGACCCCGGCGACGGCGACGGCGACGTCGGCGACGAGCGCTCAACCCGGTGATCGTCCCGGGATCGGTGACTTTGTGGGGTCCGTGGGGATCCTCGATCGTCTCCCCGTCGCCCGCCTCGGCCCGCGGGGTTTCGTCCTCGCTCCCGACATCGGCGGTCCCTTGCTGCTCCGTAGCGATCACCTGGGCCGGGGCTGGAGCGGTCGTCTCGCCTTGTTTGCCTTCGGGTGGGGGGGCCTGCTCGACGGCTGGCTCGTCCTCGGCCTGTTGGTGGCCTCGGCGGCCCCGACGACGACGACGACGACGACGACGGCCTCCTTCTTCGGCGCTTCGTTCGGTCTCGGTGCCGAGCTCCGGCTCTTCGGGCTCGCCCGCCGCCTCGGCGTCCACGTCGGCATCCACGTCGGCGTCCACGTCGGCGTCCACGCCGGTGTCGAGGCCCTCCTCGAGTTCGACGATGGTCTCGACACCGGGTAGTGCCTCCGCGTCACGGGTCCGATCGTCGTCGTCGTCGAGCGTGACCGAGTCTTCGACGAGCGCCGGGTCGGAGGCCGGATCGGAAGCAAGAGACGATGCGAGCTCCTCGTCGAGCACAGCAGGCCCGTCGAGCACAGCAGGCCCGTCGAGTACAGCAGGCCCGTCGAGTACAGCAGGCCCGTCGAGCACAGCAGGCCCGTCGAGCACAGCGGGCCCGTCGAGCACAGCGGGCCCGTCCGGCTCGTTGTTGGGCTCGGGACCGACGGCCTCGTCGGTGGTTGGCTCCGGCTCCCGTGTACGTCGGCGTCGCCGCTCGTCGCGATCCGAGTCTCGACCCCGACGGCGACGACGGCGTCGCCGGTCCCCATCGCCGGACTCGGCGTCTTCGCCCGGGTCCCGTCCACGCTGGGCGCGGGACGGCTCGGCGTCGGCCTCGGTTCGCTCGGTTCGGTCGCCCTCACGCGATGCCCCGTCGTCGGGGCGGCCGCGCCGACGACGTCGGCCGCGCCGATCCTCGCCGTCGGCGGCGAGCTCGGCCTCGTCGCTGCGACCTCGATGCGACTGGGGCCCGGACTCTCGGTCGAAGCGTTCACGCTCACGCTCACGCTCCCCTCGCTCGTCGTCCCACCGGCCGCGGCCTCGCCCTCGTCCCGGGCGATCTCGATCTCGGTCCCGTTCCTCTCGATCGCGGCGTCCTCGGCCGCGACCCCTTCGATCGCTATCCCGAAACCGCCGTGGCTCCATCGACTCGCCCGACTCGCCCGACTCGCGCTCCTGCGCGACCCGGGTCATTGCCTCCTTGAGCAGGTAGGCCACCACCTGCTCCCCGCGGGGATCGGAGACAAGGTGACGGGTCAGTAGGGTCCACTCGGGGGCCACCAGCTCGGGGAACAGCCGCGAGACCTGGTCGAGCTTGTTCTCCAGCCGCTGCTTGGACAGCTCGGCCGCCGGCGGCAGCGTACGCTCCTCGAAGAGGATCGAGGGGTACTGGAGCTTGAGGTAGTAGTGGTTGCCCAGCTCCTGGGGCGCGATGAGGCTTATTGCGACCCCCGGTCGCCCGGCCCGGCCGGTACGGCCGGTACGGTGCACATAGCTCTCGGCGTTCTCGGGGAACGAGTAGTTGATGACGTGCCCGATGTGGGAGATGTCGATCCCGCGGCTGGCCACGTCGGTGGCCACCAAGAACCGCAGCTGACCCGAGCGCATACGACCCATCACCCGCTCGCGCGCGGTCTGGGTCAGATCGCTGGACAGGGGCTCGGCGTTGTACCCCTCGCGGCGCAGCGCCGAGGCGACCAGGTAGGTCTCTTCACGGGTGTTGCAGAACACCAGCGCGTTGGGAGGCTCTTCGAGCGCGACCATGTCGAGCAGATCGCGAACCTTGATGGCCCCCGAGACCTGGTAGTAGGCATGCTTGATCTCCGCCGCGGCGACCTGATCTCCCGACAACAGCACCGACTCCGGGTCCCGCATGTAGCGGCGGGCGATCCGCTCGATGTCCGGCGGGACGGTGGCGGAGAACAGGCAGGTCTGGCGCTCGGTCGAGCAGGCGTCGAGGATCGCGTGGATGTCCTCTAAAAAGCCCATCGAGAGCATCTCGTCGGCCTCGTCGAGCACGGCCATGCGTACCCGGTCGAGCTTGAGGGATCGCCGACGGATGTGATCGAGGATCCGCCCTGGGGTGCCGACCACCGCATGGATCCCCTGCCGGAGGGCTTGCAGCTGGGGTTGCATGGCGGTGCCGCCGTAGATGGGCAGCGAGCTGACTTCGGTGTCTTTGGCCATCTGCTGCAGCTGGTCGCAGACCTGCTTGGCCAGCTCGCGGGTGGGGGTGAGCACCAGCAACTGGACCCCGGTCTTGGCGGCGTCCCCGGCCTCGAAGCGCTGGGCCAGCCACGGCAGGCAGAACGCGCCCGTCTTGCCCGACCCGGTCTGGGACTGCACCAGCACGTCTCGCCCCGCGGTGACCAGCGGGAAGGTGAGCGCCTGCACCGCGGTGGGTGTCTCCCACCCCATGGCGGCCACGGCACTGCGGACGGCGTCGGGGAGATCGAGCTCGTCGAAGGACGGCGGCGGTGTGGCCTTCGGGGACGCGGCGTCGTGGTCTTCGGGCGAGCCCGCCTTGTCGGACGATGCGGCCTCGGCCGCCATCATGGCGGCGATCTCCCCGGGCTGGAAGATCCGGGTCTTGGCGTGCTCGTCGACCTCGGGACGATCCTCGGGACGAACCTCGGGCCGATCCTCGGGCCGATCCTCGGGACGATCCTCGCTGCGTCCGTGGGTGGACACGGAGACCGGAGGCGGAGCACCGGTGGGCACCAGGGTGGTCGCATCCTCCAGGTTCACCTCGGACGGGAGGTTGGTGACTACGGTCGGAACGTCCTCGTCGGTCCCGAAGTCGCTCGGGAACGGAGCGTCGTCCGTATCGCGGACGTCGCCTGGAGCATCCGGAGCGTTCGGAGCGTCCGCATCCGCCTCGGGGTGCTCGTCCGCGCTCCCGTCACCCTCGCTGGCGACGAGCCCTGCCGAGGCCGCAGACAAGAGAGGAGATCGGATCGATTCGGTCGTCTCCTCTGCGATCGACGCGGCTTGGTCGCCGATGGCGGTCGGCTGTGCGGGAAGCTCGCTGGTCCGCATCCGAGAGGGGAGGGACTCGGCGCGGGTCGACGCCTCCGTAGACTCTCCGGAGGCATCGTCGGACGAAGCCTCGCCGGCGGGATCCGAGGGCACAGACGACGATGGGTCCTCCCCAGGCCCCGATGAGGGGTCCGTGGACGGAACAGCGCCTTCGGTGGAAGAGGCGTCGGAGGAGGAGGGAGCGTCAGCCGGGTGGGCCGAGGTGAGATCGGATCCGGAGGCGGCCGGGGCCTGCTCTCCGGGTCGTGGCGGATTGGCCATGGTGGGAATTCCTAGAGCGCGAGCAACTCATGGCGTACCTCCGACTCGCGAGCGTTGTGCTCGACATGCGCGTGCAAATGCTCTCGGATGCGTCCGAGCGTCTGCACGCTCGTCGCGTCTGCGGAGCAGGCGGCCTGAGTCTCGCGGATGAGATTGAGAACGACATCGTCTTGCGGATCCCCGTCTCGTAGGGCGGGAGAGCGCAGCGTCAGGGCCACCACCCGATCGCGGATCAGCCTGACGCGGTAGCGACAGTCGACCTCGTTGGGTGAGAGGCCCGGTCGCTGTTGGGCGAGCCCGAGAGCCACGGCAACGACCCCGAAGAGGATGATGACGATGACTCCGATGAGCTGCACCCACGACGAGAACCGAAGGCCTCGGGGTGACGAAGAATCCTTCAGTGCGGGGGTCAGCATCCACCTGCTGCCACCTGTGGGTCAACCCTGTCGGATGGATTCAGCAAGCGTGCGCTGGCGCACGACTAGGGCCGCTCCTGGGGAGGCTCGAGCGGCAACGAGTGCACCACGAGCCCGCTGCCCGGCCTCAACGCTCGTTGCAGGGCGTGCACTCGGCCTGGTCGGAGCGGCGGGCGGTGAAGCGCACCACCCCGACCTGGCTGCGCGCGAGGACGGATCCCGGCGGGATCAGCCGGCGGATCAGGCAACCCTGGGGCTCCTCCGCAGGCTCGGTCCAGCACTCGCCCACCCGGTTGAGAGCGATGAACGGATCGGCGGTGTTCATCCGCATCGGGTGGAGCAAGGTACGACCCGGAGCCAAATAACTGCCGCGATCGAGGGGGATCACCACCGTCCGTGGATCAAATTGATCGAGCTGTAGGGTCACCACTACCCCCTCCTCGAGCATGAGGGTCAGCGGCTCGAGTTCGGTGGCGCCCTCGCGCAGATCGACTACCGCAAAGCCCGCAGGCCCGCCCTCGGCCCCTATTGGGGGCAGGGCGGTGACCACGTAGACCCCGCCGGGATCGAGCGGGAGTACGAAGGCCCCGTCGCGTTGGAGCACCGGGTCGTAGAACGTGGGTACGTTGTGAAAGTAGGGGCCAGGGACCGAGCCTTCGGGTTCGTCGGGCATCCGCAGCCGCTCGGCGAGGACGATCGCCTCGCGAGCCGCGCAGTCCTCCCCCGGATCTCGCCGGGCGCATAGCGCCTCATCGACGACGACCTGGCCGGTCACCAGCGTTCGAGGCTGGAGCTCCACCGGATCGGTGGGAACCTGGGAGGTCACCGACACCGTGTAGTTGCCCGAGGCCACCACCGAGCCCACCTGAGATCGCACCTGCACCTCGTAGATCCGCGGCTGCTCGTCGGTGCCCAGGGCGATGTCGTTGGCGACGCACCGCTCCCCAGGATCCCCGCAGTTGGCCAGGCGGACCAGGCTGCCCACCCGACCCTGGGCGTCGGGATTGAGCGGGGCGCAGTCGGCCGCGTCCCACGGGGCGGTGTTGGTCAGCACGAAGTGCGACTGCACCCGCACCTCGGGCGGGGCACCGGCGCGAGTGCTGCCGTCGCAGATCGCCGGACCCGGGGTCGGGCCGGCCGTGGCCTCGTCGGCGGTGGCGGGCAGGCAGTCGACGTCGCAGCACGTGTACTCGGGGGCTCCCTCGACCAGCGGCAGCGGATCGCCGGTGAGCAGCAACGTCAGCGGTACCCCCTGGCCCTCGAGCTCCAGGGTTGGATCGATGCCCCAGTTGGGGATGCAAAAGTAGCCGAGATCGAAGTCGTCCTCGCCGTCCTCGGGGGCGGGCGGGGGAGGAAACGCGGCATCGACCACATAATTGACGGTGGGCAGGGGCCCCGAGGGCACCACGGTGACCTCGTACCGCCGCGAGGGCCCGTCGTTGATCAGCCGATCGCAGTAGGTATAGACCTGGGTCCGAAACTCGCCGGTCGCTTCGCTGCTGCTCCCCTGATCGGCCGAACGCCCGGCCAGCGCCACGAAGCACTGCTGGGTGTCGGGCTCGCAAAACTGCCCCGGGTCGCACTCGTCGTCGCTGCGGCACTGCGGCGGACGCGAGGCGGGGGGCACGTCGCCGAAGACCGAGGTGCCAAAGCGCTCGTCGGAGGGATCGGCGTAGCGCAGGCCCACGCTGACCCCGGCCAGCGGGTCGCCCCGGGACAAGTCGGGCTCGAGCAGCACCACGTCGCCCCGCACCGGGCGGCTGCACTCGGGCCGGTAGTCGTAGCGATAGGTCCACTCGGGCTGGCCCACCGCGGTGCACTGCCCCACCGTGGTGTCGCAAAAGTTGGGGTAGGGGTTGCACCCATCGCCTTCGCAGCAGTCCTCGTCGACGGCACACATGGACTCGGCATCGGTGCGCGGGGGCACCAGGCCTAGATAGCGCGGGGCCAGATCGCCGACCGGGTCGATCTTCCACAGCACCACCTGCGGCGAGACGTTGTCGTCGCGAGGATGGTTGCGAGGCCACCGCAGCACCACCGTCGGCTCATCGTCGGCCAGCGCGGGGAACTCGATCGTACCCTGCTGCGGCGAGGGCGACTGGCCAAAGCGCGAGGGCTGGGTGACCAGGAACTCGGCGTCGAGCAGGCCATCGGGCTCCTCCTCGTCGGGGTCGTCAGGACCATTGACCAACAAGAAGAGCTGCTGACTGACCCACGAACGGCGCAGCGACAAGCTGCTCAGCGATTCGTCGTTGTTTTGCTCGACGGTGCAATCACAGCCGTCGACCTCGACCCGAAAGCGGGTCGTGCCCGTGGCCCGCTCACGGATGTCGAAGCCCAGGTGGGCCCGGGGGGCGGCCTCGTCGTTGGACAAGCACTGGCCCTGATGGCACACGAAGCCCTCGCCGCAGCTGGTCTCGGTGCACTCCTCGGCATCGGAGATGTCGGCCAGGCTGCTACAGGCGACGCCCAGCAGCACGATCCCCAGCCGCGCCCGGGCCGCGGGGCTCACGACTCGACCTCGGCGCACGCACAGTCGTCTCGCACATCGGGATCGTGGCACTCGAAGACATAGTTGGCCACCGCCCAGGTGGCGCCCGCCGCCAGGTCGGGCATGCCGTACTGGGTAGGCAGAAGGCGGGGGCGACCGCTCTGGTCGAGGAGCTCGTCGCCGTTGGCATCCAGCCGGACGGGACGAAAGAAGGGACGATCGGTGACCATGATCTGCAGGTTGTGCAGCCCGACCTCAAGAGTCTCTCCCGCGTCGTCGTTGCACAGATCGACGCCTTGTCCGCCATCCTTGCCGAAGCGAAAGCGCCACAGCCCGTTGTCCTGCCGGCCCAGCGATGGCGTCAGCGGCGTCGGCTGGCCGGTCAGCTTCGCCAGGTCGACGATGAGCTCGCCCGGGCCACCGGGAACGAAGTGATCGGGGTAGGCGACCTCGTTCTGGGGAGAGTCGGTGAGCGGGTCGAGGTCGCGCAGGGCGACGGCGTAAAGGACGTCGGCGGGGGCGTCGCGGCGCCGGTCGGGATCCTCGGCGTATATGGAGAACTCGGGCAAGATGTTGCTGTCGCCGCCGGGGCACGAGCAGTAGGGCCCGCCCGCGATGAGGCCCTGGGGCAAGCTACGGGGAACCTGGGGACAACCCAGCGGGTCGTACTCCTCGCTGTTCGGGGGGGCGAGGCAGCGGTCCAGTAGCTCTCGTTCGATGGGGATCGCCTCCACGATCCGCACGGCGCCCGGGTTGTCGTCGTCGCTCTCGCTTCGGATCCCGCGATCGGGGATGATACAGGCGCTACCGGCGAGAACACCGACAACCGCGAACCCCCCCTTAGACCACGTCACAGCTGCACTCGACCTCCTCGTCTTCTTCGTCGTGACACTCGAAGACGTAATCGGTGGTGTCGTAGGTGGCCCCGGCCTTCAGGTCGGGCATCCCGACCACCGGGTTGCCGAACACGAGGTTGCCGTCCTCGTCCAGTATAGGCCGCCCGGCCGCGTCGAACGACTGTGGCCGGTACCAGGGGCGATCGGTGACGATGAGCCGGAGCTGGTGCAACCCCACGGCGAGCTTGACCGCGTCGTTGTCGTTGCAAAGATCCCAGCGCGACTGGCCGGCGATGGCCCAGGCCCGAAGGTTGGGATCGGGGCGCTCGATGGTCAGTGAATCGCTGGCGCGAAAGAGCGGGGCGGGCTCCTCGGGCGGCAGCTGGTTGGTGTAGGACAGGTAGTCCTGGACGTTGTCGGGGTCGGGGGGCATATCGAGGAAGAACGCGCCGATGATGTCGTCGTCGGCGTCGGGATCCTCCACGAAGATGTCGAATCCCCCCAGGCCCAGGTCGCCCTGGGTGCACACGCAAAGGGGGTTGTCGGGTCGGATGAGCCCGCTGGGCACGGTGTCGGGCTGGTTGGGGCACCGCCCCGACACTCCAGGCAGCTCGTCGCAGGCGGCGTCGGCTCGCGCGGTGATCGGCGTAGGCTCGACCAGCCGTACCGCTCCCTTGTTGACGAACTGGTCTTCGATGTCGATGTCGGAGTCGGGGATGATGCAGCCCCCAAGCCCCCCGCTGACCACCCCGCTGACCACTAGAGCGAGCGCGGCCATGCGCCCCCTCGTGCTCGGCGCGGCGGCCGGGCCCGTGCACCCGAGCATGCCCGGCGTGGGCCCTGGCGCGCTCATGCGTTGTTCTCCTTTTCCACCTTCTCCAGGTGTCGGAAGATCGTGCGCGGGTCGACCCCCAGATCGCGGGCGGTCTTGGTGCGGTTGCCTCCGTTGAGCGCCAGCACGCGGTTGATGTACTCGCGCTGCCAGCGGTCGCGGGCCTCCGAAAGTGGCATGATCGCGTCGTCGGTGGCCGCGCTGCCGTCGGGCATCTCGAGGTCGAGATCGGCCGCGGTGATCTGGGGGCCGTCGGCGAGCACCAGCGCCTTTTTGATGTGGTTTTCGAGCTGGCGGATGTTGCCCGGCCAGCCAAAGCGCATCATAGCGCTCTGGGCGGAGGCGGCCAGGGCCTTGCCGGGGTCGATGTCGCGGCCGTACTCCTTGGCGTAGCGCCCGATGAGGTAGCGAGCGATGAGCAGTACGTCGTCGCCGCGCTCGCGCAGGGGAGGCAGCTGGATCCCGATCACGTTGAGGCGGAAGTAGAGATCCTCGCGGAAGCGGCCGCCCTTGACCTCCTGGCTCAGGTCGCGGTTGGTGGCCGCGACCACCCGGGCGTCGATTGCGGTGGTCTTGGCCTCGCCCACCCGCTGGATCTGCTTTTCTTGCAGCACGCGCAGCAGCTTGACCTGCAGCTGCAGGGGAAGCTCGCCGATCTCGTCGAGGAAGATCGTGCCCCCGTCGGCGGCCTGGAACTTGCCGATCTGGTGGGCCACCGCCCCGGTGAAGGCCCCCTTGACGTGGCCGAACAGCTCCGACTCGATGAGATTCTCGGGGATCGCCCCGCAGTTGACGGTGATGAAGGCGCCCTTGCTCCGCCCGGAGCGATTGTGGATCTCGCGGGCGATGAGCTCCTTGCCGGTGCCCGTCTCACCGTTGACCAGCACGGTGATGTCGGTGCTGGCGACCTTCTCGACCCGGTTGTAGACCTCGACCATCTGCGGGCAGGCCCCGATGATCGAGCCGAAGTTGACGTTTTGCAGGCGCTCGGCCAGCGCGGCGCTCTCGGAGCGCAGGGCGCCCACCAGCTGGGCATTCTTGATGAAGAGCGCGGCCTGGGCGGCGAAGATGTTGAGGCTGTCCAGCTGCGGTTGGCGAAACAGGTCGCGCACGTTGTCGTTGCCCACGTAGATGAGGCCGAGCAGCTCGCCCGCGACCAGCAGCGGCACGCACATCACCGAGCACAGCTTGAGATTCATGACCGACAGGCTGCTGCGGAAGCGCTCGTCGGCGTAGGCGTCGGAGATGATCTGGGCCTGGCGGGAGGTGATCGCCTCGCGGATGATGTTGTCGGACAAGAGCTCGGCCGGGTCGTCGACCGGCTGGCGCTCCAGGTTGCGCGCGACCCGGATCTCGTAGGACTCGTCCTCGCCGGTGGCCAGCACCAAAAAGCCCTTGCTGGCCCGGGTCATGGCCACCACCTGGTCGATGAGCTCGTCGAGCAAGGCCGCCAGATCGGCGGGGCGGGCCAGCAGCGTCGAGAACTGCTGCAGCTGGCGCATGGCCTCCAAAGGCACCACGCCGCCCTCGGGCTGGGCCTGCGCCTCGGGCTTGGCCTCGGCGGTGGCGTCGACGGCCGAGAACACCAGCTCGTGGCCACCGACCACGACCACGTCGCCGTGCTTGACCTCGTAGCTGCGGGTTTTTTTGCCGCGCACGAAGAAGGGCGTGCTGCGCTGGGCCGACTCGAGCTTGTAGCGCCCCGGCTCGTGGATGAGGGTGCAGTGGGTAGGGGCGACCTGCTCCCCGGCCAGCACCAGGTGGCACTCGGACGAGGCGCCGATGGCGGTCAGGCGGCGGACGATGGGAAAGCGGACGGTTTGGCCATCGGGGCCGCTGTACTGGAAGTGGGGCATGCGTCGGGGGCGGGCGGGGCTCGCCCGGGGGACCGCGCCGCCCGGGCCTCCGCCCGCGTAGGGCGGACCTTAGCACGCGGCGTAGGGCTGCGACGACCGCGCGTCAGGAGCGGCAGGACCCGCCTCAAAACCGGACCGACACGCCCAGCGAGACCCCGCGGCGTCCGCCGCTGCCGGTGGGGCGGACCTGCGGCCGCGGCTTGGGCGTGCTGCGGCGGCGACGCGGTGCCTGGCCGCCCTGACCGCCCTGGTCGCCCTCGGCGTCGAGTACCCGCCGAGGCACTCGCTGGACGGTCTGGGTCTTGAAGGGCTTGAAGCGGTATTGCGCCAGGACGATGTCGAGCGCGATCGCCCCATAGAACACCCAGCCCACCGCTTCCTCGGCCAGGCGTCGTCGGAGGATCGCGTCGAGATCCTGGCTGGCGCAGATCACCGAGCCCCGCTGGAAGCCCGCCTCTCGCCGGCAGCCGTCGGCGACCACCCGATAGACGATGAGGGTCAGCCCCGCGGCGCCCAGGGCCAGCTCGGTGCCCAAGAAGATCCCGCCGAAGATCCGATCGCCGTTGTAGAAGTGGCCCACGCCGAAGGGGATCGCGGCGAACACCCGGCTGCGAGCCACGCGGTCGCGGACCTCGACGTCCTGATCGGCAAAGCGCTGCTGGAGGGCGGCGTGCCGCTGGCGGAGATCCTCCAGGTCGGCCTGGGTGGCCGCCAGATCCGCCTCGCAGGCGTTGCGATCGGCCTCGCACTGCATGGAGGTCTGCTGGTTGCGGCGATCTTGGACCTCGGCGAACAGCTCGAACAGATCGGGGCTATAGATCGCCGGCGGCAGACGCCAGTCGGGATCGGCGTCGAGCAGTTGCCCGAGATAGGCGGCGGCTTGCTCGGTACGGACCGCCTCGGGCAGGTCGGGGTCGTTGACCAGCGCGTCGGCCAGCAGGCACAGGCCCTTCTCCCGCAGGCGATCGTTCTGGAGGCGCTCGGGGTCGTCGGCGACGGGCCGCAGCAGCGCTTGGACGGCGGGCCAGTCGCCCCGGCTCCAGGCCATCTCGGCTTGCTCCACCGCCTCTTCGTCGCTGCCGGGCACCTCCACGACCGGCGGGCTGGGCTCGGCCCTCGCCGCTGGGCTCGTGCTCCACACGAGGCCGGCGTAGACGGCGGTGAGCAGAATGCGGCGCATTCGACCGGCGAGCCTACCTGGATCCCACCGCAGAGGAAACCACCGCCGTGGGCCGCGGCGTTGGTCCCGACCTGCTCCATCGGGCAAGACCCGACGCGCGGTCCCGATCGTCGATCGCCCGAGCCCGGTGGTCGCGGGGGCTGATGCCTAGCGAGGGACCATGGAGACCCGGATCGTGTTGGGACCCGGCGACAGGTCTTGCTCGATGGTCATGGGCTCGTAGTCGCGATGCTTGAGCACCAAGGTCACCGGCTGGCGGAGGTTCCCCGCTTCGATCGGCACGGGAACGAAGCGCCGTACCGGCTGGTTGCGCCCCTGCTGCGCGGGGCTACACCCCGACCGGCAGACCACCACCGTGTCCTTGGGGACCCCCGAGAACTCCACCCGTGCGGCCTGAGGCTTGATGGTGACCGAGACCGGCCCGGCCTCGCAGTCGGCCTGCGTGATCCGGCGGGTGGCGGTGTAGCGCTTGTCGGAGATCCGCACCACGGTGAACGGGCCGGGGAACTCTACGTCGACCTGCAGCGACTCGATGTCGTAGGACCGCCGGCCCACGAGCAGATCGAGGTTGCGGGCGGTAGGCAGCGGCAGGCCGGCCAGTGCGATGCGACACGCCGTGGCCTCCGGGGGTCGCGGTGGCGTGCCGCCGCCCGGTCGCGGCTTCTTGACCCGATCGGAGGACGGGTTGTTGTTGGTGGTGGTGGTGTTGGTCGCGGTCACCGACGCCACCTTCGAGGTCGGCGAAGTGGTCGAGCCGCCCGTGCTCGACGACTCGGCGTCGTCGCTGTGGGTCTCGGTCCCGGTCGAGGATGCCGCCGGGGTTGCCTCGGCTCCCGAGGATGGATCGAGCGGCCTGGCGAGACCGCCCGCATCGGGGTCGGCCCGGTCGTGGGTGGCCGTGCTGGGGCTGCCTGGCCCCTTGCCCTGGTCGATCGGATCGCCCTGCGGGATCATCTGGATGGCCGCAAACACCAGGCCGAAGGTGGCCACGCTGGCGCCCATGATGAGGGCGCGCCGATTTCGGCGCTCGCGCTTGCGCAGCCGCTCCAGCAGCACGGTGGCGCCCGCATGGCTCGCGTCGCGCTCCAGCACCCGACCCAGCAGGCGGATCGCCCGGGCCGTGTCCCCGCGCCCCACCGCCTCGTGGGCCCGCTGGGTCAGCGTAGCGCACACCCGCTCGTCGAGCTCGACCACGTAGGCCTCGGGGGCGCGGAAGTAACGGGCGAGCTCGGCGTTGGTCGGCTCCACCTCGATCTCGTCGAGGTAGTGGGCCAGCTGTTGGCCGAAGGTCTCCACGCTCTGGTAGCGCTCGTCGGGGTCGCTGGCCAGCGACAGCGCGATGATGTCCTCCAGATCGCGGTCGACCAGCGGGCACAAGCTGGCTGCGGGCGGATAGTCTCCGTCGGCGATCCGATTGAGCACTTCGTGGGGGTTGCGACCGAAGAAGGGCAGCCTCCCCGTGGCCAGCTGATACAAGAGGATCCCCAGCGAGAACAGATCGGTGCGCTGATCGAGCGGGCGCCCGCTGATGAGCTCTGGCGCCATGTAGGCGGGGCTGCCGATCAGCTGGCCGGTGAGGGTGAGCTTTTGGTTGTCGATGATCTGGGCGATGCCGAAGTCCATCAGCTTGAGCACGCCGTCCTCGCGGATCATGACGTTCTCGGGCTTGATGTCCCGGTGGACAATGCCGGTGCGATGGGCGTGCTGCAGCGCCAGGCACAGCCGGTGCACGATGAGGGCGGCCACCGCCGGCCGCGGGTCGAGTGTTTCGTCGACCCACTCCTTGAGGGTCATCCCGTGGATGAACTCGGTGACGATGTAGCTGGCCTCGGCCTCCGGCCCCGAGTAGTCGAAGATCTCGAGGATGTTCTCGTGGCGCAGCTTGGCCACCGCAATGGCCTCGCGCTCCAGGCGCAGGCGGCTCTCCTTTCGGTCGGCCAGGTGTGGGTGTAGGACCTTGACCGCCACCTCCCGCTTGAGCACGCGATCGAAACCCCGGTAGACCACGGCCATGCCGCCGTGCCCCACTTCCTCGATCATGTCGTACTTGCCGATCTGGGTGCCAGCGAGGCTAGCCACCGACGCGTTCCTCCCCCGCCCGTACCGAAGACGGGCCTAGCCCGCCGCCGAGGGCGTGCCGTCGCATTCGGTTTGAAGCATGGAAGCCAAGGGCCCAGGGAGTGCCGGCCGGGAACCGGTCACTGACCCGGAGTCTACCGTCGTGCCGTCGGCCGTGCACCCGTACGATCGCCGCATCCCGCGCTTGTCGCCACGGGTGGCCAGGGTAGGGGATCGAACCACCTTGCATGGACCCGTGCCGCCACAAATGTGGTAAAGCCACGCCGACCACGAGCCATGGAGCCATCGCCCCCGGACTTCGTTCCGCGCCCCGCCGAGGGCCTACGTCACCCCAACGTGGTGGCGATGTTCGTGGCCCGGGTCCAGCGATCGGCCCATCAGCCGGCTCTGCGATACAAGGAGGGCGGGGCGTGGCGCACGATGTCCTGGGGGCAGTGGCAGCAAGCATCGCGCACCCTCGCCGCCGGGTTGGGCTCGCTGGGAGTCACCCGCGGACAGCCGGTCGCGATCATGGCGACCACCCGCCGAGAGTGGGTGATCGCCGATCTTGCGATCGCCATGGCCGGGGCGGTCTCCGTCCCGATCTATCCCAGCCTGGCGCCTGCGATGGTGCAGGCGATCCTCGCCGACAGCGGCGCGGTGGCGATTGTGGTGGAGGGCCCCGAGGGACTCGAGGTCGCGCGCCACGATCCCCCCACGACCTTGCGCCATGTGATCGTGATCGACCCAACGTCGACCCCGCTCCCCGCGGACGACCAGCGGCCGGCCCATGGCTGGGACGCGTTGATGGAGGCGGGCCGTGCGGCCCTCGACGACGACGCGACGGCGGCGGGGCTTGATGCGCTCGTGGAGCAGTTGGGCCCCGACGATGCCCTGACCTACGTCTACACCTCGGGGGCCACCGGCGAGCCCAAGGGGGTGGTGCTGCCCCATCGTGCCATGGTGGTCCAGGCTTGGGCGGTCAAGAACGTAGTTCCGGTGGGGCATACCGACGAGCAATTGCTGGTGCTGCCGTTGGCCCACATCTTCGCGCGGCATCTTTTGTGGGCCACGGTGGAGCAGGGGGCGGTCAGCGCCTTCGCCGAGAGCGACGACCGGATCTACGCCAACCTCGTCGAGATCGCCCCTACGTTCATGGCCGCCGTGCCTCGGATGTACGAGCAGGCCTACGCCCGGATCCGCGAGCAGCTGCTGGGCCGCGGGGTCACGCGGGCGATCGTCGACCGGGCCTTCGAGGTCGGTCGGCGGGTCAGTCGGCTGCGCCAGCGGGGCGAACCCACGCCCACCCGGCTGGCGCTGGCCCACGCGATGGCCGAGCGGATGGTGTTTCGGCGGATCCGGGAGCACTTCGGGGGCCGCATTCGCTTCTTTGTCTCCGGGGGCGCGCCCTTGCCCGTGGAGCTGGCCGAGCGCTTCCATGCCGTCGGGTTGCTCGTGCTCGAGGGCTACGGGTTGTCGGAGACCTGCGGGGCCACGCACGTCAACCGACCCCACCGATTCCGATTCGGCACCGTGGGGCCGGCGTTGCCCGGCTGCGAGGTGCGGGTGGCCGCCGACGGCGAGGTGCTGGTGCGAGGGCATCAGGTGATGACGGGCTACCACGGGCGCCCCGAAGACACGGCCGCAGCGTTCGACTCCGAGGGATTTCTACGTACCGGGGACATCGGCGAGATCCACGACGGTTTCTTGCGGATCACCGATCGGAAGAAGGATCTGCTCAAGACCTCCACCGGTAAGTACGTGGCCCCCTTGATGATCGAGCAGCGGCTGAGCATGCGGGAGGGGATCGCCCACGCCACGGTGTGTGGGGACGCGCGGCCCTACGTGGTGGCCTTGGTCAGCCTCGACGAGGAGGTCATGGTCGCGCGATCCGACCGCGAGGGCCTGGGATGCCACGGGTACGCCGATCTGGCCGTGCACCCGCGGATCCGGCAGCTGGTCCAGGGGCACATCGACCAGGTCAACGCCGGCCTGTCCCGCCACGAGCGCGTGCGGGCCTTTCACATCGTCCCCCGGCCCTATACCGAGGCCCACGGTGAGCTGACCCCCACCCGCAAGGTCAAGCGCCCGGTGGTGCTCGAGCGCTACGCGGCGGCCATCGAGGGCCTTTATGCCGACGACCCGGTCACGGGGGGGCAGCGCCCCCCCCGGGGGGCCGGATCTTTTCCCCTTGACGGGTAGCAGATCGCGCGATAAACGGCCGCCTACAGCCGTGGAGCCGGGCCTATTGTCCTGCATCCCGGCCGTGCCCCGAAGGGCTGTAGCTCAGGGGTAGAGCGCTACCTTGACACGGTAGAGGTCGGCGGTTCGAAGCCGCCCAGCCCTACGAAGATCCGACCCCGGCCACCGGTTGGCCGGGGTCGTGCGTTTTGTGGGCCCGATTGTGGGCCAGGTCGGGGGCCCGGCCAACCGGTGGCCGGGGACGGACTCCGCCGATTCGCGCATCACGCTCGCTTGACGGCGGGCCCGCAAAACCGGGAAGCTCCGAGGGTCTCGCCGATCCGGCCCGGGGCGTCGGCGCATCGATGCCGTCCACTCGGTGAGCACACTTTTTCAAGGAGAAATCGAGATCGGTCGCAGAAGCTCCAGACCCCAGCATCGCCGTCCCGCCGAGCAACATCGGGTGGGTCGTCGGATCCGTGCCCGCGAAGTTCGGGTGATCGACCATGAGGGCGAGCAGCGGGGCATCATGCCCACCCACGAAGCCATGCACCTGGCCGCCGACGCTGGTCTGCAGCTGGTCGAGGTCAACCCCAAGGCCAACCCGCCGGTCTGCAAGGTCATGGACTATGGCAAGTACAAGTACGAGACCGCCAAGCGGGAGCGGGAGACCAAGAAGAACCAAAAGACGCTGGAGCTCAAGGAGGTCAAGTTCCGTCCCAAGACCCACGGGCACGACTTCGACTTCAAGCTCCGGCACGTGCGGCGGTTCATCGAGGACGGCGACAAGGTCAAGCTCGTCGTGCAGTTCCGTGGTCGCGAGGTGATCCACCCCGAGACGGGGCGCGACATCCTCGATCGCGTGTGCAAAGGTGCGGCCGACATCGCCACCGTCATCCAGATGGCCCAGATGGAGGGCAACCGGATGAACATGGTGCTGGCCCCCAAGCCGGGCAAGCAGCCCCGGCCCAAGGCGCGGCCTTCCCGCGATGGCCCGGGCAAGGATGGCGGCAAGGACGGCGGCAAGGACGGCGGCAAGGGCGACGATGCGGCTGCCTCCACCGCACAGCCCGAGGCCAAGCCCGCGCATAGCGGCGGAGCCAAGGCGCCGGACACCGCCAAGCCCGCAGCCGAGTCGGGTGCAAGCGGGTAGTGGCCCACGGGTGGTCCTCGGCCGCGGTTTTCGGCCGAGACCGGTCGTTTCGGGCCCCGACGCCCGGTTCGTGGGGCCGAGTCGACGCGACCGCTTGCCCCTTCACCCAAAGCGGGGTATATCGCGCGCCCTTTTCTCGGGTGAGCCCCATGCCGAAGATGAAGTCCCACAGCGGTTCGAAGAAGCGCTTCCGGTTCACGGCGACTGGCAAGGTCAAGCGCAAGTTCAGCCACAAGAACCACATCCTGACCAAGAAGAACGCCGACCGCGTTCGTCGCCTGCGGGGCACCACCCTCGCGTCCGCTCCGGACCAGGTTCGGATCGAGGCGCTGTTGCCCTACGGAAGGAAGTGAGCCGATGCCGCGCGCAAAACGAGGCGTCAAGGCTCGACGCCGACGCAACCGCATCCTCAAGGTGGCCTCGGGCTTTCGCTCGGGTCGCCGCAAGATCTGGCGGCGCGCCGTCGAGGCGGTGCACCACGCCTGGATCCATGCCTACCGCGGGCGCAAGATCAAAAAGCGGAACATGCGGCGGCTGTGGATCGTCCGGATCAACGCCGCCACTCGGGCCCACGGCCTGAGCTACAGCCGCTTCATCCATGGCCTGGAGCGCTCGGGGATCGAGCTGGACCGGCGGGCCCTGGCCGAGCTGGCGATCGCCGACCCCGAGGCGTTCGGCCGGGTCGTCGAGTCCGCCAAGGCCGGGATCGCAGCCTAGGCGGATCACCCTCCTTGCCGAGATCCCGTGCGGTCGCTGCCTTGGGGTAGCGGCCGCTCGTCGTTGGCCGCCTGCGGCCGAGCGCCGGTCGTCCGTGGTCACGCCACCGGATCACGGGGGAGCCCGCCGGGGAACCGCTGGCACCGACAGACAGACCCAAGAGATCGTAGCGTCGCTTCGCGACCGACCGCGGCCGCGGTATGGTCGTCGCCCGAGGATCACCGAGTGAGCAGCATACGCCCGTATCTCGAGGACATCCTCCCGCTGCTGCCGGCGGACTTCGACGACAAGGCGGTCGACGAGTTCGAGGTGGCCGTGTCCGAGGCAACCGACGAAGCCCAGCTTTACGCGGTGCAGGTCAAGTTCCTCGGCAAGAAGGGACAGATCACTCGCATCCGCAAGCACATGGGTACGCTCGCGCCGGACCAGCGCAAGGCGTTCGGTCAGGCGTTCAACAAGCTCAAGGACGGGTTCGAGCAGCACCTGCAGGCCCGCCGCGAGGCGCTGGAGGCCGAAGCCCGCGCGCGGCGGCTGGCGCGGCGTGACGATCTGACCACTCGACCCCGTCGACGCCCGCCCGGATCGCTGCACCCGATCACCCGCACCCGCCGCCGGCTGGAGATCGTATTTCGGCAGATGGGCTACGACGTGGTCGACGGCCCGCACGTCGAGCACGAGAAGTACAACTTCGACGATCTGAACTTCTTGGAAGATCACCCCGCGCGGGACATGCAAGACACCTTCTTCGCGCGGGGGCGCGGGGACGCTCCGGCCTCGTCCAATGGAGGGCCGAGCGGAGCACCCGACGAGAGCAACCCCGGCACCTCCCCGCCGCTGGTGCTACGCACCCATACCTCGCCGGTGCAGATCCGGGCCATGCTCACCCGGCCGCCGCCTATCCGGCTGGTCGCCCCAGGCACTGTCTTTCGGCGAGACGACGACGCCACCCACTCCCCGATGTTCCACCAGATCGAGGGCCTTTGCATCGATCGCGGGGTGGGCATGGCCGATCTCAAGGCCACCCTCTATCGCTTCTTGTCCGCGTTCTTCGGGGCCGATCTCGAGGTTCGGCTGCGGCCCTCGTACTTCCCCTTCGTCGAGCCCGGGGCCGAGTTCGATATGCAGTGCCCGTTTTGCCGCGGGTCGGGGTGCAGCGTGTGCAAGGGCTCGGGCTGGATCGAGCTGGGCGGCTCGGGGATGGTGCACCCCGCCGTGCTCGAGGCGGTGCAGATCGATCCCGAGGTGTACACGGGCTGGGCGTTTGGCTTTGGTATCGATCGCATGGCCATGCTGCTGCACCGCATCAACCATCTGCGGCTGATGTTCGAGGGTGACATTCGCTTTTTGGAGCAGTTCTCATGTTGATCTCGCGGGCCTGGTTGCAGGAACTGTTGGTCGATCCCGCGGGGGATCCGCTGCCCGACGACGATGCCCTCAGCCGCACGATCACCAGCGTCGGCCTCGAGGTGGAGGGCGTGGAGCGGGTGGGCTCGGGCCTTGAGGCCGTTGTCGTGGGGCAGGTGCGCTCGATCGCTGCGCACCCCAACGCCGACCGACTGCGCGTGGTCGAGCTCGACGACGGCACGCAGACCCTCACGGTGGTCTGCGGGGCCCCCAACGTACCGCCGCCCGGGGGCAACGTGGCGTTCGCCCCGGTGGGGCTCACCTTACCCGGAGGGCTGACCCTCGAGGCCCGTGAAGTTCGGGGGGTCCAAAGTCACGGGATGATCTGCTCCGAGCAGGAGCTCGAGATAGGCCCCGACCACGACGGAATCCTGGTGTTGCCCACGGCGTGGAGCCCGGGACAGCGGCTTTGCGATCGAGTCGCGGGGATCGAGGACACGATCTTCGAGCTGTCGATCACCCCCAATCGTCCCGATGCGCTCGGCCACATCGGAGTAGCCCGTGATCTGGCCATCAAGCTGGGTCGCATGCTGGTGGTGCCGCCGCTGGCGGAGCCCAAGATCCCCCCGCAGCCGGAGCTGGTCACTGTGGAGGCGCCACAGCGCTGCGGGCAGTACTTTGGCTATGCGCTCGAGGGGGCAAAGGTGGGCCCCTCGCCGCTGTGGCTGCGGGTGCGCCTGCACCGGTTGGGCCTGCGGCCGATCAACAACGTCGTCGACATCACCAACTTGGTGCTCATGGAGTGGGGGCAACCGCTGCACTGCTTTGACCGGGCCAAGCTCGCGCAGGGGCGAGTGGTGATCCGGATGGCGCGCCCGGGCGAGTCGATGACCACGCTCGACGAGACGACGCTCGAGCTGCGCGAAGACGACCTGGTCATCGCCGACGCCGAGCAGCCGCAGGCGCTGGCTGGGGTGATGGGCGGGCTTCACTCGGGGGTGCTGCCCGGGGCCGACACGCTGTTGCTTGAGGCCGCCTGGTTCTCGCCGCGACCCATTCGACGCACCGCCCGACGCCACCAGCTGTCGACCGACAGCAGCTACCGCTTCGAGCGTGGGGTCGACCACGGCCCGGGGTTGGCCCGTGCCGCGTCTCGGGCGTTGGGTCTGCTCGAGCGGCTTGCGGGGGCTCGCTGCGTCGGGGGTCACGTGGCCGCAGGACAGCGGCCGCCGCTGCCCCAGATCGTGCTGCGGCCTGCTCGCACCCGCTCGATCCTGGGGATGGACGTGCCCGACGCCCTGGCACGCAAGATCCTCGCCGGGCTGGACGTCGAGGTCGACGCCAGCGACCCGGACCGTTGGGTGTGTCAGCCGCCCACGCATCGACCCGATCTCGAGCGAGAGGTTGATCTCATCGAGGAGATCATGCGGATCCACGGGCTGGACGATCTGCCGGCCGTCGCCAGCATGCCCACCGCCTATGGCCGATCTGGCCCCACCGGGCTGCGCGAGCCGGGCGGGCGGCAAGCTCGCGCCGACCAGGATCGCCTGATCGACGCCCTGGCCGCGCAGGGCCTGCACGAGGTCGTCTGCCTGGCCTTTGCCGAGCCCAAGGTGCTGTCCCGGATGCTGGCCCGGGTGCCGCCCGACCCGAACGCCCAGGGTCAGGGACCCGTAGCGGGGCCCGACCGGTGGGTGCACCTGACCAACCCCATGCGTGGGCTGGGGCCGGTGCTCCGGGCCCATCTGTTGCCGGGGCTGCTCGACGCAGCCGCGCTCAACGTAGCCCGACATACGCGCCCGATCCGGATCTTCGAGGTGGGTCGGGTCTATCATTGGGGAGATCCGCCATCGGCCGAAGGTCCCACCGCCGCGATCGATCGTGTGCTGCCCGACGAACCGCTGCGGGCGGGGGTGCTGTGGGTCGCGCCGCCCGGCGCCGACGACGGCACCCCGGTCGACGGCCCGGGCCTGGCCGGTCTGATGCTCGATGCCCTCGAGCACTTCGGGCTCGAGGCCACCCTACGGCCGGCCGCACCCGACGACCCGGCACTGGCGCATTTACACCCCGGGGTGCGGGCACAGCTCTCGGTGCAGGGCCACGAGGTAGGAAGCGTGGGCGCGGTGCACCCCGATCTGGTCGAAGCCTGGGATCTGCCCGAGGATACGGCCGCATTCTACGGGGAGCTTCGGGTCGATGCGTTGCCTCCGATCCCACCGGTGTCGGTGGAGCCATTGCCCCGATTCCCGGCCACCAGCCGTGACGTCTCGCTCGATCTGGCCGTGGAGATCTCCGCGTCGACCGTGGTGGCTGCGCTGGCCCAGTCCGCGGCGGCGTTGCCCGACCTCTCGTCCGATCTTTCATCCGATGGTGGGCACGAGGATCCGGTGGTCCTCGCCCCCCCCGATCACGGTCGCACCGCCATCGAGGTGGTCGAAGACTACCGAGGCAAGGGGGTCGAGCCCGGACGACGGGCTCTGCTGCTGCGGCTGGGCTACCGCGCCCGCGGACGCTCGGTGAGCGATGCCGAGGTCCAGGCCCGACACGAGGCGATCATCGCCGGGGCGCTGGAGGATCTGCGCTCCCACGACGCCCAGGCGCGGGCGCGCTAGCGAGAACCAGCCCGATCCATCCCTCGCACGCCTTGCGTCCGGCGTGAAGGTGCGAAAGGATCCTCGGCATGACCAAGGCCGACATCATCGATCGGGTCTGTGAGCGGGTGGGGGGCTTCTCCAAGAAGGAGGCCGCCGATCTGGTGGAGTCGGTGTTCGATGTCATGAAGGCGACCCTTGAGACGGGGGAGAAGATCAAGATCTCGGGCTTTGGCAACTTCGTGGTGCGCGAGAAGAAGCCCCGGCCTGGTCGCAACCCGCAAACGGGTACCGAGATCATGATCGACGCCCGCCGGGTGCTCACCTTCAAGCCCAGTCCAGTGCTCAAGTCGGCCCTCAACGACGGCACCTGACGCCCCGGTCCATGGCGGGCAGGCGACGATCGCGGGCTTCGGACGACGACCTTCGGCTCGGCACCGACAAGCTCTACTTCAAGATCGGCGAAGTCGCGGAGATCGTGGGCGTGGCGCCTCATGTGCTGCGCTACTGGGAGACGGAGTTCTCGGTGATCAAGCCGCAAAAGTCGCGGGCGCGGCAGCGGGTCTATCGGCGACGCGACGTGGCCACCCTGCTGCGGATCAAGCACCTGCTGTATGTCGACCGGTTCACGATCGCCGGCGCCCGTAAGCGCCTGCGTCAGTCCCAGTCACCCGTACCCATGGCTCCGCCCGCGACCGGCTACCTGGCCCGCCAGTCCCTTTCGCGGGTGCGCGCGGTCCTCGACGAGCTGGACGCCTTGGTGACCTCCTCGGCCGCGCTGGACCCGGCTGCGGCCGATCCGGCCGCGTATCTGCGCCAGGGGGGCTCGACCTCCGACGCCGGGTCTCTCGCGCCGGTGGCTGCCCGGCTGGCTCGGCCGCAACGATCCGAGCGGTGATGCTCGTTGTGCGCAAACGGACCTTCACGACCGGTCCACAGCCCCTTGCGCCGGCATCGCACGCGGGGTATAGAGCGCGTCCGTTTCGGGGCGTAGCGCAGTCTGGTAGCGCACTTGACTGGGGGTCAAGGGGTCGGAGGTTCGAATCCTCTCGCCCCGACAACGGCGAGGCGGTCTCGGGGCCCACCCGGGACCGCCTCTCTCATGTTTCCTGGGCTTGTCCCGCTCTGCTTGTCCCCCTTTGCCTCCTTTGACGAGACCCTCGTGAGCCCACCGCTCATCCTGGTCACCAACGACGACGGAGTCGCCGCCCCGGGCCTGCGGGCCCTGGTCGAGGCGCTGCACGGGCTCGGAGATCTGGTGGTCTGCGCACCGGACGGGGAGCGGAGCGGCAGCAGCCACGCGATGACCTTCCACAGCATGCTGCGGGCCCGCGAGGTGGAGGCCGGGCGCTGGGCGGTCAGCGGCACCCCGGTCGATTGTGTCTACTTCGGCCTGCTCAACCTCAGCGTGCGTACCCCGGATCTGGTGGTCTCGGGGATCAACGCCGGCTACAACCTGGGCACCGACGTGTTCTACTCGGGTACGGTGGGGGCCGCGGCCGAGGCGCATCTGCGAGGCGTCTGCGCCATGGCCGTGTCGGTCGAGCGCGGGGTCGATGCCAGGTGGGCCCGCCACTGCGTACGATCGCTGGCGGAGCAGCTGCTCGCCCGCCTCGATCCTCCGCTGCTGCTCAATGTCAACGTGCCGCACGTGCCGGGGCAGGACAACGCCTCCGCCGGGCAGATCGATGCGGCCTCTCGCGAGCAGGGGGTCATGCTCACCCGCCTGGGTCATCGCGCCTACCACGACTCGGTGGATCGGCGGATCGACCCGCTGGGCCGGCCCTACTACTGGATCGGCGGCCCTCCGGGGCAGCTGCGCGGTCAGGTGGGCGACGATACCTGGGCCGTGGCCCAGGGGCTCAGCTCGGTCACCGCCCTGCGGCTGGATCTGAGCGATCCCGATCCCTGCGCCGCCCGAGCGCTGCTGCGGGAGACGACCAAGCTACGCATGGTTGATCCCGCGGCGTACGGATCGTCCGACGCCTCGGCGACTTCGGCGGCTTCGCCGACTTCGCCCCCAAACGAGCCCGAGCCCGAGCCCGAGCACGAGCCCTCATGAGCGATTCCCTCGATATCAGCGCGGCCCTCGAGCGACTGCAGGCCAAGGTCCGCAGCGTGCCCGACTTTCCCAAGCCTGGGATCTTGTTTCGCGACATCACCCCGATGCTGGCCGATCCCGCGTCGCTGGGCCTGGCCTTGACCCTCCACCACCTCCACATCAGCGACCTCGAGCCCCGCGTCGACAAGATCGTGGGGATCGAGTCCCGCGGGTTTTTGTACGGGATGGCCCTGGCGGCCGAGCTTCGGGTGGGCTTTGTGCCGGTGCGCAAGCCGGGCAAGCTGCCGGCGGCGACCACCGAGGTCCGCTACTCGCTCGAGTATGGCGAGGACGCCCTGCAGATCCACACCGACGCGATCGCGGCGGGCGATCGGGTGCTGGTGGTCGACGACCTGCTGGCCACCGGGGGCACGGCCGCGGCCACGCGACAGCTGGTGGACCAGCTCGGAGGCGAGGTCTTGGCGGCGTTGTTCCTCATCGAGCTCGAGGCCCTGGGGGGGCGGGAGCGCCTGCCCGGGCTGCGGGTAGAGACGATCCTGCGCTACTGAGTCGGGCCTCGCACGTCGAACAGGCGGGGGGACAGCGGCTGTACGTCTTCGACGTCGCGATCGTGGGCGGCGATCACTACGCCGGCGCCATCGGCCAACGATTGCTCGATCGCGCCGCGGATCTTGGCGCGCCCATCGGCGTCGACCCCCGCAAAGGGCTCGTCGAGCACCAGCAGCCGGCCGCGTCCGGGCAAGAGCGCGGCGAACATCAGCTGACGGCGCATGCCCACGCTGTAGGTGGTGGCAAAGCGATCCAGGGCATCGCCAAAGTCGAGCAGGTCGGCGGCCCGCTCGACCCCGGCTGGGTCTTCGTAGACGTCGGCAAAAAAGCGCAGCAGCTCACGACCGCTCAGGCCCGCGGGCACCTCGGGCTCCTGGGGCAGGTAGCGCAGCGCGGCCCGGGCCCGCAGCGGGGCGGTGGCCAGGTCGTGTCCCCCGATCCACACCCGACCCTCGTCAGGGATGATCGTGCCCGCGATGCAGCCCAGCAGCGTCGACTTGCCCGAGCCGTTGGGCCCGCGCAGCATGATTGTCTGGCCCGGCTCGACCTTCACGCTCAGGCGGTCGAGCACGGTGTGATCGGCATAGCGCTTGGTCAGCGCCTCCACGACCAACGGTGCGCTCATGGGATCCGACTCCAGGCCAGGGCAACCGCCACCGCCGCCAGCAGCACGGGAGACGCGAGCAGGGCCCACGCCGTCCTCGAGCGACCGGCGCGGGCGGCCGGGGGTAGGGGGAGGGCCGCGGCGACCCGCGCTCGCTCCGGGCGTAGCGCCTGGACCCGAGCGCCGGGCACCAGCCACACGGCAGCCAGGGCCAGCACGACCGCGGCCGCGGGCGCCGAGGGCTCGGCCGCCAGCGCGATCCATGCGGTGCCGCCCACGAGCGCGAACAAGCGGAGCCCCGGGACCGGGGTGGTGCGCCAAAACTGGCGCACCACGAGGTGTCGCATGGGGTCGCGACCCCAAAGCAGCGCACGGGGGACGTCCTCGGGCACCGGGGGGCCGGCCAG
>JBCCWC010000146.1:0-40439 GCA_039194325.1 Myxococcota bacterium
CACTGGCGCGCCCGCGCGGGTGCGGCCCCGGGCGGCCCGGCTGGGGCGCGCTAGCCCGCCGCCCGCCACCCGCGCCGCCCGCGGGCGGCGAGACCCTCCAAGCCCGTCGTCAGCAGCGGCAGCGCCAACAAGGTGAGCAGCGCCCCCGAGAGGAGGCCCCCCATCACCGCGCGCGCCAGCGGAAAGTAGAACAGGCCCCCGACCGCCGATCCCCCGACCGCCAGCGGCACGAGCCCGAGGACGGTGGTGGTGGCCGTCATCACGATCGGGCGCAAGCGGTCGCGCCCCGCCCGAACGAACGCCTCGTGACGCTCGCACCCCTGCGCGCGCAGCTGGTTGACCCGGTCGAGCAGCACCACGCCGTTGTTGACCACCACCCCCATCAAGATCAGCAGGCCGATCTGCGCCATCAGGTTCAGCGGCGTGTCGGTGACCATCAGCATCCACGCCGCCCCCGGCAGGGCGAACACGATCGACAGCACGATCGCCAGCGGCTGAGTGAGCGACTCGAACTGCGACGCGAGCACGATGTACACGAGCGCCAGCGCCAGCAGGAAATTGACCCCCATCTGTTCGCCTTGCGAGTCGCGCTCGAGGGTCCAGCGATCCCACGACCAGTCGTAGCCGTTGGGCAGCGCGAGCGCGTTCATCTGCTCTTCGATCCGCTCGCGCACCGCCATCCAGTCCTCGCCCTCGTAGGTGGCACGCACCGAGGCGTTGGTCCGCCGGTTCTCCCGCTCGATCGTCATGGGCGTCTTGACCGTGCGGAACTCGGAGATGTCGCCCAGCCGCACGGGCAGCCCCTCGGGGACGGGGAAGCGGATCGCGCGTAGGTCGTCGAGCCCCGCGCGGTCCTCGATCCGCAGCGCGAGCCAGGTATCGACCTCTCGCTGACCATCGCGAAACCGCGGCAGCGGCAGGCCCCCCAGGGTGAACCCGAAGGTCTGGGCGGCGTCCTCGGCGGTGATCCCCTGGCGCTGCGCGACCTCGCGGTCGACCACCACCTCGATCTCGTCGCGACCGTGCTGGAACGAGGTGGAGATGTCCTGCACGCCATCGATTGGCTCGAGCAACCCCCGAACTTGCCCGGCGATCCGCTCGAGCTCGTCCGACTCGCGCCCGTAGAGCTGCACGGAGAAGTAGGTGCTGCTGCCCCCCGCGTCGGCGTCCTCGTAGAACTTGGCCTTGGCGCCAACTAGGGTAGGCAGGCCCTCGCGGATCTCCGCCCGCAGCGCCTTGATCCCCACGTCGTCGAGATCGGCGCGGTCGAGCACGATGACCGTCCCCGCCTGGTTCTCGGCGAAGTAGGAGTAGATCTCCGAGATCCCGAACCGCTCGCGGTGCTCGTCGAGGTAGGCCTCGACCTGCGAGACGACCCGCTCGGCCTCGGACTTGTAGTGGAAGTCGGTGAACTCGTAGCCGATCGAGAGCCGCTCGTTGACCTGCCCCGAGAAGGGCTGCACCTTCACCTGCTCGGCCGCCAGCGGAAACACCCCGGCTCCCAGCGAGACCACCAGCCCCAGCGCCGCCCACCAGGGGTGGCGCTGGGTCCAGCCCAGCACCGCACCGTAGGTCCGCTCGACCCAGGACGCGCGCCGCCGCGGGGTCTCCCGGGCGCGGGCCCGCAACAGCCGGGTGGACATCAGGGGAATGAGGGTCAGCGACGACAGCAGGGAGCACCCCAGCGCCAGGGAGATCGTGACCCCGACCTCCCTGAGCCACACGGTGAGCTCGGAGGCCCCCCCCAGCACCAGGGGCAGGAACACGATGAGCGTGGTCGCGGTGGCCACCGTCACCGCCGCGGTCACCGAGCGAGCGCCGAGCAGGGCGGCGCGGCGCAGATCGGGCTCTTCGTCGCGCTTGCGATCGATCGACTCCAGCACGACGATCGCGTTATCGACCAGCATGCCGATCCCGAGCATCAGGCCCATCATCGACAGCAGGTTGAGGGTCTTGCCCAAAAAATAGAGCGCCCCGCAGGCCACCACCACCGAAAAGGGGATCGACAGGGCCACGATGAGGGTGGAGTCCAGTCGGCGCAAGAACGCGTAGAGGCACACCACGGCCATCAGGGCTCCGATGAGCCCCGCCCGCTCGAGCCCCTCGATGCCCGCCCGGATGTGCTCGGCCTGATCGTCCCAGACCAAAAGGTGCACGCCCTCGAGCATCGGATCGGTGTCGATCTCGCCCTCGATGACCGCCCTCACCGCGTCGACCACCTCGACCGTGTTGGCGGTGGACTCCTTGTAGACCGACAGGCCGACGGCGTACTCCCCCCCCAAGTGACGACCGTAGCCGATCGGCGGCTCTTCGTAGGAGATCTCCGCGATGTCGCGAAGGCGCAGATCCCCGATCCCGATCGGCAGCCGGCCCAGGCCTTCGAGCGAGTGCAAGCTCCCCTCGCCGCGCACGGTGAGCCGCTGCCCGCCGTCGCCGACCTCCCCCAGCACGACCTGGGCCGAGGCCGTCTGCAGGCGCTCGACCAGCGCCCCCACGTCGACCTGGTGCTCGAGGATCCGATCGGCGACCAAGTCCACATAGACCTGGCGGGGCTTGACCCCGTCGATCTGCACCCGCGCCACCCCCGGGATCCGACGCAGGGGATCGAGCACATGGGCCTCGAGCAGCGGGTAGCTGGCCGAGAGATCGACGCCGTCGGCCGAGATCCGAGCCTCCACCACGGGGATGTCGGCGGTGTTGAAGGACGCGACCGTCATGCGGCGCGCCCCTTCGGGCAGCCGAGCCCGCACCCCGTCGAGCTTCTCGGTGACCTGCATGCGGATCACGTCGATCGACTCGCCCCACTCGAACTCCAGCACGAACGAGGCACCGTCGGCGGTGGCGCTGGAGCGCAGGGACTTGATCCCCGACAAGGTCGACAGCGCATCCTCGACCGGCTCGACGATCTCCCGCTCGATCTGTCGCGGGCTCTTATCGGGGTGAGGGACCTCGATCATGATGATCGGGACGTCGACCTCGGGAAGGAAGGCCAGCGGAACCCGCTGGATCGCGATCCCTCCCAGCAGCATCAACACCACGAGCAGGACCAGTGCGGTGACCGGCCGCGTGATCGCGAGGCGGACCAGGCTCACGGGGAGCCCCCCGGCTCCGCGAGCGCCACGGGCTCCACGGGTTCCGCGGGCTCCAAGGACACGGCGGCCCGCAGCGCGCCCCGGCCGACCACCGCGTACACTACCGGGATCACCACCAGCGTGAGCACGGTGGCCGCGGCCAGCCCCCCGATGACCGCGACGGCCAGCGCCTGCCGCAGCTCGGCCCCCGAGCCCGTGGCCAGCGCCATCGGCAGCAGCCCCAGCACGGTGGTGGTGGAGGTCATCAAGATCGGACGCAGGCGCGCCCGCCCGGCCGCGACGATCGACCGGAGCAGGGCCTGGCCCTCGCGCCGCTGGCGATTGATCGCATCGACGAGGACGATCGCATTGTTGACGACGATCCCCGCCAGCATGACCATGCCGATCATCGAGATCACGCTGACGCTGCTGCCCGTGGCGTAAAGAGCCACCACAACGCCGATCGACGCCAGCGGTAGCGTCAGGATGACGACAAAGGGGTGCACGAGCGACTCGAATTGCGCCGCCATCACCAGGTAGACCAAAAAGCCCGCCAGAGCCATGGCCATCGACAATGCCGCCAGCGCCTCGGCCATCTCGGGCTGCTGCCCCCCCAGGTGCACGCGCACCCCCGAGGGCAAGGACAGCTCGGCCAGCGCCCGCTCGATGTCCTGCGCGACCGCCCCCATGTCGCGATCGCGGATGCTCGCCGACACCACGACCACTCGCGCTTGGGCGCGGCGATGGATCTGCGCGGGGCCCCGCCCTCGCTCGAGCCAGGCCACGTCGGCCAGCCGGATCGCGCGCTCGCCGGCCCGGCCCACCACCATGGTCTCGATGTCGTCCACCGAGGCCCCGGCCCGAGGCACGGCCCGCACCCGGATGTCGACGTCGATCGCGTCCTCGCGCAGCGCGGTGGAGACCTGCCCCTGGAGCTGCTGGCGCACGGTCTGCGCGACGGTGGCCACGTCGAGCCCCCGCGCGGCGAGCCGCTCGCGATCGAAGCGCACGGCGACCTCGGGATGCCCCGCGTCGGCGGAGGCCCGGGCCTCGACGACCCCGTCGACCGCCGCGACCGCGCCCCGGACCTGCGCGCTGGCGGCCC
The DNA here is from genome assembly GCA_039194325.1 of Myxococcota bacterium. Lineage (GTDB taxonomy): Bacteria > Myxococcota_A > Polyangia > Nannocystales > Nannocystaceae > Paraliomyxa. The sequence goes on from JBCCWC010000146.1 coordinate 4,177, forward strand.
GCACCGCCGCGGGATCGTCACCGCGGAGCTCGACCTCGATCGGACGGCTGAGGCTGAACAGGGTGGGCCGCTCCAGCCGCAATCGCTGCACCTGCGGCCTGTCGAGGGCCGCCCCGAGTCGATCGATCACCGCGGCCTCGTCCTGGCGCGTGCTCCCGGCGCCAAGCCGCACCACGATCGAGCCGGTGTGCGAGCCCTCGGCGGCCGCAGCCCGCCCCAGCGCGCCGCGCCCCACCGTGCTCGCCACCCGCTCCACCCGCGGGTCGTCCACGAGCACGGCCGCGGCCTCGGTCACGAACCGATCGGTGACGGCAAGCGGCGTGCCCTCCTCGAGCTCGACCGCGTAGGAAAACTCCCCCTGGCTCATCGAAGGCAGCAGATCGAGCCCGAGCCTCGGCACGGTGGCCAGCGTGCCCCCGAGCATCATGGCCGCGATGCCCAGCACCACCGCCGGGCGCCGCACGCTGCCGCGCAGCAGCGCCGGGTAGCGCCGGGTGGCCCCGGCGAGCCCTAGCTCGAATACGGCGGCCACGGGGCGCAGCAAGAACGCGGCCCCATCGACGACGGCGCCGAGCGCCAGGCGCAAGACCAGCAGCGGGAAGGCGAGCACTCGGAGCACCCACCCCGGCCGCTCGGCGGGCGGCGGCTGCGACGAGGCGCTCACCGCAAGCATCGGGATCATCGTCAGCGACACCACCAGCGAGGCCAGCAAGGAGAAGCAGACGGTCACCGCCATGTCGCGAAATAGCTGCGCCGCCACCCCGTCGAGGAACACCACCGGCAAGAACACGGCCACGGTGGTCAGGGTGGAGGCGACCACCGCGGGGCCGACCTCGCTGGCCCCCCTTAGGGCCGCGACCGCTATAGGATCGCCCGCCTCGCGGCGCCGGTGGATCGACTCGAGCACGACGATCGCGTTGTCGACCAGCATGCCCACCCCCAGCGCCAGCCCCCCCAAGGACATCACGTTGAGGGTGGTGCCCGTGCGATACATCAGGAAGAAGGTGCCCACGACCGACACCGGGATCGTGATGGCGATGATGAAGGTGCTCCGCAGGTCCCGCAGGAACAGCAACAGCACGAGCACCGCGAACACGCCGCCCCACATCGCGCTGCCCAGCACTTCGTCGACCGCGTCGCGGATGAAGGCCGACTGATCGCTGGCGACCACCACCTCGACCCCGGCCGGCAGGCGCTCGCGCACGACCTCGAGGCGCTCGGCGACCGCCGCGGCCACCGTGGTGGTGTTGGCGTCGCCCTCCTTGAAGATCGACAGCTGGACCGCTTCTCGCCCGCCCAGCCGCGTGATCGCCTCGCGCTGCCGATGGGTGCGACGCACCTGGGCCACGTCGGCCACGGTGACCCGCCGTCCCTCGCGATAGGCCAGCACCGTCTTTTCTACATCGGACAGGCCCGTGAAGCGGTTGTGGGCCCGCACGAGGTAGCGCGCCTCTCGCTCGTAGAGGCTGCCCCCGGCCTGGTCGACGTTGGCCTGGGCCAGCGCCGTGCTCACCTCGGCGACGCTCAGGCCGGTGAGTGACAGCCGCCCCGGATCTACGACGATCTCGATCTCGTCCTCGTACCCTCCTTCGACGTCGATCGCCGCGACCCCTTCGGTCGACTCGAGGTCCTTTTCCACCACCCGCTCGGCGGCCCGGCGCAGGGCGTGCAGATCGGACGAGCCGGTCACGAACAGCCGCATCACCGGATCGGCCGCCGGATCAAAGCGCTCGAGGACCGGAGCCTCCGCCCCGTCGGGCAGCCGCAGGCGATCGAGCTTCTCCCGCACGTCGATCGCGGCGAAGTCCATGTCGCGACCCCAGCCGAACTCCACCGTGACCAGCGATCGCCCCGGCCGCGAGACCGAGGCGATCCGCTGCGCCCCCGCGACCACGCCGATCCGCTCTTCGATCGGCCGGGTGACCAGCTGCTCGACCGCGGTGGGGGCCGCGCCCGGAAGCCGGGTCTCGATGGTGATGCTGGGATAGGTGAGCTCGGGGAGCAGGCTGACGGGCAGGCGGCTGAAGGCGACCAGCCCAAACAGCACCAGCGCAACCGCCCCCATCGCGACCGTCACCCGGCGCCGCAGTGACAGCTCGACGATCCGCATGGGCTTTAGGCCTCCGGGCGAACCTCGACGGCCTCGCCGTCTTCGAGCCGACCGTGACCGGCGAGCACCACCACCTCGCCGAGCGCCAGGCCGGTGACGATCCGCAGCCGCCCCTCGTCTTCGACCCCCACCTGCACCTCGCGGCGCACCGCCTTGTCGCCTTCGACGACGAACACGTGGGAGGCTCGCGGCCCGCGGGTCACCGCCTCGCGTGGCACCCACAGCGCCGCGGCATGGTGCTCACGGACCATGCGGATCGTGACGAAGCTCCCCGAGCGCACCGCCGGCGGGGCCTGGGTGACCTCGATGGTGATCTTGACCGTCCCGCTCTGTGGGTCGACCACGGACGCGACGTCGCGAACGACCCCCCCAAACTCCACGTCGGGCGCCGCCTGTAGCACCAGCTGCGCCGAGCGACCGGCCTCCAGCTGGAGGGCCTCGCGCTCGGGCACAAAGATCTCGGCCACCAGGGTGGAGAAATCCGTGAGCTCGAGGACCGTGTCGCCCGCCCGCACATACTGGCCCACGGTGACGTCGCGTCGGGTAACCCGCCCGCTCCGAGGCGCTCGAATGCGGGTCTGGGCGACCCGAAACCGGGCGTCCTCGACCTCCTGGTCCGCAACGTCGCGATCGGTTCGCGACTGCTCGCGCTCTTCTTCGCTGACCATCTGGGCCAGGGCTTCGACGCGCTGCTGGGTGGCGCGAGCCTGCTTGGCCCGGATCCGGGCGGTCGACAGGCTGAGCGCGGCCTCCCGGCCATCGAGCGCGACCAGCAAGGCGCCCGCCCGCACCGACTGCCCCTCGACCGGCACGACCCGAACCACGCGTCCCGCGCGTTCGGCCACCACCGCAATGCGATCCTCGGCCACCAGGTTCGCGGTGGCCTCGAGGTAGGTCGACATCTCACCCTGGCGAACGGACACAACGGTGACCGGCTTGGGGGCCTTGGGCTCCTCGACCTCGCCCTCCGAGGCGACGGCGGGGCGGGGGGCCGACCCGGACTCACCAGGCCACCCGAGCACGGCCACGGTGGCCCCGATCCCCAAGACCCCCGCCAGGGCCAGAATCTTCGCGAACAACCGCGCCATACCGTACTTCGCTCGACCCCAACTGGGGGCCCGAGGTTTCGACTGGAGGGCATCCAATGACATGAACGAGGGCCCCTATCCACGAGCTCGCCCGGTGGGTTGGTCGAACAATACAAAGGCTCGGGAAAATCGATCCCGGCGGTGCAAGGCATCCACGTGCGACGACGAACCTTCCTCATCCTGAGCTTGAGCATGCCCGCCTGCCTTCCCCTGCCCGAAGACGCCGGCGAAGTCGACGAGCCCACCGGCAGCTCGGGTCAGCTCCCCCCCGACGAGACCTCGGCCGGCGACCCCACCGACACCTCGGGCGACCCCGCCGACGAGTCCGAGTGGTCGCTGGAGCTGGAGCCCGGCACCACGATCATGCAGATGGTGCGCTCGCCCAGCGGCGTGGTGCTCGTGCTGCAGTCCGACCCCATCGCCCCCGCGGCCACGGTGATGGAGATCTCCTCGACCATGGATCCGCTATGGTCGATCGATCTGCCCACCGCTTGGGTGAGCGATCTGGCCGCGCTGGACGACGGCACCTATGTGATGGCCGGCACGAGCGCCCCAATGGACACGACGGTTCCCACGGCCTGGCGCTTGTCGTGCTGTGGCAACCTCGATCAAACGGTGGAGTTTCCCGCGAATGACGAGCTGTCCGGCTTCGTGGTGTCCCAGCCGCTCGCCGACGGCCTGCTGCTCGCCCACACCAACGGGGCCCAAACGGAGGTCATACGCACCACCTTGGATCTGGTCACCCAGTGGTCGGACACGCTGCCCTTCTTTGCCTGGAGCGGAGCGCCAACCTCGACGGGTTCGGTGATCCTGGCGGGCTCCGAAGGAGGCGCGGCGCACCTGATCTACGAGATCGAACCCGACGGCCCCGGGCTGGGCGTCGGCAACGGTCAAAACCAGGCCCCGGTGGGCGCCGGCCCCGAGCTGGTGCTCATGACCGCGGGCTACGAGCAGGTGTGGTTTGAGCCCCACGACGGCGGCGCGGTAGTGGCGGCTGCGCTCCCCGGGTTCACGGGCTTCGAGTATGTCGCCGACCGCAAGGATCGCTTTGGCCTGGCATTCTCCGTCACCGAGGACACCGGCTCTACCGCCCATGTCGCCGAGTTCGGGGCCGACGGCGCCGTCCTCCGCGAGTTCGTCGTGCCGCCCCTCGCCCTGGACTATGTCACCCCCTCGGCGGTCGCCGTGGGAGACGACGATGCGATCTACGTGGCCACTTACGAGGTCACGCTGGGAGGAGGAGCCGCGGTGATCCCTCGCCTCTATCGCTTCGCGCCGCTCTAGACCATAGGGAGTGACCGGCCCGCTCCGCTCGTGGGTCGACTTCGCCCTCGAACCGGGTGGGCATCGGAGCCACGGGCCCTTTGACCTCGACGAGGTTACACTCGGTCAATGGGTCAACATGACCAGTCGAGTGAGCCCAGCTCGACCCCAGGGGGCTCGACCCGCGACCCTGAGTCGCTCGGCGGCGAGCGGCTCGAGGCCGCCACCACGGTCACCGGCCTCGCCGCTCCTATCGATCACCTCTCGATCATCCAGGACTTTACCCAGCTGCAACCCGGCGCGCGGGTCGGCCGCTACGAGATCTCCGAGATCCTCGGCCAGGGCGGCATGGGGCGGGTCTACCGTGCCCACGACCCCGTCCTCGACCGAGACATTGCCCTCAAGCTGCTGCTGCACTACAGCGAGCCACGAGATCTAGCGCGGCTCCAGCGCGAGGCCATGGCGATGGCCCAGCTGTCCCACCCCAACGTCCTGCCCGTCTACGACATCGAAGAACACCAGGGCCAGCCGGTCATCGTCATGGAGCTCGTGCGCGGCCAGACGGTCCAGCAATGGCTCCTGATGGGGCGCCGCCGTCACACTGCGATCCTTGGCGTGTTCATTCACGCCGGCTGGGGCCTGCACGCCGCGCACGACGCAGGCCTCATCCACCGCGACTTCAAGCCCAGCAACATCATGCTCGGCGACGACGGCCGCGTTCGCGTGATGGACTTCGGCCTCGCCCGCCCCCACGGCCCCTCCGAGCGGATCCCGTCGACCCCCGACTCGCTGGACCTCATGGACCACGACGTCACCGAGACCCACGCGATCCTCGGCACGCGGGCGTACATGTCTCCCGAGCAGCTCCGCGGCGCCACCCTCCGGCCCACCACCGATCAGTACAGCTTCTGCGTGGCGCTTTGGGAAGCACTCACCGGTGCTCGCCCCTTCGAGGACTCGAGCGAGTCGTCCTCGGACGACCCCCCCGCGACCCGCCTGCCTCGCGCCGTCCGAGCGGCTCTGCTCCGCGGCCTCGATCTCGATCCCCGCCGGCGCTTCGAATCGATGGAGCCGCTGCTGAAGATCCTCGAGCGCGCGGCCCGAGCCCCCCGGCGGATCGCATGGGCCGTGGGCGCGAGCGTGCTCGTCGGCGGCACGACGGCAGCCACGCTGGCGACGGCCCCGGCCCCTCCCCCCGAGCCCGAGTCGACGCCGTGCTCGACCCCGACCGAGCGGCTCGTCGATCTTTGGGACGACACCGTCCGCGACCGCACGCGCGCGGCGGTGCTCGCCACGGGCGCCAGCCATGCCCCGGCCACCTGGGAGCGGGTCGCCTCGCACCTGGACGACTACGCCATGCGCTGGGCCGACAGCAGCCACCGCACGTGCCTGGCCCTGCAGATGCCGACGCCCGGCTCCCGCCCCGCGCTCGAGGCTCGCGCGCGGTGCCTCGACGCTCGGGCCCAGCTGCTGGCCGCGCTAGTCACCGTGATCGAGCAGGCCAGCGCGGCACAGCTGGGCGAGGCCATCCAGGCGGCCCAGGTCCTGCCCGACCTCAAGGCCTGCCAAGACCAGCGCAGCCCGGTCGACTCCCGTGCCCCGAGCCCCACCCTCGCCTCGAACCCCGCGGTCGACCAGGCCTACGAGCAGCTCGCGCAGCTCCGCGCTCAGCACGAGCTCAAGCAGTTCGAGCCCACGATCGAGCCCCTCCGCGCGCTGCTCGATCATACCGGAGCGCTCGGCTACGACCCCTTGACCGTCGAGGTGCGGATCGCCCTGGGCCGCGCCCTCGCCGAAACCTCCCCCGACGAGGCCCTCGCCCCGCTCGAGCGCGCCTACTTCGACGCCACCACCCTGCACCGGGACCGAGCCGCCTTCGACGCCGCGCGGTACCTCGCCGGAGCGCTGGGGATCTCGCCTGCCCGCGACGTCGACCAGGCGCGATACGAGCAGGCGCTCACGTGGGTGCAGCACATGAAGGCGCTGGCCGATCGCCTGGACGACGCCGAGCTGCAATCCCGCTACGCGGTGACCCTCGGCTACGTCCATCGACGCTCCAAGGAGTACCACGACGCGCGGGCGGCCTTCGTGCGCGCTCTTCAGCTGGATCTAGAGCTTCACCCCGCCCGCAGCCTCCCGGTGGCCAACACCGCGTCTGCGCTCGCGGGAGTGCTCACCGAGCTCAGCGAGCACCACCTGGCTCAGCAGTACTTCGAGCACGCGCTGGAGATCTTCGAGACCGAGCTCGGCCCCCAGCACCCCACGCTGGTCAGCCAACTCAAGCGCCTGGGGCTGCTCTATCAGACCATGGGCTCGATGGATCGAGCGCGGGCGATGCTCGGGCGCAGCCTCGCCATCGCGGAGTCCGCGAACGAGCCCGACCCCCTCCAGATCGCCGACATCGTCAACGGGCTGGGCATCGTCGAGTTCTACGACAACGATTTCGTCGAGGCACGAGAGCAGTTCCAGCGGTCGCACGACCTCCGTGAGCAAGTGCTGGGGGCCAATCACTACTCGTTGGTCGACTCATTCAACAACCTGGCCGCAATCGACTTCATGATGAAGGATAGCGCCCGAGGCTTCGAGCGGCTAAAGCGAGCGCGCTCGATCGTCGAGAGTCGCTATGGCCCCCGACACCCCGACATCGCCTCGATCCTGACCAACCTCGCCGGTCACCACACGCTCGACGGAGATCTCGAGGCCGCCGCCCAGGCCATTCGCCAGGCCCTCGAGATCGACGAGGCCAACCTGGGGCCCAACTCCAAAGACGTCGTTCGAAACCTGGTCAACTTGGCCGATCTGCAGAGCCGCCTCGGTGAGCACGAAGAGGCCCAGATCCTCGTCCGCCGAGCGCTCGATCGCGGCAGTCGAGCGCTGGGTCCCCGCAACAACGAGGTGGCCGAGGCATGGGAAGTCCAGGGCCAGATCTTCCAACGCCGGGGCGACCACGAGGACGCGAGCGACTCGTTTTGGCGTGCCGCCGAGCTCTACGAGGCGATCTTCGGGACCGCTCACCCCCGCACGCTGACCTGCCGCGGAATGTACGGCATCGCGCAATTCGACCTGGGTCACTTCCCGGCGGCTCGCCCCGCGATGGAGCAAGCGCTGGAGGGGTTGTCTGCGCACGACCAATTCGACCGCGACGACCCAGTGCTCGCCCAGCTCAGCTTTCGGCTGGCGCAGCTTTCGTGGCGCCAGCGGAGCAGCCGAGCCCGAGCTCGGGCCCTGGCGCGCTCGGCCCTGGCGATCTACCGACGACGCCCCGATCCGCTCGACCCCGGCGCACGCGACGACATCGAGCGGTGGCTGGTCGCTCACCCGCATCGCACGCCCTCGGGCTAGCCGACCACGAGCGACTTCTGGTCACGACGAGCGCTCGGCCAGGGCCTCCTTCATCGCCTCGATGAGCAGCCGGACGCGCGCGGGTACCCGCTTGCGCGAGGGGAACAGCACGAAGATGTCGAGCATGCGAGCGTAGCGCTCGGGGAACACCTCCTCGAGCGTCCCCCGGTCGACGTCGTCGGGTAGACAAAAGCGAGGGAGCAGCCCCAGGCCGGCCTCCCCCCGCAACAAGCCGACCATCACCGTGCTGTCGTTGACCAGCACCGCCTCGCGCATCGTGACCGTCGTTCGTCGACGACCGGGACCCGTGAGCACGAAACGCCGCGGCAGGTTCTTGTGGATGACCCAGCGCAGCTCGCCGAGGTCGGGCGCTTGCCGTGCGCGCTGGGCCAGCCCCGGCGCCGCGACCACGACATCCTGGGTCCGACCCACCCGCCGCATCACCAAGCTCGATGCACGCGGCGTACCCATCCGGATCGCCGCGTCGAACCCTCCCTCCACCAGCGGCTGTCGGTCATCGGTGCAATCGAGATCGACCGTGAGCCCATGCTCGCGGACGAGCTTGGCCGCGACCGGGGCGACCAACCGCTCCCCCACAATGCCGGCCGGTGCGGTGATCCGCAGCACCCCCACCGGCCGCGCACTACTCGCACAGACCTCCTCGAGCGCCGCCTGACCGACCTGCTCAAGCTGGCGACACCCCTCCAGCAGCTCTTCGCCCGCCGGCGTGATCCGAAGCGCTCGGGTCGTTCGGTGGAGCAGGGCCACGCCGAGCTCCTCCTCGAGCGCCGCCACGGCCATCGAGACCGCCGACCGGCTCAACCGTAGCGCCCGCGCCGCCCCGCTGAACGAGCCGGCATCGACGACCCGTGCAAAGACGATCATACGAGGCAAACTGTCTCGGAGGTCGATCACGGCTTCATTGTTCAATATTTTTATCATAAGAAGTATGTTTTTTTGAACAATCCTCGGCTGGTGAGGCCCTAGTCTGTGGGCGTGTACGAAGGGCAGCGTCCGACCCTCGCGATCCTGGTGACAGCGATTTCCTGCACCCGGCCGGCAACGGCCCGGGTGCAGGGCCGATCGGAGGAGACTCGATGATCCGCCTCGCCTTCATGACCGATGAAACCCGCGTGATCGGGGCGTCGACCGAGCAAGGCAACGCCGCCCGCTTCGAGGTCATGCCGCCCGCGCTCGCGGGGGTGATGCGCGAGCTCTACCACGGTCGGTACGCGGGCGAACACATCGTGGTCGGTGCCGGCTCGCTCGGCCAGTGGACCGAAGCGGCCGCGCGTGAGTCGAAGGTGTGGGTCCTCGGCCGAGAGCCGCGCGAGCTACCGGAGGGGCTGGAGCAGGTCACGAGCATCAAGCCCCTCGTGGACCGCTTCGCCAACTCGGTCGAAGAGCTCCTGGTGGCCGGCGGAGCGACCACGCTGCGCCTGCTGCTGCCCTACGCCACCCGGATCGACATCGCGCTCACCGACGCCACGGTGCCCGGCGATGTTCGCTTCGACGAGTGGGACGATGGATCGTTCGGCGTGATCTCGGAGACGCCGTGGGACGGTGGTCGCACCCTGCACCTGGTGCGAACGCGAGCGGCCGAGCCCGCGACCCTCGAGCTTTTGCGGCTTTCGAACGCCGTCGCGCTCTATATGCAGGGGATCCGAGACGGCGACGCCCGCCGGGCGATCTACGCCTACACCGGGGCGCGCTACACCCAGCACTCCACCGGGGTCCCCGATGGCCCAGAAGGATTCCTGGAGTTCTTCGAGCCGTTCCTGGCCCGCAACCCCGAGCGGGACATCCGAGCGATCCGCGGCTGGGCCGACGGTCGCAAGGTCTTCCTCCACGTGTTCCAGTCGCTCAAAGAGTCTTCGGGTGAGGGTGCAGCCCAGTGGGTCACCACGGATCTGTTCGATACCGACGACGAGGGCAAGATCATCGAGCACTGGGACGTGATCGCGGCCTACGCCCCCAAGACCCCCTCGGGGCACACGAGCGTCGACGGGCCCGGTGAGATCCGCGACCTTCCCGCAACCGATCGCAACAAGCAGGTGGTCCGCGACTTGATCACCAACGTGCTGATGCGAGGCGGGGATCCGAGCCGCGTCGGCGAGTACATCAGCGCCGAGCGCTACGTCGAGCACAACGCCGAGGTGAGTGACGGGCTCGCGGCATTCCGGGCCGCGCTCGAGGCCGACGAGCGCGCGCTGTGGTACGACGAGATCGTCCTGCTGACCGGCCGCGGCAATTTCGTATCGACCCTGTGCAAGACCAATTGGAAGGGTCAGCCCTTCGCCCAGGTCGACATCTTCCGGCTCGAAGACGGCCGAGTGGTCGAGCACTGGGATTGCGCCGAGCCGTGCCCACCGCCCCAGCAGCTGGCCAACTCCGGCAAGTTCTGACGATCCGCGTGTCCCTCGACCGGTCGCGGGGGTTGCGTAACGGCCGGCGACCCGTCACCATGATCCCACGATGGTGTCGGGTCTCATCGCGCTCGTCGCTGTGCTGGTGCTCCCCGAGGCAAGCGCGATGCTCCCCGCGACCGCCGTGCCCACTGCGACCGCCGCGACCGACGATGGCGACGCGACCACTTCACCCTTCACCACGGGCAACTTCCGCTTCGCGGGCGGCCAGCGACAGCGCGACGCCGTGCACGAGGCCATCGAGCGGGTCGTGGAGGCCCTGCCCTCGATCTTCCACCAGGCCGCCCGCCGCCGCTTGGGGGCCGCCAACGCGATTCCTCAGCGGGTGACGATGACGATGATCGGCGACGATCTGATCGTGCGCTACGGTGACCTGCAGCCTCAACGCGCGCCGCTGGACGGCTCGGTCCGCGAGTGGCGTAATCGCGAGGGCACCCGCGTCAGTCTCAAGCACGAGCTGCGCGGGGACAAGCTGGTGCAGACGACATGGAGCAGCAAGGGCCGGCGCACCATGGTGTGGTCGCTCAGCGATGATGGCCAGCGGCTCCGCGTGCACAGCGTGATGTCGGCCAAGCTGCTGCCCAAGGACATCGACTATCGGCTGACCTTCCGCCGACGATGACGGTCGAGCGGCCGCTGGGGGCACGCGTGCGCACGACCGGTCCCTCATCGCGGTGGTCAGTGCGTCGGTCATGGGTCGGTCCTCCGGTGATGGTGTGCGCTTGGGTTCGGGCGGGAGTCACTCCGCCCGGCGAGCGTCGGCGACCGCCGCGGTGTTCTCGTAGAACTGACCGCCCGCGATCCGCCCCTGCCGTAGATCGAAGCGGCCGAGAAAATCGGAGACCGCCAGCCGGGCGGTCTGCCGGTGCCGGAAGACAAAGCGCCCCTCCACGAAGACGCGATCCCCCGCGTCGATGAAGTCCTTGGGCGAGAACTCGAGCGACTCGAACTCCGAGAACAGCTGCCCCACCAGGCGCTCGTACCCCTGGCGCCCCTCGTGCGTGTAGCCCGCCCAGGGGATCGCCTCCCGGAGCTCGTCGTGGTCGCGCGTGGAGACCACCCAGCGAAAGTCCGGGTGGGCATAGCGGCGGAATGCCTCCTCGATGTCGCCCTGGTACTGGAGCTCGAGGAAGCGGCGTACGGCGGTGATGTTGGTCGTGTCGGTCATCGGTCAGCTCCTTGCTGGTGCTCCGAGCATGACGCCCGCCGGCCACTTGAACAATAGGCCCCCATGCCATGGAATGTTGTATGTGGATACAACAATCCAGCTGCTGGAGCTGCGCGCCTTCGTGGCCGTGGTCCGGTCGCGAACCTTCACCGCCGCCGCCGATGTGATCGGGACCGACAAGGCGCACGTCAGCCGCCTGGTCAGCCGCCTCGAGGGCAAGCTCGACGCGCGCCTGCTCCAGCGGTCCACTCGGCGCTCGAGCCTCACCGAGACCGGTCGCGATTTCTACGAGCGGGCCACGAGCATCCTGGGCGCGCTCGAAGAGGCCGAAGCCTCGGTAGCCCGCGCCCGCGGCAAGCCCCGCGGCACACTCCGGCTCACCGCCGGCGTCGAGTACGGCATGCTCCGCGTCAACGGCTGGATCGCCAAGTACCTGCGGCGGCACCCCGAGGTGCAGGTCGACGCCGATCTCACCAACCGCGTGGTGGACATCATCCACGAAGGGATCGACGTGGCCATTCGGGTGGGGGCGCTGGAGCTGTCGGAGCTGTCGGCCCGCAAGCTCGGCGAGATCCGCTATGCGTTCTACGCCAGCCCGGCCTACCTACGCCGCCGCAAGCGTCCCAAGACGATCGCCGACCTCGAGCGCCATGACCTCATCATGTTCACCCCACGAGGCCGGCCAGCGTGGAAGGTCGTCCGGGGCTCCGAGTCCGCCGAGGTAGAAATCGGCACCCCCCGCTATCACGTCAACAACAACGTCGCGGCGCGCGACGCCGCGCGCCTGGGCCTGGGGATCGCGCTGCTCCCTTCGTTCATGGCGGCCGACGCCGTGCGATCGGGCCACCTGGTGGTTCTCCTTCGCGGCTGGGAGCGCGTCCCTGCCCCAGTGTACGCGGTCTTCCCCTCCAGCAAATACATGGCCCCCAAGGTGCGGGCATTCATCGATCTGGCCCAGGAAGAATCGACGGCCGAGTGCAAGCCGCAGTCCAAGCCGCAGTTCAAGTCGAAATCGACGCGAGCCCGATCATGATCGGACGCTCGCGGCTCATGGGGTCACCCTCACTTGGTCGCCGCGGCCAGCCAGGCACCGACCTCGGCGCTCTGCTCTTGGTGCTCGGCCTCCACGAAGAACCGCTGCGCCTGTCGGGCGAGCGCGAGCGCTCGCTGCCGATCGGCCAGGCAGCGCGCGAGGTCGAAGCGTGCCTCGGCCAGCATGTACTGGTCGCCGTCGGGACCTTCGAAGATCCTCGCGGCCTGGTCCAGGTGCGCCCGAGCGTCGTCCGACCGGCCCTGGGCCAGGGCGATCTTGCCCCGCAGGGCCAAGATTGCCCCCTGTTCTTGCTTGCCCTGGTACTTGTCGCCAGACAGCGCCAAGGCCTCGTCGGCCAGCGCCAACGCCCGGGCATGGTTGCCGGCGGCGTGCTCGATCACCCCTTGCTCGAACACCAAAAGGCCATACTCCGCGCTGCCCGTCCCCATGATCGGCCCGGCCAGCGACTGCGCCCGGGTGATCGCCGCCCGAGCCTCCTCGAAATTCTCTTGCTCGGATTCCAGCCGAGCCAGGCTGAGATAGGCCGCGAACGCGGCCGGATGGTCGGGGCCGTAGAGCGTAGACGCCAGCGCCATCGCCTCCTCTACATTGGCCCGGCTCTCCTCGAACCGGCGAAGAGGCGTCAAGATCTGGGACCGATTGATCAGCAGCGTGACCGTGTCGGAGCTGCCGTCGGGCTGCGACGAGCGAAGCAGCCAGAGCGCTCGATCGTAGTGCTCGACCGCGAGCCGGTAGTCCCCCCGACCCGCGGCGATGCTGCCCAGGTTCTGGTGGTACGCGGCAAAGTCGGGGTGGTCGGGACGCAATAGCTCCCGACGTAGGGCGTATGCCTGCTCGAACAAGCTTCGAGCGCGCTCCAGCTGACCTTCGTACATCTCCAACACGGCGAGCGCATGGAGCACGGTCGCATGCTGAAGGGCAGCATTGTTGCCCTCGCAAAGCTCCAGCGCCCGCTGATAGTGCCCGCGAGCGGCCGGAAAGTCCCGCTGGCGGAAGCGCACCAGGCCCATCCGCTGCTCGAGGAGGACCGGAAGCATCCCGGGGTCATCGAGCCGAGCGATCGAGGCTCGTGCGCTCGGCTCGAGCAGCTCGGCATCGGCGGGGCGCGCCTGCAGGTAGCCCACCAGATACGGCATCACGACGAGGATCTGGGCGCGAAGCCGGTCGTCGTGGCCCTGCCCCGCGTCGACGAGCGCCTGTCGCAGCAGCGCCTCCGACTCCTTCCACCGCCCGAGCGTCTCGTGGACCGCCGCCGCCAGCAGGCGAACGGCCCCGCGGAGCGGCGCGTGCTCGACCGTCTGCACCTCCTGCTCCAACGCCATGACCGCGTCCTCGATCGCCGCGTCCCGCCCCGCCGCGTGGCCCGCTCGAAGACGGTCGAGCCGACCACGCAGCTCGACCACCCGCGAGCGCAGCGCAGGATCCTCGGGCAGGGGCACCCGCTCTTGCAGACGACGCGTCTGCTCGCAGGTCACCACGGGGGTCAGCGATACCGCCAGCTCGAAGCCATGGTCGAGCAGCGCCTCGTCGACCTCGTCGACCTCGTCAAACATGGCCAAGTGAGCGTCGAGCTCGCCCAGGCGTCGAGACAAGCACGCCTGGCGCAGATCGAACAACGTGTCGGACTGCTCGCCGCGCACCCGAGTGGCCTCACAGGCGTCGAGCGCCGAGGCGCTCCACCGCACCGCGTAGGCGTCGAACACCTCGGCGATCCGCGACCACAAAGCACCCGCGAAGGGCAGACCGGTGGCCGCGAACCGGTCGAAGATCGCCGCCCGCCGCGAGTCCGACCACACCTCGTAGACCTGCGCGCCCGCTCCCTCGCAAGGAGGCGGGGGCACGGGCGGAGCGGGACGAGGGCGGCTGGCCAGGGCGACGAGGCCAGCGACACCGGCGACCGCAACCCCCGCGAGGGCCACGCGCCGACGACGACGCGCGGGATCGTCGGTCAGCGCGGCCAGCAGAGCCTCCATCGAGGGCCAGCGCTCCGAGGGCGCATGGGACAGCCCCCGCATGACCGCGCGGCGAACATGAGCCGGCACCTTCGTGTCCGCGGGTGGGGGACGAAGCTCCCCACCGGTGACGGCGCGGACGAACTCGGGCATCGTGGTCCCCCCGAAGGGGTGCTGCCCAAACAGCGCTTCGTAGAGGGCGACGCAGAAGCCAAACTGGTCCGTGCGGGCGTCGAGCTCCGTTCGATGGTGCTGCTCGGGCGCCATGTAGGCCGGAGTCCCCGCCGGGTGGCCACCGTCGGTCGGCGCATCCAGGATCGGCACGAGATCCGACTGGCTGTCGATCTCGTCGCCCGCCCCGATCGACGGGACCGACGCGGAGTAGGCCAGCCCAAAGTCGGTGACCCGCACTCGTCGGTCGGCGCGCTCGGCTCGGTCGGCGAGATCGGAATCAACGAGCACGTTGGCCGGCTTGAAGTCGCGATGGACCAGCCCCGCCATGTGGGCCGCCGCCAGGCCACGGCCCGCCTCGACGAAGACCTCCACGATCGTCCGCCACGACCGCGGCTGTTGCTCGAGCCAGCGGTCGAGCGACGGGCCGTCGATGAACTCCATCGCGACGAAGACCTCATCGTCGACCAGCCCGACGTCGTGGACGGCGACGACGTTGGGGTGAGACAGCCGAGCCATCGCCTGGGCCTCACGCAGCAGCTGCGTACGCGCCCGCTCGCTCCCAGAGCGGGCCACGTCGCGGTGGAGCACCTTGACCGCCACCCGTCGGTCGAGCTGGGGATCGTAGGCGGAATAGACCAGCCCCATGCCTCCCCGCCCCTTGAGCTCGAGGATCGTGTAGCGACCGAGCTGCTCCCCGCGCACCCGCTCCCCGCCCTCGCGGGTGTGGCGGACCATGGACGGCTCGGACGCATCCCCAAGCAGGGTGGTGACGGCCATCTCGTCCATGGTCGACGATTCTAAACCGCGACGACCCCAGCGGGAACGGTTCGTTCCGCTCGCCGGCCCCGCAGGGAACGGATCGATCATCTACTGGGCGAGACGGTCGCGTGCTACGAAGGTCGGGAGGATGACAATGCTCAGAGGATGGACGACCCGGTACCAAGCGCTGGCCGTGACCCTAGCGGCGGGGATGGCCTGCGGAGATGATGGCTCGTCGGCGATGGAGACCTCGGCTCCCACGACCACCGTCACCCCCGGGAGCGAGTCGTCTCCTTCCGATCCCACCTCGTCGGAGATGACGACCACTCCAGTCACCACCGGCGATGACCCGACCGACGGACCGCCGACCACCGCCACCGATGACAGCGCCGACTCGGGCGACTCGACCGGCGACGAGCCCGAGCCGACCGAGGTGTGCCCCGATCCCCCGTTTGCCGACTCTCCCCTGCCGAGCCCGATGGCGTCGGCGTCGCCCATCGCCGGCACTTCGCTCGGGCTCTACCCCGGCGGCCTGGTCGAAGGCCCGGTGTGGATCGACGGTGCGCTCTATCTTTCGCACTTTGGCCCGGGGCCCGAGCCCTCCGCTTCGATCTTGCGATACACGCCGGGCGGCGCGCTCGAGGAGCACATCGCCGGCACGGGGAGCAACGGCCTGGCCGTGGACGCACGCGGGTTCATCGTGGCCACCACCCACGACGACGGGGGGCTGTCTCGCTTTGGGCTCGACGGCACCCGCAGCGCGATCGTGACCGAGTTTGAGGGCAACCGATTCAACTCGCCCAACGATCTGACGCTGCGCTCCGACGGCACGATCTACTTCACCGATCCCAACTGGCAAGCGACCAACCCCAACCCCCAGCCGGTCCACGGGATCTACCGAGTGAGCCCCGACGGCACGGTGTCTCTTGAAGACGGCGGCCAGAACCTGCCCAACGGCATCACGCTGTCGCCGGACGAGTCGCTGATCTACGTGGGCACCCCGGGCGGCGTGCTGCGCTACGAGGTGGGAGCCGACGGCGCCCTGGTCACGCCCCCGACCCCCTTCGCTCCCGGCCTGGGGCTGAACTCGGTCGACGGCATGGCGCTCGACTGCGCGGGCAACCTCTACGTGTCGCTGCACTCGCAGGGGCAGGTGCGCGTGGTGGCCCCGGACCAGAGCGAGCTGGGCACGATCACGATCGCGCCCAGCGTGACCAACGTGGCGTTCGGCGGGCCGCAGCGGCGCACGCTCTATGCCACCGCCGGAGATCCGAACAACGGCGACTCCGTCTACTCGATCGAGCTCGAGATCCCCGGCTATCCCTACTAAGAGCGACGCTCGCCGCCGATTCGGGCGGCCTCGGTCATTCGACCGAGGCCCCGCGCGCACCGAGCCACCCGGCGAGCGGCTCGAGCGCTCGCGCGGGTCCCGGGTCGAGCATCGGCGCCCGACCTCCCCGCCCCGCTCGCCTGCGCGGGCCCGGTGGCCCTCGGTCATTCGACCGTCCGCCCGACGGGACCCGACGGGACTCGACGGGTCGAGTTCGCCCGTACCCGCTGTAGCTGACAGGATCGATACGTTTCGTCGTTTTTTCGCATCGACTCGGTCATCCGACGGATGGTCGCTTCTCCTACACGCGCTATGGTGTAGGAGCGTAGCGAGGTGCTCGCGGCGAGCTCCTCCCAACAACCCGACCCAGGGCCTCGATATAGGCGCTGGGGAACGGGACTGGAAGATTTCCTATGTCCGACGAGCAAAAGAAGCGATCCCTGCACATCTACACGGCCAAGCCCACCAACGACAACGACGAGACTCGTGTCTGGGAGCCCGACGGGGACTACCTCATCCTCAAGAACCACCAGGGCGGCTACTTCACCCACGCGTATCGCGTGGCCACCGATATCGACATGAGCGGCGTGATGTCCGGCCGCGGCCGCGGCATGGTCGGGCTGAACGTCCAGGAAGGCGAGGACGAGGTCGGCAAGGAGCTGGTCGAGGAGTGGCGTCAGGGGCGTATCGAGGTCATCGTCATCTACCGCGAGTTCAAGCAGGAGGAGGGGGTCTGGGAGAACAAGAAGACCGTCACCCTGTGGGGCTATATCGCCAACGCGAGCATGCAGGCTGGCGCCTCGTCGGTCACGTTCGAGGTCCACACGGTGCGGGTGATCACCCAGAACGACGCGATCGGTACCCGCGACTACAGCATCGACTGCATCACCGGTGCGTCGACCATCCGGGGCGGGACGCTCGGTGCCCGCACCCCCACCCCGCTCATCCCGCTCGGCGTGCCCGAGTCGGATGACTGGGGCGAGCTGCTCAACGGCTAGCACCCCGGCGGCGAGGGCCCCCAGCGGCTAGCGTCAACGAGACTGCTCGCCACCGGCAGGGCCCGAGCCCGGGCAGCCCAAGAACCGAACCAGTACACATCAGCACCACGGCCTCCATCGAGGCCCGACCGATCTCGTCCGCCAGCGCCCCTTCCCCCGGGGACGTTGGCGGGCTTTTTCGTGGGCGCATGGCCGGCCGATTAGCGCTTCTTTTGCTTGGACTTTTGCTTCGACCTCGGCTTGGTCCTCGGCCTCGACCGCGCCCTGGTCCTCGGCTTGGCCTTGCGGGCCGAGACCGGATCCACCTCGTCACACCCCCGGGGGTCGGGCAGCTGCTGGGCGGCCAACAGCGTCTGGTCGAGGGTACAGGCGTCGGGCTGCGCGAGGCTATCGACCAGCTCGTCGACCTGCGCCCGATGCTCCATCAGGCACACGACCCGCTGGGCGAAATCGGCTTCGCTGTCTTCTTTGCGCACGTGAGTGGCCGCGCAGGCGTCGTCGTAGGCCGCCGCCCAATTGTGCATGTAGTCGTCGAGCGCCCCCGTGATCCTCCGAGACGTATCGACGGCGGCCGGATGCTGGGTCGCGGCGAAGGCCGCGTGCACACCATCATGATGGGTGGGATTCCAGATCTCGGCGGCCAGCGGTCGCCCGTTGTCGCACTCGGGCCCGCCTGCGCCCGATGCTCCGACCATGGCCAGCACACCCGCCATCCCTCCGGCCATGGCGATCAGCGCGTCGCGCAGCCGCAGCGGTCGCCGGCGCCGGTAGTAGCCGCGCTCGAGCTCCGCCAGTAGCTCGGCCATCGAGCCGAAGCGCCGCTTGGCGTCACGGGACAGACCCCGTCGCAAGACCCGATCGATCCATCGGGGGACCCGAACCGGCGGCAACTGGCTCTGGCCCGGCTGGCCCGGCTCGCTCGGCTCTTCGCGCTTGTCGCTGAACGGCAGGCGCCGAAACAGCGCCTGATAGAGGGACACACAGAAGCTGAACTGATCGCTGCGAGCATCGGCGGGTGCACCCAAAAACAGCTCGGGCGCCATGTAGCCCGGCGTCCCCACCAGCATCCCCTTGGCGGTGAGGGTCCAGTGCGCGGTGCCATCGCCCGCGGCGACCCCCTGCCCCACGGTGGCGGGCCGGCGAACGACCGCGCTCACCTGGTGCAGAGGGCGGGCCAAGCCAAAGTCGGTGACCAGCACCCGACCGTTGTTGGCGATGAGCACGTTCTTGGGCTTGAAGTCGCGGTGAACGAGGCCGGTGGCGTGCACCGCCATCAGACCACGCCCGGCCGCCAGGAACACGCGCACGATCTCTCGCCAGGTGCGCGGCTGCTTGAGCCACTGGGCGAGGTCCGTGCCATGGACCAGCTCCATGGCTACGAATTCCACGCTTTCGACCATTCCCACTTCATAGACTGCCACCACGTTGGGGTGACGAAGCTTGGCCATGGCCCGGGCTTCCCGCAGCAGCCGGTCGTGCGCCGACGTGTCGGCCTTGCTGATGTTCTGGTGCAGGACCTTGAGGGCCACCGGACGATCGAGCCCCGGGTCGTGAGCCGCCCACACGACCCCCATGCCGCCCCGGCCGATCTGGTGCAGGACGCGATACCTCCCGAACAGCCGGCCCGAGACCGGGCGTCGGCGCACGGGTAGCGGAGACGGGATCGGAATCGGCGGGATCCCACGCACGGTCACGGAGTTTGGCCGTGGCTCTGCGACATCGGTGACCCTGGCATCGTCGTCATCTTGTTGGAGTGCGTTGTAGTGGACCATGAGCGGGGGGACGAGACGGGCATCGCACGACGGATCGAAATCGCCGTATCGAGATTCACACTGACGGCTACCGAGATGAGCAACCAACGAGGACGGCCCTCCTCGCCATGGTGGAACGAAACACAGGCAAGGGGGCGGGGAGGGACCGACCGCCCGGTATTCGTAGCACGCGATGAAGTGAGGGGCATCAAAGAGTATCGAGTTCTCGAGCGAGAAAACGCCGCAGAAACGCAATCCGGACCCCGAATTTGGAAGTCGAGTACCCTGACCAACAACGATGGCGCACCGCGTGTACACGCGCGCACAGATCACGCACGGAGGGTACCGATAGAATCGAATGAAAATCGAGCTACGAGAATTTTCAATATTCACACGATGACGATTCTGTCAGTTCGCAATGCATCACGAGGGCAGAATCGACCATCACCGGGCATCGACCTCGCCTGTAGGTTTTGACAGCACACAATATCCCGATCATCGGGCCCTCCCCGACGCAGCGGGGCTTTCCCGCGGCATCGACGAGGAGCGCCCCCCTCGGGTACCGTCGGTCTTCATCGCATGAGTCGGTCCGGGTACGCGGGGGGAGGCGACGCTGCCCGAGCGCTCACCTCACGCCGGGGAGACCACCCGCGGGCCAGGGCTGAACTTCACCCTCAGGTGCTTGACTCCCGCGATGAAGTTGGAGCGGAGCATCCGCGGCTCCTCGACCGGCTCGACGTCCGGCATGCGGGTGAGGACCTCGCGAAGCACGAGCCGCAGCTGGATGCGGGCCAGGCTCGCCCCCAAGCAAAAGTGGGAGCCACCCCCTCCAAACGCCACGTGGGGGTTGGGGTCTCGGGTGATGTCGAAGCGGGAGGGCTCGTGGAACACGGCCTCGTCGCGGTTGGCCGAGACCAGCCAGATCACCACGCGGTCACCCTCGGCAATGGCCTGGCCCCCCAGCTCGGTGTCGACCGCGGCCGTGCGACGAAAGTGCATCACCGGGCTGGTCCAGCGCAGGATCTCCTCGACGGCCCCGGGTAGGTAGGCGTCGATGTCACTACAAAGCCGCTGGCGCTGCTGTGGGTGCTCGAGCAGCGCCAGCAGCCCGCGGCTGGTGGCGGTACGGGTCGTCTCGCTCCCCGCGACCCCCAGCAGCATCACGAACGACTCGATCTCTTGGCCGCTAAGACGCTCACCGTCGATCTCGGCGTTGACCAGCGTGGTCAGGACGTCGTCCCGGGGCGCGACCCGCCGCTGCTGGGCGAGCTCACGCGCGTACGCCCACAAGGCCTGGGCCGCGGCGGTGGGATCGCCCTCATAGTCGGGATCATCCATCCCGATCATCTGGTTGCTCCACGCAAACAGCTGCTGGCGATCTTGCTGAGGCACGCCCAGCATCTCGGCGATGGTCTGCAAGGGTAGCTCGGCGGCCACGTCGGTCACGAAGTCGCACTCCCCCCGCTCGATCACCGCATCGACGATCCGGGCGCTGCGGTCGGCCAGCACCTGCTCGAGCAGGCCGATCACCCGCGGCGTAAATCCCTTGGACACCAGCTTGCGCAAGCGAGTGTGCCGGGGAGGATCGATGTTGAGCAGCTGGGTCCCCCGGGTGTCGAGCATGCCCTCCATCTCGTGGTAGTTGTGGATCATCACCCCACCGCGCTCGCTCGAGAACCGCTCGGAGTCGCGATTGACCTCGGTGACCTCGGCGTGCTTGACCACGCTCCACATAACGCGACCGTCGGGGTGCTCGTGACGATGCACCGGCCCCTCGCGGCGCAGCTGGCTGAACATGGCGTGGTGCTCCCCACGCTGGAACCGGGCGGCATCGAGAAGATCGATCTCGGTCATGAGACCTACGCTATCGCCAAGTGGCCGGATCTTCGACTGGGCGGCACCCCCGCGCTGGGAGCCCGGATCATCGGTCGTTCCTGGTTCCCGTCTTCGAACCCTTGCCCGTCTTCGGCCTCGCGGCCGCGGGGCAGTCATCTTCGACGTCGCCGGTCTCGCGAGCTACCAGCCTCTCCACAGCCCAAGGCTTCCTGGCGCCCGTCGGGATGGGTCTTGCTGAGGCAGGTCTCCGATTCCTTGCGCTTGCACTCGACGCACTCGCGATGGGCATAGCGTAGAGCGGCCGGCGCAGGGTCTTGGCCGGCGTCGGAAGTGCCAGTCCCAGTCTCCTCGGCGGCGATCTGCACCGGTGCCAAGTGGGCCTGCGCCGACTCGGCGTTGGTGCTGACCTGACCGCGCTGACAGGCCAACGCAAGGGTCAGCAGGATCGAGAACCATGGGCCAATCGGAGTCCGGAGCATCATTCACGAGACTACGCTGTCCGGTAGATCACCAGAAACACGAGGCCCTGGCGTCCACCGCGGTCGAGTCGAAAACCGGCCCGATCCATACTCGGTCAGATGACCGAGACCTGGGCTCTTATCGCCATTGCCATACGCAAATCGGTCAACCGACCGATTGTCGCCGACCAGACCGGCGCCCATACTGATGATGTCGTCTTCTATTGCGTGGCTGCTCCTTGGCCACGAGGGCCCGCGTTTACCGTGGGTCCGAGTCGACTCGTGGAGCGCCTATGCCGACGTATCAGATGCCCAATCCCCGCATTCAGTCGCCTGCTCGGTTCGACATCGACGAGGAGATCGTCGCCGAACACCACCGCGACCACCGCTGGAAGGTGCCGCCCTACTATCAAGCTCAAGCCGCCAGCGGCAGCCGCGAGCTCGCGCTCGTCAAGCTCACCGCGATCGCCGTCGACGGCGACGCACGTCCCTCGCTGTACGAGCGCTACCGCCTGATCGGCCAGATCCGAGCGATCCGCCTGGGCCGGCGACTCCCGCCGCTCGCGGTGACCCCGACGCCCGACGGACTGTGCCGACTCGACGAGGGATTCCACCGCTTTTTGGCGTGCGTGGTGCTCGGCATGAAGGCGATCCCCGTCTCCTACGCGACGTATTCGCTGCCGCGCTATCGCTGCGCCTGATCGCGCCTAGGGCGCGGAACGAAGCGTCCACGGGACCTACCGCGGGACCGGTCAACCCGCTATGGCCCGACGGCGCGTCGCAGTAGACTCGCTCGGTGGCCCCGTCCGCTCCGCCCCTCGCCGACGAGGACTGTCCCAGCGAGGACGCGCTCGTCGAGTTCGTCAGCGGCTGCGGCGACGAGACGACGATGGAAGCGATCGAGCGCCACCTCGACCGCTGCCCGCGCTGTAGTGAGACCGTCGCCCTGTTCGGAGGGGCGTTCGCGGACAACTCGGGGGACGAGCTCCAAGAGCCCGAGCCCGAGCCCGAGGACTCCGAGCACGAAGGCCTCGCGCCCGACGGTCCCGAGCACTCTTGGGCGCCGAGCCGGTCCGGCTCCCCGCGATACGCCGATCGCTACGCCCTGGGCGAGTGCGTGGGCTTTGGGGCGGGCGGGGTGGTCTACCGTGCCCGCGACCTCGAGCTCGATCGCGACGTCGCGCTCAAGGTGCTCCGCAACGAGGACGAGATCCCTCGGGGCAGCAGCTCCGCGCGCTGGCGACGGGAAGCCAAGATCATGGCCCGGGTCGTCCACCCCAACGTCGTCACCGTACACGACGTAGGGTTCTTCGACGGACGCATGTTCATCGCCACCGAGTTCGTCGAGGGGGGCACGCTCCAGCAGTGGCTCGAGCAAGAGCCGCGGTCGTGGCGGGAGATCCTCCAAGTGTTCGTCGAGGCAGCGCGAGGACTGGCCGCGATCCATGCGTGCGGGCTGGTCCACCGCGATTTCAAGCCGCACAACGTGATGATGGGCCGCGACGGCCGAGTCCGGGTGACCGACTTCGGGCTGGCGCGCCTGCTCCCCGAAGTCGAGCCGGTGATCCCGGAGTCCCGGGTGAGCATCGACGCGGTGGAGTCGACCAGCCTGAGCGAGACGCTCTCGTCGTACACCCGCACGGGCACGCTGGTGGGCACCCCCGCCTATATGTCTCCCGAGCAGTGGCGAGGCATCCCGGCCACGCCGCGCTCGGATCAATTCTCGCTGTGCGTGGCGCTCTATGAGGCGCTCTTTGCCCAGCGCCCGTGGACCGGCCGCAGCGCGTCGATGCTGGCCAACAACGTCTGCGAGACCCCGCCCGCGCGACCTCCCGCTCGCCGAGCGCCCTCGTGGCTGACCCGCGCCGTGCTCCGCGGACTCAGCCGCCACCCGAGCGACCGCTTCGAGGATATGACCGCGTTCATCACCACCGTCGAGCGGGCCCCTCGACGTCGACGCCAGTGGGCCCTGGGCCTGGCGCTCGTGGGAGGGTTTTCCGCGGTGGCCGGCGGCGGCTATGGCCTGGCCCACGTCGAGGAGCACGAGCCGTGCCCGGCAAAGCTCAGGCGCTTCGCCGGGATCTGGGACGACCCGACCCGGGCACGGATCACCGAAGCCCTCGATCCTGCGCTGGGCATGCAGGTGACCGAGGCTCTCGACCCCTGGAAGAGCACGTGGCTCGAGCACGATCAGCAGGCGTGCCGCATGCAGGTCGCGCAGGAGATCGGCGAGCGACAGCATCACCTGACCACCGCCTGCCTCGACCGTGCCCTGGCCCGCCTCAGCGCGGTGACCGAGGTGCTGCAAGTCACCGAGGTCACCGATCCCGAGGCGTTGCGCGAGATCCTCGGCGTGCTGCGTACGCCGGAGAGCTGCGCTGACCGCACCCACCTCGAGGCCCTCCAGCCGGCCTGGAGCAGCGTAGAGGCGGAACGACTGGCCCTCGCCCTGGCCCCCGATTTCGAGCGCGTGCGGGTGCTGCACGCAGCGGGACGCCTGGACGAGGCCCTCGAGCGAGCCGAGGCGGCCGCGGCACGGGCCGATGCCCAAGGTGACCCCGCCCTGCGGGCCGAGGCGCTGGTGACCTTGGGCCATGTGCTGACCAAGCGCAAAGACGAGGCCCGAGCGGCCGAGGTGCTCAAAGACGCCGTCTGGGCGGCGGAGGCCGGCGGCAATGTGGAGCAGGCCGCCTGGGGCTGGATCGAGCTCATCTCCGTGCTGCCCCTGCTCGGGCGCTTCGACGAGGCCGAGGCGGCGGTCGAGCGGGCGGGCGCGGTGGTGCACCGGCTCGGGGATCCCAACGCCCGCCTCGTGTTCGCGGCCAATCGCGCCGTGCTCGCCAGCATGCGCGGCCGCTACGCCGAAGCGCTGGAACAGCACCGCCAGATCCTCGAGGAAGGCACCGCGATCTGGGGACCCGACGATCCGCAGGTGACCCGAACCCACGTCAACGTCGCCGCCGCGCTCCATCACCTGGGCCGACTCGACGAGGCCATCGACCACATGCAGGTCGCGCTCACCCAGCATCAGCAGCGCTATCGGGGCGCCCACCCCATGACGGTGCCCATGCTCTCCAACCTCGGCGTGTTCCAGTTCAAGCAAGGGGATATCCCCGTCGCTCGCGCCACGTTCGAGCGCAGCCTGGCGATGGCCGAAGAGTTGTTCGGGCCCACCAACCCCCACATGATCTCGATCCTGACCAACCTCGCGCAGATCGACTACGCCGAGGGAGACCTCGACAACGCGCTGCGGCGGAGCGAGCAGATCTTGGAGGTCCAGCGCCAACGCTACGGCGAGGTGCATCCCGACGTCGCCCTCGCGATCCACAACCTCGCGGGCGTCCACGCCAAGGCGGGCCGCCTCGAACAAGCCGAGGCCCAGTTCCGCGAGGCGCTCGCGCTTCGCCGCCAGACTCAAGGCGAGCGACACCCGGGCACCGCGGTCACCATGCACACACTGGGTCGAGTCCTGGTGCTCCAGGAGCGCTGGGACGACGCGGCCGAGTTGCTCGAGCCGGCGTTGGAGATCCGCCAAGAGGCCGAGGACGATCCGGTACGGCGCGCCGCGACCGCCTACCAGCTAGGGCGGGCGCGCGTGGGCCAGGGCCGGCCGCAGCAAGCGCGAGTGCTGGGGCGACAAGCGGTCGAGCTGCTCGAGTCGATCCAGCCTCGCCACGCCGCGATGCTGGGCGAGGTGAAGGACTGGCTGGATACGATCGACTGAGCACCGGTCGAACTACTGAGGCAACCCCCCCTGGCAGCTGAGGGCCTGGATGGAAATGTTGCCGTTGTTGCAGCTGATCCGCGCATGCCCGGTGCCCGGCCCGGGAAACGTATACCCAGCGTTCGTGATAAACGACTGGCCGTTGGACATCGGCAGGGTGTCGAGCAGTCCGCCGGGAGCCTTGAAGTACTCGGCGCAAGTGATCCCTGGGCCATACCAGGACGCGGGTCGAAGGAGGGTACAGCCGGATTCGAGCGGCTGAGTCTCGGCTTTGATGTCGAAGGACTCGATCGAATCGAAGGCGACCGCGTCGGAGCCTTCGATGTCCACGAGATCCTGGTTTGGCGACAGCTCAAGAGCAGCGCCGAGATCCTCGACCTTTCGTAATTCATCACTGTCGGTCGGGTCACACCCGAGCGACAGCGTCATTCCCAGGGCCAAGAGGGTCACTTGTAGTGATTGGAGGTTCATGTATGAGATCTTCATGGTTCTTCGTCGTCCCACAATCGACTCAACGCTGGATTGAAATCGCGCTGAACAGTCAAGCAAGGAACACGGCGCCGGGCTACATAGCGCAAGTCGTCATGCTTGCGCCACCCATTCGGGCAGATTGCGTAGAAACAATTTCGATCATGTTTTTTTTGAGAAGTCACCCACCACCGATACCTCGCCGGCCGAGACGGCCGCAGGGACGGGGTCGACACCGCGCCTGCCACGTGGCGGAGGCTTCGTGGGGCGTTGTCTGCTCGGGTGATATCGTCTATGCCGACCTCGCGGCTCGCTCCATCTACGGCGACACCACCGACGGTGTGCACGAACCACGAGCGCTCCTGCATCCACCGGCCCGGACGACACCGACACCGAGTACACAGATGCAGAGCGCTCGCGATCCAGACACCCGGACGGCCCTGCCTCCCGGCATGCCGAGCACCCCGGGAGGTCACCGAGCCACGAATCGAGCCACGAATCGAGCCATGGATCTAGCCACGAATCGAGCCATGGACGGAACGGAGTGCAGGCGAGTCGGGGGACGAGACTTTAGGCTACTTCGGATTCCCGCCACCGAAGCAGCCGAGGGATTGGATGGAAATGGTGCCGTTGTTGCAGCGGATCCGAGCGCTCCCGGAACCTCCTGCCGGGGTCGTGTGTCCAGCCTCCGTGATGAACGAATCGCCGTCATTCATCGGGTAGTATTGGGGCGGTCCGCCGGGGGCGCTGTAGTACTCGGCACAGGTGATGTTCGGACCGAACCAGGCCGCGGGTCGAAGGAGGGTACAATTGGCCCCGAACGATTGAGCCTCAGCCTTGATGTCGAACGGCTCGTCCGACTCGACCGCCTCGAAGGCGATCGCGTCGGAGCCTTCGAGCTCGACCAGATCCTGGTTGGGCGACAGCTCGAGCGCAGCGGCGAGATCCTCGACCGGTGGTGACTCATCACTGTCGGTCGAGTCACATCCGAGCGACAGCGTCATTCCCAGGGCCAAGAGGGTCGTTTGGAACGATTGGAGGGTCATTGATGAGGTGTTCATGGTTGTTCTTCGTTGAGTCGTCGGCTCGACACCGCAATGAGATCCACGCTGAAGGACCAGGCAAACGATACTGGGCGGGGTTACTCAGCGAGAGTCGCCATACCTGGGCGAGCCGGCACCGCTAGACCGCGTCGCTACGGTTTCGATCACATTTTTTCAGGGGCGCATCCACCACCGGTCTATTCGACTGCGCCTGACCCCACGAGCGCGAGCACGGCGCTGGCCCATGACGAAGAACAACCACCAGGGTCCAAACGCACGCGAGGTATGACGGCACCCACAGCCACCTCCATCGGGCTCGTTCATGCCAGTGTCACCCCCCGTGTCGCTCGTACCGCCCGTTCCGCCGATGCCGGTCCCCACGCTCACAGGCGGCCAAGAGCGCGGCCGTGGTGGATCGCAGGGCCGCAGCGCGAGCCGCCGAACGCCGCGGCAGCGCCCCTATGCACCGGGCGCATGGGCCCGTCCCGCGCGGTGCATTGGCCGCCGGCGGCCCTATACCGCACGGTACGAGCATGCACAGGCATTCCGAGACTTTCTCCTTGCTGCTGCCCCTGTCGCTGGGGCTGCTGCTGGCTGGTTGCATCGACAACGGCAACTCCGGTGACGAGTCCAACGTTTCCTCCGGGGAACAGAGCACCGGCAACGACCCCGATCCCACGCCGACGACCGGCGACGTACCCGACGCCGACTCCACCACCGGCGACGCGCCCGACCCCGACCCTACCACCGGCGACGCGCCGAGCCTCGAAGAGCAGCTGGAGGGACGCTGGATCTCGCAGGCGTGCGAGCTGTTGCCGCAGGCCGATGGCTCGACCCTGTACTTCATGCGCGACTTCACGTTGGATATACGCACGTGGTCGATTACCGCAACGATCTATGGCGACGATCTGTGCAGCGTCCCCCTACTCACCCTCGACATCGGGGGCGACTATCGGGTCGCCGGAGAGTCCGAGGTGCTCTTTGGCGTGCACGAGGCCGACTTCGACCGCAGCGTGATCGCGCTGACCCCCCACGTCCAGGACTTCGTGGACTGGTTCGACGCCGAGGGCTGCGGTACCGCCCCCTGGGCCATCGGCGAGGGCCAAGACGTGACCGAGACCGGCTGCGCCTTCGTCCCCTCCTCGGAGGTCTGCCCTATCGAGTACGATCTGATCTCGCTCACCGACGAGGACCACCTGCTGTTCGGCCAGCGCCCGATCGATGGCGACATGTGCTCGCCGAGGACTCGGCCTACCGCGCTGGGCGAAGACCCGGTAACCCGGCAAGACTAGCCCGAAGAGCCGCCATGCATGACCTCGGCCACGGTCTGGCGGAGCCAGCGATGGCCGTGGTCATGATGATTCCGCTCGTGCCACACCTGCGCCACGGTAAAGCGAGCCACCTCCATGGGCGGACGCACCGCAACCAGACCAATGGCGGCGGCGAGTGCCCCCGCGACGCGCGCGGGCACCGTCGCCACGAGATCGGTGCTGGCCACCACCAGCGGCGCCACCAAGAAATGCGGGACCCGCAGCACCACCCGACGATGCAGCCCCTGCTCGGCCAGCGCGTCGTCGACCAGGCTCCCGCGATCGCTGCCCCGCGGTGAGATCAACACGTGATTGAGCGCCGTATAGCAGGGCAGCTCGTGCAGCCGATCGCGCGCGGGATGGTCGGCTCGTATCACGCACACGAAGTGCTCCTCGAACAGGATCTGGCGAAACAGTCCCGGACGCTCCTGGATCCTCGCGCCCACGAACAGCTCGATCTGGCGCTCCTGCAGCCGCTGCTCGGCATCGCCATCTCGTGGCGCCAGCTCGAGGTCGATCCCCGGGGCTTGCTCGAGCAGGCGCGGCACGAGGCGAGGCAAGACCGCCACCGCGGCGTGGTCGGTCATCTCCACACGGAAGGTACGCGTGGCCGAGCCTGGCTCGAAGGTGGTCCGCTCGGTGACCAGAGCATCCAGCTTGCCGAGTGCCTCGGAGAGGGGCCGGCGCAGATCCTCGGCCACCGTGGTGCGATCCATCCCCTTGGGGGTACGGACCAGCAGCGGATCGCCCAGCAGATCCCGCAGGCGCGCCAGCGTTCGACTCATCGCCGACTGACTCACCCCCATGCGCTCGGCCGCCCGGGTCACGCTGCGCTCATCGAGCAACGCATCGAGGGCGACCAGAAGATTGACGTCGATCGAACGGAGCTTGACCAGGCGCATGGTCCGCATGCTCCGCAGGATCGCACAAACGGAGGCAAGCACCCGCAAGCATGGCGCTGACGCCCCCGACCCCTTCAGCGCAGGGCGATCGTACGCTCGTCGTCGAAGGCGAAGGGATGGTGGGTCACGCGAACGCGACCGCGGCCGTCAGGCTCGAGCACATAGGCCGCCCCCACCACGGGAATGGCCCCGACGGGCGCACCTCGCAGCAGGATGTGGTCGGCCCGATCCTTGCCCTCGACCTCGACGATCATGGGCGAGCGCTCGTGCCGTGGCCACCGCAGCGCGGGATCGAAGCTCGAGGACACGACGGTGTGGTCTCGATTCTCGCGCACCAGCACGAGCCCGTCGCCGGGCATGAGGTTGGCCATGACGAGCACCAAGCGCCGGGGCGCGACCTCGCGAGGCCGAGGGCGACGCTCGAGCACGGAGGCCACCCGACGCCGCTGCTCGGGGCCCAGGGTGGACTCGACCAGCCACACCAAGCGATCGATCGCACGATCGTAGGCTCCCGCCGCGTCGAACGCCTTCAATGCGGCCACCGGCTCGCTCCGCGCGAGCGCTTCGAGGCCTCGCCGAACCTGGGCCTGCTGCTCGCGCCCAGACGAGCCCGCGGCGTAGCGCTGGAGCATGGGCTCGAGGCTCGCGGCCTCGAGGGCCGCCAGCGGCACGAAGCTCAGGCCGCTGCCGTACGCGGCATGGGAGGCGGGAAGCTCGAAGGTCGAGCCGAGCCAGCGCACCGCGGTCCCTACCTCCCCCCGAGCCAGGGCCACCTGGCCGCCGGCGAGGTAGACCCACGGGTCATCGGGGTCGCGAGCCCGCCACGCGTGGACCCGAGCACGAGCCGTCGCCACGTCGCCGTCGGCCAGCGCCTGCACGACCCGACCGTGGGGTCCGGGCCGGCGGGGGGCCTGGTGGAGCCGCCGGTGGAACGCCTCGCGTCGCTCGATGAACTCTATCGGCTCGAACTCCGATGGCTCGGGCCGAGGCCCCGCGTCTTCGCCGGCCGACCGCGCTCGAGCCCAGCGCTCGAGCGCGAGCAGGTACCGCCGCTGCATGAGCTCCTGGGCTCGCTGTCGTTGTTCGAGCCGACGCACCTCCGACTCGAGCGTCTTCATCTCCTGGATGTCCGAGTCGTGCGACGGGGGCTCGAAGCGCTCCAGGCCCCAGCGCACCCACGCCTCGTCGGACTCGAGGGCCAACAACGAGGTGTGGGGAGACAAGAGGCCGTGCTCCAGGGCCAGGGTGGTCGCCCGCTCGGCCAGCGCTTGCTCCTGCGGCGCTCCTGGGGGCAGCCAGCGGCGCTCTTGCTCGATCGCCCCGAGGCGAGCACTGGCAAACATGGCCGCGACCAGGCCGTCCAGCGTGACCGGGACCGGCGAGGACGAGCCCACCACCGCGTGTTCCACCCGCACACGACCCTCCCGCGGGCGCCAGGTCTGCCCCGGGCCCAGGCGCGCCAGCACGAGGACCGGCACGGGCTCGTCGAACACCCAGCGCGACACCGCCAGCTCGGCTCCGGGGAGCTCGACCTGTACCAGGTGCGGGCCGTGCTCCAGCATCCAGGCCAAGCGCTCGTGGTCGGCCGCGAGCCCGAGCGTTCGCCCCGGCGCCGGTCCGTGGCGCACCAGCTCGGGCAGCCACCAGGACGACTCGCTCGCAGACGAGACCAGATCGACCCGCTCGACCCCCGCGGCCGCGAGCCGGTCGACCAGGGCGCGCCCGCGGGACGGCTGGGCGGGCCCCACGGTGCTCTGGCCATCGGTGAGCACGAGAAGGCGAGGATGGACCCGGTGGGCGGAGAGCTCCTCCAGGCTCCCGACCAGGTCGGTGCCGCCGAGCGTCCCGCGACGACGCAGCGCGTCCAGCAGATCGCCCACCTCGCCGATCTGTCGGCGCCCGATCGGCTCCACCACCTGATCGAAGGCGAGGACCTGGATAGGCAGTGACCGATCACGCCGGGCGACGATCGCGAGCGCGTCGTCGAGCCGCTCGAGCTGCTCGTCTAGCGATGCGCGGCGGGACACGCTGGTATCGACGAGGATCGTCAACGCGCTCAGGGGGGTGGGCGGGGGCTCGCCCCGAGGCTCGGCCCTCGCGGCGATCCACGGGCCATCGCGGATCACCGACGGTCGCGCCCCCGCGAGCTGGGCCGTCAGCGGGGCCCGCGGCTCCACATTGTGGAGTCGCGCCTCCTCGACCCGTGACCCCCCCGCCCCTCGCTGCTCGACCCGAGCGTACAGCTCGTCGATCGACGGCAAGCCACACAGCGACGTCGTCAGCACATCGGCACCTTCGCCGAGCAGAGGCTGCGCCCAGGTCAGCTCGACCTTCGCGCGGGATCCTTGCAGGATCGGAAACACCCGCGCGGAGACCGTCCGCGCGTTCTCTTGCTCGACCAGCGCCGGGTCGCGAGCATCCCAGACGATCTGCTCGTAGACCTCGCGCGCCGACTCCCGGGGCACCACCCGGCCCTGTTGCCACTGTCCCTCGACCTCGAGCCGAAGATCGCGAAACACCCCGCCGTCGGGCAGTCGCAGGTGCAGCAGAGCCTCGGCCTGGCGTGGCCCCTCGGGGTTGCCGATCGTGAGGGTCATGATCGTCTGCGCGAGCGGGCCCTCGACGACGGCATCCACGTCGACCCGAGGCACCGTCAGCGACGAGCCGAAGCGAGCACGAAGCTCGGCGGCGGGCCGGTCACACGGCGGCCCGCGAAATCCGATCGTGTCGGAGCCCTCGTGCTGCGCCCCAACCGGCGGCGGATCGACCAGCGCGACGGGCGGCGAAGGAGCCGCGGTCCGACACGACGCCACGAGCAAGAGCCACGGGCCCACCCGAGAGCCAACGAGCAAGGGCCATCGACGCATGCTGCGTTGGACGGACGAGCCCAACGGAAAGTTCCCGCAATGGCTCCATGCCAGGGGGGGTGCAGGCCCCAACCCGCGGGATATCGTCCCCCGCTCGTCGGCTCGATCCCCAGCCGAAGGCGCTCGCGCCGAGCCCGAGGCAACGTCGACAAAAAATTCTGTCGGTCGGCCCCGCCCCGCGACATGTGTCGGGTGATGGAACGCCATGCGCCGATTGGATCGACCCGCAATGCCATCGATTTCAGCGAGGTCTCCAACGCGTGGGTCAACGACGTGGAGATCCTCAACGCCGACTATGGGGTCAACATCCGACGCCCTTACTTCGTGACCGTTCGTGACGTGGTGCTCGACACCACCGGCGATCGAGGCAACATCGCGGGACACCACGGGCTCAACAACGGTCACGGCAGGGACAACCTGTTCATCGGCTTCGACATCCGCACCACCTTCCAGCACGATCTGACCAACGAGTGGTACGGAACGGGGGTCGTCTTCACCCGTGGCCGCGGCGACGACCTACGCATGGATCACCACCGCGCGGCCCCCTACGCCACGCTGTGGACCGAGATCGACTGCGGGGCGGGTGACTCGCCCTTCGTCAGCGGTGGTCGATCGGATCGCGGCCCCCACACCGCGGCCTACGACACCCTGTGGAATGTCCGCGCGGCCCAGGCGATGTCCCTGCCCAGCGACGACTTTGGACCGCGGATGAACTTCGTGGGGTTCCAGACCGACGCGACCGAGCTGACCTCCCCTTACGACTGGTGGCTGGAGACGATCGAGCCGGACGCCCTCGAGCCGCCGAATCTCTGGGAAGCGATGGTCGAGAGGCGCCTGGGGTCCGACGATCCCGACACTGACACCGGCACTGGGACCGGAGGCGACGACGACAGCTCGGGATCGCTCGATGACACCGCCGGCGAGGAGGGTCCGATGGACTCGGGCACTACCGTCGTCGGTGCAGACCAAGGCGACGGCGGCGGGAGCGAAGCGAGCTCTGGGGACACGCCCGGCGCCGACTCGGAATCAGACGAGGGATGTAGCTGCCACGTGGAGCGCAATGACCCTCGGGTCTTCGGCCTGCTCGGAATCGTACTGATGATGGCGGGCTCCCGGCGCCGACGCCCTCGCGCGGATCGATCCGCCTAGCGCGGATGGCATCGCGGACGACCGCCCGCGAACGAAACTAGCCACCTGGCGCCCCTTGTAGCCACCCCGAGGACGCCCGCGCGGGATCGCGGTGAGGCGCTGGTGAACCGCGATTCGGCGCGGGCCGACTGTTTTTTTGTCCGCGACGCAATCAAATTCGGCCCAAACCGAACTGCTCGGTTGAGCCATCGATTCACGGAGCGAGCGAGCCAAGCCCGGCGACGCTCGGCCTCCGGGTCGAGGGTCTCGGTGGAATGTCACCGCGCACTGTCCTTCGCGCGCGGCCTTCATACGACCGTGATCCAAACGCCCCTCGCTTCCCCAACAAAGTGTTCTCACCCGCCATGGTTACGACAATACTCTTCTCTTTGGCCCTGATCGGGCCCGAGCCGACCGCCTCCGGATCCTCCGTGGAGGCAAAGACCACCACGACCGAGACCCCGTCGCGAGCGTCACGGTCGACAGACCGCGGCGACCAGCCGTGGATCCGCCGCTGGGCGCCCGAGCGAAACACCGGCGAGCTCGGCGTCTTCGGGGGACTGATGTTCCCCCACCCACGCCTCGAGCTGTTCGAGCCGGCCTTCGACCTGGACGATCAGGGCTTCGTCCCGCTGCGGGGCGTAAGCCCGGAGGTCGGCGCCCGCGGGGGCTTTTACTTCCTGCGCTGGCTGGGCGTAGAGGCCGAGGGGGCGCTGATGCCCACCCGCACCTCCACCAACCAGAACGCCCTGGTCTGGGCCTTCCGCGGACAGTTGGTGGGCCAGCTGCCCTACTGGAGCGTCACCCCCTTCGTGCTCGCCGGGGCCTCGGCCCTGGGCGTTCGCTCGGAGCGAGCCGCGGTCGGCAACGACGTCGATCTCGGCTTTCACTACGGCGCCGGCGTCAAGGTGTTCGTCAACCGCTACCTCGGGCTGCGCTTCGAGGTCCGCGACACCCTCACCGCCCGCCGCGGCATCGGGCAAAGCGTGATCCACAGCCCCGAGGTGCTCCTGGGCCTGACCTTGACCCTCGGGCGCAAGCGCAGCGAGCCCCGACCGGTCGCCCCGGTCGACCTCGACGCCGATGGCGACGGGATCCTCGACCGCGACGACCGCTGCCCCAATACCCCGGGCGTCCCCGCCTACCAGGGCTGCCCTGTCCCCGACGCCGACCACGACCTGATCCCCGATCCCGACGATCGCTGCGTCTACGAGCCCGAGACGGACAACAACTACCAAGACGAGGACGGCTGCCCCGACGAGGTCCCCGAGGCGGCCAAGCCCTTCGACGGGATCATCGAGGGGATCTTCTTCGACACCGCCAAGTCGACCATCAAGGCCCAGTCCCGGCCCAAGCTCGACCGCGCGGTCGAGGTGCTCGAGCAGTACCCCGACCTGCGGATCGAGATCGCCGGCCACACCGACAGCCAGGGCGACGACGCGTTCAACCTGAAGCTTTCCCGCGACCGCGCCGAAGCGGTCAAGCGCTACCTCACCGATCGAGGGATCGACGGCTCTCGGATCCGCACCCGCGGGGCCGGCGAGACCGAGCCGGTCGCCGACAACGACACCAAAGAGGGCCGAGCCCAGAACCGACGGATCGAATTCCACCGGGTCGACCGCTGAGACGACCCTGTTCATCTAGCAAAACCCCACCACCCCGAGCTTCCAAGGAATAAGGACATGAACACTCACCAACGACGATGGATCCTCTCGAGCGGCGCGCTCGCATTGCTGTGGACGACCGGCTGCGCCGATCCCTGCGTAGACGACGGACTCGCCCAGGATCCCGAGGCCTGCCTCGACATGGCCGCCGGTAGCACCACCGACGACGCTTCCGACGAATCGGCCGGCGACGACGAACCCGGCGCCTCCGGAGCCGACGAGACCGGCGCGGGCGACGGCGACGGCGACGGCAGCAGCGGCGAGCCCGAGACGCTGTGGTGCCTCGACGCCGACGGTGACGGCTTCGGCGACCCCGACGACTGCATCCCGTCGGATGAGCCCATCGACGGCCGCGTCCCCAACGATGACGACTGCGACGACAGCAGCGCCACCACCTACCCCGGCGCCGCCTACAACGAGCTCGACGACTCCGATGCCTGCCGACGAGACGACGACGGCGACGGCTGGGGCGACGCCGATCCCCCCGGGGATCCGGGCAGCGGGATCGTCCCCGGCGCCGACTGCCACGACAGCAACGGCACGCTCAACCCCGGCAAGATGGCGCTGGCTGCCTTCCTGCCCTATAAGGTCGGTTACGACGACGCCCCACGTACGATCGTTACCCTGAGCAGTCCTTTGGTGGATCCCGCCAGCCCCCCGATGCTGGAGGAGCTGCTCAGGCTCCAGAGCCCGCAGGTGGAGGACTCGGAGATCGAGGTTCCGCTCGTGGACATCGTGACCTCGACCATCAGCCCCGACGGCACCATCATCGGCAACGACGCCCAGTCGGAGCGACTCTACTCCATCAACTACGACGCGACGGAATGCGCGGATACGCCGACCGCGACAGCAACCCCCGCCCCACAGAGCTACCACGACGGCAACAAAGATGACAGAAACCTGCTATGTGGCATCGAGTTCGGACCCGACGGCAATCTCTACGGCATCAACTATCTGAGCCAGCTCGTTCGTCTCGATCCAGAGACTGGTGAGATCATCGACGGATACACCAAGGCGCTCTCGGTCGAAATCCGCTCATGCGGCATGGCCTTCGATTGTCGGAACAACCGGCTGCTGTTCGCCAACGGAGACGACCAGAGCATCTACGCCATCCCCGCCGACGCACTCGCCCCGGAGGCCGACGACACGATCGACCCCACGCTCATCGCCACCTTGCTCCCCGGAGACGAAACGGATTGGGAGCCCACGGGTCTGGCGTACGACCCCGTCACCCAGCGCACCTGGGTGTCGAGCGGCACCCACCTCTATCGGGTAGCCTCGAATGACGACAATCCGGAGATCGAGGACTTCGGGGCGTTCCCGGACGGGACCCAGGTCTCCAACCTACAGTACCTGCCCATCTGCGAATAGTATACCTATCGTCGCAGGCTGAGCACCGCACACTTCATTCGCTTGGGGAAACACGGTCGCGGGGGGGGGGGGGGGGG
>JBCCWC010000147.1:0-40189 GCA_039194325.1 Myxococcota bacterium
GGGCAAGGTGCGCGGCCTCTACGACGACCGCGGCAAGAAGCTCAAGGAGGCCGGCCCCTCCACCCCGGTGGAGGTGCTCGGTCTTTCGGGGGTGACCAGCGCCTTGGCGTCCTTGTCGTTCTCGACCACGTCGACGCGGTCGCCGGCGGCGGGCACCCCCGAAAGACCGAGCACCTCCACCGGGGTGGAGGGGCCGGCCTCCTTGAGCTTCTTGCCGCGGTCGTCGTAGAGGCCGCGCACCTTGCCCTGGTACTCGTTGGCGACGATGATGTCGCCCTTTTTGATCATGCCCGACTGCACCAGCACGGTGGCCACCGTGCCCCGGCCCTTGTCGATCCGCGCCTCGAGCACCACGCCCTGACCGCGGCCGTCGTCGGGCGC
The DNA here is from genome assembly GCA_039194325.1 of Myxococcota bacterium. Lineage (GTDB taxonomy): Bacteria > Myxococcota_A > Polyangia > Nannocystales > Nannocystaceae > Paraliomyxa. The sequence goes on from JBCCWC010000147.1 coordinate 382, forward strand.
CCGAAGCTCGAGGATCTCGGCCTGCAAGGCGAGGTTCTCGAGCAGCTCGTCGAGCCCCTGGCCGGTCTTGGCCGAGACCTCGAGGATCGCCACGTCACCGCCGAACTCCTCGCCCACCAGGCCCTGCTCCATCAGCGCCTGCTTGACCCGGCCGGGGTTGGCCTCGGGCTTGTCGACCTTGTTGACGGCCACCACGATCGGCACGCCCGCGTCCTTGGAGTGCTTGATCGCCTCGATGGTGGTCGGCATGACCCCGTCGTCGGCCGCGACCACCAGCACCACCAAGTCGGTGGTCTGGGCACCGCGCTCGCGCATGGCGGTGAACGCCTCGTGACCGGGCGTGTCGAGAAACACCACCGGGCCCTTGTTGGTGTCGACCCGGTAGGCGCCGATATGCTGGGTGATCCCGCCCGCCTCGCCGGCGGCGACCCGCGCCTCGCGGATCTTGTCGAGCAGCGAGGTCTTGCCGTGGTCGACGTGACCCATGAAGGTGACCACCGGCGCGCGAGGCCGGCCCTCGGCCTCGGGGCGTGCCCCGACGATCTCGTCCTCCTGGAAGGCGACATTCTCGACGGTGTAGCCGAACTCGGCCGCCACCAACCCCGCGGTCTCGAAGTCGATCGCGTTGTTGATGGTGACCCCGCGCATCCCCATGCTCCACAGCTGGCGCAGGATGACGGAGGCCTTCTGGCTCATCTGGTGGGCCAGATCGGACACCTGGATCGCCTCGTCGATCCGGATCCGCTTCTTCTCCTCGCTCATCTCCACCGTGGAGATCTTGGGAGGACCCGAGGGGCCCCGGCCTCCGCGGCGGGTCATCTTGCGACGACGCTGCTGGGCCTGCGCTCGCTCCTCTCGCTGCTTGCGCTGGCTGGCGCGCCCCTTGCGATCCTCCTCGGCCGCATCGGTGATGATCACCTGCTGGCGGCGCTTGGTCTGCGCCAGGGGAATGAAGCCCAGGATCTTGGGCTCGGAACGCTGCGACTTGGCCCCGACGATCACCCCGGCCTCGTTGCGAACGACCCGGCGACCGGTGCCCGTATCGGCACCGGGCTTGGCCGGCGCCGCCTCGGACGCCTCGGTCGACGCCGGAGCCTCGGTCGGCGCCGGAGCCTCGGTCGGCGCCGGAGCTTCGGTCGGCGCCGGAGCCTCACCCCGCGCCGAAGCCTCCGTTCGTGACGCAGCCCCGGTCCGCGCCGAGGCTGCGGATCGCGGTGAAGCGGTCGGCGCCGGAGTCGCTGCGCGGGGTCGGGTCTGCTGTTGCTCGATCCGCGCGGCCATTCCCCCCGGTAGCCGCCGCGTACCCCGGGGCAGCTGGATCCGCGTCCCAACCGCGGGCGAGGGCGGAGGCTCGGGCGGGTCGGCCTTTTCGGGCTCGCCGGACTTGGCGGCCACCCGTGGCGAGTTCCCCGGGCGGGCCGGCGCCGACTCGGCACGCCGCGGCGGAGGCTCGCGACGGCTCGGCGAGGCGTCGCCCCTCGAACCTTGAGCGGCCGCCGGGCGTGACGGCGCATCGTTGCCTCGAGCGGGAGCGGAACCCCGCGCCGGTCGGAAGGCGGGTCGCGCGGTGTCGGAGGGCACGGGGCCCCCCGATGCCTTGCTGGCGACGGCGGCCGCCTGCTCGGCGGCCTCCTCGCGCTCGGCCCGACGACGACGGACCTCGGGACCGCGGCGCCGAATGACCGACTTGCGCTTGGTGGGCCCGTTCCCCCGAGCGCCAGACCCCGCCGGGGACGAACCCGAGGAGGAGGATGGCGACAGGTTGTCACGGACCCGCTGGGCCTGGTCAGGTGTCAGGGTGCTCATCTGGTTCTTGATCTCGATGCCGAGGCCTCGGATCACCTTGACCAGGGACTTGTTGTCCTTGCCCAACTCGCGAGCGAGCTCGTATACGCGGATCTTTGCCATGAGATTAGGCGGACCTCCCCGGCTCGCGCAGACCCCGACGCAGCTGAAGCAGCGCGTCATGGCGGGGACCACGACTTTGGTCGCCGGACCGTTTCATCTTCTGGATCTCGTGGTCGAGGGCGGCCCCCACCTGGGACCACAGCTCGTCGAAGGCCGGACAGCGAACCGCCACCGACCCGGCGGCGCCCCGGCCGTGCGGCGCCCCGGTGCCCCGGCGCTTCGCTCCCGTTCCTCGGCGCCCCAAGGCCCGAACGAGCGCTCGGCGCTCGACGGCCCGACAAAAGCAGACCCGACGCGCGCACAGGTAGGCATGACGCCCCTTGGCGTGTCGTCCCACCGCGGGCACCACGACACCATCGGAGCGCCGACCCAGCCGCACCAACGCCCGCTGGGGCCGTCGCGCTCGACACGCGACGCAGGTTCGAACCGGCTCGCTCAATCCGCACCCCCGGGGGCCTCGGCGCCCATGACCTCCTCGGGGGAGGGATATTTGACGTCGAGCGTCAGGTTGCCCGACGCGACATCGTTGGCCACGTCGATGATCTCTTCGGCCCGCTCGGTGCTGCCCACCCCGGGGACCTCGGCCAGCTCCTCGGCGTCGGCCACCGCCAGATCGCGCAGACCCCTCCAGCCCAGCTGGAAGATGTGCTCGGCCAGCTCGTAGCCCACCCCGGGGATCGCGGCCATCTCGGCCAGACTGCGGGCCTCCATCTCGCGGATCTTGGACTCGGAGTGGATGTCGATCCGCCAGCCGGTCAGGCGCGACGCCAGCCGCACGTTCTGCCCCTTCTTGCCGATCGCCAGCGAGAGCTTGTCGTCGGGGACCACCAGCTCCATCGTGTGGCGCTCGGCGTCGATCAGCACCCGAGAGACCACCGCCGGCTGGATCGCGTTGCACACGAAGCGGGCCGGATCCTCGTTGAAGGGCACGATGTCGATCTTCTCGCCGCGCAGCTCCTGCACCACCGCCTGCACCCGACTGCCCCGCATACCCACACAGGCGCCCACCGGATCGACGTCGCGGTCGCGGCTGGACACCGCGATCTTCGAGCGCGCCCCCGGCTCGCGGGCGCACGCCTCGATCCGCACGATCCCCTCGAAGATCTCGGGCACCTCGTGCTCGAACAGCTTCTCCACCAAGCCCCGGTGGGTGCGCGACAAGATGATCTGCGGGCCCCGGGCCGACTTGTCGACGTCTTTGACGAACGCCACGATCCGATCCCCGGGGCGCAGCGACTCGCGGGGCACCTGCTCGCGCACGGGCAAGATCGCCTCGGCCTTGCCGTTGTCGACCTCCACGATGATCGAGCCCCGCTCGAAGCGGCGCACGATCCCGGTCATCAGCTCGCCCTTCTTGTCCTTGTAGGCATCGTAGAGATTCTCACGCTCCGCCTCGCGGACACGCTGAATGATGACCTGCTTGGCGGTCTGGGCCGCGATCCGCCCGAACCCGTGGCCGTTGAACTGCAAGGCCTCGATCTCGGGGTAGTCCTTGGACTGCTGCTCGGCCCGCTTGCGGTCGCCGTCGAGGTAGAAGATCTGGAACAGCAGCTCGTCGCCTTCCTCGGCCTCGAGCCCCGCCCGCTGGGCCTGCTCGACGCTGATCTCCCGGGCCGGCGCGTCGACCTCGCCCACCACGTAGAGCACCTGGAACAGGCTCACGTGGCCCGTCTCCGGGTCGAAGTTGGCCTCGATCTCACGGTCCTCGAAGACCTTCTTGGCGGCGGCCAGCACCGCCTGCTCGACCGTGTCGGTGAGGACTTGGCGCGAGATGTTCTTCTCGCGACAGACCTGATCGATGACCGTGCTGAGGTTGACTGCTTCTTCCATCGTGAGACCTCGAAGGGAGCCGTAGAGCCGCGAAGACCGCCGGGTTCGCCAGGGGAGCGAGGACGAAGGGCCTCACCCCTCGTACACGAGGTGAGCTCGCCGCACCCGCTCGATGGGGATCCGGTGCTCACGCCCGTCGTCCAGGTCCCGCAGGCATACGGTTCCCGTGCGATCGTCGTCGGGCTGGTCGGGGTCGGGCAATGCTGCCTCGATCCGACCGTGGAAGTTGCGCTGGGAGTCCCCCGGCGCCAGTGGAGAGAAGACACGCAGCTTGATCGTGCGCCCTACGAAACGGGCGAAGTGGCTGCGGCGCGACAGCGGTCGCTCGAGACCCGGGGAGGACACCTCCAGGACATAGGAACCGGCCAACAGGCGCGCAAGCGCACCACCGCCCGGCGCCGTGGAGCCTTCGCCCGCCGCTTCGGCGGCGTCGAGCGCGTTGCTGAGGATCGGGCTGAGTCGGGAACAATCGTCCAGCCTGATGCCGTCGGGGTGATCGATGTACACCACGAGCCGACGGCGACGGCCCGACTGACTCCAGTCGATGTGAACCAGCTCGAACCCCATGGTGCGCAGCACCGGCTCGATGACCGCCTCGAGCAAGCGCCCACGCGCGCGCTCCACCGTGCCGGGAAGGCCGGTCGGGGCGTCGGTGGGGCTCGAGTAGGCAGCGTGGGTCATCGTAGTCGGCACAAAAAAGAGCGGGACCCGAAGGCGCCCACTCCCGACGGTGCGTCGTGGTGTGAAGACGGTCCAGCAGATAGCACAGCGAAAAATGGGCCGCAAGGGCCGCCAAATCCCCCGCTACGGGGCAGATCGCCGTCGGATCCCCCGGCCGCACGAGGACCGGGGCGCCCCCAACTTGCGGCCTCGAGCCCCGCGCCCGCACCGGGTGCACCCGGGATCCGCCCCGGACTTGGCCTCGAGCTCCGCGCCTTCGAACACCGCGTCGACGCACGGGAATTCCCCGCCGACACACCCGCGCTGCGCCCCCCCGAACAACTACGGGCCGTCACCGAGCCGTCACCGTGGCGAGCCATGGGAGCCACGGGTCCGCGCTGGTACCCTCCCCGGTGCGGACGTGCGGTGGTGAAAACCACCGGTTCGCCCATGGTGCCTGCGTGAGCCCTCGCAAACGACACCCGGAGATCCGGGGTCTCTTCGCGCTGATGGAGCGCTACGTCGATGGTGATCCGTCGGCGTTCGGCAAGCTGCACGGTCGCCTCTATCCCCGCCTGCGAGGGTTCTTGATGAAGCTCGTCCGCGACGAGACGGCGGTCGACGATCTGGTGCAGCTGACCCTGCTCAAGGCCCACCTGGCCCGGGAGCGCTTCACCTTGCAGGGGGGCGACCCCGACGGCGCGGTGCAGGGCTGGTACTTCGCCATCTCGCGCAATGTGGCCATGGACTACCTGCGGGACAAGTATCGCGGCGAACGCCGGCGCGCCGGCGCCGACGAGGACGACGACCCCGTGTCCGAGATCGCCGACGGGGGACCCAATGCCGAGGAACTGGGGCAGATGGCCGAGCACGAGGCCGAGATCGTGCAGCGGGTTCGGTCCGCGATCGGACGCCTGCCGCCCGGGCAGCGTGAAGTGGTCGAGCTGCATAAGCTGCGCGGCATGAGCATGGCCGAGATCGCCGAGCGCCTGCAGGTGCGCGAGGGGGCCGTCCGCGTGCGGGCCCACCGGGCCTACCGCGCCCTGGCGCAGCTGTTGGCGCCCCGTACGCTATCGACCTGGCTGATGCTGTTGCTGCCCGTTCGGCTCGGCTGACGCGCTCGGTCGCCCCGTGGCCACGGCAGCGGCGGAGGGCCGCGAGCGCGCGGCCCGAGCTCTTCGCCGGTGCGCCGCGGCCACGCGCCGCTCGAGCGCCCGGTGCAGCGCCGGCGCCCCGCCCCAGTGGGTCGGACACAGATCGTGCTCCGCCCCGTTGCGCTGCTCGATGACGAAGATCTCGTGCTGGGGCGGCGGGCGCTGCTCCACATGGAGCGCCGCGATGTCCTCGATGAGCACCGCCCGGCGCCGGGTGCCGTCGTGAAAACGGATCGATCGGCCGAGCAGCACCGCCGCCCGCGGCAGACGGGCCACCAGCAGGGTCCGGGCCCCCCACAGCACCAGCATCACCCCTATCAGGATCACCAGGCGAACCACCAGGGCGATCCCCCCGGCTAGCGCGATCCACGCAGGCGGCAGCCGCACCAGCGGCACCAAGACCGCCAGCAAGACGAACGCGATCACGACCGCCAGCCGAGCCAGCACTCCCGTCCAGTCGTCGGGACGGGCCACGCGAAACAGGCGACCAACCACCGCGGCAAGCGTAGCAGCCCCATCGGTAGAACTGGGGGGAGAACTGGGGGGAGCACTGGGGGGAGCACTGGGGGCGGACCTGGGGGCGGACCTGGGTCGGGCGACCGCCGTCCCGTCCCTGCGGCACGGCCTGTGGGCCCAGCCGCGCTATCCTTCCCTTCCATGTCGTCGACGCGTAGGCCTTCGCTCGGCCATCACCCGGGCCCATCCAAACTCGCCCTATCGTCCGTAACAGCCGCGGTGAGAGCCGCGGTACTGCTCGGGGTGGTCACCGCCCTCCTGCCCGGCTGCACGTCGACGACAAGCTGCACCCTGGCCGATTGTCAGAGCTCCGCGGTCGTCACCTTTCCGGCCAACCTCGTATCCGGGGCCTTCGATCTGATCATCGACGGCGACGAGTCGGTCACGCTGCGCTGCCTCGATCCCAGCGCGCCCGAGACGGCCGACAACCCCGACGGGATCACCTGCAACGCGGAGGGCTTTACGATCGACGGGCACCCCCTGGCCAACGAGCGAGAGATCTTGGTGACCGTGATCCCCACCGACGGCAGCGAGGAGCAAAGCGCCCTGGTGCGCCTGGACGCGATCGAGACGATTACGCCCAATGGGCCCGACTGCCCGCCCACCTGCGTGCTCCGCAACGGCCGGTTCGAGCCCGTCGGGGGGATCTAGTATCGCCAAGGCCGATCGCACGGCGTTTTTGAATCGCCGGGGCCCGGGCCGCGTCTAGCGGGACCATGGATCGTGCCATGGACTCGGACCACGCCCTCTTGTCCGCCTGGCACGGCGGAGACGACACGGCGGGGCGACGGCTCTTCGAGCGCCACTTCGACCGCGTCGCGCGCTTTTTCGCCAACAAGGTGGAGACCGACGCCGAAGATCTGGTCCAGGCCACGTTCCTGGCGTGCGCCGAGTCCTCGGCGCGATTCGAAGGGCGCGCGAGCTTTGCCGCGTTCTTGCTCGGCATCGCCCACAAGGTCCTGCTCAAGCACCTCCGACGTCGCTACGGTCGCGGGCGCACGCTCTGTCTAGGGCAGGCCAGCCTGCGCGACCTGTGTGCGTCGCCCAGCTCGATGGTGGCCCGCAACATCGAGCAGCAGCGGCTGCTCGACGCCCTGCGCACGCTGCCGGTCCACGAGCAGGTGGTCGTCGAGCTCTACTACTGGGAGAGCCTCAGCGCGGCCGAGCTCGGTCGCCTGCTCGAGGTTCCCGAGGGCACGGTCCGGACCCGGCTCCGCTCGGCCCGCCAGCGGCTCGAACAAAAGCTGCGTCGATCGCTACCGATGCCGACCCCGCGCCTGGCCTCCTGACGCGGCTCGGCCGCGACAGCCGTCGCGCAGCCCGAGCCGGCCCTCGGCATCGACCACTCACTCGAAATCGACGCGAAGCTGATAGCCGCCGCTGCCGATCTCGGCCTGATCGACCACCAAGAAGTAGTCCCCCGGCTCGGGCAAGAAGAAGGGCAGCTGCGCGACCGCGCCGGGCCCGGCAGAGGTGCAGTCGACCTCAGTGAGCGTGGAGCAGTCCTCGCGAAAGCTGATGAGCGGGGCGAAGCCCCCCGAGCTCTCGACCAGAGCGAAGGCGTTGCCCGGGTAGTTGGCCCGCAGCCGAAACATGTTCTCGCGGCCCGGGCCGCCGCAGCGGCTGTCGACCCGGCCCTGCCCCTCGCTGAACTCGTTGTTCCAGATGAACGCCGAGCCCGGCAATTGCTCGATGAGCTCGGGGTGGACGTTGCACTGCTCGGTGCTGGGAAAGTCGTAGTCCACCCGAAAGCCGTAGGCGCCCTCGGCCCCGTCCCGGCTGTCGATGATCACCCGGTAGCTCCGCCCGGCCTGCGCGAAGAAGAAGTACGGCTCCTCGACCAGGTTGCGGGTGCAGATCTTGGTGAAGCCCTCCCCGGAGCTACAGCCGTCCTCCACCACCCGCAGCGTAGGCGCGAGATCGGAATCGGTCTCGCTGCCGTCCAGGGCGATCGTGACGTTGGAGTCTTGGGTCAGCTCGAGCAGGTAGACGTCCTCGGGGCCCCCGTCGGCCCCACACCAGCCCTCCTCGAAGCTCGGCCCCGAAAGCTGCCCCGTCACCAGCGTGCGCGTCGTAGGAAGCAGCCGCGGGTTGCCACAGGTCCCCTCCCGGTTGGGGTCGCCCGGATCGCTGTCGTCGTCGTCGTCGTCAGACATCGCGTCGTCGGGCGCAAAGGGATCCGAGCGTAGGCCACAGCCCAGCGCCGACGTGATTCCCAGCAGCGTCCCGAGCACCAGCGACCACGAGGCCCGCGGAGGCGAAAAGCCAAGCATGGGTCTGGGTGTAGCATTGTGAGTTTCACCGCGTCAAAAGCGGTGTCGTCGCCCGCCTGCCCTGGGGGCCCACCGAGGACCCGCCTAGGAGACCCGCCTAGGGAGCCCACCTAGGGGGCTCGCCACAGGCGCTCGACGTGCAGCCGCAGGCGCGACCGACCCCGCCAGGTCTCCTGTTGGGGCACGAAGATCAGGCCGATCGACTCGCCCCGGGCGAGGCGATGGTGGGCCTGACCAAAGGCGATCGCATCCCGGCGCACCTGGCCCTGGCGCAGGGTCAGGGCCAGGTGCTTGTCCTTGAGCACGCGCACGGTATCGACCACCGCACCGTCGCAGGCGAAACGGGGCCGCTCGAAACCCACCCCATAGGGCCCGAGGATCCGTAGCGACTGCACCATGTCCTCGTCGACGGCGTGAAGCGGCACGATCGCGTCGACGACCTCGGTCGGCGGGGCCGGGACCTGCCCTTCGCACTGGCGAGCCACCGCGGCGTCGAACCCCTCGATGAGCGCCGGCAATTGCTCCAGCCGCACGGTCGCTCCGGCCGCCTCCCGGTGACCGCCAAAACGCACCAGCAGCGCCTCGCACTCGGCCAGGGCGGCCCGCACGTCGACATCGCCGTAGCTGCGCACCGAGCCCCGGCATACGCCGGCCTCGCTGTCGATCGCCATCACCAGCGCGGGTCGGCGGTGATGCTCGGCGACGCCAGCGGCGGCGATCCCCACCACCCCAGGTAGCCAACGTTCGTGAGCCACCACCAGCGCGGCGCGGCGCTCGAGGTCGGGCTCGGCCGACAGCAGCGCCAGCGCCTGGGCGACCGTCTCCTGCTGATGCCGCTTGCGACGGGCGTTGAGGGTCTCGATCTGCTCGGCCAGCGGCTGAGCTTCGGCCTCGGTGCGCGCCCGCAGAAGGCGCAACGCGGGCTCGGCCGGTCCCAACCGGCCCGGCGCATTGAGCCGCGGACCGAGGGTGAAGCCCAGGTGCCCTTCGTCGAGGGCACCGCGGGGGTCGACCCCGGCCACCGACAGCAGCGCCCGCAGCCCGGGCCGCGTGCTACGGGCCATCCGACGCAGGCCCTGTGAGACCAGCACCCGATTCTCCTCGCGCAAGGGCATCATGTCGCAAACGGTGGCCAGGGCCACCAGGTCGAGCCATGCCCGTGGATCCGGCAACGCCCCCGCCCCGGCCCCCACCCCAGATTGGGCCAGCCGGGTCCGCAGGGCCGCGCATAGATAGAAGGCCACCCCCGCCGAGCACATGCCCTTGAACGGGAACTCGCAGTCGGGCTGATGCGGGTTGATGAGCGCATCACACGGCGGCATCTGCTCGGGCACCTGGTGGTGATCGATCACGATCGTCCGCAGATCTTGATCCGTCAGCCACTGCAAGGCCTCCACGTCCGAGGTGCCACAGTCACCGGTGATCACCAGCTGCACCCGCGCCTGCGCGAAGGCTTCGGCGTCGGGCAGCCCCAAGCCGTACCCCCGCGAGCGATGGGCCACCCGCGCGACCACCTCGACGCCCAGGGCCTCGAGGAACGTGGTGAGGATCGTCGCGGTGGTGACTCCGTCGACGTCGTAGTCGCCGAAGACCCCCACCCTCCAGCGTTCCCGGCAGGCGGTCTCAAGCAGGCGCAGCGCGGGAGGAAAGCCGGCCATCTTGTCGGGGCGACGCAGATCCGAAAGCCGCGGCTGCAACAGGCGGCGCTGCGCAACTTCGTCGTCCACGCCGCGGGCGAGCATCATCTCGGCCAACAGGGGCGGTAACCCGAGCCGTTGGGCCACCTCCTGCACGCGCGCGTGGTGGTCGGCGTGTACGCGCCCGCGCAGCTCGAGGGTCGGCGTCGGTGGCTCCGGTGGCGTCGTCCCGGTCGGTGGCCCGGTCGGTGGCCCAGTCGGATCGGGACGGACGGCATGGGCGACGGCCACGGACATTCCGGCATTTTGACGCCATCGCGCACACGCGCCAATGGCCGCATCGACCCAATCGGCGGTCCACGGGGGCTCAGATCGTCCTCGATCGAGCGCGGGGGGGAGATCACTTCCCCAGGGCTCCGGCCTTGTGCCGGTTCATGATGAACCGGCACCCGCGGGACTAGCCCTCACCACCGTCGCCGCTAGGACCCGCGGGTCGACGTCGACGCCGGCGACGGCTGGCCTTGCGCGGCCCCGGTAGGGCATCGGAGGCCGCCTTGGCCACCGCCTCGGCATCGACCTCTGCGGGCTCTCCCCCGGGCTCCCCCCTGGGCTCTCCACCGGACTGTCCACTGGGCTCCCCCCTGGACTCCCCGGTGGACAGCGCCCCCGCACCCGGCGGCGGCGCCTTGGGCTGCGCTGCCCCGCTGAGCAAGGTACCCGTGCCCTCCCGCTCGTCCTTCTCCAGCCACTGCAGGTGACCCTTGCCCGCGTAGAACTTGCGGTTGACCCACAAGAACACGGGCGTCGCGATATAGAGCGACGAGTAGGTCCCGACCAAGAGCCCCACGATGAGGGCAAAGGAGAAGTCCTTGATCGGCCCGCTGCCCATCACGTAGGTGGCCACCACCACCATCATGGTGGTCACCGAGGTCAGCAGGGTCCGGCTGAGCGTGTCGTTGAGGGCCTGGTTGGTGGTGACCTCGATGGGCTCGTCGCGGTGCAAGGCCACCCGCTCGCGCACCCGGTCGAACACCACGATGGTGTCGTTGATGCTGTAGCCGATGATGGTCAGCACCGCCGCGATCGTCTGGAGGTTGAACTCCTTGCCGGTGATCGAAAAGGCCCCGATCACCAAGAACGCGTCGTGAGACAGCGCCACGATCCCGCCCGGCGCAAAGCGCAGATCGAAGCGGAACATGACAAACAAGAAGATGAAGCCGATCGCGAACAATAGCGACTTGACGCCGTCTTCCTTGAGCTGGCCGCCGACCTTGCTGCCCACCGTCTCGGCCCGCACGATGTGATCGACCGTGCCGTCCCCCAACGCGCGCTCGAGGTCGTCGCGCACCTTGGCGCCGATCCCGATGAGCGCGACCTCCACGGGGAAGGTCTCGGTCTCACCGTCGAGGGTAGGCCCGCCCCCGGTGCCCTTGTCGGCCGAGCCCTGGCAGCCGGCCTGCTCGAGCACCTTCTCCACCTCGCGGTAGTTGGGCTCGGTGTCGTAGCTCAAGAAGATCTTCGAGCCGCCCTCGGGATGGTTGAAATCCAGCAGGTTGGCCTCGCCGACCTTCACCACCGCCTGCTCGCACGACTCGAGGGTGGTCTCGTCGATGCTGAGCGTCTCCTTGATCCGAACGAGGACCTCGTTGTCCTTCTCGGGCACCGCCACCACGGAGCTGCCCTCGTAGTCGAGCTGCTCGAGCGCGTCGCGGACCTTGGCCTCGTCGACGCCCGAACCCTCGGTGAAGGCCAGCTGGATCTGGGAGCCGCCCGCGAAGTCGATCCCGAAGTTGAGCGGCGCCCCGGTGGTGACCTGATTATAGATGAGCGACCCGAGGGTCAGCACCACCAGCAGGATCGAGACCCCGATGAAGCGCCAACGGTGCTCGATGAACTTGATGTGGGTCCCCGGGGGAACGAGCTGGAAGAACTTGTGCTCCGGGGTCTTGCCGGAGGAGGACTTGCCTTCGCGTGCCATGATCGTGCCCTCTGCTTGCCTAGATCGACACCCGGTCGAAACCGCGGCGGTTGGCCTGGAAGTCGAAGAACAGGCGGCTACAGAACACCCCGGTGAAGATCGAGGTGGCGATGCCGATGAGCAGGGTGACCGCAAAGCCCCGGATCGGCCCCGAGCCGTACTGGAACAGCACGATGCCCGCGATCGCCGTGGTCAGCTGGGCGTCGAAGATCGTGGTGAAGGCCCGGTCGTAGCCCGACTCGATCGCCGCCCGGGCCGTATATCCCTCGCGTAAGTAGTCGCGTATGCGTTCAAAGACGATCACGTTGGCGTCGACGGCCATGCCGATCGTCAGCACGATGCCGGCGATCCCCGGCAGGGTCAGGGTGGCCCCAAAAAGCGCCATCGCGGCGAGGATCAGCACCATGTTGAGCACCAGGGCGAACACGGCGATGAAGCCCGAGCTGCGGTAGTACACCAGCATGAACAGCACCACGCCGGTCAGGCCGTAGACGAAGGCCTTGGCCCCGCGGTTGACCGAGTCCTCGCCCAAGTCGGCGCCGACCCGGATCTCGAACTCCTTTTGCAGGCGGGCGGGCAGCGAGCCGCTCTTGAGCACCTTGGTCAACGAGTTGGCCGCCTCGCGCGGGGTCTCGCCGGGGGTCGAGCCCAGGGTGATCCGGAAGCTGGCCCCGATCCGCTCGTTGAACACCGGGTCGGAGCGCACCGCGTCGTCGAGCACGATCGCCATACGGCGGCCGACGTTCTCCCCCGACAGCTGCTCCATGGCCCGGGCCCCGATCCGGTCGAGCTTGACGTTGACCTCGGGCGCCCCGGTCTGCTGATCGAAGCCCACCGAGGCGGAGACCACGTGCTCACCGGTGACCCCGGCGCGAGCCTTGACCACGTAGGTGCGCCACACGTCCTCGGGCTCGCCGCCCACGCGGGTGCGGATCGAGACGGGACCGTAGGCGATCTTGACGTCGGCGGGCGGCCGCCACTTGGGGGGCAGGCTGTTGAAGAAGTCCTCGAGGGTCTTGCGCTCCTTGGCGTAGAACGCATAGGGCTCCTTGACCGTCACCCCGTTGTCGCGACCGTACTCGGGCATGCGGTTGACCGAGATCCCCATGCCCTGGGTGACGAGCTTGGCGTCATAAAGGGCCTTGAGATAGGGCTGGCCGGTGTCCCCAAACATGTCCTCGTCGGCGATGAGGTGCATCGAGAGCACCGCCTGCCGCTCGATGATCTTGAGCAGGCGCCGAAAGTCGCCCGCGTCGGCCAGCACGGCCTCGCGGGCGGTGGGCGACAGCCCCATGACCACCGTGGTGGGATCGGCCGCGGTCTGTGCGTCGGCCTCCATCAGCACCAGCTCGGCGGTGATCCGATCGTCGACGATCGTGACCCCGTCGGGCGCGAGCTTGTCGGCGAAGACCTCGCGCACCAGCGCCTCGGCCTCCTGCTCGGGGATCGTCAGCTTGAACGCCCCCGGATCCCCCCGCAGTTCCTGGGTGGTGGGCCGCGACTGCCCCACCTCGCGCAAGATCTCGACCACCCCGCGCGCCGCGTCGGTGGCCGCCGCCCGAACCTCGGTGGAGGTGTCCGACAGGCCCGGCAGCTCGACCACCAGCTGGCGATTCTTGGGGTAGATGTTGGGCTCGGCCACGCCCATCGCGTCGACGCGGTTGCGGACGGTGTCCAGCGCAGTGACCACCGAGTCCTTGCGCAGCTCGGCCAGCTTTTGCTCGGACATCTTGAGCGTGATGACCCCGTCGGCCTCCTTGGGACCGTCGTCGACCTCGACCCGCTCGAGCAGATCGAGCGCCACCCCCATCACGTCGCCCGTGGCCAGGGCCACGTCGTCGGCGTTTTCGAACCGGATGTAGAGGGTGTCGTTACCCTCGCGCTCGACCGAGACGCTCAGGTCCTTCTTGTCGCGAAACCCGGCCTCGAGCTCACCGGCGACCTGATCGAGCTTCTTTTGCACCGCCTCGTCGACCGCGACCGAGTACTCCAGGTGCAACCCGCCCTGCAGATCGAGACCAAGCTGGAACTTGCTGGTGAAGGTGTCGGTGATCCAGCGGGGCAGGGACAGCGCCTCCGGAGCGATGGCCGCGATGGAGGGCAGGACCGTCAGGATCGCCCCGATGATCAGGGCGGCCAGTGCGAGGGCCTTGAGCTTGAGAAAGCGACGCATGGTTGTCCGGTCTTCGGCGGGTTAGCGGATTATGCGCCCTTGCGAGCGCCCTTGTCCTTGGACGCGGACTTGCCGCTGTCGTCCTTGCCGTCTTTGGTGTCGGCCTTGGTGACGGCCTTGGAATCGCCCTTGCCGTCTTTGCCCTTGCTGTCCTTGGAGTCGCCCTTGCCCTTGCCGGACGCGGCCTTGTCGTCCTTGAGGGCGGCTTCGGCCGAATCCTCGATCTTGGACTTGAGTACCTTGATCTTGACCCGGTCGGCGATCTCCACGATGGCGATCTTGGCGTCGTCGGCGTTGGAGATCCGACCCAGGATCCCGCCCGCGAGCACCACCTGATCGCCCTTCTTGAGACCCTCGACCCGCTTCTTGCGATCCTTCTCCTGCTTGCTCATCGGTCGCAGCACGATGAAGTAGATGACCGCGAACATCAGGATGATGGGCAACAGGCTTCCGAAGGCCCCGCCAGCGGGAGCACCCTCGGCCAGCAGTGCGGCACGGATGGAGACGAGTGGAAGCATGGGACGGACCGCGGAGGAAGGAGTTGGCAGGCGGCAACATATCGCCCCCGGGGCGCTCATCTGACCGAGATCCTGAGCAAGGCACCCGATCGTCGACCTGCGCGGGGGCGCGCGAGGAGCGGCAGAGGTAACAGAGCCCCCCGGGGCGGTCAAGGCCGCCAAGGTCGCCTAGCGCGGGAGGTAATAGCGCGTGATCACGGAAGAAAGTTCGTCTACCGCCCCGGCGAAGGCGCCGGCGACGAGCGCCCGTCGGAGCACCGCCACCCACTGGTGGAAGAAGTAGAGATTGTGCAGGGTGGCCAAGCGCGCATAGAGGGCATCGCCCTGCCGCTCGAGATGGCGCAGGTAGGCGCGGCTGAAGCGCTGACACGTGAGGCAGCCGCAGGTGGGATCGATCGCGCGCGGATCGTCGGCGAACCGGGCCCAGCGGATGTTGATCCGTCCGTGCCACGTAAACAGCTGACCGTTGCGGGCGTGCCGGGTGGGCATGACGCAATCGAACATGTCGACGCCGGCGCGCACCGCGGCGAGCAGATCGAAGGGCGTGCCGATCCCCATGACGTAGCGGGGACGCGCCTCGGGCATCTGCGGGGCGACCGCCGCCATCGTCGCATGCATGGCCGGAACCGGCTCGCCCACGCTCAGACCGCCCAGCGCCAGGCCATCGAAGGGCAGCGCCTGCATCTGCGACAGGTGGGCCCGGCGCAGCGCGAGATCGGTGCCGCCCTGCACGATCCCAAAGCAAAGCTGCGACGGCGCGAGGATCTCGGGGCGCAGGCGGGCCGCTTCGTGCGCCCAGCGGGTGGTGCGATCGACCGCGTCCCGCATCGTAGCCACGTCGGCCTGCCCCGGAGGGCAGTGATCGAGCACCATGCAGATGTCCGAGCCGAGCTGGGCCTGCCCCGAAAGCACGCTGCGAGGGGTCATGCGATGGGCCGAGCCGTCGAAGTGCGTGCGGTACCCGACCCCATCGTCGTCGATCGTCTGCAGACCCCGCAGCGAGAACACCTGATAGCCGCCGCTGTCGGTGAGGATCGCTCGCGGCCAGGCCATGAAGCGATGCAGGCCGCCCAGGGTCTGCACCAGCGCGGCCCCGGGGCGATGGGTCAGGTGGTAGGCGTTGCCCAGGATCACCTGCGAGCCCACGGCGCACAGCTCCGCAGGGGTGAGCCCCTTGACCGCGCCGTAGGTGCCGACCGGCATGAAGCACGGGGTGTCGACGGGACCATGGGCGGTCCACAGCCGGGCGGCCCGGGCGGGGCCCGCGGTGGCCTGGATCTCGAAGGTCCCCGGGGGACACACCGCCAGCGACGGGTCGTCGGCCGGCAGACCTTCGCGGGGATCGGGACGCAGCGCAGGATCGGGCGGCTCGGGATCGAGGCGCGCCGGGGTGTCGGCGGTCGGCGGACCGTAGGCGGTGGCGCTCATGCGGAGCGATCCTGGGGCGAGGGCTGGGGCGAGGGCTGGTGAGGCACCAGCATGCAATCGCCGTAGCTATAGAAGCGATAGCCCTCCGCGACCGCCTGGCGATACCACGACAGCACCCGCGAACGACCCGCGAAGGCGCAGACCAGCATCAGCAGGCTGCTGCGGGGCAGGTGGAAGTTGGTCAAAAGGTGGGTGATCACACGGAAGCGAAAGCCCGGGGTGATCACCAGCGAGGTGGCCCCGACCGTGGGCGGCAGCCGTCCGTCGTGGGCGGCCGCGATCCCTTCGAGGGCGCGGGTGGTGGTGGTGCCCACGGCGACGATCGGGCGCCCCGCGGCCCGGGCCTGCTCGATCCGCTCGGCCGCGGCGGCGCTCAGCTCGATCCGCTCGGCCCCGACCCGATGCTGGGCGACGTCGTCGGTGTCCATCGGCAAGAAAGTGCCCGGGCCCACGTGGAGCAATAGCTCCACCACATCGAGCTGGCGCAGCTGGTCGACAGTCAGGTGCAGGCCCGCGGTGGGCGCGGCGACCGAGCCCTCCGCTCGGGCGTAGACAGTCTGGTAGCGCTCGCGATCGGCAGCGTCGGGGCCCTTGGGGCGCTCGATGTAGGGAGGCAGCGGGATCTGCCCGTGGGCCGCGAGGGCGGGCAGCACCTGGCCTTGCTCGACCACGAAGCGACGTGCCCGGGGATCGATCGGATCGGCGCCCACGTAGCGTAGATGCAGCTCCCCCGCCCGCAGGTGATCCTCGGGCCGCAGCTTCTTGGCCCGGCGCACCCAAGCCCGGACCACCGCGCCCGAGCCCTGGCCCGGCGAGGGGTCACACACCAGCAGCTCGAACGCACGGCCGTCGTCACGGATCGCCGTCATCCGAGCGGGCACGACCCGCGAGGCGTTGACGACCACCAGCGCATCGGAGGGCAAGACGGCCAGCAGATCCCGGGTATGGGCATGCGCGGGCGGATCCTGAGTGCACACCAGCAGGCGGGCATCGCCACGATCCCGGGCGGGGATCTGGGCGATCTGCTCGGCGGGCAGCGCGTAGTCGAAGGCGTCGGGACCCATGCGGAGCCGGGAGCTTGACGGGGCTCCACGTCGAGCGCAAGGGTCATCTATTCAATGCCATGCTCGGCCATGACGGCGCGAATATCGTCGGCGTCGTCACTGAGCCGCAACCGCTGGGCTCTTTGTAGCGCACGCCGCAGCAACGTGGAGGCACGCTCACGATCCCCCGCAGACCCACGAAGCAAGTAGGTTTGCGCGTTGTTGGCGGATGCCACGAGTGCATCTCGATGAAGGCCCAGGCGCACGAGTACCGGGATCTGTCGGTCTTGTCGAATCGAGATGGCCTCGGACCATCGGCCTTGCGCCTCCGCGATGTCGGCGATCTGCCCCCAGGCCTGCGCTTGCCCTTCTACGTCGCCCAGGTGCTGATAGATCGGTAGCTCCTTGTGCTTGCGAACCTCGAGTGCTTGGTCGAACTTCTCTTGGTCCGTCAAGAGATCACCTATCTGCTCCCATACGAGAACCTCGGACTGCTCGTCTCCCAACCGCAGGGACAGAGTTAACTGCTTTTGAGTACGGATCTCCAGGGCTCGATCGAGCTCCCCTCGTGCTTCTAGAATGTCCGCGATACCTCCCCAGGCCTGCGCTTGCCCTTCTACGTCGCCCAAGTGCTGATAGATCGGCAGCTGCCTCTGCTCGCGAATTCCGAGGGCCACGTCCAGATCCCCTATGAGCGTCAGGAGATCCGCGATATTCCCCAAGACCTGGGCTTGCCCGAGCACATACCCCAGTCGCTGGTATATAGGCAGTTCCTTGCTTTGTCGGATCCTCAGCGCTTGGTCTAGCTCTCCTCGGAGCTCCATGATCTCCGCGATACTCCCCCAGGGTTCCGCTTCATCCCGCGCATACCCCAGCTCCTGGTACACCGGCAGTTCTCGCTCCTTGAGGAGAGAGAGTGCCTCTTGTAGCTCTCCGCGCAACTGCGCCACCCCGGCAATGCGCCCCCAGGTCTCCGCCTCCGCCTGGGCATCCCCCAAGACCTGGAACACCGGCAACGCCTGATCACGCCAGACCTCCAGCGCCTCGTCTAGGTTTCCCTGGATGCACAGCACGTCTCCAATACGTCCCCAGGTCTCCGCCTGTGCCAAGGTATCCCCCAGCCGCTGGTAGATCGGCAGCTGCTCTTGCTCCCGGATCCTCAATGCTTCGTCTAGCTCGTCCTTCTCCTCCAGGATGTCTCCGATTCGTCCCCAGGTCTCCGCCTCCGCGAGCGAATCTCCCAACCGCCGATAGATCGACCGCTCCTGCTCCATTTTCGCGAGCGCTTCGTCGAGCAGCCCCCGCTCCTCCAGCAGGTCCCCCATCCCGGCCAGGACCTCCGCCTGCAGGCGAACATCGCCGACGTCCTCGGCCATCGTTCCCGCCTCACGGACCAAGACCTCTTCCGCTCGATCATAGTCTCCACGCAAAGCCAAAAGCTCCGCCTCGAGCAGCATGATCTGGACGAGTTCGGCTCGTGCCCCCACCCTGTGCGCGAGCTGTCGGGCCATCGCCAGTTCCTGCTCCGCATCATGGGTGTCCCCATGGTCGAGCATGGCCTCGGCGCGGCGCAGCCTGAGCATCACCCCACGAGCGACCGAGCCGGCGCGCTCATGCTCCTGCACGGCTCGCTCGAGCCATCCCAGTGCCTCCGCCCGGCGCGTGAGCGCGAAGCTCGAGTTCGCGAGGATCGACGCGATGTCGGCCTTCGATCTCGAAGAGCGCTTCGAATCCGCGTAGAGCGCCTCGAGCCGCGCGATCTGGTGCTCGAGACTCTCCGCGTCGCGTCCCTTGACCAACAGTCCACCGCTTCGAGCACGCCAGGGGCGAGGCCTCGAGCGTCGCTCCTCCCGGTCCGATTCGAACTCGAACACCGACCGCACCACGTCATAGGTGTCGGGCGCAAGCTCTGCGAACCCTACCGTCTCCTTGGTCGAGAGCCACAGCACAACCCGCACGTCCAGCCGCTGCGGCAGCAGATCGCGCGCCTGATTGAGGCGAGCGACGGCGGCCGAGGCTCGGGGCCTACCGAGCACGTCGACGACGAGGTGACCAAACCCGATGACGAACAGGGTGTCGATGGCGTCGCCCGCCACGGTCCCCGAGGTGACCCCCGCGACCAGCGATTCCAGGACATCGACGGTCGGCTCCTCGTCGACCAGATCCACGACGGCCACCCGCCCCCCTTGCCGCGCGGCGTCGATCGTGGCCGCCGCCTGGACCCTGCGCGCGGTCGACCGCCGATCACATCGCGCTATTGCGAGGGCAAACCCCGGCTTGGGCCAGGTCATGAAGCGGATCAGGCGCTCGTACTCGCCACGACTCCCCCTCATGACGACGACAGCCGCGCCGAGGCAAATCGAGGATCGGCCTCGACCAGCGGGTGTACGTCCCACCAGGGTCGACCATCGTAGGCAAGCACCAAGGCGTGCAGCAGCATGTGATTGTCCTGCTCGCGATTGTCGACGGCCTTGTCGCGGTGGATCTCGACCGCGCGGGCCCAGGCGTCGGGTCGCATCGCCACCAGCCGCGAGCCCGAGAGCTTCGCCGCGGCCTCGTCCACATGTGACCGGGTCACCTTGGCCTCGTCGATGTCGGCGAACTCGCAGGCCAGACGCGTCAGATCGATGATGTCGCGCAGGCGGCCCCCGGACCACCGCACCAGTGCCTCGATGACGAGCGAGGGCTGCTCCAGCAGCGCCTCCAGATCGAGCCGCTTGGACAGCAGCAACGAGACCGCCTCGACCACGTCGGGCCGCACCGTGCCCCACGGATCCTCGCGATGACGCACGGGTAAGACCGGCACCTCCACCGTCAGCAGCGCCTGATCGGCCTGCACCGCCCCGGGCGCGTATTGATCGGCCGGCGCCAAGAAGTAGATCACATGACACCGAAGCAGGCGCAGGTCGTTGGCCCGCTGGAGGATCGCCCGCTCCACCGTCGCCCGCGGCCGGATCTTCTCGAGGTTGTCGAAGACGACGCAGATCCGCTGACGCCGCGAGGCCAGCGCGTCATGGAGTCCGTCGAGCAGCAGGTTGACTCGTCGCACCAGCTCTTGGGGATCTCGGCCCGCGCGGCGCCGGATCTCCACGCGGTAGTCATTGCTCGACCGTAGCGTGCCCTTGATCCGCGACAACAAGGTCGCGATGAAGGGCAGATCGAGCCCAGCCTGAGCCTCGCTTGCGATCTCACCCACCAGTTCTTCCCGATGCTCCTCACTGATGATCTGCTCGGCAAACCAATCTCGGATCGACTGGAGCAGCGCGGGGTCGAGATTCAGGTGAGGAGGATCGACGCCGACGAGCTCGGTGGCGACCGCCTCGACCAAGACCAGCACCACGTCGGAAAACGTACAGTCCTGCGGATCGAGCACTTTGAGAGCATCGACGTAGACCGGGAGGATCCCCACACCGCGTAGATCGGCCATCGCCTGCCGCACCATGGTCGTCTTCCCCGTGCCCTGATGACCCACGACCCCCAAGTGAACGTAGTCCGCACGGGCCTGAAACGGGCTTTTGACCCGCTCCGAAACGGCGTAATGACGACGAGACAATCTCGCCTCGATGTTCGCGTACCAGGGATGGTCAGGCCGCACCAGATGAAACGGATCCAAATAGAGGCCATAGGCGGCCTCCTTGGTCGTCCGTGCGGGTTTCCAGTCCATCGTAAACGCCAGGGTACATCACCGTCTCCCGCTGGACCTCGCGCGCACGGGCCGCACTCCTCGGCTCCCGGCGTCCTTCCCGGCGTCCTTCCCGGCGTGGTGCGCTGTGGCAAGCTGCCCGGGTGTCGCCCGTCGCCCTCGCGTCGATCCTGTCGCTGCTGTCCCCCGCCCGACCCGGTGAGGCCGCGCCGCCCGACCCCGCGGCCGAAACCTCGACTGCGTCGACCGACCCCGACCCCTCCGCCGACCCCTCCGCCGACCCCTCCGCCGAGCTCTACGTCGAGCAAGCCCCGCTCGACGTGGACACGATCTTGAGCAACACCAGCCGACCCTACCTCAAGGCGCGGGCCCGCCTCGAGGCCCACCCCAAGCTGGCCGCCGAGGCGATCCTCGACCGCCTCGCCACCGTGCCGCCGCCGACCAGCACCGACCGCAAGCGCTTGCTCGACGTGCTGGCCGCGCTCGGCCTGCCCGATCACGTGGATCTGTTCGCCACCGAGCTGCGGCGCGCGGTCGTGGGGGCCGACTCGTTCTCGGAGCAATCGAAGGCGCTGGACCGCTGGCTGCCCCTGATGGTCGACCACGGTGCGCTGGCTCGGCCGGCCCTGACCGGGCTGGTGGCCGACCAAAAGCTGCCGCTGACCGCCCGGGCCGCGCTGCTCGACGCGCTGGTCGACGTCACCCCGACGACGCAGGTGGCCGAGCTGGTCACCCTGGTGGGCCGAGGCGCACGCGGCCTGCGTCGGCAGCTGCACCGCTCGCTACGTCGACGCGCCTCCAAGGACGCACCGGCCCGTGCGGCCCTGGTGACCGCCACCGACACGGCGCTCGAGCAAGCATCGGCCAAGCGGATCCCCGCCCTGCTCAACCTACGCGGTGCGCTGTCGGATCCGGACGACGAGGCGTTCACCAAGCGGCTACGCACCCTGGCCCGCGACCCCACCACCGCCTTCGCGGTGCGCGTGGTCGCCCTACGAGCGCTCGGTGGGCTGGGCTCGGCGGCGGCCCATGAGGTGCTGGCGGAGGTCGCCACGGCCGCGCTGACCCCGAAGACACGAGCCACCCAACGCAGCGAGCTGCTGGCGTGGCTGTCGCTGCAGGGGCTGCCCCCCGACCGCGCCCGCGCGCTGGTCGAGCAGTATCGGCTCGTCGACAACAACGCACCGCGGCTGGCCACGCTGGGCTTTACCCACGCCCGCCTGCCCGCCGACCAGAGCTGGCTGCCCGCCGCGCTCGACAACCCCTGGCCGCAGGTCCGCCAGGCGGCCATGGCCCGGATCGAGGGCGCGTGCAGCCCCGCCACGGAGAAACTGCTGGAGCAAAAGGGCCACCTGGCGGGACGCCGCTCCGAGGACGACCGGGCCGTGGCCCGTAGCGCGATCCAGGCCCTGGGACGCTGCGGCAACGGGCCACGCCTGCGCAAGCTGCTGGCCGACGAGGATCTCGACATCGAGCTGCGCTCGGAGTCGGCCCGCCAGCTCGCCCGCCTGGGCGACGACACGAGCATCGAGGCGATCGGCGCCGTGCTCCGCCGCAATCCCGATCGCGCCTTTGCCCGCCGCCTGGCCAGCGCCCTTCGCCACATGCCCCGCCCCACCGCGACCGGCGACGCGCTGCTGTGTGAGGTGGCCACCCGACCCGACGAGGCGGGCCACGCCGCC
The DNA here is from genome assembly GCA_039194325.1 of Myxococcota bacterium. GTDB lineage: Bacteria > Myxococcota_A > Polyangia > Nannocystales > Nannocystaceae > Paraliomyxa. The sequence continues at coordinate 22,825 of JBCCWC010000147.1, forward strand.
CGCCAGAGCCTGCTGTCGCTGCACGGCGATCTGCGGCAGGCCTGCGAGTAACGCGGGCGACCTCCCACGGCCGATCCGTCCGGCTACCGCCGGGTCAGTCTCATGTCGGACAGGAGCACCGAGCCCGGGCCCGCGGCGCCGAGCCCCACCGACCACAGCCGGCCTCCGGTGAACCCCGGACACTGCGCGATGATCTCCCCCCCTCGCTCGAGACGGATCGAATCGGGAGACACGTCAACCCGCAAGGCCACAGGCTGCTCGAACGACAGACCCATCGGCGAGCAACTAAAGTTGGCGACCTGTCCCCGGGGATCGCGAGTATGGGCCTCGATCCCGTCGGTCCCCAAGGCCACGCTTATCGTCTCCACCGCGCCATGCTGGAGCACCAAGTAGGGCGTGCTCCGCCCCACCGAACCCCAGCTCACCGTGACCTCGAAGCGAAAGCGTGCCGATCGAAACCCTCGGGCATGCACCCGTACCCACGGGAAGTTGTCGGTCGGCGACCCCCGCGGCATCAGCTGCACGCTGTCCTCGGTGAGGGTGACCTGCGCGAGGGTGGGGCTCATCAGGCTCCCGGGCTCGAGCGAATCGATGGACGGGATCCCTTCGTCGGGACCGTCGAGCGCCGGTCGCACCCGCACGGTGGTCGGAGACGCCAGCTGATCGCTGCGAGCGTCGCGCCCTCCCACGAGTAGCACGGTGCCGTCGGCCAGAGTCAGCGGGACCGCCCCCACCCGACGGGACACCGCGCCGTCGCCCTGGTCGGACAGCGCGCGAGCATCCGCCCCTCGCAGCCCCACGCCGCCTACCGGCAACAGCGTGCCGTTGGCGAGCACGCGCTCGCCGGGCAGGGTGACCAAGCTCCACCCGTGAGCCGACGCGGCCACGATCGGCTCATCGACACAACGCGCCCCCTCGTCACACCAGCCCGCCCACGGCTCGAACGTTCCCGACGTGCCCTCGCTGGTCTGATCGGTCACCAGGAGGATCCGCCCATCGGCCAGCGCCAGCAGGACCACCCCCCCCTCATGGAGGGCGACGCCGACCACTGGCAGATCCTCGATCCCCTCGATCGGCTCACCCCCGTAGGGGGAAAATCCCGCCTCCCCTGGAAGGTAGCGCTCGACGGTGTGCACGGGTTGCCCCTGGTCGTCTCGCCCCCCCGCGAGGAAGGCCACCCCGTCACGAGCGAAGCGTAGCGCGGCCTCGTAGCGCGACGTGACCAGCGAAGGACCGGGCGTCAGCGCGAGGGTCTCGCCGGCCGGCTCTACCCACAGGGACGTGTCGAGCACGCTGGGCAGCAATGTATGAGGGTCGGCGCTGGGGTCTGGACCGGGCTCGGGCATCTCGAGATCGCACGTCAGCTCGGAGGTGATCCGCCGACACCCTCCGACCAGCAGGACCCGCCCAGACCCGTCGCGGGCCCCAACGTGAAACGTTCGCCCCGGACCCAGCTGTTCGTCGAGCTCCACCGGAATCGATTCGAAGACCGGCTGCGCCTCGTCGGCGAGATCGATGATCACCGCCTTGCGCTGCACCGCGCGGTTGCCCGATGCCCCACCGAAGACCAGGAACCGCCGATCCGCGAGGGCGTGCACCGAGTGCCCCACCACGGGAACCGCCAGCCGCTCGGGCAACGGCGTCAGGGCTCCCCCTTCGTCACTCAAGTGCAACACCTCGCCCAGGATCGTCCCCTCGGCGTCGCGACCTCCCACGATGATCACGTCGCCGGCCGCCGCGACATCGGCGGCCACCCCCTCGCGCGGAGCCACCACCCCCTCCGCCGGCTCGACCGGACACACCCCATCGACCCGGGCGAAGTACACCGGGATGTCCCCCTCGGTCCGCAGCCGGGCGGTCCGCCCGACCGCCTCGACCAAGGTCTGCCCGAACAACCCCTCGACGGTGACCCCCGCCACGAGGCGATCACCCCACGCGAGGGTCTCCTCACCGTCCGACAACCGCACCTCGGTCCCGCTGCCGTCGGGGAAGTCGCCCCGGGCCTTGACCCGCAGGTTGTCGATCAGCCCGTCGCCGATCCCACACCCGGGCAAAGCGACCAACCGAGGCGGCTGGGGCCCGCCGCAGCCACCCACCAGCACAAGCCCCAGCCCCAACGCGATCTCACACGCTGGATGCGCCCGCATGCCCTTCGCGCCCCATGCCCGGCGCCCGCTCGGCCCGGGCCTGCCGCTGCCCTGCCCGCCCATTGGACGAACGATGATAGCATGCCCGCCACGGTGTCCTCCCCGACCTCGGGCTCCTCCTCGGTCGATCCTGCGGAACGGGCCGGCGACGGGACGGCGCCGGTAGCGTTCGGCAAGTACCGGCTGCACCACCTCATCGCCCGGGGGGGCATGGGCGAGGTCTACCACGCGAGCTTGGTGGGCGAGTTCGGCTTCGAAAAGCCTCTGGTCATCAAGACGATCCTCCCCGAGTTCGCCGCTCAGCCCCGCTTCATCGAGCTGTTCGCGGCCGAGGCCAAGACCGCCGTCGCGCTCACCCACGGCAACATCGTGCCGATCTACGAGCTGGGCCGCGCCGAGGACACCTTCTACATCGTGATGGGCTACGTCGATGGGCCCTCGGTCTCGCAATTGCTGGCCACCCATCGGCGCCGCGGTCACCCGCCGCCGCTGGCGGTGGCCCTGTCGATCGTCCGGGGTGTGCTCACCGGGCTTGCCTACGCCCACACCGAAGAGCCGGGGCGCCCGGCGGTGGTGCACCGCGACATCACCCCGCGCAACGTGATGGTCGACCGCAGCGGCCAGGTGCGGATCGTCGATTTCGGGATCGCCGCCCAGGCGCGGGCCCACCCCGGCATCCGGGCCGGCTCGATAGGCTACGTCTCGCCCGAACAGGCCCGCGCCGAGGCGGTCGACCCCCGGGCCGACGTGTTCAGCACCGCGTGCCTCCTTTACGAGCTGCTCACCCTGGCCCGGGCCTTCCCCAGCGAGGGGATCTGGAGCACGCCCGACATGCGCGGCGTCCCCGAGGCCCTTCAAAAGCCGCTGCTGCGCGCGATGGCCCTCGATCCCGCCGATCGCCCCGCCCACGCCAGCGCGCTCCTCCAGAGCCTGGGCCCCGCGATCACCCAGCACGCGGCCACCTTCACCGAGACCGATCTGGCCGCCCACCTGCGCGTGCTCTACCCCGACGGACGCTGGAACAGGCCCCGCGGGGTCGGGGACGAGCCCACGCCGGCCACCCGGGTGCATCCCACCACGATGACCTTCGCCACGCGGCCGATCCCGATCTCGGGGGAGCTACCGCCCGAGCACGGCGAGTCGGCCCACGCCGAGGCCGACGGCTCCGCCTCGGAAGACCCAGGCCCGCCCAACACCTCGCCCGCGCTCCGTCCGGGAACTACCAAGCCCGGCTCCACGCCCCGCCGCCGGATACTCGTCATCGGGCTGCTGCTGACCGCCGCGGCCACCGCCGGCCTGTGGCTGGGGCTGCGCTCCTTGGACCAGGCGCCCTCCCCAAGCATCGAAGGCGACGACGTGACCGCGCCCGCCGCCCCGGATCCGTCGGACGAGAGCGGCTCCCCGACCTCGGCGGCGCACGACGAGGATCCGGCGCCCACGCCCGATCTACCCGCCGACACCGCGCCCCCGGCGATGCTCCTCCACGTCGAGCCGCCGGGGGCAACGGTGCGGATCGGCAACCAGCGCTTCGAGGGCTCCTCGCCCTTCACCCTGCCCCTGCCCACCCGCGGCTCGCTGATGGCCACCGTCGAGCACCCTGGGTACCAGTCCCAGGACGTCGAGCTGCGCGCCGGCCAACCGGGCGAACACACGCTGTCCCTGCGCCCCGTCTCCAAGGGGCGCGGCCACCTCCAAGTGTTGGCCCCGGGCGTGTCGTGGGCGGAGGTCACCGTCGATGGACGACGCCGGGGGATCACCCCGCTGCGCAAGGTCGATCTGAGCGCCGGCTCCCACCGACTCATCGTCAAGTGCATCCCGGACGTGTGCCCCGAGCCCAAGGTGTTGCTGCGCAAGACGATCGAGATCACCGCGGGCGAGCTGCTGCGCGTCTCGGCTCCTTGAGTGTGAACGTCGGACCGCGACGGCCGGACCGCGACGGTCGGACCGCGTCGGTCGGACCGCGACGGGCCGAGCCCTCACGGCCGTAGGAAGCTGTTGCCGTCGACCGCCAGGTTGGCCCCCGGATCGGTGCCCACCACCACCCCCACCACGACCGCGCCCGCGACCACTCCCCCGATGAGCAGCCATGGCCAGGCCCGGCGCAACCGGGCCCGCGGCGTGCGGGCGGAGCCGTCGGGCAGCATCATCACCACGGCAGGCGCGGCGTTCGGCGCCGGCTCGAGCCGAGGCCAGGGATCTTCGCGGTGCAGCACCGGCTCGGCCGACCAGCCCTGCTCGGGAACCTCCAGCATCTGCCCAAGGCCCGGCGGGACTCCATCGCGCTGCTGGTACCACGGCGGACCGAACCCTTCGCCACAGGTGTAGCGCTGCAGGCCCAGCCGCCCGTCTCGAACCCGGACCAGTAGCAGCCACCCCAGCGCCGCGTGCTCGCACACCTGCTGCGCGGCCTCGCGAGTGCGGGGCAGGCCCGCCTCCAACACCGCCGGCGCCTCGGGAATCGACCAGGGCACGGAAGGATCCACCACCGCGCCCACCGGAACACGACCCGGCCGCCGCACCACCACCAGGTGCTCGCCGGGCGGCACCGATCGCCACCCGGGCACGCCATCGATCTCCACCGCCCACGGGCCTTGTCGCGGCGAGGAGATCTCGAGCGTGGGCCAGCGCGCCCGGTCGGCCTCGATCGCCGCTCGCTGTCGCTCGTAGGCTTCGGCGACCGGCGGCGGCACCTGTCGGGTCGACAGGGTCGCCCCTGGATCCAGGGCGACCGCGGCCGCGACCGCCGCATCGAGCCCCTGGGTGTCCCCTTGGGCCCAGGCCAGCTGCCCGCGCAGCACATGCGCCCGCCAGGCCACGGTCGCCGCCCCGGGCACCACCGGATCCGCCCGCACCTGCGACAGCAGCGTGGTCAGCCCCGCCTGGGCCTGCTCGAGCTCGCCGGCTCGATAGGCACGCACGGTCTGCTCGAGCTGGTCGTGCCAGGTGACCCCTTGCTCGACGCGCGCTCGGGCCACGGTCTGCGCCACCCGGCCCGCAGCTACGGCCGGGGCATCGAGCACCTGCGAAGGATCGACCCCGCGAGCGGACGCCAGCTCGTTCGCCAGCCGTTGCTGGAGGCCGGGCGCAACCGTAGCCTGGTCGTGCCACACCACGCCTGTCGACTCGCGGCCCGCGGCGTCGACGGGCTCACGGGGCTCGCTCGAGGGCGGGCCCGCTACGGCCACGAGGGTCGCGAGCAGCAGGTGCACCCCCGGAGTTTCATGGACCGGCCCAAGCTACGCAAAGTGGATCGCTACGCACACACCCGGGGCACCGAAGAGCTGGTGATCGTGCGCGATCCCCTCGGGGTCGCCGAACCCTTTGCGCTGGACGCGGAGCTCGCTCCCGTGCTGGAGATGCTCGACGGTACCCGCACCCTGGCCCAGATCCGCCAGTCGCTGTTGATGACCCAGGGGCTCGATCTACCGGCCGCAGATCTGACCGAGTTCGTGGAGCAACTGCGCGCCGGCGGCCTGCTCGACGACGACCAGTTTCGGGAGCGCTGGGCCGCGCTCCACTCGGACTTCTTGGAGGCCACCGTGCGCCCGCCCACCCTGGCCGGCCTGGTCTACCCCGCCGCCAAAGACGCGCTGGCGGCTCAGCTCGAACGCTCGATCCCGTCGAGCGTTGCTCGGACCCGACCCGACTCGACCGTGCTCGGCGTACTCGTGCCCCACGGCCCGGTCGAGCCGACCGGTTCCTTGCTCGACGAGACGCTGCGCGGGTTGCCGCCCCCCGAGGCGCTCGAGCACGTGGTGATCCTCGGCACCGACCACGGGCCGGGCCTTTTGCCCTACGCGGCCACCGACAAGGCCTATCGCACGCCGTTGGGCGAGCTTGGGGTCGCCCGCGATCTGCTGGGTGCGCTGCAGCGACGGGTCCCCTGGGTCTTGCGCGAGCAGATCCGCCACCGCGACGCGTTGAGCCTGGAGCTGGCGGCCCTTTACCTACAGCACCTGTACGGCGAGCGATGCCCTCCCGTGCTGCCGGTGCTGTGTGGCGTCACCGCGCTGACCGACCCCGAGCAGCAGACGGCCCGCGAGCGCTTCGAGCTGGCCCTCGGGGCCCTTTGTGAAGACCGGCCCGTGCTGTGGTGGCTGAGCGCCGAGCTCGGCCATGCCGGGCCCGCGTATGGGCGCCCGCCGCTGTCGAGCACCCACCACGTGGAGTTGCTCGAACGCGATGCCGAGCTGCTGACCGCGCTGCGCCATGGCGATGACGACCGGCTGGTGCGCACGTGTCTGGGCGATCATCCGCAAGGCCCCCCCAGCGGGGGACCTCCCCTGGTCGCCGCGGCACGCATGCTGCCCGCCGGCTATCGGGGGGAGCTGGTGCGTCAAACCAGCGTTGCCGCTCCGGGCCCGACACCGGGGGTCGTCGGCGTGGCCGGGGTCCGCCTGCACCAGCCGGCGTAAACGACGAAGGGCCGGCGCATGCGCCGGCCCTCCTATTCGATTGTCGATGCGCACGTCCGCGGTGAGCGGACGTGCGCGGGATTGCGGGCTAGCTGGCCAAGGACGGCTCGGCGGCCGCCACCGTAGTCTCGGCCTGGACCGCCGCCACGGTGGCCGCGGCTCGATCGGCCCCGCACAGCATCCGCATGATGACCTCGGCCGCTTCCTGCGGGCGCATGGGCAGCTTGCCCTCGGGGTCAACGGCGCTCTGCGCGGCCAGGCCCTGGACCATGGCCAGCACGCAGTCGGCCGCCTTGTCGGCGTCGGCGTCGCGGAAGGTGCCATCGGCGATTCCGCGCTCGATGACGCCGGCATAGAGCACCCGCATCACTCGGAACGATTCCTCGAGCTTGTCGCGGAAGCTGGCGTCTTGCGGCGCCATGCCCAGCAGCAAGTGCTGCAAGCGAGTCTCGTCGGTCTCGTCCTCGAGCGTGCGCAAGTGCGCGACCACCAGACGGTAGAGCGTACGGTCGGCCGGCTGGTCACTTACGGGATCGAACGACCACCTCCGCTCCAGGTTGCGGACTTGCGTGTCGAGGATGTCCTGAAACAGGGCTTCCTTGGCACGATAGTGGAAGTAGACCCCGCCTTTACTCAGGCCGGCCTCTTTGGCAATGTCGAGGAGTCGGGTTGAAGCGAAACCTCGGCGAACGAAGCATCGAGTGGCTGCTGCACGGATCTGTTGCTTACGCCACTCATCAGAGCGCTGTCGCGTCATTTTGTATCCTCCGGGTCGGTGTTGGGGGCATCGCCGCCCACGAAGTGCATTCAGTTAGGCCCGGGGGCCGTGTAGGTGTCCAGCGCTTTTTGTGGTTTGCCCTCAGACTGCGTTTACAGCCCTTCGGCGTGCAGTCTCGTTCACACCCTGGGAGGCCCCCCGAGAACCGACCCGGGGGCCGGTCTACGAACGAAGGGTTTTGCACTACGATTCCGAGCTCGCCGCGCTCCCCGCTGGGTCATGAATACCTCGGCCACAGCGCGCGTCTGCACGCCCAACCAATGAGGGACTCGACCATGCTCAAGCCTGCTGCCCCCCGACTGCTCTTTGCTGCATTCGTGTCGACCCTCGTCGGCCTCACCGGCTGCCACGTCAGCTGGAGCTCCGGCTCCAGCAGCAACCCCCCGCCTTCGTCCTCGGCCAAGCCGGCCAACAAGACCCCGGCCAAGGCGGCCCCGTCGGGCCCCCGCTCCAAGCCGGTCAGCAAGAGCGCCAGCAAGCCGAGCACCAACAGCAAGCCGAGCAACGCCTCCAAGCCGGCCAACGACCCGCCGCCTCCCGCGGCGGCCAACGACGGCCCCACCCGCAACGACGAGGGCAAGAAGACCGATTCCGGACCCACACGGGTCAAGCCCCAGGCCGACGATCCGAAGCCCACGCGGAAGGCCGACGCCCCCACCCGGCGCTTCGGTCCGAACAAGGGCAGCAGCGATCCGCAGACCACCGAGCGACCCAGCAGCGTGGCGCCCCGCTGAGCATTCCCACCCCCTGCGACCTTCACCATTACGACCGACCATTACGACCAACCCCCACGACTGACCCAAAGAGCCGCGACGGATCCCCGTCGCGGCTCTTTTGCGATCGAGCCGGTGGCTTACCGGCCCGACCCGCTCAGCGAACGCGGCGGATCACCAGCAGCAGCGCCGGCAAGACCAGCACCGTGGCCAGCAGGCACGTGCCGATCCCGACCATCATCAAGCGCCCAAACGAGGTCATGCCCCCATGGGCCGAGACGGTCAGGCCGCCGAAGCCGACCATCGTGGTCAGGGCCGCGACCGCGATCGCCCCGCCGGTCCCGCGCACGACGGTGTCCAGGCGCCCCTCGACCGGCTCGTCGCGCGCCTCGACCTCGCGGCAGCGGTGCATCATGTGCACCCCGAACGCGATCCCGATCCCGAGGACCAGCGGCATGCTGACCACGTTGGCCACGTCGAAGCGTAGACCGACCAGCACCATCAAGCCAGCCATCCACAGCCAGCCGACCACGGTGGGTACCAGCGCGAGCACGGCGTCTTTGAGGCTGCGAAAGTCCACCGCGAGGATGAGCAGCACCAACCCCGCCGCCAACAGGGCCGCGCGCCGAAAGCCCTCGACGACGATCTCGCCGTGCCGCACGTGGACCGTGGCCAGGCCGGAGACCTTCGGGTCGATCTCCACCATGTCGAGCCGAAAGCGCTCGGCCACGTCGCGCTCCCAAAAGCGCCCCGCCGGCACCACGAACAGGGCGACGCTGCGCCCGTCGCGGGAGGCATAGCGCCGAGCGAACAGCTCGGGCAGATCCCCCGGCTCGTAGTATCCGCGCTCGGCCACGGCGCGGGCCGTGGTCCAGGCCGACCGCAGCAACGCGGCCGCCTGAGACTCCAGCCCCGCCAAGCGCTCGCGCCCCGCGTCGTCGAGGTCGCGGGCTCGATCGCGGAGCGAGCGGAAGGCGGCGATCGCCTCGTCCATCGCCGCGGTGGGCAGGCCCGCCTGGGTCATCGCCAGCAGGGACTCGTCGAGGGCATCGACCACCCCGCCCACCGCGGCCGCAAGCTGCTCGGGGGTGGTGGCCCGGGCGGCCAGCGCGTCGAAGTCGAGCGCGGGCAGCCCCTCGAAACCGGCCCGCAGCGCGGCGAGCCCCTCGTCGGTCAGCGGCGGCAGTAGATCCGAGGGGGTCTGGACCCCGGCCACGCTGGGCAGCGCACGCAGCCGCTCGGTCATCTGCCTGGCCTGCTCGATCGACTCGGCCCGCAGGTTGGCGAACACGGGACTGGCCAGGGGATCGTACTCCAGATCGTCCAGGGCTCGGGTGGACTCGGCCGTCTCAGGCAAGAAGTCGAAGTAGCGCGGGTTGAACTCGACCCGCGGCAACGCGACCGCGCCCGCCACCGCGCCCGCCACCCCCAGCAGCAGCAACGGCCAGGCGACCCGACGGATCACCGAGGGTAGCGCCCCCAGTCCCGGCGGCTCGGGGGCCACCCGCGCCACCCCCGGCTTGCGCCGCAGCAGCGCGGGCAGCAGCGCGAAGGTGGCCGCGACGACGATGAGCAGGCCGATCGACGTGATGATCCCCAGCTCGCCGAAGGCGGTGAACTCGGTGGTGGCCGAGGTGAGGAAGGCGGCGGCGGTGACCACCGCGCCGGTCAGCACGCTGGGACCCGTGCGTACCATCGCGGCCCGCACGGCGTCGGCCGGCGATAGCCCGGCCCGCAGCTCTTCGTTGTAGCGGGCGATCGCATGCACGGAGAAGTCGATCCCCAGCCCCAGCAGCACCGCCACGAAGCTCGACGTGATGAGGTTCAGATCGTCGTAGAGCAGCCGGACCACCGCCAGGGTCCCAACCACGCCGGGGGCCAGCGGAATGAGGGCCACGACCATCTGGCGAAACGATCGGAACAGCAAGAGGCACAGCAACGCGATGCCCGTGGTGGTGCTCAGGGCCGAGGTTTGCAGGCCGCTCTCGAGCACGGTCAGCTCGTCGGTCGACAGCGCCGGCACCCCGGTCAGCTCGGCGGTGATCCCCTCGGGAGCGGCGGCCATCACCTCGTCCCGGATGGCCCGAAGACGTCGGACCACCGGGGCCACCTCGACCCCCTCGTCGCTGGGCAGCTCGGGGTAGACGGTGACCAGGTGCCCATCGCCAGCGGCGGTGGTCAGGTAGCCGCGCTCGTCGAGCCCGGGCTGGCCGGCCAGCTGTTGCTCGGCCCCCGCCGCCCCCCACGGGTCTTCGCCGACCAGGACGGCCTCGAGCAAGCGGGCGACGCCGGCCAACTGACGCAGGCCCTCGTCGGCCTGGGCCGCGGGATCGGTTGCCGCTGTGGCCGGCGTTGCCTTGCCCGCTGGTGTGCCTTCGCCCGCTGGCGTTGCTTCGCCCGCTGGCGCGCCGTCGCCTGCCGGTGGGTCTGCACCCGTCGGGCTCCCCGGGTCCTCGGACTCCTCGGACTCCTCGGCACCGTCGAGCTGAACATAGATCTGCGTTTCGAGCGCCCGAAACCAGGCGGGTAGCCCTCCGGCGAGCAGCGCGTTGAGATCGGCGTCGGGCGGGAGCTGGGCCCGCACCTGCAAAAGGGTGTCGGGTCGCTGCAGCAGCAGTAGCGGCGCCAGGATCCCGGCGTCGACGTGGGCGAACACCCGCCCCTGCACATCCGCCTCGGCGTTCAGCGAGGCCTGCAACTGGTCGACGACCTCGCGGCGCTGCGCGGCGTCGCCTCCCTGGACCAGGAACACCGCGCTCTCGGGTCGCCCGAAGCGCTCGTAGAAATCTACGAGCAACGCCTGCTGCGGATCGTCCTCGGACATCATGCCCGTCCGAGAGGTGCTGACGCCCAGCCCGGGAATGACCAGGCCGGCGACGAGGGTGAGCACACCGACCATCGCCAGCAACATGCCGGGCCGATGCAGGCCCAGCTCGGCCAACGCCGCAAACCGGCGAGCACGCAGTCCGTCGTCGGACATCGTCAGGCCGACCTCGGCTCAGCCGGTACCGCGAGACCGCGTACGACGGCGGCCCTTGACGCGCTGCATGGGTGAGCTGGGCAGCTCCCCCTTCGGCTCGGACTCGAACAGGGCCCCTTTTTCGTCCATCAAGGCCGACAGCTCCGCTTCGTCGTCGCGTGGGGTGAGGCGTCGGTTGTTCGGGCCGGCCACCGCCACGCTCCGAGAGGCCCGCCGGGGCTTGACCGCCGCGCGGGCCTTGGTCTTCTTGCGGCCCACCTTCTTGTTGGCCTTCTTCGTCGATCCCCCCCGGGACCCCCCTCGGGAACCGGACCGCAGCGCGGCCCGAGGAGCCCGAACGCTGCCGCCCGCCGCCTCGGATGAGCCCTCTGGCTCGGCTGAATCGCCGGCCTTGGCCGGGTTCATCGCCTCTCGCAGCTCCCGGCTGACCTTGAAGTCGATGGTGTTGCACGCCTCGATCTGGATCGGCTCGAGCGTGCGAGGATTGACGCCTCTTCGAGCACTGCGGCGCTTCTTGGTGAAGGTACCGAAGTGCGGGAACGTAAATCGTGGGCTCTGGCTACGCGTGACCCGGGAACGCGCAAAATAGCTGGCCAGCTCGTCGAAAGCGACGCCTAGGATCTGGCCGATGAGCTTCTTGCTGATGTCGGGCGGTAGGTCGCGAGAGCGCGCGATTCGATCGATCAGTTCAGCCTTGGTCATGACCGCCGGTGCGCGAAGTCGGGCCGCCCAAACTAAGGGGTGCGACGCGTGGGGTCAACCGTTTTCCGAGAGTGCGGTGACCATCGCCGCGAACGTCGATGAAGCCGACGATGCGGCGGCCCGATCCGTTGGGTCAAGCACGGGTGCGTCGTCGACTGCAACATGCGCACGATGATCGACCCAGCGACCCCCTCGGACCGGGGCTCGGATCGGGGCTCGGATCGGGGCTCGGACCGGGGCTCAGACCGGGGCTCGGACCGAGGTACTTGGGGCTTGACTTGCCATGTGGCCGCCGACGTGATTGCCCGTCCCAACCAGAGCACGGTCCACGGCGAAGCAAGCACGAGAACGAAGGACCCCAAGCCCGTGAATGACTCGTGCCCCGATGCCCCGGGTCAGCGGCCGGGGGTCCCGCCTGCGTCCGATGGGGCCTTCGCGATGGTCAGCGCGCGACGGAGATCGGTCATCACCATCTCGGTCGGCGAGCTTCGACCCGGGGGCGGTCGACGCCCTCCCCCCTCCTGCCGCAGCACGTACGCGGGGTGATAGGTGACCACCAGCGGGATCCAAATGCGGGCCGTAGGATCCCCCTTGGGCGCGCCAGCGTCATACCGCAGGCGGCTGGTCGATCGCATCGCACGGAGCGTCATGTCCTCGCGGCGAGACAGCAGCATCCCCGCATGACGACCCAGGGCTACGATCACCTTGGGCTCGATCGCCCGGATCTGCGCCTGCAAGAAGGGCGAGCAGCGGTCGACCTCTTCGGGCTTGGGATCGCGGTTGCCCGGCGGCCGACACTTGAGCACGTTGGCGATGTAGACGTCCTGTCGCCGCAGGCCCAGCTGCTCCAGCCAGCGGTTGAGCAGCTGCCCCGCGCGCCCTACGAAGGGCTCGCCTTGCCGATCCTCGTCGGCGCCGGGCGCTTCGCCCACGAACATGATGTCGGCCTCGGGACTGCCCACGCCAAAGACGATCGAGTTGCGGGTACGAGCCAGCGGACAACGTCGACAGTCCCCCACGTTGTGCCGACGCAGGTACTCGAGCTTGGTGGCCGGGCTCCATCGCTGCGCCTGCTCGCGCAGCGCCACTTTGCGAGCCTGGGCGGCCTGCGCATGAGAATCCGCGGTCGTCGTACTCGGGGCAACATCGGCCGGGGGCGTCGGCGGGTCCGCGGCGGGCACCGATGGGCGCGCCACCACGGGCTCGTCCGCGCGCCCGGCCTCTGGACCCGCCGAGGGGCTCGCCGCGTCCCCCATGTGCCCCAGCCGCGCCGCGCGTGGAGGGGTGACCGACGCCATCGGGCGTGGATCTTCGGTACCGTGCTCCGAGTCGTGCCCCGAGTCGTGCCCCGAGTCGTGCCCCGGGTCGTCTCGGCCGTGCTCGACCGCACCTTCACTCGCGCGCTCGCTCGGGACCGGATCCGCCGGCGCCGGGGCGGGCAGGGATCCCGCCCCCACGTACTGGAGATCCCATGCCCCTCGCAGTTGCTCGAGGGCCAGGGCAAAGCGTCGGGCCAACCCGGCCGCCGATCCGTTTGCCGATCCATTTGCCGATTCGTTCGCCGATCCGTTTGCCGATCCGTTCATTCGGGAGCCTCCTCGATCCGCGCGCGCAGGCGGTCGAGCATCCACCCCGCCAGGCGATCCTTGGGCATGGGCGGCCCAGCATCCTCGACCCCGCCATCGCGACCTTCTGTGCCGTCACGCCCGCTGGCGCAATAGACCAGCAGCCCGGTGTTGGTCGCGCTGGCGAAGCCGGTCCCGGGCACGCCCACCCGGTTGACGAAGATCGCATGGCACCCCTTGCGCTCGAGCTTGCGCCGGCCCGCGTCCACCAAGCGCGCACGCACGTCCTGTCCCTCGTCGACGGTCTGCGCTCCGAAGCCAAGGAAGAAGGTCCGCTCGGCGTGGTGCTGACACAAGGTAGCCAGCACGTCGACCCCCTCGGTCCACGCCGCTCCGTCCATCGCCCGGGTCAGCGCGACCTTGTCGAGCTTGCCGGTGCTGGGGTGGCGGGGCGCCAGATCGGCGACCGCCGCGACCATTGCCACCAGGTCGACCGGTGACTCGCGGAGGCATCGATCCATCGCGGTCAGCATCTGGTCGGCCGTCTCCACGTCGATCCGCTCCACGCCGGCGGGGGTGGCCCGCTGGACCGGACCGGCCACGAGGGTGACCGCAGCCCCGCGTCGTGCGGCCACCTCGGCGAGCCCAAAACCCATGGCGCCCGTCGAGGCGTTGGTCAAGAAGCGCACCGGGTCGAGATAGGCCCGGGTGGGCCCCGCCGACACCAGCACCCGCCGGCCCGCCCACGACCGTGCCGACGCGGGATCGCGACACAGCTCCAGCGCCCGGGCCACGATGATCGGCGGATCGATCATGCGCCCCTCCCCTACCCAGCCACACGCCAGCTCGCCGCGATCGGGCCCCACGAACGCCGCCCCGCGCGAGGCCAGCGTGGCCAGGTTGGCTTGGGTGGCGGGGTGCCGCCACATGTTGGTGTTCATCGCCGGGGCCCACAGCACGGGCGCCCGGGTCGCCAGCAGCACGGTGGTGAGCAGATCATCGGCCAGGCCATGGGCGGCCCGGGCCATCACGTCGGCGGTGGCCGGAGCCACGAGCACCAGGTCGGGCCAGTCGGCCAGCTCGATGTGCCCCACCTGCCCCTCCTCGGAGGCGTCGAGCACCGCGGTCCGCACCGGACGACGGCTGACCGTCGACAGAGACATCGGGGTGGTAAACGCCTGTGCGGCCGGGGTCATGATCACCTGGACCTCGGCTCCAGCCCCCGTCAGCGCCCGCACCAGTGCGGGGGCCTTGTACGCGGCGATCCCCCCGCTGACGCCCAGCAGCACCCGCGGCGCGGGGTCGGCCGCATCGACCATCAGCCGTCAGCCCTCCTCGATCGCGGTGCTGCCGACCACCTCGATCCCGAACCCGGATACGCCGACGATCTTGCGGGGATTGTCGGTGATCACCCGGATCCGCTGTAGACCGATCTCCCGCAGCACCTGCGCCCCCAGGCCAAACGAGCGAAAGCCCGACTCGGCGGGCTTGAGGCCCGGTGCGGAGCGAGGCACCGACTGATCCTTGAGGGCTCGACCGATCTCGTTCATGGGAGAGCCGAGCACATACAGGAACACGCCCCGACCCGCGCGATCGATCTGTCGAAAGGCGGCCCGCAGCCGATGGCCCGAGCCGGTGCCCGCGATCCCGAACACGTCGTCGAGCACCTGCGCCCGCTGGGCCCGCAAGAGCGTCGCATCGTCGTCGCCGCGCAGCGAGAGATCGCCCTTGCAAAACGCCAGGTAGTAGACCAGCGGCTCGACCTTCGAACGAAAGATCCGCACGCGCCACCCGCTGGCATCGGTCAGACCCAGCGCGGCCGGGGCCAACGGGGTCGCGGGTAGCTCCTCGATGAGGGTCTCCCGCTCCAGGCGATAGCGGATGAGATCCGCGATGGTGAGGATCGGCAGGTCGTGGCGGGCCGCAAACTGCTCGAGATCATCCATGCGCGCCATCTCGCCGTCGTCTCGCATGATCTCGCAGATCACTCCCGAAGGACGCAGCCCCGCCAGCCGGGCCAGGTCGACCGCCCCCTCGGTGTGCCCGGAGCGGACCAGCACGCCCCCGGGCTGGGCGCGCAGGGGAAAGATGTGCCCGGGCCGCATCAGATCGTCGGGCCCGGCCTCGGGATCGATCGCCACTTGCACGGTACGGGCGCGATCGGACGCGCTGATCCCGGTGGTCACCCCGGTCCTCGCCTCTACCGAGACGGTGAACGCGGTGCCCATGGCTCCCGAGTCGGTGGGCACCATCATCGGCAGGCGCAGGTGCTCGACCCGCGCGGCGGTCAACGCCAAGCAGACGAGCCCCCGCCCGTGGCGACACATGAAGTTGATGTCCTGGGGCCCGCAATGCTCGGCGGCCACGACCAGATCGCCTTCGTTTTCACGATCGGCGTCGTCCACCAGCACCACCATGCCCCCGCGCCGCATCACGTCGAGCGCGGTCTCGGTGGCGGCCAAGGAATCCTTGAGTGTATTCATCGGCGACCTTCCCCTGGGTCGAGCATTCCGGCCTCGACCAAGTCATCGAGCGTCAGGCCGGCCGCCTTGGGATCGGCCAGCGCGGCGGCCCGATGCCCGAGCAGACGGGCCACATAACGAGCGATCAGATCCACCTCGAGGTTGACCGTGCGCCCGGCCTCTAGCTCGTGGAGCGTGGTGGCGTGGAGGGTGTGAGGAATGAGGCCCACTCCGAATCCCCGAGCGTCGATCTCGTTGACGGTCAGGCTCGTGCCATCGACGCAGATCGACCCCTTGGGGGCCAAGAATCGCATCAGCTCGGGCGGGGTCTCCACCCAAACCTCCAGCGCATCCCCTTGCGCCTGGATGGATCGCACCGTACCCACCCCATCGACGTGACCGGAGACCAAGTGTCCCCCCAAAGGATCCCCCACGCGCAGGGCCGGCTCGAGGTTGAGGCGAGCCCCGGGGGGGCGATCGCCCAAGGTGGTCCGCCGTAGCGTCTCGAAGGCCGCGTCGACGCTGAACTGCTCGGCACTGGAGGCGGTGACCGTCAGGCAGACGCCGTCGATGGCCACGCTCGCCCCCAACTGGCGCTCCTGCTCCGAGAGCCGGGCCCCGATGACGAGGGTCTGCCGCTCGGGACCCGGCCGCTTGGCCAGCAGCGTCCCGACTTGCTGCACCAGGCCCGTAAACACGATCGACTTCTACCGCACGACCGGCCGAGGGTCGACCAAAGCCCATGTGCGCTGGCTTCGGCTCGGCGTTCCGATCGCTCCCTCACCGCGACCACCGCCGGCCGACGTTCGACCGGCTGGTGGAGGACAATGCCCACCGTGGACCACCGGCATTCAAGGATCGGGCACGATGACGGTGAGCAGATCGGATCCCAGCGTACGCCGAGATTCCACGCGGATCCGCGGCGCATCACCGACCGAAGGCCATGCGATCCCTCCAAGCACGGGACGTCCCTCTCCCAGGAGCCGCGGGGCCTGGTAGAGGAACGCGCGCTGCCACGCGGCACATCGCACGAATGATCCATGCAGGCGCCCCCCCCCTTCGACCAAGATCGATCGGATCTCACGAGCCCCGAGTTCGGTCAGCGCCGCGCAAAGATCCACGTGACCGGAGCCATCGTCGGGAATGCACAGCAGGGTGGCCCCCGTCCGAGCCACTCGGGTCCGCGCCGAGGCGGAGGCTCGCGCCGTATGGAGCACCAGGGTCCCCGGGCGCAGGACGGTCAGCGCTGGCGCCCGGGGGGAGCCGACCCGCAGCCGAGCATCGAAGATCACCGGAATCGGGTCGGTGCCCCGGACCAGACGCACGTCGAGGCGAGGGTCGTCGAGCAGCGCGGTCTCGGCCCCCACGGCGATCGCGTGGTGGCGAGCCCGTAGCCGATGCCCGTGGCGACGCGCGGCCAGCCCGGTGATCCATCGGCTGTCCCCCGAGGGGGTCGCGATCCGCCCGTCGAGCGACATGGCGGCCTTGAGCGAGACGAAGGGGTGCCCGCTACGAACATGATGAAGGTAGTGCTCGTGCACCGCCCGACAGGCGGCAGCCTCCACCCCTACGATCACCTCCACGCCGGCCCGCCGTAGGGCAC
>JBCCWC010000148.1:0-39927 GCA_039194325.1 Myxococcota bacterium
CAGGGTCCGGCCAAGCCGGCCCCGACTCCGCCGTCACCCCAAAAGCCGTCGGTGCAAAAACCTCAGTCCGCATCTGCGTTCGTGCCGTGCCCGATCGCGTTTCCCAAAAAACTTCCCGGCAATCCGGCTTGGCGTGGAACCCGCTCGTCTCCCTCGACACTAAACTCGATGGAGGCTGGCGCGTCCGGTTCGCCGTGCGTCGCTCTCGTCCTCATGTCCCCCCACCAAACCGTACCCGCATTGGCGTACGGTCTGTTCGTCACGCATGATCTCGGGTCGTCTGCACGCCAGGCTAGGTCGGCATCGTCCGGTCCGTCGTCGTCACCTCGCGTCCCCTCTCGCTTTGGATGATCTGCTCATGAGTGCCGCCCCGTCCGATCCCTGTTCGCCTCCCCGTTCGACTCCCCGTTCGACTCCCCGTTCGGCTGCCCAGGCGAAGGGGATCGATTCGATCCCATCGTCACGTTGTCGGCGTGGGTTGTCGTACCCTTCGTTCGCTCCTCGGGGGTCGAATGCTCGATCATGGCCGGGCACTGTACCGGTGGTCATGCTCTGCGGGCCCGTGGGACGCCGAATTCGGGCGATTTGTACCTTGGCAGCCGCAGGCGTTTTCGCTACAGTGCTCAGTGTTCAGCCCGTGTACGCTCAGCCCCCACAACGGGGCCAAAGCTCGAACGACTCCTCTTCGGAGTCCGAGCCGGCGAAAACCCCATCGACTGCTTCGAGTGCCGCGCCCCGGACGAGCAAGGCGACGACGAGTGATCGCATGACCGCGGGCCATGATTCAACGAGCAAGCGCCGTGATGTTCGGCGGCGACCGAGCACCAGGTCGGCGCGAAGCTCCGAGCGGGCTCGGTCCTCCACCGATCGGCGCTCGGCGAGCGGTCGTTCGAGCGGTCGTTCGAGCGATCGAACGTCTGCGTCGGTCCGCGTCGCCATGCGCACCGCGGCGGCCACCGCCACCGCGACGGCCGCTCCCTCCGCGGGTCCGGCTCCTACCAAGGGCAAGGCCAAGGGCAAGGCTAGGGGCAGGGCCAAGGCCAAGACTCCCTCGTCCACCTCCGGTGACGCCAATCGCGAGCGTAAGCGTGATGACGCATCGGGCAGGACGGTCATCGAAGACGAGTTCCTCGTCGAGGGCAAACTCGAAAAGCCCAGCGCTTACTACATCTTGCGACGCTCGTCGCTCGACTACGACTGGGCTCGGCTCGACGCCAAGTTTTCACCCTTGGTGCTTGAGTCGGTCCAGGATCCTTTGTTCTAATCCTAACTTACTAATCCTAACCTTTCTTTGCTTCCTTCGCTCGCATCATCAGGGACTTTCCACCAAGACTCCGAGGGTCAAGCGCCCTCCGCGCGCGAGTGCACTTCACCCAGGACGCCAAGCGGCTCCATCGGAGCAACCACCAAACCACACATGCCGGGCTCGTCGACGTGCCACCGGCACGGGGACCAAGGGAAGGTTCCCCGCCCTTTGAGGAGGACACACGGTCATGGACAATTTCGCTGAGTTTTATCAGGACGGCGGCATATTCATGCACTTCATCGCACTCACCGCCATCATCGGCGCGGGGGTGACGATCGAGCGCTTCATCTTCCTGTTCTTCCGCTTCAACATCAACGGCGGCCAGTTCTTCAACCAGATCCAAAAGCTGGTGATGGCCAACAACATCGACCGCGCGATCAAGCTGTGCAACGCGGCCGACAAGGCGGCGCTGGCTCGCGTGATCAAGGCCGGGCTCACCCGCGCCAACAAGAGCGAGGCCGACATCGCCGCCGCCATCGAAGAGGCCACCCTCGAGGTGGGTCCGTCGATCGGCAAGCGGGTGCCGATGATCTCCGCGCTGGCGAACATCGCCACCCTGCTGGGTCTTCTGGGCACCATCTTCGGCATGATCGCGGCGTTCAAGGCGGTCGCCACCGTCTCGGCCGACCAGCGCGCGACCGCGCTGGCCAAGGGCATCTCCATCGCCATCAACACCACCGGCTTCGGTCTGTTGATCGCGATCCCGCTGCTGGCGATGCACATCTTCATCTCGAACCTGGCCAAGAAGATCTCCGACGAGGTCGATCTCTACGCGGTCAAGCTCGAGAACCTCCTGGCGGCGCGGGTTCGTCAGGGATAGCCGTGGCGCTGGGTGCCCACCAATGGTGGTCGGGCCCCAGACCTCATCCAATCCTTCACTGATGGAAGTGGGCCATGGCTAGAAAGAAAAAGCAGATGGACGAGGGAGAGGTCGAAGCGAACCTCATCCCCGTCATGAACGTCATGTTCCTCCTCATTCCGGCCCTTCTGTTGGCCATGGAGGTCGCTCGTTTCGCCGCGGTGAATGTCACCCCGCCGAAGTTCGCGGCCCAGGCCGACCAAAAGAAGGAAAAAGAGGACAAGGACAAGCCGCTCAACCTCAAGGTCTTCATCATGGAAGATGGGTACCGGGTGAGCGCCAGTGGTCAGCAGGAGGGCGCCGACGCCGGTAAGGCGGCGGACTCCAACAAGCCGACCATCCCCCTGGCCAAGCCAGGGTCGCCGCTGGATGACTTCGAGCGCTACGACTACGCAGCGCTCGAGGCCAAGGCCGCGGAGTACAAGAGCCTGTTCTCGCACGAGACGCTGGTGACCATCAGCGCGGAGAACAGCATTCCCATGCAGGCGCTGATCAACACGATGGATGCGTTGCGGGGCTCGGAGTGCAAGCTGCTGCTCTGGAAACAGGGCGAGGAGCCACCACCCGAGTGCTACTTCTACCACGCCGTCGTAGAGGCAGGAGCGGGCTGACCATGACTCCAGAAGAGCTCTACCAGGCAAAGAAGGCGGCCAAGAAGTCCGCGCGGCGCAACAAGGTCGAAGAAGAGGCCAAGCTCAACATCACCTCCTTGATGGACATCGTGTCCATCATCGTGGTGTACCTGCTCAAGAGCTACGGCTCCGACCCGGTGCTCATCATGCCCACCGCCGGGCAGAAGATCCCGATGTCCAAGGCGGACTCGCCGATCCAGGACGGGATCCCGGTGTACATCTCGAAGCGGTCGATCACCTTCAACAACAAGAAGATCGTCCAGATCGACGAGAACGGCGAGATCGATCCGGCGGCGCTGCAAAACCACCTGATCGGCCCCCTGTACGACGCGATGGCCGAAGAGGCCGACAAGGCCAAGCAGATGGCGGCCAACCAGGGCAAAGAAGACTGGAGCGGTCGGATCATCCTGGTCGGCGATCAGAACCTCAGGTTCTCCACCCTGGTCGACGTGATGTACACGGCCGGCCGCGCGGAGTTCCGTGAGTACGCATTCTGCGTGATCCAAAACCAGGCAGGCTGATCCTGTCTGGCCCCCTCGGGGGTGTACGTCGACGACGGCCGGGCCCATCCAAGGGTCCGGCCGTTTGCGCGTGTGCTGCGCTGATCTTCGAGGCTCAGTCGGGGGGCGCCCGGTCGATCGCGGCGGGGCGGGGGAGGACGGCTGGGGACGGCTGGAATCGGGGTGACGGATCGCCGACGCTACGGCCATTCATCGGGGGGTGAGCAAGGAAACCGAATGCACGCTCGCGCGTGGACGGGAGGACGGCGGTGTAGGCCGTCGTTTGGCAGGTACGGCAGGGCAACGGTATGCTTCGACGAGGGTCTCGCCCCCCTAGAGTCTACCGCCCCCCTGGCTCTAGCCCCCACGAGCCGGACTGTTAGCGCATTTTGCGCCGTGCGTTTTAGCTGCTAAATCATTCAAAGCTGATGTCGAACCCCACACGACGCGAATCCAGGGTGCTCCGCGTGGCCGTCATCATCGACGAGCTCGTGTGCGACGAGATCCATCAGCACGAGGCGGGCTCGATCAGCGTGGGGAGCGATTACCGCAGCGACGTAGTTCTCTTTGGCGCCAGAGCCCCGGTGCAGCACCAGCTGTTCGACTTCCGCAGCGGGGCCTACTACCTCGACCTGCCGTTGCACGTGAAGGGGCGGGTCTCGATGGGGCGCAAGTCCTTCACGGTGGGCTCGCTGCGCAAGCGCTTTGGGGCGGGGGACAAGCTCCGGGTCAAGCTCAGCCCGCGCACCAAGGGCAAGCTGCTGATCGGCGACAGCACCCTCTATTTTCAGTTCGATCGCCCCAAGAAGCTCCCGCCGCGTCTGCCCTTCCCGATCCAGTTCAAGCCGCGGATCGATCAGTTCTGGGGCCGGCGCGAGCTGTCGACGATGGCCGTGTCGGCGCTGGGCCTGGGCTCGTACTTCACGTGGGCGGCCAACAGCGAGTACGACAGCTCCTTCGACATCGACGACATCGACCAGCGCTTCGTCGACGCGATGGGCCTGGTCGAAGAGCCCGAGGAGCCCGAGGAGCCCGAGGAAGACGAAGAGGACGCCCTCGCCGAGGAGGACGAGGAGAAGGCCAAAGAGGTCAAGGAAAAGCCCAAGCCCGAGAAGAAGCTCGACAAGAAGCCCGAGAAGTACTCCAAGCAGGCGATGGCCAAGGCGCGCAACGTCGGCATCGCGCGCGTGCTGGGGACCTACGGCGGGCCAGGGGAGGGCACGGTGCTCGACGTCATCGAGAGCACCGAGAACGATCTGGGCAGCCTCTTTGCTCAGGGCATGACCACCACCATGCTGGCCGACGGCGGAGCGATCACGCCGTTCGTGCCGGGGGGCGACGGGATCTCGCTGGGCGGCAGCATGGCCGACACCCAGGGCTTCGATCTGGGCGAGGGCCCCGAGCTCGACAAGAAGGAACAAAAGCGGGAGCGCAAGGTCCGGGGTCGCGCCAAGGCGACCAAGACCTCGGTGTTCGGCGACATCGACGGCAAGGGCGTCAAGGCGCAGATCAACCGGCGCATGAGCGCGCTGCAATACTGTTACAATGCGGTGCTGGGCACCAAGCCGGGCCTCTCGGGGAAGATGACCTTCACCATCGGGCTGAGCGTGATGGGCAGCGTGACCACCGTGGCCGTCGAGGAAGACACGGTGGGCGACGCCAAGGTCAAGACCTGCGCGACGGCGAAGATCAAGGGATGGCGCTTCGGTAAGCAGGCCGAGAGCGGCGAGGTCACCTTCTCTGTGGTATTTTCGGGGGGATAATGAGGATTCGATCGCGAGCGTTGGCAGGATTGTGCGGGTCGTGGCTCGTGCTCGGCGGAGCGTCGGGGGCATTGGCCGGTCCGGCGGCCGAAGGCGACGCACCGGCGGCGTCCGAAGGGGCTTCCGAGAGGGCCGCCAACCCGGAGACCAACCCGGAGACCAACCCGGAAACCGGTTCAGAGGACGCAGATTCGTCCCCGGCCGAGGCAGGCCAGGCGAGCGAGGCGGCCGCGCCCCCCGTGTCGGTGTCCAAGGTTCGCCGCGACCTCGAGCAGGGCATGGCCATGCTCGGGACCCTGGCGGCCGAGGCCAAGCGCGACCGCGATCTGATCCGGGCCGAGTGCGTGCTCGACAAGCAAGAGCGGGCGCAGGGCGTGATGGAGCTGGCCACCGGCGAATTGCTGGTGATCCGCGATCCCAGCTCGAGCCCTCAGGCCCGCAGCTTCGCGGCCGAGAAGTTGGAGGCGGCCTCCGAGCGGCTCGACGAGCTGGTCGAGGAGGCCAAGGTGTGTGTGGGCGACACCACACCCGAACAAGAGGACGACGAGACCCGCAACGAGTCCACCGAGGATCTCACCGTGCCGATCGCCGATGCCACGGTGGGCGGCCGGTCGGGCGGCGTCAAGCCCTTCGTCGTTCCCCCGCCCGTGGATGGCACCATGCCGCCGTCGGTGGGCAGCCCCAGCTTCTGAGACGATTCGTCTGAGGCGTAGGTCGCCCCCGCGCGATCGGTCTGGCTCCACGACGTGTCGTCGTTGGAGACCGGCGATCCGCTTGTCGATCCGATCGCCGGTCCCCAACTACGGGGAGACCGCGGGCATTGGGTGATCTCGGTAGTCAACCGCTGGGGGTCTCGCGAGTGTTCGTGGCCGTGGATCTGCGTCGTCCGATCCCATCAATGCGGTCGATCCGGCCGAGCCGGCCCTGGGGGTTTGCCTGAGCCGATGATCACCGTGCTCCGACGCTGGCTTTCGGCTAGGCTGCGCACGCCGCACCTCGCTGGGCGAGGTGGGCACATGGACTCGACCGTGGGCGCTCCCTCTTCTCGCCGCCTCGTCGCCCTGTGGGCCGTGTGCGCCGCGTTGCTGGTGCTGGGGTGGCCCTTCAGTGCGGGGGCGACCCCCGGGCTCAACGTGCCGGGGACGGGCCCGGAGGCCAACATTCCTCGGGCCGAGGACGGGCCGGGGGTGACGGTGGGTCAGCGGTCGACCCTGCATACCGGGGCGGCGTTGGTCACCGGGGTGGACACCAACGTGTTCAACCAGAACTCGCAGAGCGATCCCTCTACGGGGGCGGTCGAGGAGCCTCGGGCAGCCGCCTTTGCCTTGCCCACCGGATGGGTCGGGATCGGCAACCGCCAGTTTCGCGACGGCCTGTTGATGAGCCCGCCGGAGCGCTCGGGACGACCGCTGGACTACTACATCGGTGGGATCGTCGGCTTTCGCCAGTACCTGGCCCGCGATCGCCGGGTGCTCGGCCAAAGCCGGGTGAGCGGCGGCCTACAGATGCGGCTGGCGTTCTTGCCCGGTCGCAAGTTCTCGGTGAACTTCGACGGTGACGTATTCCGCTACGCCCAGCCGGCCTCGTACGTGGCTGAGCCGCAGTACAACTTCAACCGCTGGGATGCCCGGGGGGGGGCTGAGCTTCATCGGGCGCCCGGGTGGGGGCCGCTTTAGCATCTTGTTCGGCCTGGGTGTCCAGGCGCTCGTGTTCCAGAACTCGCTGCAGGACTTACGCCTGTTTCAGGGAAATCGTGTCGCGCCTGGCATGGTCACCGAGGTCAAGTGGCGGTTCTTGCCCAAGAGCTCGATCGTCTTCCACTACGGGCTGGATTTCACCCGCTACCTTTGCTGCGAGCAGGACGACGTAGGCCGCAACGAGGACAACTTCGCCCACCGGATCACGGCGGGGTATCGCGGGCAGATCCTCAAGAAGGTCACGCTCGATGCGGTGGCCGGGGCGGGCCTGGGCTTTTATCGCGCCGATCAAAACGGCCCCGACTTTCGGGGGTTCATCTTCGATCTCCGGGGGGGCTACTACCCCAACCCCCGCAGCGAGTTCCAGCTAGGTATCTTCCGGTCGTTCCAGGACTCGCTATTTGGGAACTATTACACCGACACCGGCGCCTACTTCAAAGCGCGCTACGAGTTCAAGTGGCGCATGGTCGGCGTGGGCGGGCTATGGGTGGCGGGCCGTCGCTTTTATGGCCTGCCGGTACCCGGCCAAGAAATCGAATGTACGGCGCTGCAGGGACCCACGCCCGAGCGCGGAGATCCCGGCTGCATCACGGGCTATCAGGGGACGGGCTCGGAGGATTTTCAGCGCCGCGATACGATCTTCGGCTTGAGCGCCAAGATCGAGCAGCCGCTGCGGCGGATCTTCTCGGTGGCGCTGCGCTACGATCTGGCGGTGGACGCCACCGATCTCCTGATCGAGTATCGAGTGGTCGCGCGTGAACCTGGCTCGGACGTTCAGGATCCGACGTTCGGTTTTCGCCCGACGGTGGACTTCGCGGGCTTCACCCGCCACGTCCTCATGCTCTTCGGGGCGGTTCGACTGTGAGCCTCTCGGGGACCTGGGCCGGGCTCGTGGGCGGGGTGCTGCTGGCGGTGGCGACCTGCGGCCCCGAGCCCGTGACCGTGGTGCCGCCCCCGGCCTTGCGGGCCAAGCCGGAGCTGGGCCCCGGTGATCTCGTCGAGATCCGGGTCACCGACCAAGAGGAGCTCTCGGGGGAGTACGAAGTCAGCGAGGACGGCACGATCCGCTTCCCGTGGATCGAGGACGTGGAGGTGGTCGGCCAGACCCAGGGCGAGCTGGCGCGGAGCATCGAGGCCAAGCTGGCCGATGGCTGGCTGCGCCAGCCGCAGGTCTCGGTGAAGGTTGTCAGCCGCCAAAACCGCGAGGTTAGCGTGCTGGGGCAGGTCAACGCGCCCGGCTCCTACCCCTTCAAGGAGCGCCTGACCCTCGTGCAAGCGATCTCACTGGCGGGGGGCATGAACCCGCTGGCGCACACCAAGCGGATCAAGCTCATTCGGGAGACGGACGGCGGGCGGCAGACCTACGAGATCGACGTTCGCAAGATCCTCGAGAGCAAGCGCGAGGATCTGCCGCTATTGCCCGGGGACGTGATCTTCGTGCCCGAAGCGCCGATCTGAGGCCTGGAATCGAGGGCGAGCCGGGGGCCCCAGGTGGCCGGGACCGGGCCGGCTCTGGCGGCCAGAGGCATGGTCGGCCCGTCCGTCGGTCGCCCTGGGCTCACCCACATTCGGCCGGTTTTTCGCGGTGTGAGCGCGATCGGCTAGACTAAAGCCGCTCATGGCCCCCCCATCCGAGCTCGTGCTGGGCATTGACCTGGGTACGACCAACTCCGCCTGCGCGATCGTGCGGGAAGGCCGTGCCTCCGTGGTGCGGCGTGGCGAGGATCGGATCGTGCCCTCGGTGGTCGCCGCCCTGCCCGACGGATCGATCGTGGTCGGCAACCGGGCCAAGCGGCGGCGCTCGGTCGATCCCACCCAGGTGGTCTACAGCTCCAAGCGCCTGATCGGTCGCCGCTGGGGGTCACCCGAGGTGCAGCGCATGTGCTCCACGGTGCCCTACGAGATCCGCGAGGGCAACAACGAGTCGGTGGTGGTCGAGCTGGGCTCGCGCCTGCACAGCATCGTCGAGATCTCGGCCTACGTCCTCACCTACCTGCGCGAGATGGCCGAGGAGGCCCTGGGGCAGCGAGTGAGCAAGGCGGTGGTCGCGGTCCCTGCCAACTTCACCGACTCGCAGCGCAGCGCAACCCGGATCGCAGCCCGCCTGGCCGGCCTCGACGTGATCCGGGTGATCAACGAGCCCACCGCGGCCGCGCTGGCCTACGGCTACATCGAGGACACCGACCGGCGGATCGCGGTCTACGATTTTGGCGGGGGCACCTTCGACGTCACGATCCTTCAGATCACCCGCAACGTCTTCGAGGTGCTGGCCACTTCGGGTGAGATGTTCTTGGGGGGCGACGACATCGACGAGGCGATCCTGGGCCACATGATCGACACGTTTCGCCAGCGGCAGGGGGGCGAGCTGGCCGACTCCCCGGTGGCCACCGAGCGGCTGCGGGCGGTGGCCGAGCAGATCAAGATCCAGCTCTCCGAGCAGGAGCGGGCCGCGGTCCACCTCGAGGAGGTGCTGCCCGGTCGCGGCGGCACCCTGGAGTTCTCGCTGTCCGATCTCGATCTGCGGCGCCGGATCGAGACGATCGTCCGCCGCACCGTGCCCGTGTGCGAGGACGCCCTGCGCACCGCGGGCCTGGCCTCCCACCAGATCGACGAGATCGTGCTCGTGGGCGGCACCACCCGCCTGCCCCTGGTGCGCGAGGTGGTCCAGCAGGTGTTCGGCAAGCCGCCGCAGACCTCCATCAACCCCATGAGCGTGGTCGCGGTGGGGGCGGCTATCCAGGGGGCCGCCCTGATGGGCTCGCTGGTGCCCATGGCCGCCAGCGGCGCCAACCCGGCCGGTCCGAGCGCCGCCGCCTCGGCGGTGCTGCTCGACGTCACCCCGCGCAGCCTCGGCGTGCGCACCGTGGGGGGCTATGTCGACTTCATCATCGAGCGCAACAGCCCGATTCCCGTCGAGCAGACCCGCCTTTTTACCACCACCCGCGACAACCAGCGCTTCGTGCGGATCCAGGTGTGTCAGGGCGAAGAAGAGGAGTTCGAGCACAACCTCAAGCTCGGGGAGGTCACCCTCTCGGGCTTGCGCGACGCGGCCCGGGGCGAGGTCACGATCGCGGTTACCTTCGAGATCAATACCGATGGCCTGCTGGAGGTGCGCGCCCGCGATCGCGACACCGGCATGCAGCAGGTGGCCACCATGCGGGTGCTCGGCGGGCCCAGCGACACCGAGGTGGCGCAGATGGCCGAGCGCCTCGAGCCCACGCCGGCTCCCGACCGGGAGCCCAACCGGGGGCCCAACCGGGAACGCGGCAGCGTGGCCTCCCGTGGCCGCTAATCTCGGCCCGTGGCCGCCGATCTCGGCCCGTCTTGGTCGATCTCGGCCCGTCTTCGCGGATCTCCGCTAGTCTCCTTTTCCGGTCTATGGTCATGGCGTCCGACGAGCTACTCGAGGAGATCATGCGGCTTTACGATGGGCTCGAGGAGCTGTCGTACTACGAGTACCTGGGCCTGCGCCCCGGCTGCGACTACGTGGCCGTACGCGACGGTTTCTACGCTCGGGCGCAGCGCTTTCACCCCGATCAGTTCCTCCACCGCGGAGGGGAGAGCCTGCACAAGGCGGTCTATACCGTCTTCAAGCGCATGACCGAGTCCTACAACGTGTTGCTCGACCCCGAGCTACGGGTGCTCTACGACGCCGCCCTCGAGCGCGGCGAGGCGCGCCTCTCCGAGGTGGCCCGCGCTCGGCGCCTGACGTCCGAGGAGCGAAAAGTGCACAACACCTTCGCGCGGATCTACCTACGATCGGCCCGGCGCAAGCTCGAGCAGGGGCAGCTACGAGGGGCGTGGGTCGATGCCCGCCTCGGGCTCTCGCTCGAGGCGGCCGAGCCGCTGCGGCGCCTGCTGGCCGAGATCGAGTCGCGCCCCGGCGCGCCCCGGTCGTCGGACCACGGGAGCCGGTGAGGAGCCGGTGAGGAGCCGGTGAGGAGGCGATGAGTACGATGGCGAGCGAGCCCCGAAAGGCCCGCGTGGAGCGGCGCACCAAGGAGACCCAGATCGTCGTCGAGCTGACCGTGCCCGGCGACGCGCCCAAGCCGGCCCAGATCACCACCCCGGTGCCCTTCTTGTCCCACATGCTGGAGGCCCTGGCCAAGCACGGCGCCATGGCGCTGCGGGTGGAGGCCCAGGGCGACACGGAGATCGACGATCACCACACCGTCGAGGACGTGGGCCTGACCCTGGGCATGGCGCTGGACCAGGCGCTGGGCTCACGGGCGGGGATCTATCGCTACGGGTGCTTTTCGCTGGCGATGGACGAGACCCTCGTCGACTGTGCGCTCGATCTGGGGGGGCGACCCTACCTGGTCTACGATCTGCCGGTGATCGCCGGTCGCTGGGTGGGGCGCTTCGATTGCGATCTGGTCAAGGAGTTCTTCCAGGCGCTCAGCGTGCAGGCCCGGATGAACCTGCACCTGCACCTGCGGGCGGGGGGCAACGTGCACCACGTGGTGGAGGCCGCGTTCAAGGCCTTTGCGCGGGCGCTGCGGATCGCCTGCGCACCCGACCCGGCCCTGGGCGGGGCGCTGCCCTCCACCAAGGGGCTCGTCTGAGCGGAAGGCCGCGGCTACTCTTGCCGCCGCCATGGCCGACCGTGACGTCCGCAAGGAGCTCGAGCTCCGCGAAGAGCTCGCCCGCCTCAACGCCTCGCCAAAACTCGCCGAGTCCGGCGAAGACGGCCTAGTCCGGGCCCGAGCCCAGGCCCAGGCGGCCGCGGACAAGGTCCACGACAAGGGGCGACAGACCGCGCTGGAGCGGATCGAGATCCTGCTCGACGAAGGATCCTTCGTCGAGCTCGACCGCTTCGTCACCCACACCTGCCACGACTTTGGTATGGAGGCCAAGCGGCCCTACGGCGACGGGGTGGTCACCGGGCACGGCACGATCGACGGGCGGCCGGTGTTCGTGTTCGCCCAGCAGCCGGACGTCTTCGGGGGCAGCCTGGGCATGGCCCATGCGCGCAAGATCTGCAAGGTGATGGATCTGGCCATGGAGGTCGGCGCGCCGGTGGTCGGGCTCAACGACAGCGGCGGGGCGCGGATCCAAGAGGGGGTGGAGAGCCTGGGGGGCTACGCGGAGATCTTCAAGCGTAACGTGCTCAGCTCGGGGGTGGTGCCGCAGATCTCGGTGATCCTCGGGCCCTGCGCCGGCGGGGCGGTCTATAGCCCCGCGCTGACCGATCTGGTGGTGATGGTCGACCAGACCAGCTACATGTTCATCACCGGGCCCGACGTCATCAAGGCGGTCACCCACGAAGAGGTCACCAAAGAAGGGCTGGGCGGGGCGCGGACCCACAACGAACGCAGCGGGGTGGCGCACTTTCGCTGCGGGAACGAGGCGGCCGCGCTGGCCCTGACCCGCGAGGTGCTCTCGTACTTGCCGGCCAACAACATGGCTGCGGCGCCGGTGCTGCGCACCGGAGACGATCCCGACCGGGCCTGCCCGGAGCTCGTGGACGTGGTGCCGCCCGATCCGAGCAAGCCCTACGACATCCGCAAGATCATCACGGCTCTTGCCGACGACGGGCGCTTCCTCGAGGTGCAGGAGGACTTCGCCCGCAACATGGTGGTGGGGCTCTTGCGGATCGAAGGGGCCAGCGTGGGGGTGGTGGCCAACCAGCCGCTGGTGCTGGCGGGGTGCCTGGACATCGATGCCTCGGTGAAGGCCGCCCGGTTCGTGCGGATGTGCGACGCGTTCAACGTGCCGCTGGTGACGCTGGTGGACGTGCCGGGGTTCTTGCCGGGGACCGATCAGGAGTTCGGGGGGATCATCCGGCACGGGGCGAAGCTGCTCTATGCGTTCACCGAGGCGACGGTGCCCAAGGTGACGCTGGTGACGCGCAAGGCCTACGGCGGGGCGTACGACGTCATGGCCAGCAAGCACATCCGAGGGGACATCAACCTGGCGTATCCGACCGCCGAGATCGCGGTGATGGGGGCGGAAGGGGCGGTCAACATCATCTTTCGGCGGGAGCTCTTGCAGGCCGAGGATCCGCTGGCGCGTCGGGCCGAGCTGGCCGCGGACTATCGGTCGCTGTTCGCGAGCCCGTACAAGGCGGCGGAGCTCGGGTTCGTGGACGAGGTGATCCGGCCCGAACAGACGCGGCAGCGGGTGGCGGGGAGCTTGCGGCTGCTGCGGAACAAGCGGCAGGACAACCCGCGCAAGAAGCACGGGAACATCCCGCTGTGAAGGCGGCCCGGGGCCTGGAGGTTGCAGCGTCGTGGGGGGCGACTATCGACGCTACCGGGTGGCGAGCGTGCAGCGAGTTGAACGCGGTCAGCGGCGAGTGTCCCGAGGGTGAGGTCGGGTGCTCGTGAACGCGACCACGACGGCGTTCGGCCTGTTACTCGTCTTGTTCGCGGTCGTGGGAGCCGCGGCCGCGCGGCACGCCAAGGCGACCACGCGCGACTATCTGGTGGCGGGCCGCAGCGTGGGACCGTGGCTCACCGCGGTCTCGGCGTGGGCCACGGCGCACTCTGGGTTCGGGTTCATCGGGCAGATCGGGTTCATCTATACGACGGGGATCTCGGCCCTGTGGCTGACGGTTGGGTGGTTCTTTGGAGACTACCTGGCCTGGCGGTTGGCCTTTCCCCGGCTGCGGGCCCGCGCCGCGGGGCTCGACGCGCAGACCTGGCCGCAGGTGGTTGCCGCCGGGAGCGGCCGGGTGGTGCGCGTCGCCGCGGCGGTGCTCACCGTGGTGATGCTGGCGACCTATGCCGCCGCTCAGCTGCAGGCTGGCGCCAAGGCCATGCACACGGTGACCGGGTGGACGTACGAGGTGGGCGTGGGGATCGGCGCCCTGCTCATCGTCGGGTATTCGGCCGCGGGCGGGGTGCGGGCCACGATCTGGACCGATGCCGCCCAGAGCGCAGTGATGCTGACGGCCATGCTGATCCTGGGGTGGGTCGGTGTCGTCGAGTGCGGAGGGATCGACTCGCTGATCGATACCCTTGCGCGGATCGATCCGGCGCTGTTGTCGGTGTCGCCCCGCGGTGCGGCGGGGGGACCGGTCTTGTTCGTGTTGGGTTGGATCATCGCGGGCTTGGGGGTCATCGGCCAGCCTCATGTCATGGTGCGGCTGCTCTCCGTACGCGGTGACCGGGACGTGACGATTGCCCGACGGATCAACGTGTCGATGTCCCTGGTGTTCACCGTCGCGTCGCTGGCCGTGGGCCTGAGCGCTCGGGTCCTGTTGCCCGATCTCGGCGCTGGCGATCCGGAGCAAGCGCTGCCGGTGCTCGCCGGCACCCTGCTACCGGGGGCCATGGTGGGGGCCGTACTCGCCGCTATCTTCGCGGCGTCGATCTCCACGGCCGACAGCCAGGTGCTGGTCAGTGCGGCTGCTCTCACTACGGATCTCACGTTACGTCAGCCCCGGGTACGGGTGGTCAAGATCGGGACGCTCTTGGTGATCGTGCTCATGACGACGCTGGCGTGGTGGCAGCCGTCCAATGTCTTTGGCCTCGTGGTGACGTCGTGGTCGGTGCTCGCGGTGTCGCTGGGCCCGGTGGTCTTTTTTGCCACATGGCGTGGCCCAACCTCGTCGGTGGTGAGCCTTGGCGCGATGCTCGTTGGCATCGTAAGCATGCTGGGGTGGCGAGCGCTGGGCTGGGGCTCCGCTCTGCACGAGGTCGTGCCGGGCGTGCTCCTGGCGATCGTGGTGTTGCAGATGGGTCCTCGTGTTGACACTCGACGAGTCCGCGCTAATAGAACGGCCGACAGGCAGCCGTAGCCTGGCACTTCCATTCGAACTGCGCCGTTCGACCACTTACGTAATCGGTCTGGCAATCCGAAAATCATCGACGCTCGGAGCCCGACGATCGGTATCACGGTCCAGGTCGAGCGCTCACGAGGTCTGCCGGGAGAACGCCCATGCACGTGACCACTACTCCTTCCGCACTCCACACCCCCACCCAGCCCGCCTCGGGTTCCGACTATCGAACCTCCGACTGGTACACCAACCACGGGGAGGTCGCCGCGGGGGTGGACGGGCGGAGCTTCAGCATCAAGGCGACGTTCACCTGCGAGTCCGAGGTTCGGGTCATTTCCGGGGTCTTCGACCCGGCCAACGGCTACCTGGCCGAGTACTATCGGGCCTACGGTCGTTGTGTCGCGGTCATCGACGAGACCGTCGAGGAACTCTACGGGGAGCAGATCCGCGAGTACTTTCGCGTGCACGATCTGCCCTACGTGGCCAAGCCGCTGCGCGCCTGGGAATCGGACAAGCAGCCCGAGCTCGTCGATGCGGTGCTCTTGTGGATGAGGCAGCAGGCTCTCGCTCGCCACGAGCCCCTGCTCATCATTGGCGGGGGAGTTCTTTGTGATACCGCCGGCCTTGCCTCCGCCATGCATCACCGCCGTACGCCCTACGTGGTGATCGGCACCACGGTCATCGCGGCGATCGATGCGGGCCCATCCCCCCGCACCTGTGTCAACGGCATGGGCTTCAAGAACCACATGGGGGCCTACCACCTACCGGTGCTGACGATCGTCGATCGCTCGTTCTTCCGCACGCTGCACGTCGCTCACGTGCGGCACGGAATCGCCGAGGCCATCAAGATGGCGGTGGTCGACGACGCGGCCCTGTTCGGACGGTTGGTCGAGTACGGCCCCGACCTGGTCCACACGCGATTTGCGACCGAGGGGGGTGACGAGAACCTCGCCACTGTGGCCGACGACGTGATCCTCATGGCGCTACGCTCCTACATGAGCCACGAGGGGACCAATCCCTGGGAAACCCACCAGGCGCGCCCGCATGCTTATGGTCATACGTGGAGCCCCGGCTACGAGCTCGCCTCGGGCTTGCTGCACGGTCAAGCGGTCAGCGTCGGCATGGCGCTGGGGGCGACCCTGGCCGAGCTACGGGGATGGATCGAGCCTGACGATCGCAGTGCGATCCATCAGCTGATCTCCAGTTGTGAGCTGGCCGTCGATCACCCGATCCTCGACGAGCACGAGCTCATCATGAAGGCCCAGACCAAGATGATCGAGAAGCGCGGTGGTCGTCTTTGGGCTCCGCTGCCGCGAGGTCGGATCGGTGCGTGTGACTACGCCGACGACGTGTCGTCCGACGAGCTGCGTCAGGCCATCGATCGTCACCATGCGCTGTGCCGAGAGCTGCCTCGCCAGGGGGCGGGCATCGAGATGTACCTCGCCGATCTGGATCTACGATGAACGATCGAACCGGTCGAGCCGAGGGGGCGCTTCGCCCCGTGACCCCTCACGATATCCTCGCCGATCTGGTCGCCCAGATCGCGACTCGTCTGGGCCATGTGCCGGGTCAGGTGCCGGGTCAGGCGCCGGGTCAGGCGCCGAGCCAAGAGTCCCCGAGCGATGAGCTGCGAGATCTCGTCGTGCGGGCCCACGCGCTCGCCCGAGGGCTGGCGCCCTACGTCGAGCAACACACCACCGCGCCCTCGTCGGCGCTCCAGGCCCTGGCCGACGCGACCGGTGGCGTGGACTGGAAGGCGCTCCACGCCGGGGGGCAGACGGGGGTCAAGCTGGAGTCCGAGATGCTCTGCGGACCGGTGGAAGCCCAGTTCCTCTCGATGCTGGTGGGGCTGAGCGGTGCGCGGCGCGTGCTCGAGATCGGCCTGTTCACCGGGTACTCCGCGCTGGCTATGGCCCAGGCGCTCCCCGCCGACGGTCGCCTGGTCGCGCTGGAGCGCGAGCCCTGGCTGGTCGAGTTTGCGCGCGGTCACTTCGACCGCAGCGAGCATGGGCACAAGATCAAGCTGGTGACCGGTCCGGCTGACCAGAGCCTGCGCACGCTTCGGGACGAGGGGGAGACCTTCGACCTCGTGTTCATCGACGCAGACAAGGGTGGCTATGTGGCCTACCTCGATGCCGTGCTCGACGGGATCCTCCAGCCGGGAGGGCTCATCGTCGTAGACAACACCCTCCTTCAGGGACAGCCCTGGCTCGAAGAGCGCAGTGCGGCCGGGGCCGCAATCGCGGCATTCAATGAGCGGGTCGCCCACGACGAGCGCCTCGAGCACGTCATCGTGCCGCTACGCGATGGGGTGAGCCTCATCCGAGTCCGGGGCGAGGGTCGAGGTGGCTGAGCGCTCCCTGCCCCCGTGCGCACAGCGGGCCTTCATCGAGGCCAGGCTCAGCCACAGCCCGTTCGCTGGTTGTGTCGGGGTCGCGGCGCACTGGCACCGCGCTCGTAGCCCGCTTTTGGTGCTCGGCGAGCGGCTCGACGAGCTCGACGCGTTGCGGTGGCGCGTGCGGGATGACGGGCGCGCATTGGTGGGCGTCGACGAGGTTGGGATCGAGCTTCGGATGGCCCGCGGAGTCGACGACCTACGCGCGTGTCTCCAGCAACCGCTCGATCCGGTCGGTGGCCCGGTGGCCCGCGCAGTCTGGAGCCCCGATCTCCATCGCTTGGCGGTGATCGCTTCGGCGTCCATCGTCGACCGGTGGTCGGTCGCCACCCTGGTCGACGCGATCGTGCACGGCGGTCGGCTCGGATCGTCCAGTGGCGCTACGAATCCTGCGCTTCGTCCGACGGACGATGAGCCGCCGCCGCCTCGGTGGGAGCTCCCCGAGATCGATCGGGCGCGGGCCATGCCCTACGCGGGGCGCCACCGGAGGATCCCCCTCGATGTGCCCCTGGCCGCGTGGGCACGGGCGGTCGGGGTCACCGTCGACGATCTGCTCGCCGCGGCGTTGCAGGTGGTGTTGGCGCGCTACGGTGCGGCGCGGTGGGGTCTGCGACGGCCTCGGCGCTCAGGGGCGCCGTATGACCTCGGCCCTGATGACGACCCGGTCGTGATCACCACGACCGACGAGGGGTTGGCCGGCAAGACGCTCGACGATCTCGCTCGGTCCTGGGCGGCCTGTCGACAGGCGACACGCGACGATCCCTCGTTTGCCGAGCGGGCCCGAGGGATCGACGAGCCGACGTGTGCACCCCTGGCTCAGGTGGGGATCGACGCCTTACCGGCCGGAGCGGGCCGCTGGCTGGCCGAAGACGTGCTCGTCCCGCACGAGCTGGATCTGTCATTGAGCGCGGTCGATGACGCGGTGGTGCTGGGGGTGCGCGAGGGCGTGCTCCCGCCGGTCCGCGTCGATGCCCTCGCTCGGCATCTACGGGCGACGATCGAGCACCAGGGGATCGCGGTCGAAGCGCCCTGGGTCGATCCGCGGGGTGCTCGTGAGTGCTGGGGCCCGTCCATGCGGTGGGACGACGTACCGCCTACGATCACGGAGGCTCTTTGCGCCGAGGCCCAGCGTGCGCCCACGGCCGTGGCGCTCATCGACGGCTCGACGGGTCGGCGGATCTCCCGCGGGGATCTGTTGGCCCAGGGGAGCCAGTGGAGCGCGGCCCTCGTTGCGCAGGGAGTCTGCCCCGGGGATCGGGTCGCGCTGGCGCTCCCTCGCTCGGTGGATCGCTACGTGGGGCTGGTCGCTGCGCTGCTGGCTGGGGCGGTCTATGTCCCCGTCGATCCTGCGTTGCCGGCCGATCGCATTGCGACGGTACTCGACGACGCTGGGGCTCGCGTGGTGCTGACCACCCGTACGACGTCGATTGCGCTGCCCAAGGGCTCGATCCGGATCGATCTCGACGGCCCGGTCTCGGCAGATCCTCCGGTCGAGCCTCTGCGGCCAGCGCCGGGCGATCCGCTCTACATCCTCTATACCTCGGGGAGCACGGGCCGGCCCAAGGGGGTCATCAATACCCACGAGGGGGTTCGCAATAGCCTGCTGTGGATGCGGGACTGGTTTGGCCTGCACCGCGATCAGATCTTGATCCACAAGACGTCGATCAGCTTCGATGTCAGCGGCTGGGAGCTGCTGTTGCCGCTGGTCACGGCGGTCTCGGTCGTCATCGCCGGCCCGGGACAGGAGCACGACCCCCGGGCGCTCGCCGCCACGATGAGCCGCCACCGGGTGACCTGGGCCACGTTCGTGCCCTCGACCCTCGGGCCCTTCCTCGATCTGCTCGACCGGCCGCTGCCGTCGTTGCAGCACCTGGCACTGATCGGCGAGGCGCTGCCCCGCGATCTGGTCGAGCGCAGCGCGGCCATGCTGCCCCATGTGCGCGTCGCCAACCTCTATGGTCCGACGGAAGCCGCGATCCAGGTCAGCGTGTGGGACTGCGTAGCGAGCGAGCCCGATGTGCCGATCGGCCACCCCATCGCCAATACCCGTCTCGTGGTGCGGGATCGCTGGGGTCAGCCCGCGCCCGTCGGCGCGGTCGGAGAGCTCGAGATCGCTGGGGTCCAGGTAGCCCGTGGGTATCATGGTCGACCCGATCTCAATGCTCGTAGCTTTCGGAGCAGATCCGATGGCATGCGTAGCTACGCCAGCGGAGATCTGGTCTGGTGCCGTGAGGACGGCGCTCTGATGTTCGTGGGGCGGCGCGACGGGCAGGTCAAGATCCGCGGCCAGCGGATCGAGCTCGGAGAGGTCGAAGCCGCGTTGCGGGCCCTGCCGGGGATCCGTGAGGCGGCGGCGGTGGTGCGCGACGGTCAGCTCGTGGCATACGTGGTCGGTGAGGTCGACCAGGGCGCGGCCTGCCGGGCCCTCGCCGGTCGGCTCTCGTCGGGTGCCGTGCCTTCGCGGATCGTGACCCTCGAGTCGCTGCCGCTGACCGCCAGCGGCAAGCTCGACCGCAAGGCGCTCCCGGTTCCTGTTGCGCCGAGCGTCGAAGCGGCGTCCCTTCCCGATGATCCGCGGTTGCGCGAGGTCTTGGCGGTACTGGCCGATGTGCTGGGCCTGGCTTCGCCCGAGGCGGTACCCGTCGACGGGGACTTCTTCGACCTCGGTGGAGACTCGTTGCGGGCGCTGGCCGTCGACGCTCGCCTCGCGCGGAGCGGCTTTGCCCTGGGGAGCCGACGCCCGACGGTGCTCCACCATCGCAATGCTCGCGCGATCCTCGGAGCGCTGGGGTCGTCCTGCGTCGAGTACGACCCTCTCGTCGTGCCGCTGGTCCGCAGCGGGCGCGGTGCAGAGCACGGCGCGGCCTTGTTCATGATCCACGCCGCCGGAGGTCGAGCGATCGCATACACGCCCTTGGCCCGGCGCCTCCAGTCGCTGCGTCCCTCGCTGGACGTCTACGGAATTCGAGCCTCGGGCCTGTATCCGGGGGAGCCCGTGCTCCGGCGAGTGACCGCGATGGCCCGGCGGTACCGAGACGCGATTCGATCCGTGCAGCCGAGGGGGCCGATCCGCCTGGCCGGCTGGTCCTTTGGTGGGATCGTGGCGCTGGAGATCGCGCGCCTGCTGGCCCTCGATGGAGAGCCTCCCGCGTTCGTCGGCCTGCTCGACAGCTGGCTGCCGATCGCCCCCGACGGTGGCCGCCCTCGCCAACAGATCGACGAAGGCTACCTGTGGGGGGTCTGCAATCGGGTCTACGGGGGCCTGGTTGGTCGCGAGGAGCTGCTCGACTCGGCGAAGTTGCGGGCGCTCCCCGACGATGCCGCTCGCTTGGCCGCCGTGCTTGCCCAGGTGCGCACGCTCGGCGTATTCCCCGAAGGGGCCGATGTCGAGCGTGCGATGGCGGTGCTGGAGGGGACTCTCCACGCGACGTACGACCACGATCATTCCCTGGTCTACGAGGGCCCGGTGGTGGGCTTTCGCAGCAAAGAGCGCCACATCAACGCTCCCAACCCGGCCCTGGTCTGGGTCGAGCGGGCGCTGTTGCTGCCCGAGGACTCCACCGAGATCGACTGGGTGGATGGATCCCACTACTCATGCGTCCTCGAGCCTCACGTTGCCTCCCTGGCTCAGGCCCTCGCCACTCGCCATGAGCTCGATCCCCTCGCGTTGAGGAATGCCTCGTGACCCCCAGCTACCCCTTCGACACGTTTTCGCGTCGTGAGCTCATGCCTCCCGCGTTGCCCTCTCGCCGACGAGGCCGGGCGCGTAGCGCCGCGACCATGGCTTTGCTCGGAGGCCTGGCTCCGTTGACCGCCGCGGCTTCGTCCGCGATCTCCTTGCTCGACGGCCACACGCGCCCAAGTCGCGGTGAGCGTCGCACGATCCTCATCAACACCACGCGGATGACCAAGGGCCTCGTGCTGGCTCGGGCGTTTCACGCCGCCGGGCACCGTGTGGTGCTGGCCGACACGGCGCGCTATCGGCTGGGCGCGGGGCGGTTCTCCCGAGCCGTGTCGAGATCCTTCACCGTACCCGACCCTCTGGTCGACTTTGAGGGCTACGCGCGGGCGTTGGCGCGGGTCGTCGAGCGCGAGGGGGTCGATCTGTTCGTGCCGGTCAACAGCCCTGCGGGTGCTCAGCTCGATGCCGAGGTCAAAGAGCGGCTGCGCTGTCGGGTCTTGCACCTCGACGCGGGAGACAACGCGGTCGTCGACGACAAATTCCGCTTTGCCCAGATCGCACGTCAAGCGGGCCTAGGCGTGCCACAGACCCTGCGGATCGATCGCCCCGACCAGCTCGCCGAGTTTCGCGATGATTCTGGGAGCCGGTGGTTGCTCAAGCCTGCGGTCTACGATCCGATCGGGCGTCAGGGGAAGCAGCTGTTGCCCTTCGAAGACCGCCAGCGTCAACGGCAGTGGGCGGCCACCTTGTCGATCGAGCCCGAGCGACCGTGGGTGCTGCAGCGGTTCGTTCAAGGCGTCGAGCACTGCGCGCACGCGACCGTCGTCGACGGGGAGATCCGCGTGTTCGTATGCGCGGAGTCTTCGCCCTACCAGCTCAACTACCGGGCGGTCGAGCGGCCGCGGGTGCGTATGTGGGTCGAGCGCTTCGTGGCGGCGCTTGGGGCCAAGGATGCCCAGCTTTGCTTCGATTTCATCCTCGATGCCGAGGGGATACCCTGGGCGATCGAGTGCAACCCGCGGCTTCACTCGGCGATCACCCTGTTCGGGGACCAGCCGGCCCAGCTTGCCGCCGCCTATTTGGGGGAGCGCTCGGGTTGCCTGACGCCCCCGCTGTCGACCTCGCCGACCTACTGGTTGGCGATGGAGCTGGAGCGGCTCGCGTATGTTCGTGCGCCGGGGCAGGCTTGGCGCTGGATCCGACACCTTTGGCGGGGCAAGGACGCGGTGTTTCAGCGCGATGATCCTTGGCCGTTCTTTGCGCTGCATCACGTCCAGATCCCGTCGCTGCTGCTGCGCAACGCGCTTCGGGATGGTCGTTGGACCCATGTGGACTGGTGCATTGGGAAGGTCGTCGAGCCCTGTGGTGACTAGACGGTTCGCGGTGGCTGCTCTACTCGGTGCGTGGCAAGCTTGCCCACGGCGATGCGTACAGCGGAGGCACGGGCGGCGACGGCCGTAGCGGGGGGGCTGGTGCTCGGGCTCCTCGGGGGCTGCATGCCGATCTTCGCGCCCAGCTATCGCTCGCTGCACGAGGTCGACGGGCAGGTCGTGCAATCGGCTCCGCCGCCGCCGGTCGCCTACGAGTCGTACCTGCGGGCACGGCTGGCGATGGACCGCGATCCTCCCCAGCTCGAGACGGCGCAGCAGCACATTCGGCGGGCGCTCAAGGCCGACCCTCGCGATCCCCACCTGTGGGCCACGCGGGCCGAGATCGAAGAGCAGCTCGGCCAGATCGAGCAGGCGATGCAATCGGCCCAGCGGGCCCTCGCCCTTCGACCCGGCTATCCGCCCGCCCAGCGGGTGCTCTCCCGGCTGCAGGGCGGAGCGGCCGGGGCCTCCACGGCGTCGACCGGCTCGGTTCATCAGCCCTAAGCTCCCCAACCCCGATTGTTGTCTCTGCTGGATGCCACGTGGGCAAGACCGAGGCCGGGCGCGACGAAGTCGCGCATCCCGAGCCGGCCTCGGCATAGATAGCGACGAAGTCGCGCATCCCGAGCCGGCCTCGGCATAGATAGCGACGAAGTCGCGCATCCCGAGCCGGCCTCGGCATAGATACTTCAGCCGAAGCCGCTGGTTCGTTTGCCGCGATCGATCGCGAAGCTGACCATCACGGCTGCGTTGACGTTGATGCTCCCGGGGGCCACGGCCCGGGCGGCCGCATCGTCGGCGCTCAGATCGATGTCCATGCCATGGCTCTCCCGCCTCCGCAGCGAGTCCGGGTTGACGTCTTC
The DNA here is from genome assembly GCA_039194325.1 of Myxococcota bacterium. GTDB lineage: Bacteria > Myxococcota_A > Polyangia > Nannocystales > Nannocystaceae > Paraliomyxa. The sequence goes on from JBCCWC010000148.1 coordinate 22,791, forward strand.
GATGTGCAGCACGTCGCCCACGCGAATGTCCGCCTCCTTGGCGTAGAGCTCCGCCTTGCGGCGGGCGGCCCCGAACGCGCCGCGACGAGCCTCGGCCCGGTACTCGGCCAGCCGGGTCGTCGCGAACTCGGTGTTCTCGATCTCGTTGGCGCCGGCCCCCACCACGCCCGCCACCAGCTCCTCGAAGCGGGGGAACTCGGTGATGCGCACCGCAAGCCCCACGCTGGCGCGGTAGCCAACGTGTACCCAGCGATTGTCACGGTGCTCGCGTTCGTCGCTCAGCCTCACGTGGGAGGACTGGATCTCGGCGGGCGGCACCTTGGCCTCGTCGAGATAGGCACGAACCTCGGACAGCGCCTCTCGGGCGGCGGCAAAAGCGGCGGCGGCTTTGTCGTCCGTGCGCCAGACTTTGAAGCTCACCAGCGCGACGTCGGGCTCGACCCGCAGCACGAATGAGCCGAAGACGTTGATCCCGGTGGGGCGATGGATCGACTGGGAGACCATCATCGGGGCTACGATAGCCCGTTGTTGGCAGCAACGGGGATCGGGTCGTTACTCCACCCCGGGCGTCGGCGCTAGATCGAGCAGGCGCCAGCGCCCGCGCGCCCAGGCGTAGGTGGGGCTCCAGTTGCGGCAGCCCGCGCCTTCCTCGAGCCCGAGGTTGCTGTGGGCCTTGCCCCAGATCTCGATTGTGTCGCCCTCGTAGAGTGGCACGCTCTCCCAGGTGTGCGCGTAGTCGTCCATGTCGCCGACGCCAGGAGTGCGGTCGGTGACCGGTGTGGCCACCGTGTCGACGATCTCGCCGTTGACCACCAGGGCGAACTCGGACTCGCCGTCCTCTTCGGCCACCGCGGTCAGCGTGACGTCGTAGTACCAGGTCTTGGGCACCGTTGGCTGGAGCTGCGCGCGTGCCCACTGCTGTAGGTCGTTGAGCTGCGCGTCGCTACCCACCGTGCAGTAGTTGACCCCGGGCGGAAAGTTCTCGTCGCGCAGCGGGAGGATCTGGACCCGGTTGCCGTTGTCCGAGAAGTTGGTGAAATCGTCGTTGTCCCCCAGCAGGGTGAAGTCTGCGTCGTCGACCGCGGTATAGGTGGCCGGCGCCGGGGGGTCACCCTCGAGTTCGAGCCCGCCCGTCGAGCTTGAGCCCGACGGATCGGGCCCCGAGGAGCCCGTGGTCGGGTCGGGCGGGCTCCCGGTCGTCGAGTCTGCGCCGCTTGGTCCTCCGGTGGATCCGGGGTCGCCCGTTGGATCCGTACCGCTCGTTACCGGGGGCGCGCCCGTCGACTCGGCCGGCGCCGCCGTAGTCCCCGACGAGCTGCTCTCGGAGCCGGTCACGGGCGGCGGCTCGTCGTCGCAGCCTCCGTAGGCCACGAAAATACCGAGCCAGAGCAGGCTCGGGAGGCTTCGCCGGGGCAGACTTTGCTTCGATCGGATCGATGGGCGCGACATAAAGGTCGTCGCCCCGGTTGCTCGGGGGCTCGCCATGTCTCGGAGGAAGATCGGATTGCGCGGATCGGAAGGTCACCCTCCGTCGGAGTGCTCGAATTCGGCCCTCATTACCGATACCTACGGGTGGCGCGGCCGTGCGGCCTTGGCATGCAGCGAGCGCAGCCAGGTCTCCAGCCCGCCGAGCGTCGACGGACGCGCGGGAGCGTCTCGAAAGCTCTGCAAGAGCGTCTCCAGACGATGTCGGGCTCGGGTCACCCGCTTGTAGATCCCTTTGGGTGACACCCCGAGCAGCTCGGCGAGCTCGCCCCGGGTCTTGTCGCTGACGAAATCGTAATAGAACACCAGCTGGTCGTCGATGGACATCGAGCGCAGCGCCTTGACGATGAGCTTCTCCTGCTCGCGGTGGGCCATCAGCGTCGACGGGCCGCGCGGCGGGTCGGCCCCGGCAACATCTTCGGTCAGGGGCTGGTGTTCGTGTCGCTTGCTCTGAGATAGCACGCTAAAGTAGACGACCTTGGCCAGGTAGGCGCGAAAGTTCACGTCGATCTCGTCGCGCTTGTGCACCACCACCATCATGGCGTGCTGGGTCGCTTCCACGGCAGCGTCGTCGTTGCCCAGGCGGCGTCGGGCGAGCCGATAGGCGTAGCCATAGTGGCGGCGAATGAGCGTATCGCCGGCTTCCCGGTCGCCGGCACGCCACCGCTCGAGGAGGATCATGTCATCGGTGCGCGTGGTCATCGTGATCCGTCTCGTGTTCGATCATCAGTTCCACGAGCGACGCCGATCTTCCCTGTGCGGCATGAACCGAAGATCTCTTGTTTACCGTACCCAGACCCGGTATCGACCCACGCTCTGTCCTTTTTGCAGCATCTTCGCCTGCACCCGCTGCAGCCCGCGCGCCAGATCGACCCGGTGTCCCGAGAGCTCCCCCAGCACGCCTGCGCCCGTGGCTCGACCAACCTCGTCGCTCACCTTCGCGGGGGTGGCCACCACCTGCTCGGCCCCGGCGATCAGGAACGCAAGGGCCAGGCTCATGCCTCCGCCTGTCTCCCTGGTGACCCCGGTCTCGCACCCCACGAGCACCACATGTCGTGGTGCCGACGGCAGCATCGCGATCTGCTGGGCCTCGAGCACCGTGGGGGGCAGCAGCCGGAGTCGAGCGGGCCACGCCCGGGTTCCGCCGGCATACGGCGGCCATGGCCTCACGGGGGCCGCGCCCTCGTCGTGCTCGCCGTGTCCCGCGAAGTAGAACAACGACGCCCGCTCGAGCTGTGCGATGATCCGCGCGGGGGTTGCCGTCGCGGGGGTGGGGACGCTCGTCGTCCACCCTTGTAGCGTCAACCACAGCTCGGCCATCTGCACCTCGGCGGGTGCCAAGGGCAGCGTCTCGGTCGGGTCGGCCAAGAGCAACGCCACCTTGGGCGCGTCGTCTGGGTCGTCTGGATCGTCTGGATCGTCTGAGGAGCGAGCACGGCGGGTCACGGCCGCGACTCGGGGCAGCTCTGCGCCGTACACCACGGCCTTGTCGTGTTCGATCAGCGGCCGGCCCCGCCACTTCAACAGGTGCACATCCACGTCCTGGGCCTGCTTCGAGGCCAAGATCCGCACCGTGTTGGCTCGTTCGAGTCGCTCGTCGAGGGGAGCGAGCAGCTCTTCGCCTAGCGCGGGGTCGTCGAGCGCATGGTCGGGGCCCCCGCTTAGCTCGCGCATTTGCGTTCCCGCGTTGTCCTGCGCAAACACGAGCCACCCGGTCGGGGTGGGATAGAGCCCCAGCAAGAGCTCGTTGCTTGCTCGTGGGACCAGGTCGTCACACGAGGGGCGCCACGTCGACTGCGCGCGTAGGATCTCGTTGGCGACCTCCGCGAGCTGCTGCTCGGCTTGGGCGACCGCCTGGCCCAGCGCCGCCTGATCTTCGCGGGGTCGGACCCGACGATGCAGCCGCGCGTCGTCGAGGCGCCGGCTCGCTCGCTCGTACTGGTCGATCGCCCTGTCCAACCCGCGATGAGTTCCCGGGCGTCGTCCCTTGCCCACGGCCTGGATCCGACGCGCGGCAGCCTCCCGTGCGGCACAAAGCGCGTCGGCAGGTCGCCCCCGGTCGTTCAGCAACCGCACCAGTCGCTCCGTGCTCGAGGCGTGCAGGGTGACCGCGGTCTGTCGTCCTACGCCCACGGCCGCGAGCTCGGCGAGCCCCTGGGCCTCGCGCTCGGCCGCGGCGTAGGCCTCGAGCGCTTGCTCCCATCGCGCTTGCCGAGCTCGAACGTCGCCCTCGCGCAGCGCGAGGCGCCAGCGCCCTTGTGCAGAGCCGGCCCGGTCGACGGCCTGCCTCAGTTGGTCCAGCGAGTCCTCCAGGTTCACCTCGGAGTGACCCGCCGCAAGCCGAGCACGTAGCTCGGCGTCGTGGAGGCGAAATCTCTGATCCGCGCTCGGCACATCGTCCCATCGCACCGGGGCAAGGGTGGCTAGCGCCGCGCTCGGATCCCCACGATCGAGCGCCAGCTCGGCCAGGCTCAGGCGCAGCGCGGGCACCGACGGGGGATCGGGGCACGGGCCGCCCGGCTCTACCCGCCCCAGTCCCTCGCGGAGCGGTACTCGCGGATCGATCGGCGCTCGGCCACGCTGCCCGGCCAGTACCCGGTGCACGTGACCCACCGTGCTGAGCAGCTTGGCCATGTCGAGACAGTCGAAGCGATCGGGAGCGTCACGCGCGACGCTCAGCACCCAGCGGGTCCAGTAGGCGGCCGCGTCCGTATAGCCCAGCTCGATGAGGGCCGCGGCATAGATCGGTACGGCGTCGCGTATGAGCTCGTCGTCGTGGAGTTTCGTCGCAAAGGCGACCCCTTGTCGTAGCGAGGTGGCCGCGTCGTGGAATCGGCCCTGCTTCCAGTGGACCAGGCCTCGGTAGGTCGCCAGATCCGCTCGACCCTTGGGGTAGCGCGACGCATCGGCCTCGATGCGGCTCAGCTCGTGCAGCGCGCTGCGGTACTGACCGTGCTCGCTGGCCATGAAGGCGTTGGCGAGTGCTTCGTCGACCGCCTCGTTCGTCGCGATTCCCGGCGGAGGCTCAGGTGCTTCGCTCGTCGACCGCAGGGCCAGCGACCAGCGAGCCCGGGGGGCCGTGGTCTCGGGGGCTGTGGTCTCGACAGTAAGTACCTTTGCGTCTGCAGGAAGCTTCACCTCTAGCCCGATGCCCGTGTCCTCCGTGTGTTCGCCGAGGGGGGTGAGCCGCCGGCCATCTGCTTGGAGAGCCAGGGTGTCGACGTCGTGGTGGGCGACCCACAAGTGCAGCGGCGCCGCTGGCTCGAAGATGCAGCGGGGCTGTCGTTCCAGCCAGATCTGGGTACAGCCCCCATAAAGAATGTCCATCGGGTCATTTGTACCGACGGGCGTGTCAGCGAGATCAGCGGTCGCCGTCGTGAGCGCCGGGGATCGATCTCCGACCGGGTCTTTGCACGTGAGCAGGCTGAGCGTCGCCGTGGCGACCACGCGCATCGGGCCCCTTCGCCTCGGGCCCCTTCGCCTCGGGCCGCTACCCGGCATGACGAAGAGGTCTGCGCGTGCATGACCACGACTGGGCACTGCACGTTCAATAGCACGCCGCTGCTTCGAGTCTTGCACGACCTCCGCTCGCCTCCTCGTCGACAGCCGTCGTTGCCACGTCCGAAGGGAAGATCGAGTGGGGTCACGGAACTACGGATCGAGCCAGGAGCTACGCCTGTCGCTCGCCGCCTGTCCGGGCTCTTGCACGAGGTGCGTGGAGGTCCGTGTCGGTGAGCGACGAGCTCGCCCACCTGCGCTCCGGCCTGTTCCGGACACGCGTCGCCCGGGATCGGTTCGTCGACCCATGCGGCGCACCCAACGACACAAGCATGAACGACAAGAGGAATGGACCCTTTTCCACAATGGCGCTGACCTTCCTGCTCTCGCCGATCTTCGCCCTGGCGACTCCCGGCGAGGTGGGCGCGACCGAGACCTGCTCGGCATCGATCCCCGTGGTGGTCGTCGGTGAGTCCAAGGCCGTCGGCTATCCGCAGCCGATCTGTTCCAAGTGCAAGAAGGTGAAGGCTCGTACCGAGACCACGTCGGAGGGCGAAACTCAGGGCGTCGTCGAGCTCGTCTACTTCGATGAGATCTACCTGACCTTCGACGGGACCGTCGAGGTCACCGTCTTGCTCCCCGACAGCACGTGGGATCTCATCACCATCGAGGATGTCTCGCTGAGCGAGCACCAACCGGTCGCATGGTCGTTGCCCGCCGGCGCCGGGTGGACCTGGGACGAGATCGAGGCGCTGTGGATCGAGCTGCGGCCGGCCTGATGAGCCGCTGAGACGGGGGCGGGGGCTCTATCGCTTTAGCGGTTGGGCCTCCGCCCCGCGGATCCAGTGCGCGAAGACTCTTGAGCGAAGACTCTGGTGAGTGTGTCAACGTGGGCCCATCCAGTGACGGTGTGTCTACGCGCTGCCGCGGTGCGCTCGTCCGATACGGGCTCCTAGGCTCGAGCTCGGATCGCCAGCGGGTCGCACGGGCTGCGAGACCAAGAGATCTACGAAGTCTGCTGGATGTGCGCTCATTCGGGACATGAGCGCTGAGGGCACTCTAGGGCCTTGAAACGCGGTTCATTTATAGGCTTCAGAATGAACGCTCACGTCAGGTTGAGTGCAAGGGCAACCCTCAACGAGGGGATAATGTCTCAGGACGTTCAATGTCACCCTGGCCCATACGGCCCAAAACAGACGGCAGGAGGCCGTTCTATGCGGGGAGCGACCGTCGATTCTTCGTGGCGTCTGGCCGCAGGTACGAGGGAGGTCCTCGATGGCGGAGCGTGAGCAGGCCGTGCTCCCCTCGGCGGTGATGGAGCGAGCGTTCGACGGTGACCCGGTCGCCTTTCGACAGTTCTACCACCGCTATGATCCCACCGTGCGCTGGGCCGTCGGGATGCGCATATTCCGATGGCGAGCGCTGATCCCATTGTTCGAAGACATCGTACAAGAGGTATGGCTGCACTTGCTGCGACGCAACTGCAAACTGATGCGCTACTACAAGGGGGCGCACGATGCGCCGTTTGAGCGATTCCTCGCGGTGATCTCGGCCCGGCTGGGCTGGAAACTCGCCAAGAAATACCTCGGAGAGCCCGACGAAGAGCTGCTCGATATCCATGAAGACGAAGACTGGGATTTCGCCATACGGATCATGAATGCCGACTTCCTTGAGCAGCTTGCCCGGATCGTGGCCGAGCGACTCGACGAGACGGATCGTCGGATCTTCGAGGGGCACTACGTCGAAGGGAGCAAGATCAAGGATGTTGGCGCCCAGCTGGGTCTGAACGAGAACACCGTCTACCAGCGCAAGCGTCGGCTGGAGAAGAAGCTCACCTCGTTCGCCGAGGATCTGCTGGGCGAGCGTACCCGCGGCGGCGGATCGGAGCTCGTGGCCGTGATGCTCGCGATCTTCGTCAGCTCGGTGCAGGGCGCGGCCGAGCCAGGGCCCGGCGGTGCCGAGAACGCCGAGCCACGGGAGATGGAGGTCGACGATGGCCGAGCCTGACGTGGCATCTACACTCGGCGCCCACCGGGCCCTGTCGAACCCCACCGCTCGGATCTGGCGTCGGGTGGCGTTGGGGGAGCTTTCGTCCAAAGAGGCGGCGGCCTTCCTGCTCCGCGAGCGTGAGGGCATCGGCGACCTCGACCACGAGACGATCGAACGAGGTGGAGCGCTGTTCGAGCCTCCCACACCCGAGCGCCATCGGGAGAACCTCCGGGTGCTACTCCAGGCTCTGCGCGCACCAGACGAGCTTGTGCGCGAGACCGGGGCAGCACCGAATCGGTCGTGGCGCTGGGTCCCGGCGCTGGCCGCGGCAACCTCGGTCGTCTTCCTCTTGTGGTTGCTGTGGTTGCGGCCGCCCGTGTCAGGCCCATCCGATGGTGGTCCGACGTTCCTGGCCGAGTATGCGCTGGCCCCGGGGCAGGGGGCGGCCCCGATGCGCGGCCGGAGCTCGCCGTCCTCGAGCGAAGTCCGTACGTTCGTGCTCGGGGGGAAGGTGAAGCTGCTGCTGCTGCCGGCACGGGCCGTGGAGGGAGCGGTCGATGCCGTCGTGTATGCCCTCGGGTCGTCGGGGACGGGGCGGCGGCTGCCGGTCGAGCTCATCGTGCACCCGGCAGGAGCGGTCGAGCTCGACGCGACCGCCCGCGCGCTAGGGCTGGACGAGGGCGAGTGGACGCTGCTGTTCGTGATCGGACCGCCCTCCACGCTGCCGCGCTCGTGGAACGACGTCTCGGACGATAGAGGCTCGGGATCGTACGAGGTCGTGCGCGTGCCGGTGAAGCTGGTCGCCAGGCTATAGCCCGAGGAGATCGTGCCCGAGGGGATCATGGGAGGATGGCGGTCGGCGTTTGGACTTCGGGATCGTCTTGGCTAGAGTCGCGCCGAGGTCGGGACCCTGACACGAGCGGACGAAAAAAGGCACGCGCATGGTCGATCGCGGGGCGGGATCCCTCAGTGCGGGCACCGGTCCCAGGCCGCCCGGTGGCCCCTCGACCTCCTGAAGGCGATTGTGGGGGGGGTGCTCGGACTCGTACTCTTGCACAGCAGCGCGGCCGGGGCGCTCGAGCTCGCTGCCTTCGTCTCGTCCCCCGCCCAGTCGCAGGCCCGCGTCGCCATGCTCGACGCCGGTACCGAGCAGGATGCCGCCTTCCTGGCCGCGGTCACCGATCACGCAAAGAGCGTGCAGCTCGAGCTGCAGCTCGTCCCCGCCGGGGATTCCGGCCCGCTCGCCCGGGCGATCGCCACGGGCAAGGAACCCGGCACGATCGGGGTCTTCTGGCTAGGTCGCCGCGACGACGGGCTGACTATCTATCTCTATGATCCTCGCGATCAGGGAGTCTATGTCCGCGAGCTGTTGCGGGCCGAGGGCGAGTCGGATGCGGCACTGGTCGAGTCGGTCGGGCTCATCATTGCCTCGACGGCCGTTGCCCTGCGGGAGCGCACGGAGCTGGGCATGCGCAAGGTCGACGAGCGAGAGCTGGCCGCGATGCGACCGTCCGAGTCCGAGTCCGAGTCCGAGTCCGAGCCCGAGTCCGAGTCCGAGCCCGGGCCCGAGCCCGGGCCCACGAGCTCGGTACCCGAGGAGGGGGACCGGTCGCCTTCGCGGGCCCCGACTCCGGCCTATCCGCAGCTGCGGCTGGGCCTGGCGTATCTGGGCGAGAGCTTCAATCGCGCCGCGCCGTGGCAGAGCGGCGTGCGGGGGCAACTGTCGTTGGTGGTCCACCCAAGGATCCGTCTGGGTCTGGGGTATGGGTTCCTCGCCCGCGCTCGCGCGAGCCAAGTGCCCTTGCTTGAGCTGACCCGCCATCAGCTCTCTGCGTCGCTGGGCGTGGGGGGCTCGGTCTCGCCACGGGTCGCGCTCCACGGGGTGCTCTTCGGGATCGTCAACCTCGTGCGGTGGCGAGGTCCGGCGGGTACGGGGCTGCGCACGTTGGCCAGCGTGGCGCCGATGGCCGAGGTGGGCATCACGCTCGTGCGGGGGCTTGCCCTCGATGTGGGGATCGGCGCGGCGGTTCCCCTCAATCGCTTCGCGTTCGTGGTGTGCGAAGACCAAGCACTGCCGTGCACCGGAACCAACCGCGAGGTCGCCGCACAGGCCTGGTCGATCGCTCCGCGCGCGACCGTGGGGCTGTCGTACACGTTCGAGCGTCGCGCCTCGCGCTCGCGCTAGCGCGCCTCGATCCATAGCGTGAATGCGCCGGATCTCGCTCTAGAACAATGTTAATGGTCATTCAAAGAGTTCTTCACCCACTTCGGGGCGCGGTGGCCTCCGGTCGGGGCATGGTGCGCTCGCACAAACGCCTGCGGCCCTCCGATCCCGCGACCCCAAAGCGAGGGGAGAGGACTGTGTCGAGCACGGTGCCGATCGTTCTACCGAACTCTACCGACTTCTTGCGCTCGCGCGAGCGTCTCCACCATGTCGTGGACCGTGCCTGATGTCTTGGCCTTCGCGGGGTCCGGCCGCCCAGAGCACCTCGCGGTGGGGTTGGTGACGATGTCATGCAGGGGTATGGCATACCTGGAGCGAGCGTGCGCGGGACGAAGTCGACGGGCCACAGCGAGCGCAGCGCCGACGATGCCGAGCTGGTCGCGCGTTGCCGCCAGGGGGACGCCGCGGCCAAGCGTGCGTTGCTCACCCGGGTGTTGCCCACCATTCGCGGCGCCACGCGGACGATCTTGCGCGAGCGCGCCGATGCCGACGATGCGGCCCAGCAAGCCATGCTCGATCTGCTCGGCGGTCTCGATGGCTTTCGCGGCGATGGATCACTCACCGCATGGGTACGGACCATCGCGATCCGGGCCAGCCTACGGCACGCTCGACGCCATCAGCGACACGTCGGCGTGGCCGAGCCCGAGGCGGTGCTCGCCGCCCAGCCCGCGCCCGTGGGCGACGAGCCACTGCACGAGCGCTTGCCTCGTTCGGTGCACAGCTATCTCGACGCGCTCCCTCCCGTGCAGCGTGAGGCGCTCGTTCTGCGGCATGGTCTGGGGCACACCGTGCCGGAGATCGCCCAGCTCTGCGGCGAGTCGGTCAACACGGTCAAGTCGCGCCTGGTCACCGCCCGCAAGGAGATCCGTCGGCTCGTGCGTCGTGACCAAGCGCTGGGCGTGGGTCGACGCCACCATCGGCCGGGAGGGACACCGTCGTGACTGATCCCCGGCGCGACGGGCTCGACGAGCGGTGGTGCGCTCACCAGGATGCGCGGGCCCTCGGCGAGGACCAGCCGCCCCCGGTGTCGTCGGACGACGCCGCGCTGGCCGAAGCATGGGCGGGTGAGCTGGCGTTCTACGAGGCGCTGTCCGTACAAGCCCACGGCCGACCGGACTCGTCGCTGTCGTCCGAAGATCTCGCGCTCGTCGACCAAGTCCTCGCCCAAGACGCCAACCGGCCATCGGGGCGAGGCCGTACCCTTCGCTGGGGCGTGGCGTTGTTGGCGGTGGCCGCTGCCGTGGTGCTCGGCCTGGTCGTGCTGACCCCCGAGCTGGGCCTGCGTGCCAGCACGGGCGCCTGGGTGACCCAAGTCGACCAGCAGCGCGTCGAGATCGGTGATGCCTTGCCTCAGGCCGTGTGGCTCGTCGCCAAGGAGCCCGCGTGTGGGCAGGTGGAGGGGGCTTCGGTCTGCGCCGCGCAGGGCAGCGTGGTTCGGGTCCATCGCCAGCCTGGCCGCGGCATGAAGGTCGAGCTTCGGCGCGGTTCGTTCACGGTCCACGGTGCGATCGATGTTCAGACCACCGAAGGAGTCCTGGAGGGCAGCGACGACAGTCGCTATGAGGTCCTGCTCTACGGTTCCATGGTGGAGCTCAAAGTCCACCGCGGCTCGTTGACGTTGCTCGGGACCGATCTCGACCAGGACCTGGTCGCGGGGGAGTCGCTAAGGCTCGGAGGACGAGCTCTTGCCGTACCCGACGTCGTCGAGGCTGTGCCTGCGGTGCCTGTGGTTCCCGAGCCTGAGCCCACTGAGCCCACTGAGCCCACTGAGCCCACTGAGCCCGAGCCCACTGAGACCGAGCTTGAACCCGAGACGCCAGCCCGACCGCAGCGGCCCGCCACCAGGGCCGCTCGTACCGCAGCGCCCGACGAGCTGTTGTCGCAGGCCCGAGTGCTCTCCGGTCAGGGGGACAAGCGCGGCGCCGCGCGGACCTATCGCGCGCTCATCGACGCCTACCCTCGCAGCTCCGAGGCCCAGGCGGCGCGGGTTTCGCTGGGTCAGCTCCGCCTCAACGCGGGCCGATCCAAGGCCGCGCTGGCGTTGTTCCGCCGCTATCTGCAAGGGTCGGGATCCCTCGCCGAGGAGGCGCGGTGGGGCGAGATCAGGGCCCTGGCCGCGTTAGGGCGCAAGTCCGAGCTGGCCCGGGCGGTGGAGCAGCTCGTCCGACGCTACCCGCGAAGCGTGTATCGTGCTCGGGCCGAGGAGCTTGCTCGATGAGAGCCCTTGCCCTATCCGCGCTGCTCATGGCGGGTCCCGTCTCTTGCGGGGACGAGATCGTCGGCTATCGAACGTCGGTCACCGATGGTTTTGCCGACGACCCCCTGCCCCAGTTCGTCGCCGGCGGCACCGATCTACGCCGGGTGGTCTCCTTCGACAATGGGCACACCTGGGAGGGGGAGTTCGTCGAGCCGGCTCCGCCCGAAGACTCCCTGGTCACCGACATCGCACGGAGCCCGGGGCGGATCGTGATGGTCGCTGGGGAGCTCACCTTCACCAGTGACGATGGCTACCAGTGGGAGTCCTTCCAGGATCTTCAGGGGTACATCACGGGGGTCGCGTACGGAGGCGGTCTATTCGTCAGCGTGGGGTTTGGAGGTCGACGCGCATACTCCGAGGATGGTTGGGGCTGGATCAATCGGCCCGATCCCGAAGAAGGAGCCAACTACCTCTCGATCGCCTACGGAGACGGACGCTTCGTTGCCGTTGGGGCCTCGAGCATGGCCACGTCCACCGATGGCCAGACCTGGACGACGACTCCGCTGCCCGGATCCAAGCTCGAGGCGATCGCCTACGGCAACGGACAGTTCTTGGCCGTTGGCGAAGAAGGTGGACGGGTGATGCTCACCCGGGACGGGCGTACGGTCGACTACGACGGCACCGGGCCCAACGTCTTTGGCGTGTGCTTCTTCGAAGGTCAGTGGGTGGCGAGCGGGTGGACCACGTCGTGGGTCAGCGATGATGGTCGGGAGTGGGCCGAGTTCGCTCATGGGCGCTCGATCCAATCGCTGGCCTGCGGGCCCACGGTGATGGTTGGCGCTGGAGACGGGCTCTTGTTCCGGGCCGAGGATCCGACCTCTTGGGAGCAAGTCGGCGAGGTCGACGGCGTGCTCACCCGTGTGCGCTACACGGGGATCTAGCGATCCCGAGCACCGCTGGAACGACGGCGGTTGGGGGCAAAGGCGACGCGGGGTGGGGCCTATCGCCCGCAGGTAGGGCTCGAAAGATTTCTTCACCCCTTCGCTTCGGCAAGCGTCTCTGGTCGATAGCTCGCAAGCGACGAGCCCATAGGACGTTGAAGATGCGGTTGTGTACGACGATGACCAAGACTGCGGCGGTGCTGGCGGGCATCGGGCTGCTGGCGCTGCCGGGTTGCTACCGGGGCAACGAAGCCGAGCGCGCCGACGAGGGCGAGAGCGAGACGCAGGGAGACAGCGGGGATCCTGGCGAGGAGATCTTCGGCGAGTGCGACGAGTCCGAAGCGCTCAGCGCCGCGCCAATGCACCGGCTGTCGCGGCTGGAGTATCGCAACACCGTGCGGGCGCTACTGGAGGACTTCGACGAGCAGACTCGGTCGCAGATCGACCAGGGGCTGGAGCCGATGTTCGCGATGTTGCCCGCGGACGCGCGCGAAGCATTTGGCGAGACGCAGGTGGTGGGCGCCGTCTTCGACGGGATGGACCACGCGTTGTCCCAGGTCCACGTCGACCGGTACTACGACATCGGCCGCGCGCTGTCCCAGCAGGTGCTCGGCCAGCCGCCGCGGGTCACTAACTTCGTGGGGGCGTGTGCCACCGATGGTGATCCGGGCAACGACGAGTCGTGCGTCCGGGACTTCGCGGCGCGGATCGGAGCACGGATCTTTCGCCGACCGCTCAGCGAGGCCGAGCTGTTGTTCTTCGTCGACACGGTCTATGCGGACGAAGGCCCGATGGGTGCCTTCGACCCGAACGGCGCGAGCGATCTTCTGGTCGCCATGCTGATGTCGCCGCAGTTCCTCTATCACATGGAGGACTCGGGAACCGAGCACGAGATCCTCCCCGGCGTGCTGCAGCTGAGCGCGCACGAGCTGGCCTCGCGGCTGTCTTACCTGATGTGGATGGCTCCTCCCGACGCAACGCTGCGCGCGGCGGCCGACGATGGCTCGCTGCTCGAGCCCGAGGTCTATGCGTCGCAGGTTGACCGCCTCTTGGCCGACTCGCGGGCCCAGGCGGCGTTCGACTCGTTCTTCTCGCAGTGGCTGCACCTCGACGACGTGGTCGATCCTTCGCTGTCGGTCGGCGATCCGTCCTTCGATGCGTTCGCCGGGCCCGACGTGCCCTCGCCCGAACTCCGCGACGCGATGATCCAGGAGGTGCTCGACCTGACCCGCAGCGTGCTGTGGAGCGGCGAGCAGAGCTTCGAGTCGCTGCTCACCTCGACCGAGAGCTTCGCACGCACCGAGGAGCTGGCCGCGCTCTACGGCGTCGAGCCCTGGTCGCCCGGTCAGGCGCCGCCGCGCCTGCCCTCGGACGAGCGGTCGGGGCTGCTGACCCGGGCCGCGCTGCTGGTCAACGCCAGCCCCCGGACGCGCCCGATCATCAAGGGCCACCGGATCTTCGAGGAGCTCCGCTGCCAAACGCTCCCGCCGCCCCCGAACAACGTGAGCAACGAGGTCGACCTGCCCCCGCCCTTTACCTCGCGTCAGCGGGTCGAGTCGCTCACCGAGCAGGAGGGCAGCGGCTGCGCCGACTGTCACCAGTACTTCAACGGCTACGGCTATGCCACCGAAGCCTACGACGCGCTGGGTCGCTTTCGTAGCGAGGAGGTCGTCTACGACGCCGACGGTAACGAGCTGGGTCGGCTGCCGGTCGACACGAGCGCCGAGATCGTCGTGGGCGACGAGATCGTCACCGTACAAGACGGTGTGGAGCTCTCGGCCGCGCTGGCCACCGCCCCCGAGGTGCAGGCCTGCTTTGCGCGTCACTACTTCCGCTTCGTGTACGACCGGGTCGAGGACGCCGAGCTCGACGCCTGCCTCATCGACGATCTGACCACCCAGCTCACCGAGGGGGTACCCCTGCGGCAAGCCCTGCGCAGCATGGCCCTGCAGCCCGCCTTCTTGCTGCGAAAGACCGAGGACTAAGACCATGCGCATGAAGAACATCGGCCGCCGCCAATTCTTGATGGGCGCTGGGGGGTTCTCCCTCGCCCTACCGCTGCTCCCTTCGCTGCGGCCACGGTCCGCGAGCGCGGGCGACTTTCCTTACGCCGCAAATCCGCGGTTCGTGGCTTTTTCCACCGGTCATGGCGGGATCTGGGGTCCCAACATGTACCCCGGGGACGAGGCGCTCACCGGTGCCGAGATGATCTATCCCGGTCATCAGATGCAGTATGGCGGGCTCGCTCGCGAGGTGGAGGGCTAGGTGGCTCGCTTGTCGCCGGTGCTCAGCGCCGCCGAGGATCGGCTGACCGAGACGATGGTCTCCAAGCTCAACGTCATTCGGGGCCTGGACATCACTTTTTATATTGGGCACCACAACGCCGGGCACCTGGGCAACTACGGGCGTCCCAGCATTCCAGAAGATGGCCAATCGGCGCTGGAGTACCTGCCCACGATCGATCAGGTGATGGCCTGGTCACCCTCGTTCTATCCCGACATTGCGCAGATCCGGGAGCGCTCGCTGCAGATCGGCCGGCCGGAGCTCTCGTGGGGGTACTCCAACCCCGGGCAGCAGCAGGGCAGCGTCGATCCCTTGCCGCGCGCGGAGAGCTCGCTGGAGCTGTTCAACCGGATCTTCGTCCCCGATGAGCCTAGCGATGATACCGGTCGTACGCCGGTGGTCGATCGAGTGCTCGAGCACTACCAGGCGGTGCGCACCGGGGCCGTTGGCGACGCGCGCCGGATCTCGACCGCGGATCGGCAGCGCCTCGACGACCACATGGATCGGCTCTCCGAGCTGCAGCGGCGCCTGCTGGCCAACCCGCCTGCGTCTTGCGGCGACGTGCCCACGCCCACCCAGGATGCCAACTACGATCATCCCGGGTGGGATCCCGGGGCGGCGCCCCCGGATGCGTGGGCCTATTATCAGCTCTTCAACGACGTGATCGCGGCCGCGTTCATCTGTGGGACCTCGCGGATTGCCACCGTTTCGATCGATCACATCTTCTCGGAGTTCTTCGGATCCGACTGGCACCAGGAGATCGCCCACGAGGCCCACGGCAACTCGGCCGCGCAAGCCACCATGGTGGCCGGGCACCAGGCGTTCTTCGAGGGGGTATTCCTCGATCTCGCCCACAAGCTCGATGTCGAGGAGGACAATGGGATCACCGTGCTCGACAACTCGCTGTTGATGTGGAGCCAGGAGTCGGGGATCTTGACCCACGACGCCGACTCGGTCCCCATCATCACCGCTGGGAGCGCGGCCGGTGTGTTCCAGACCGGGCAGATGCTCGACTATCGCGATCGCACCAACATGGCCCTGACCGACGATGCGTGGACCGACGTGGTCCTCGACAAGCGCCCGGGGGTTGCGTATAGCCGCTGGCTGGCCAATGTGCTGCAGGCGATGAACGTCGAGCGCTCGGAGTTCGAGCGCAATGGCGCGCAAGGGTACGGGCTGACGTACAACGAGAACACCAACGCGTGGCCCGAGCGGATCTATCAAGATGCGAGCGAGCCGCTGCCGCGGCTGTGGACTTGAGGGGGGGTTGCCTTCGGCCTACGTCCTTCGGCACGTACCGCCGCCGCCTCAGTCGCTGCCCGCTGCGCCGCCTACATCCCCCGTGCCGCCCTCTCCCTCCGCCTCCTCCTCGCTCCCCCCACGCGCCACGCGGCGGTCGGCGAGCCGTTCGGCCCCCTTGGACCCACCGGCCCGGCGCTCACCAACGAGCACGGACCCCCTTCGATCCACGGGTCCCACGCTCATTCACGAGCTCGGACCCCCTCGACCCAGCGCTCTTGCGCTTGTGGGCGCTCCTCGGACCCCTTGGACCTACGGGTCCGGTGCTCGTGGGCGCCCCTCGGACCGCTCCACCCAAAGGATCCAAGACGACGACATACGGACCATCGACATGGTCACGCGGGGATCGGATCTCCAGGATCGCGTGGTCGCTCGACTGGGTGTGAAGGTCGAACGTCTTGCCGATCATGGGTCGATCCCTCGGTCGCCAAAGCGTGCATCGCAGTGCTCCTGCGTGCCTGCGTCACCATACTCGCGGTGGCCGCCGAACTTGCTCACTGCATCGAACCGCGGCACAGTGCGGGCGTGAGCCGGCCCAAGCTGCGCCTGCCGATCGGCCAGTCGGACTTCCGCATGCTGCGGCAGCAAGGTCTGACCTACGTCGACAAGTCGGCGTTCATCATCGACGTGATCGAGGCCAGCGCGTCGGTGCTGCTGCTGCCCCGCCCGCGGCGCTTCGGCAAGACGCTGAACCTGTCGATGCTGCGGTACTGGCTCGGGCTCGATCTCGGGCTCGGACTCGAGCGAAGCGAGCAGCAGGTCGACGACCTGTTCGCCGGCCTCGCGGTGGAGCGCTCGGAGGTCGCACGACCGCACCGGCAGCGCTATCCGGTGATCTTCCTGACCTTCAAGGATATCAAGGAGTCCAGCTGGGACAGCTGCTTGGTCAAGATGACCGAGATGCTCGCGGAGCTCTACCAAGAGCACGAGTACTTGCTCGATAGCGTGGTGCTGCGCGCTCGAGAACGTCAGGCCTTCGAGGCGATCCTCGACGGCGAGGCACCACCGGAGCGCTCCGTCGGCGCGCTGCGCAAGCTGTCGCGATGGCTGGCGCTCCACCATGGCCAGCCCGTGGTGATCCTCATCGACGAATACGACACTCCGCTGCATGCGGCCTACCACGGGCAGTACTACGAGCAGGCCGTGGGTCACCTACGTGGCCTGCTTTCGGGGGGGTTCAAGGACAACCCGCACCTGTTCAAGGGCGTGCTCACCGGGATC
>JBCCWC010000149.1:0-39485 GCA_039194325.1 Myxococcota bacterium
CGAGCCCGGTGAAGCCGTGGTGGCGACACGCCGAGGAGACCGTCTCGTAGAAGTCGCGACAGGGCGTGCGCCGCCGGAACACCCCCACCGGATCGGGCTCGTTGTCCTCGGGTCCCTCGACCGTAGGTCCGCGGTTGGGGTCGACCAGCTCGAAGTCGGTCAGCAACCCATTGCCGGTGATCAGCGCCCGCGACAGCTCCATCAGGTAGGGGCGGCTCTGGCTGCCCGCGTAGCTGAACGAAAGCACGTTGGGCCGCCAGTTGCGACGTTGCCCCCGGCCCTGGCTCAGCCGGTGTAGGCCCGCCCGCACGATCGACGACCAGATCCCCTCCCAGGTGTCTCCGGCGTCGAGGGTGAGCTGGCGGCGCTTGAGCAGCAGGAACAGCGCGGTCAGGATCGCGGTGGCGCCCGCCATCGCGGCCAGGTCCAGCTGGATCATCACCAGGGCGCAGGTGACCGCCCCGATCACGCTCACCAGCCGTGGGATGCGGAAGTCGGGTCGGAAGTCGGGGCTGGCCCAGCTCTCGATCGCCGAGCTGATGTTGAGGAACCCGTAGGTCGCCAAGAACACCATCGAGACCACGCGGGCGATGATGTCCAGCTCGGCGATCAGGATCCCGCCCCAGCCGATCGCGAAGGCCAGCAGCAGGGCGTTGCGGGGCTCGTTGGTCTTGCCGTAGCCCCGGGCGAAGAAGCGCGGGGTGATCCGGTCGACCGACAGGGCTTGCAAGATCCGCGGGGCGCCCAGGATGCTGCCCAGGGCCGACGACAGCGTCGCCCCCCAGATCCCCAGCACCACCAGGTTCAGCCACGACAGCCACTGCACCGGCGGGACCCAGGCGATCTGCGTGAGGACGTCGTTGTTGTTGCGCAGCGCCTCGGGATCTACGCGGTAGGCCAGGAACACGGCCAGGATCGCGTAGACCACCAGGCCCACGCCAATCGCGGCCATCGTGCCCGCCGGGATCGACTTCTTGGGGTTCTGGAGGTCGCCCGACATGTTCACGCCCGCGGTGAAGCCGGTGACCGCGGGGAAGAAGATCGCGAATAGCTCGGTCAGGGGAGCGCCGCCCGTGGGGGCCTCGACTTGCGCCGTGACCGGAGCCGGATCGGAGCCTCCCGCGAACACCGCCACCAGCGAGAGCGCGATTGCCCCCAGGATGAAGTACTGGGTCTTGATCGCGAATGCGGTGGAGATCAGCGTGACCACCGTCAGCAGGACGACCGTGATCGTCCCTGCCACCCGGATGTTGCCCGGAGTGACCTCTTGGCCGATGATCGCCAGGAAGCTCTCGCAAAAGCCGATCACGTACAGGCTGATCGAGAACGACAGGCCCACGAACAGGGCCAGGCCCAGCGTGCCGCCGATCGGCAGCCCCAGGCTGCGCGACACGATGTAGTACGGTCCCCCCGCACCTACGTTCTTGTCGGTGGCGATCGAGGAGATCGACAGGCCGGTGGTGATCGAGATGATGTGGGCGACGGCGATGATCCCCAAGCCCAGCCACAGCCCGCCGTTGCCGATCACCCACGGCAGGCGCAGGTACATGATGACGCCGAGGATCGTGAGGATCGACGGCGTGAAAACGCCCCCGAAGGTTCCGAATTTGCCGTCCTTGCTCATCGTGTCCGGCGAGGCACCGGGTGCTCAGTGTGCCCGACGCGCCCCTCGCTCGGCCACTGAACGAGCCCCCACGGGGCCATTTGCGTACGTTCGTGTGGCGAATTGCCCGACCGGCCAGTGTCTGTGACGTTGCCGCGATCACAGCCCTGACGGGCAATTGCCCCTTATGGAGATGACCCGCGGTCCGGAGCCAGGCACTATGGCTGGAGCCGCTGATGTTCGTTTCCGCCGTTGCCCTCACCCTTGCGATGTCTGGTCACCTTGCGCCGGAGACTCCGGAGGGAGTCACGCCGCCCTCGACATCTGCGCCTGGGCCCGGCCAGGTTGCGCCGCCGAGCACTCCGATGCCGAGTCCGACTCCGCCGACGTCGGCTCCGACGGCTCCGGTGGCTCCGCCGAGCGCTGCGCCTCCGAGCGCTGCGCCTCCGAGCGCTGCGCCGCCCTCTGCCGTGGCGCCCGCGGAGGGCTCGACCCCGCCGGTGTTGCCTCCGGTGCCCGGCGATCGGGTCGCTCCGCCCGGTGAGGCTCCCCCGCCCAGCGATGCTCTTGCATCGGATGGAGCGGCGGGGTCGGATCCTCTCGCTGACCCTTTGTCCGGTGAGCCTTCCGAACTCGGTCCCGGGGCCGAGGTCTCGGCCGAGGTCTCGGAGGGTGCTGTCGACCCGTGGATGACCGAGGACGGTCCGGTCGACGTGCGTCCGCCTCCGCCTCCGCCTCTGGCCGCGCCGCCCAACGAGCCCGCCAACGGCCACAAGATGCTCGTCGCGGGTGGGATCATCGGTGGTCTCGGCCTGCTGTCGCGGGTGTTGACCACCGGATTTGGCATACGGGCCGCTCGTGAGCCCGAGCGCCCGGGGCCCATGGACGTCGAGCAGGTGGGTGCAGTGTTCTTCACTCCTCTCATCGCGACCGGCATGGGCCTGGTCGCGGGTGCGATGGCCCGGCGTGGTCGCGTCGACGCGCACCGCGAGTTGTTCGAGGGGCAGACGCCTCGGTGGAAGCGTCGGCTTCGCCTGGGGTGGGGCTTGTTTGGCGCGGGTATGGGTGTTTGGGCGATCACTCGGCTCACGCCTCTGGCCTGTCGAGACTCGACCTGTGCCTTCCGCCACTATGAGGTGGGCTATTACATCAGCTTGGCGGGTACGATCCCTGGCGTCGTCATGGGCAGCTATGCGTCGGGGTACAACGAGTATCGCCGGCGGAACAAGCACCTCGCGAAGCGGTCGAGTGTGTCGGCGGCACCGCTTTTCGGTCGTGATCTGCGGGGTCTCTCGGTCTCGGCTCGGTTTTGAGTTAGCGGTACGTTTCGAGCCGAGAACGCTCAGGAGGGCTGACTCGGCGTTGCGCTTGCTTGCGGGTTGGTGAGATCTATTGTTCCAGTGAATCGACCGAATTGACTGCGGGTCAATGGGCCAAACGGGACATGGGCTCCATGTCTCAAAATCGTGTATCATTAGATCATCTAACTAGGCTAGCTTGAGGCTGGAAGATCGCTATGAATCATACTTCCATACTTCTCCTCGGTTCGCTTGCGATGATCCTTGGTGCTTGCCAAGAATCGGAGGGCTGCGTAGAGGTTTCGCGCACTATGGTGACCGATTCGGGAGAGCCCCTGCTCATCGGGGGTACCTACGGTGATGTGCTGGCTACTGTCGTGGGCGAGCGTTCGGGTACGCTACGCTGGCGGGAGAGCGAGCAATTCGTTCGGGGCTTTCCGCAGCCTGGTGAGACGGAGATTGCTGTGGAGATCCATGAGCCCAGCATGGCCTGGGACATAGAGATCGAGAAAAGAGCAAGACGAAACGAGCGACTATTCTGTAACCACGCGCTGGAGACTGAACTGGAGATCGAGCTACAGACTGGTGATGGATCGCTCGATATATCTGTCGTCGTTCCCGTGGCGCTCGATAGTGTCGAATCGGCTACGATTGTGGTCGACATAACCGAACAGGAGCTCGGGGATCTACGATTCGATCCGGTCGATGCAGATGCTTCACTACGGTTGATGCTCTCCTACCGAGCCCAGACGGAGCCGGAAGGGGCACTGTTGCTGAGCACCAACGCATCCGACGACGATGGAAGCGGTGTCGGAATGACCGTCGATCTAGCCACATGGACTCTGGAATAGCCGTCACCTGCTCTCGTCCGTCGATCGAACTCAGGCTTTGACCCGTCGTCGCTGTCGCCACTTCGCGGGGCCCATCGCCAGCACGCCTCGCGCATTCCGGGTCAGGTGGGGCTGGTCGCAAAACCCCGTGGCGATCGACGCCTCGGCAATAGACTGTCCCGCGTCGATCCGGTCGCAGGCCGCGTGCAAGCGAATGCTGCGGTGGTAGTCGTGGGGGGTTGCCCCGAGCTCGCGTTGGAATCGCCGCAGCAAGGTCGCCCTTGAGACACGCCCCAGGGCGACCAGCTCGCCGATCGTCACGGAACGGTGCGTGATCCGGTCGAGGTACGAGCGCACGCGACAGACCAACGGGTCGACATCGCCTGCGGATGGCTCGCCCGGCGAGATCCGTCGTAGCGCGGCGAGCAGCTCATCGAGTCGTGCACGGCGTTCATCGCTCGGGCGGGCATCGCGCGATGCGGCGAGCAGCGAGTCGAAGGCGGCGATCGTCGACCGATCGCTGCTCACCAGGAGATCCGCGCCGGTGCTGCATGGATCGGCCTGTCGATAGAGCGTTTCGGGGAGCTCGAGCTGGGCGTACTCGACTCGCGCATCGTCGGCATGGGCGATCCCGTGGGGCCGATGCGGCGCCACTAGCGCCAGGTTGGGAGCGGGCACGACTCGTTCGCGATTCGACACGCGAAATCGAAGCGCACCCGCACGTACGTAGCCGATCTGCCACGTTGGGTGATGGTGCGTGGGGAGCGTCGGAGGCAGGCCGGCGGCCTCCAGGAACTCGCCCTTGAAGTCCTCGTCGCGCCAGCGCAGCACCGTGGGCTCGGCGCTCACCCGATCGATGAGGGTCGTGGGGGCCGAGTCGCTGCCCATCACCAAGAGTCCTACCAGGGGTCACGAGGTCGGCAAGCCTTGGGGACATTGAGACGATCGTTCAAGACGCTCGCGGTCGTTGCCTTCACAAATCGAGCACCGGGCCTGTTCGCGGCCATGCCCATCATCGAGGTGGACGCTGGGGCGGGTACCGACATCGCGCACGATCATCCGAGGGAAGACCGCCATGAACATCGCCATCATCGGAGCCACCGGAGCCACCGGGCTCTGCTTTCTCGATCTCGCCACGAAGGCCGGTCATCGGGTCCGCGCGCTGGCCCGCAACCCGGACAAGCTGCGAGATTGGGAGAGCCGCATCGAAATCTGCCAGGCCGACGGGCGCGACCCGGCCAGCTTGCGCGCGGGCCTCGACCCATCGGTCGAGGTCGTGGTGAACATCGTCGGGGCCTCGGATCTACGGCAGGCTCGTCGGGTTCGCGATCTCTACTCCAAGACCGCCACGAACCTGGTCGAGGCGATGCGGGATCGCGGGATCGGCCGCATGGTCGCGGTGTCCTCGGGCGGTGTGGAGCCGCAGCCCAACGACGGGTGGTTTTACGCGCGCGTCTTCAAGCCGCTGTTTCTCCAGCCGATGTACGACGACATGCTGCGAATGGAGGCGATCCTGGCGGCTTCGCCCGTCGATGCCATCGTCGTTCGCGCGCCCTACCTGACCCGTGGCGGGCCCACCGAGAACTATCGAGTGTCGGTGGGCTCGGTGTTCGAGGACGATCGCTCGCTGCGTCGGGGCGACCTGGCCCACTTCCTGCTGCGAGCATGCACGCACCGGCAGTGGCGGCGCGAGACGATCTGGCTGTCGGAGTAGCCGAGCGCTCGGCCACCCCACAATGAGCGCACAAAGGGCGCAGGATGAGCGTCACGTCTGCTCGTGGGCCGGCACTCAGATAATCGAGCGCCCGCTCACATGCGCTCGACCCAGCCTCGATCTGAACTCGACCCCAGGCTCGACCCGAGCCCTCGACCTCAGGCTCGACCCGACCCTCGACCCCGCCTTCGAAGTGACGCGCGGTCGGCTCTGCCGCGCCATTGCCCAACCCTCCGGCCCATTGCAAGATGCGCCCGCCGTCCGTCCTCGGGGGCCGGCCAGGGAGCATCGAAGGTATGACGCAGCAAAACCACGACTCGTTCGGCGCACGCTCGACTCTCACCGTTGGGGATCACAGCTACGAGATCTTCCGCCTCGATGCCCTCTCGAGCTCGGGCGTTGGGCACGTGGACACGCTGCCGTTCTCGCTGCGCGTGCTGGTCGAGAACCTGCTGCGTCACGAGGACGGGGTCACCGTCACCAAGGCCGACATCGAGGCGGCGGCTGGCTGGGACGCCAAGGCCGAGCCCAGCGTGGAGATCGCCTACCACCCCGCGCGCGTGCTGCTGCAGGACTTCACCGGGGTGCCCGCGGTGGTCGACTTGGCCGCGATGCGCGACGCTATCAAGGCCATGGGCGGTGACCCGCAGCGGATTAACCCCCTGCAGCCCGCCGACCTGGTGATCGACCACTCCGTGCAGATCGATCACTTCGGCACCGATCAGGCCTTTGGCCTCAACGTGCAGATGGAGTACCAGCGCAACCGCGAGCGCTATGCCTTCCTGCGCTGGGGCAAGGAGTCGTTCGACAACTTCGGCGTCGTTCCTCCCGGCACGGGGATCTGCCACCAGGTCAACCTGGAGTACCTGGGGCGGACCGTGTGGACCAAGACCACCGGCGACGTCACCCAAGCCTTCCCCGACACTTTGGTGGGCACCGACTCGCACACCACGATGATCAACGGCCTGAGCGTGCTGGGCTGGGGCGTGGGCGGGATCGAGGCCGAGGCGGCCATGCTCGGTCAGCCCGTGTCCATGCTGATCCCCCAGGTGGTCGGCTTCAAGCTCCACGGCACCCTGGCCGAGGGCGCCACCGCCACCGACCTGGTGCTCACCGTGGTGCAGATGCTCCGCGAAAAGGGCGTGGTGGGCAAGTTCGTGGAGTTCTACGGCCCGGGCCTCGACAGCCTCACCCTTCCCGACCGGGCCACGCTGGCCAACATGGCCCCCGAGTACGGGGCGACCTGCGGCTTCTTCCCCATCGACGACGAGACGATCGCCTACCTGCGCTTCACGGGCCGCCCCGAGGACTCGGTGGCGCTGGTCGAGGCTTATGCCAAGGAGCAGGGCCTATTCCGCACCAAGGACACGCCCGATCCGGTCTTCACCGACACTCTCGAGCTGGATCTGTCTACCGTCGAGCCCAGCATCGCCGGGCCCAAGCGGCCGCAAGATCGGATCCCGCTGCGCGCCTCCAGGGGCATGTGGAACGAGCTCATCGGCAAGATCACCACCGAGCAAGGCGGCGACAAGGACGTCTCGGTGGCGGTGAAGGGCAAGGACTTCGCCCTCTCCCACGGCAGCGTGATCATCGCGGCGATCACCTCCTGCACCAACACCTCCAACCCCAATGTCCTGGTGGCCGCCGGCTTGTTGGCGCGCAAGGCCGTACAAAAGGGCCTCACCCGCAAGCCCTGGGTCAAGACCAGCCTTGCCCCCGGCTCGCGGGTGGTCACCGAGTACCTGACCAAGTCGGGCCTCCTGGGTGATCTGGAGGCGCTGGGCTTCAACGTGGTCGGCTATGGTTGCACCACCTGCATCGGCAACTCCGGGCCGATCGCGGCCGAGCAGGTCGAGGCGATCAACGAGGGCGATCTGGTGGCGTGCTCGGTGCTCTCGGGCAACCGCAACTTCGAGGGCCGGATCAGCCCCCACGTGCGGGCCAACTACCTGGCCTCGCCGCCGCTGGTGGTGGCCTACGCCCTGGCTGGCCACATGAACATGGATCTGTACAGCGAGCCGCTGGGCACGGGCTCCGACGGCAACGACGTGTTCCTCAAGGACATCTGGCCTACCCCGCAAGAGGTGCAAGACGTGGTGCGTGAGGCGCTGGGGGCCGACATGTTTGCGCAGCAGTATGCCTCGGTGTTCGACGGCGACGAGAGCTGGAAGAAGCTGGCCACCCCGCAGGGGGAGCTCTATGCGTGGGACGAGGCCAGCACCTATGTGCGTCATCCGCCGTACTTCGAGGGGATGGGCAAGGACAAGCCCGCGCTGGCCGACATCGGCGGTGCTCGCGTACTCGCCAAGCTCGGCGACACGGTGACCACCGATCACATCTCGCCCGCGGGGGCGATCCCCCAGGATGGTCCCGCGGGCAAGTACCTCGTGGAGCACGGCGTCGACCCCAAGGACTTCAACTCCTTCGGTTCCCGGCGCGGCAACCACGAGGTGATGATCCGTGGCACCTTCGCCAACATCCGCCTGCGCAACTTGCTGGCGCCCGGTACCGAGGGCGGCTACACCCGACACATCCCCAGCGGCGAGCAAATGAGCATCTACGACGCCGCGCAGAAGTACCGGGCCGAGGGGGTCCCGCTGGTGGTGCTCGGCGGGGTCGAGTATGGCACGGGCTCATCCCGCGACTGGGCGGCCAAGGGCACGATCTTGCTCGGGGTCAAGGCGGTCATCGTCAAGAGCTTCGAGCGGATCCACCGTAGCAACCTGGTGGGGATGGGTGTGCTCCCGCTGGTCTTCAAGGACGGCGAGGGCATCGAGGAGCTAGGGCTCAGCGGCGAGGAGGAGTTTTCGATCTCCGGGATCGCCGAGGGCCTGACCCCCAAGAAGGTGCTGAAGGTGAGCGCCACGGCGGCTGATGGCTCCGTCAAGGAGTTCGAGGTCGTGGCTCGGCTCGATACGCCCAACGAGGTCGAGTATTACGAGAACGGTGGGATCTTGCAGTACGTGCTGCGGCGGATGCTGGGCGATTGAGCGCAAGACTGGGCGACAAGCGGCGTTGGCCGGTCTCGTGGACCGGGTAGCGTCGCGAGCCCGTGTTCGCAAGGGTAATGAGCGATCATTCGACGAGTCGAGCTCGCGATGTGGTGCGATCCCCCTTGTCGTGACCCCGTGTGTGTCTGGTGCACCGCGAGAGGAGCGGGCATTATTTTTCCGGCGATTGGGCCCCGTTTGGGTAATCGGAGCGACTGAATCGGGTCGGTGATTCGATCGATGCGCCGTCGCGCGCTTCCCATGGCTCGGCCGACCGGGAACGGGCCACCTCGTTTGCTGGACTGGGTCTGGGCCGGCAAGATCGTGGGAGCGGGTGGACACCAAGAGCGAAATCAAGAGCCTCGGGGATGCCCCAGCTGGCGCCGAGACCCGCGAGTACAGCTCGAGCGAGCAGGTCGACGATAATTCGCCGCCTACTCGGTTGGGGCGCTACATGGTCCTCGAGGAGATCGGTCGTGGGGGCATGGGCGTGGTGTGGACCGCCTACGATCCCAAGCTCGATCGCAAGGTCGCGATCAAGCTGCTCAAGGCTTCGGCGCGACCGAGCGTTCGCCAGCAACGGTTCATCCTCGAGGCGCAGTCGCTGGCCCAGCTCAGCCACCCCAACATCGTCACCGTGCACGACGTGGATACTCACGACGGGCGGCTCTATATGGCGATGGAGTACGTCCCGGGCCAGACTCTCGAAGACTGGCTGCTGGGCAACCGCAGCTGGCAAGAGATCGTCGATGTGCTCATCGAGGCGGGGCAGGGGCTGGCCGCGGCTCACGAGGCCGGGATCACTCACCGGGACTTCAAGCCGTCGAACGTGTTGATCTCGGGCGAGGGCCGCGTCAAGGTGCTCGACTTTGGCCTGGCCAAGCACATGCATCCACGGGGCTCGCGGGACGGCGAAGACGACGACAGCCGGCCGATCTCCCTCGACGTGGTCTCCGACGCGGATGGGAGAAGTAAGGGGCGAGATTCTGGGATCATGGAGATGATCGGGAAATCGAACCGCGCCAATCTCACCAAGATCGGGCGTTTCGTGGGGACCCCGGCGTACATGGCTCCCGAGCAGTTTTCGATGATCGATCCCCACGAGGTGGGCGCCTGGACCGACCAGTTCGGGTTTGCGGTCACGCTCTATGAAGCTCTGTACGGCCAGCTGCCCTTCGAGGGGCACGATCTCTACGAGTCCTACGAGAACATCCGCTTCGGTCGGATCCGGGAGCCTCGGGATTCCTCGGTGCCCAGCTGGATCTTTCGGGTGGTCCACCGGGCGCTCCAGTACGAGCCTGATGACCGCTTTTCGTCGATGGGGATGCTGCTCGAGGCGCTCCGGGCCGATCCCGCGCGGCGGCGTCGCCGGCTATTGGGCTATGCGGGTGGCGCGGGACTGTTGGGGCTGGCGGTGTTCGGTCTTTACAAGGCGTTCGTGGACGGCCAGATGGTGCCGTGCCAGGTGGCGAAGTCGGAGATCGAGATGGTCTGGAACGAGACCGTCCGAGCCGAGGTCCATCAGGGGCTCTCGGCGAGTGACCGGCCGTTTGCGGCGGACACCGCCGAGCGGGTGACGGTCAGCCTCGATCATTATACCGACGCGTGGGTGGAGCAGCACACGGCGATCTGCGAGGCCACCCAGATCCACGGCACGCAGTCGGAGCAGTTGCTCGACGCGCGTATGAGCTGTTTGCATCGTCGGCGCGGCGAGCTAGGGGCGCTGGCCAAGGTCTTGGCGACGCCGCAAGAGGAGACGGTCGAGGTCGCGGTGGCCGCGACCGCCGAGCTGCGTCGGCCCGAGCCTTGTGCTTCGGTGCAGCCGGGGGCCGAGAACGAGCGGCCGAGCGATCCGGGACAGTTGGAGGAGTTCGAGAGGATCCAGGCGCAGCTCGACGAGGCCAACGCGCTACTGCTGGCGGGGCGCCACGCTGGGGCGCGGGAGGTCGCGGCCGATGCCGGCTACGGCGCAGAGCTGGCGGGGTTTCGGCGGTTGCTGGCCGAGGCGTTGGTTGTCGAAGGCACGGCGTATCGGCGAATGAACGAGCTCGAGAAGGCGCGCGAGCGGCTACGCAGAGGCATCAATATTGCGACCGAGGTTGGTGACGCTCGCACGGAGTTCGGCGGGTGGAATGACCTGCTGTATATCGCGGGGGTCAAGCTCAACGAAACTCAGCGAGCGGAAGATTGGCAATTTGCGGCCGAGAATGCCTTGCTGCGGGTTGGTGCGCCACAGGACCTCGCGTTCAAGCTTGCGCTCACCACCGGAGGGGTGTTCCTTGAGCAGAGGCGTCTTGAGGAAGCCCTCGAATTTGAGGAAGATGCACGAAAACTGGCGCTACCAGATTCTTTGCAACATGCGAAGGCGCTCACCAATCTTGGAATCATTGCTGGTAAGCAAGAGAATTGGGTTCTTGCGGAGCGCCGACTCAGAGAAAGTTATCAGGTCAAGCGGCGAGTGCTTGGTCCCAATCATCCTGAGCTTGCCAGCAATGCCCTCAATCTGGCAAACGTACTAGTTCAACGTGCTGAAGAGCATGACGACCCACGGGCGGCCGATGCGGCCTACGATGAGGCGGAGGGGCTCTACGCGGGTGTCGTTTCTTTTCGCGATAAGAATAAGACCCCGAAGGACAATGCTCAGTCACTCATTATGCTGGGGCAGCTTCAGATCAAGCGATCCAAGCTCAATGACGCCCGAGTAACCTACGAGCAAGCGTTGAGCATTCTGCGAACATTGCCGGGAGTCGACGGTGATGTTGCCAATGCCTTGTTCAACTTGGGGACCGTCGAGCGTCTGGAGGGTGATTTTAGTAAGGCAGAAGAACATTATGAGGAGGCCATGGGTCTCCATAGATCGAACTACGGGGAAAATCATGAAACAATAGGTACGGTGTCTCTGCACTTGTGCCAATTATTCATTGATGCAGGGCGCTATCGAGAGGCTATCGTCAAGTGCGAACAAGCTCTTGAAATATTCGAAGAAGATACGGATCAGGCGGCTCGATCTGCCCAGATGAGCGCCTATAGACTACTGTCAAAGGCAAATGCACTAGCTGGAAACAACCGGCTCGCAGCCGAATATGAGGCCCGCGCCAAAGCTCTTCAGGAAGAGATCGACGCGGGCAGACAGCCCTGAGTTACGGCATACCGTCGCTGCCGCATTCGGCGGCGACCAGTGCGCCGAGGGTCAGTCGACGCATGGGGCTGGACTCGGCGATATTCTTGCTGGCGATGGCGAGTACTTGGTCGTCATGCCAATCTCCGGCGTAGATGCGGCGATTCAGGAAGCTGAAGGCGGCCTGAGCCTCGATGGTTGCTTCGCTATAATTGTCGAGCTCTACTGGAATGTCGACGTCACCGATGAACACGAAGTTCTTCCAGAGTGTGAGGGCGACGGTGCCATCGGCGTCGATGAGCTTGAACTCCTCACCTGAAGGGTGAGTTCCTTCGATGGCCGTGCAGGAGGGTCCAGCGAGTCCAGCAAAATTCGGCGAAGCCTCGTAGACATCGTCGTCCGTTACGGAGAGGCGGTATTCGAATACTCCGGGCTCGACCTGACGGGTGACGTTGCCTCCGTCGATATCCCAAATGATGATATCCGGCAGGTCCACGTCATCATCATCCCCGCTGCGAATCTCGATATCGCCATCGCCCGGGTAGTCCAAGTCCATCTCGCCGAGCCCGTCGCTCTGGCGGAACTCGAACTCCTCGAACTCCTTGGCGCTATCAGCGGCGCATCCTACGACAAGCGATGCAAAGAGCACCGCACCCAGAATCGTTCCTTGATTCGTCATCCCACTCACTCATTGAGCAAGAGGGATGCCAACGTGTTTTGGAGCGATTCATCCTAGAAACGGAAGTGCAGTAAAAGTCGCACATCGTCGTTTCAGTGGGGGGTGGAGACCCCTTTTTGGCGAGATCATGGATGACCTGTCAGGCATTGACTCGTGCAGTAAACGTAATCCTCGTCTCAGTCTGATGGTCTCGTGATGGACAATGGGATGATCTGGGGTGGGGCATGAAGCTACGAAGTCCCACCACGACGCTCATCGCGACTCCGATTGGACTGTTGCGCTGTGCTACGGAATGGATCCGTCCGAGGAAGATTGCCCCGAGTCTCTCCATTGCTGCCTTGGTGCGTATCTACCTGCTCATCGATCGTTGTGCATCACCCATCAGCGCGTCGGGGGATCACTCAAGTCGGCAGGAGCAATCCCGGACCCGGGATTTCGTTCGGGTGCTCTTCACCGTCAGTAGTGAGACATGCCCGGACAAAAATTCGCTCACCTGAGGATCGAACTCCCGATGCCTGCCGTCGAGCTGGCGGCCGCGGCGCCAGCCCGAAGACACGCCCTGACGGCGCCAGAACGGCTCGGCGTGGCCGGCGGTGACGGCGCCTCGCGGCCCGAGGCCGCGAGGCCCACCTGGCGGCTAGCCGGCGGACATTGTCGCGCAGCCGAACGCGATGTTGATTGACCCGTTGAGCACTCCTTGCATCTTCTCGCAGGTTTGCGGGCACACCAAGATAAGCTGCGGGTTCATCAGATCGTCGTAGTACCAGCCGTCGCTCACCCCCGCGCAGTCGGCCGCCGACTCCACGCGGCCGATCTCCAGGGTCCCGCCCATGCCGTCGTTGAACTCCAGGTTGACCTGGTCGGGGTTGAACTCCATGTCGTCGGGTGGCGACGGGATCTCGAACTCGCAGGCTAGCTCGGTGACGCCGATCACCTCGGTCGAGAGCACGTCGAACACGGCCTGGAAGTCCTGGTCACACAGGTCGGCCGCGACGCCCATCGTCATGTTCGACAGTTCGATGTATCGGGTGCCGATGTTGGCCGCGCTGGGGCAGTTGGAGTGACACACCACCGAGTGGTGGATGTAACCAGCGTAGGTGGGATCGAGCGCCTGGAACTGGGCGTCGAAGTTTTCCAAGGTCATGTCGGACCGGTCGTCGGTCACCACCACGATGTGCTTGGACGACTCGGCACGCAAGGCCGAGGCCCACTCGGCGTGGGTGTCCAAGAGCACCTCCCAGGCATTGTTCGAGGCCACGCGCCGATCCACGTGCGTGAAGGTCGGCGGGTTGTTGTCGGCCCCCGGGCACCCGCCCGCCCCCAGCGGAGGATCGATACAGATCCCGTTCCCGTTGCTCGGGTAGCTCGAGACCAACACCACGTGGACGTCGATCCCGCTGGCGATGATCTGCGCCGAGAACTCGTTGAGGTTGGCCTGGATCTCCGCCGCCTCGAAGCTCATGGAGCCCGAGTTGTCGACCACGAAGATGATGTCGGCGGGCAAGGGCACCAGCTCGGCCTCCTCCCCGACCGCAGCGCACTCCTCGTCGCCCCCTGGAATATCCGAGGCGGGCGGTAGGTCGAGCCGCTCTCCCTCGGTCGTGTCCACGCTCTCGGACGCGCCCATCGTCCCGGCGGTTCCCGTGCCTGGCAGCCCAATGCCCGACTCGTCACCGTCTTGGCGGCCGTCCGTGTCGCCGCACGCGATCAACATCAAACCCAGCGCGATCGGCGCGCCCTTCGAAACAATGCCCGTCATCACCACCTCCGTTAGACACCAGCCTGGACGGTTTTTCCGGGACGGTGTTGCGGTGAGACTACCCGATTTGGTCGCACCTGGATCTTCACGTTGGCCCCGATACACGCCCTGGCCTCATCATAAATCTCATACTCGAATGAGCCCATTCAAGTCGAGGATGAACCGTCGGGTTGGAACTTGGCTCGATGTCTCATCAGTCCTTCCTGTACCGTCTCGGCGACCAGCACGCCCTCGCGGGTGAACAGCTGTCCTCGTACGAGTCCCCGTGCGCCCCGAGCCGAAGGACTCTCGACTACGTAGAGCACCCAGTCATCCATACGAAATGGCCGGTGGAACCACATCGCGTGGTCGAGGCTGGCCGATTGCATGCCCGGCATCATCACCGAGACCGCATGGGGCTGCATGGCGGTGCTCAAGAAGTAGAAGTCGGAGGCATAGGCCAGCAGGTAGCGGTGAAGCGCGGGGTCGTCGGGTAGCGGGTCGACGGCCCGAAACCATACCGAGCGCTGCGGCGGCCGCTTTTCGGGGTGGAGCGGATTGTGGGGGTCGACCGGTCGGATCTCGATGGGTCGCTCGGCCAAGAACATGCGCTTGGCCTTGTCGGAGAGCTTGTCCGCGAAGCGGGTGGCCAGCTCGCGCTCCGAGGCCAAGCCTTCCGGACCTCGGGTCGGGGGCATCGGGGCCGCGTGGTCGTAGCCGGGCTCGACCTTCTGGAACGAGGCCGCCATGTTGAAGATCGCCCGACCGTTCTGAATGGCGACCACGCGGCGTGTGGTGAAGCTCTTGCCGTCGCGGATGCAGTCCACGTCGTAGACCACCGGGCGGCTCGCGTCGCCTTGGCGCAGGAAGTAACCGTGGAGCGAGTGCACGGGGCGTTCGTCGGGCACGGTCTGGGCCGCCGCCGAGAGCGCCTGGCCCAGTACCTGTCCCCCGAAGACCGCTCCCCAGCCCAGGTCCTGACTCTGACCGCGAAAGAGGTTGTGTTCGATTCGCTCGAGGCGGAGAAGCTCGACCAACTCCTGCAAGACGGGACGCATGCGGCGCGTACATACCACGGGCTGCTAGCAGCACCGTGGGCTGCGAGGGAGTGTGGCCTTTGCGCACGGCCACAAAAGCCAAGGATCTTGGGAGATATGAGGATGGCACGAGACCGCGTACGGATCGTTTGGCCCATCGTCCGGCTGGCGTGCAACCTCGGGTCTCGGCGAACGTCTTATGGGGTGCAGCCCGATCAATGATTCGACGCGGCGTCCTCCGGCCCTGGCCGGAGGCGCCGTTTTCTTTTCACGCTCGCGGGTCGAGCTCGCGAAGCCACGCGATGGTTGGTTTGGGGCTCGGGGGCGCGCTCGGGCCCGCGCAGCATCAGGGAGCACTAAAGACGGGCACACCCCTGAAGGGGGGTGTGCCCTGCAGACGGCGGGATTCGAACCCGCAATCTCCGGTTTGTGGGACCGGTGGCTTTACCGTTAGCCTACATCTACTAGGCCCGATTGCTCTTTGGAGGAGAGGTGGCACGTGGACGTCAGTTGATCACGGTGCCCTACCATTGGACCACCGAGTTTCAGTCGGGGGGGATTCGAACCTCCATTACCGTGTGACGCCCGGAACAAGTCCTCCCTCGTGCGAGAGCAGGCCGTGGTGCTGAATCTACGGGTGATAGCCTGAAGACGATGCATCCGCGGGAAATGCGGTGCGCCGCCGTGGTGAGCCTGAGGATCAGTATCAGTCACAGCCTAGACCCGTAACTCTTGCGACTATAGCATCCAGAGTGGACAGGAGCTAGCGATCCCTCCGCTTGATTGCACAACGGTCACGTGATGGTCGGTCGCGTGATGGTCGTACAATGATCGCGCAATGACGGTATGTAGTGGAACCCGACGATTCCACTACAACCCGTACTCCCGCGACTCGCCCGGTCAGCCTCGCACCGGCGCCAGCAGGAAGTCGCCGATCACCTTCGAGGCCTTCTGGTTGCGGTCGACCGCGACCGTATTGGCTCGTGAGCGCGCCTGCTTGACGGCGGCGAGCAGGCGGTCGAGCTGCTCGAGCAGCGCCTCCATCTTGCCGGTGGAGAGCATGCCCGTCCAGTCGTAGGAGCGGATCTCGCCCACCGGCTCGTCGACCTCGACGATGTCGACCTGGGCCGGGTGCTCCTTGGTGGCCTCGACCATCACGTTGTACTTGCGGGTCCGCTGCTTGCGGATCGTCGTGACCGGCTCGGCCCGCAGCACGTGCTTCTTGTCGGCCGCCGGATCCACGCTCCAGATCCGCACAGGATCGAAGCAAGGCACCTCCTTGAACACCGCCCGCACCTCTCGGAGCCGGCGCTCGAGCTGCAGCAGGAAGGTGGCCGGGACGTTCGCGAGCAACACCTGGCCGTCGACCACGATGTCGGCCTTGGCGCGGGTATTGGCCTCGTCGACCTGAAGGCCCATATCGAGGGCCTTGCCCACTTCGCGCATCGCCAGGTCGAGCTGTTCGGGCACCGTCTTGGCCAGCTGGGTCTCGGCTTCCAGCCGCTCGCCGCCCTCTTCACCAGCCGCCTCGTCGACCGCAAACGGCCGGAAGGTGCGACGCATACCGGTAAAGTGGGTCTGCTTGGTCCGGAAGGTCTCGATGAGCTGGTTTCGCGCCCGCTCGGCATTGGCCTTGACGTCTTGCTCGACGGCGAGGATCTCGTGCAGCAGGGTTTGTTTGTCACTCATGAGTGCATACCTCCTCCCGAGGATCGGGGCTGAGGGTTAGATCCAGGGGTCGGAGAGGGGTTCCTGCCATGCGATGGTGGTCGAGGCAAGGGGAATGGTGAGAAAAATTGACACGGAGCAGAGCAAGCGATGCTGCTCGGTGGACCGGGAGCAGGGACTCGAACCCTGATATTCCGGTTCAAAGCCGGATGCCCTGACCATTTGGACGACTCCCGAAGAGTACGAACGACCGACGCAGTACGAACAACCCGGTGCGTAGAAGTGATGGTTGTTCTGGTGTTATTGCGATATCGAGAATGATAATCCGGGAGCAGGGACTTGAACCCCGATTTTCCGGTTCAGAGCCGGATGCCCTCACCAATTGGACGACTCCCGAGGGTAGAGGCGCGGACAGGACTCGAACCTGCATTCATCTCGGGTTGCAACCGAGTGCCCAGCCTTTGGGCTACCACGCCATGATGTTTCGCCATGCGTACCCGTACCCACCGTAGCGGTGCGACGAACCGGCCGATGCACGGCTACGGTCGCGCGCGGGTGCACGCCGACGAATTGGCCCTATGGTCGCGGGTCATGGCCGCGCCTCGGTGGGCCCCCGAGAGCGCGGCTACCCGCACGGACACAGCCATTGTTGCTGACATCCGACGCACGCAGCGACGCCTGCGGAGAGGACCGCATGCATCGAGAGAGCTGACGGGAAACGCAACATGGCGACCACGCAGAAGTAGCACGGCGCTAAGAGGTGTCCAGCGACTTTTTGGGTCGCGTCTTCGCGTGACCATTGGCAGCGGGCGGCAGGCGACGGGCGGCAGGCGACGGGCGGCAGGCGACGGACGGGCTCCTAGAGCTTCTCCGAGGCGATCCCGACCTGCTCGATGCCCGCCTCGTGGGCCGCGGCCATGATGCGGATGACCCACCCGTACTTGGCCTTGTCCTTGCCCTTGATGGCGATCTTGCCCTCGGTCGTCGCCTTCTCGTTCTTGCTCAGCTGCGCGACCATGGCGTCGTAGTCCTTGGCCAGCGGCTCCTTGCCAAGCCGGGCGCTGCCGTCTTCTTCTACCGTGATCAGCAGCGTGGCGTTGGGATCGCTGGGCTGCTGCACCACCGCGTTCTTGGGCACGTTGATCGGGATCTTCTCGTTGGGAGGCTTGGGCGAGGCCACCATGAAGATGATCAGCAACGAGAGCAGCACGTCGACCATGGGCGTGACGTTGATCTCGACGAGCGTGTCGTCGCTGCCTTCGTTGATCTGCGCAGCCATCGGCCGCTCGAAGGGTACGCCATGTCGGCAAGCGCGGTGTGCGCAAAGGGCGCGGTGGGCTCGGGAAACCGCTGGGAAGACTCTGGTCGGGCTGCGGGGCCGGCTCGACCGGCTCGACCCGCCCGATGCAGCTCGACGTGGCGCATCGGCTCGTCGACGTTCCTTCGTCGTACTCGCTCATCCCCACCAGCCTTTCGATGCTCGGTCAGCAAACCAGGGCGCGTCATGGCGTGGTGACCCGGCCGGTGAGCTCATCGAGCCGGGCGACCGAAGGGGTGTCGATTGCCCGCCCCAGTTTGGGATCGTGACAGCGGGCCGGGGCGCCGAAATCGTGCGTCGACTGTCCGCCGGCTGTCCGCCCCAGTTCGGGATGTCGACAGCGGTCCGCCGGTGGCAGGGCGCGCCGGCGTGGTGCACGCCAACGTATGCCACGGCCCAAATTGCGACTCGGCGCAATTTGCCTCGATTGACCGATCTCGTGACATTCGAAGATCGGCAGAACGCTACACATCACAGATGTTCGAATGAATGCGGGTCACTCTTTGTCAACCGAACCCGCACACTGACCGTGTTCGATGTAAGTCATGCCCGGAAACGCCCAGAATGGCCGACTTCGGGACGCCATTTCATATGGAGGTGGTTGATTTTTTGGTTGTGCCCCATCCGCTCCGTGGCAATACTGACGGACCAGGGATCTGCGCGAGTCCCGAGTATCACTCTGCGGATCTGCCGAGTCGAGTCGATGTCGTCCTTCGCGGTAAGCGTGCTGAGCTTGCCTTCATGGGTCGTGCACGTATCGGGCTGGGATGTAGGCGATCGCCGGGAGTCGACCAGATGAACCTCCATAACGTTCTCAAGAACTTTCAGCGCAACGTACCCGGGTGTGTCGTGGCGCGCATCGTCGAT
The DNA here is from genome assembly GCA_039194325.1 of Myxococcota bacterium. Classification (GTDB taxonomy): domain Bacteria; phylum Myxococcota_A; class Polyangia; order Nannocystales; family Nannocystaceae; genus Paraliomyxa. Next base: position 18,861 of record JBCCWC010000149.1, read on the forward strand.
ATCGACTCCGATCCCGCCGGGCGCCGTCACAGACAGAAGCCTTCGGGCGGCCCGACGGCCGCAACTCTGGGTGAGCTTGTCCTCGGTCGGGACATGACGGCCATCGAGGACATGTTCAAGCGTATGCCGGTTCGCCACGAGGATGGCCGGCCTCGCTGCTTCCAGGAGATCTTGATCGTCTCGGGAGACCGCATGCATCTATTCCAGCGTTGTCGCCGTAATCCCAACAAGGTCTTGGCGACCATCTGCCACAAGGAGGCCAACCTCGGGGTCGTGATGGGCAAGAGTCGCGACATGCTCGAAATCGTAGATCTCGTGATCTGAACGTTCCATGCCGGCGATGCCGACCTCTGTGACACCAACACTGGCCAGTGTGTGGAGTGCGTGGGCGACGAGAGTTATGAGCCTGGGCCGGGTTGCTCGTGCTGGGGGCCTTACTTCGACACTACCTATTGGCCAGGTCGCTGCATCAGCGCGGCCGAGAGGCAGATCTGCTCGATCTGCTTGTCTTCGTTGCGCAGCCCGAGCACGGGGTGTCCGTCGACTGTCCGGCTGCCCCGATCGAGCACGAAGTCGTGGCGATTGTTGAGCATACGCTGCTGGATCGATCGCGAGCCGAACAAGAGCTTCTTGCCCGAGCCCTTGCGTACGTGTCGGATGATCGAGCCGACGATCGCATGACCTTCATCGGGCAGGGCGGGGAAGTGCACGACCGCCTGACCGTGGGCGGGCACCGAGATCCGCCAGCAGCGATACAGATAGGGGCTACGGTACAAGAAGGAATCGTGGGGTCGATGGGCCGCCTCGGAGCAGCCATCGAGCACGTCCTTGCCCATCAGGCCGTTGCACACCCGGGCCGGCGAGGTCTCCAGGCGCAGCGCGCTGTCGATCACCAGGTCGCGGACCAAGGTGGGCGACTTGTCGTCGTCGGGATCGGGGTCTAGCTTGGCCGCGCCCAGCTCGGCCCAGGTCTGCGTCAGCATGGTCTGTTGGCGAACGACCAACGCGAGCACCGCCACCACCCCCAGCGGTCCGAGCACCGCCACTCCGATCCATGCGCTTCGCCGCGTCCGAGGTCCGGCCGGACGCTCGGCCAGCGGAGGGCCGCCTACCAGCAAGCCGGCGAGGCACAGCACGAGCATGGCCGCCGACAGCCAGACGGCTCGACGCTCCAGGCCGCTGCGGCGGTACCTTAGCTTCACGTGGCCAGGGCCGGGGAGCGTCACCGCCATGCCGGCCGTGCCTCGGGCATCGAGCCGGACTTCTTCGAACTCCAAGAGCTCGCCGTCGTGGGTGATCTCCCAGCGCAGGTGCGGTGCGCGTCCGATGATGAGCGCGGTACCCGGGTCGACCTCGGTCACCGAGAGCTCGAGGCGCTCGGGCTCCTCCACTTGCACCTGCACCTGGCCAAACCCCTGCAGCTCTGCTGTCCGGCGGGGGCTACCGTGGGGCGGGGTGAAGCGCTCGAGGGCGAACGGGCCGAAGCGCTCGACCTCGGCCAGCGACGCGGCCAGCCCCGACTCTTTTTCGGGCACCGGCCGGTCATGGATCACGTGGGTGACCCCCAGCCCCTCGTAGGCGGCTGGTCGTCGACGCACGCGGTGCTTGAAGTTGACGGTGGGGATGTGCTCGTCCAGGACCAGCCGCGCGCCCGCGTCGGCCACCGTCATGATCGGGTAGGTGGCTCCGCTCATGCCCTTGCGCATCACCGCCACCACCGGCGAGGTACCGGGAGGGAGGCGCTTGAGCTCCTCGCGCAGCGTGGTGAGCATGGCGGCTTCGGTCTGGTGCTGCTCGTGGCTCGACAGCGTGTCGATCGCCGCGATCGGACGGGCTAGCAAGCGACCCGCCTCGGGCCCGAGGGTGGCGAGCAGAGGAGCGAGCACCAGCGCCGCTACTCCGCGGCGGACCCACGCCGCACGGGACATGTCGAGCGGGCGCAAGGGGCCACGTCGAGCCCGATGCCAGGCCAGCAGTCGGCCCAAGCCGATCCCACCCAGGGAAAACCACAGCGGCTTGAACGAGATCGCGTATCGCGGGAACTGGAGGTTCTTGAAGCCCGAGTGCACCAGGTCCAGGCGCAGCACCGTGATCGCATCCTCGGAGGCGAGCACCATCTGCACCACCGCCAGGCCCAGCACGATCCAGCCCAGACCCGCGCGCCCACTACGGACCACGGCGACCGCGCCCCATAGCCCCAGCGGGGCCACCCAGATCCAGTGCCCCATCATCAGCTGGCCGCGCGCCAGCTGGGTGCCGATCTCGGCGAGCGGCACCCAAGGCACGGGCGCTCGGGCCATGGAGCCGGCGCTGCCGAAGAACGTGGCCAGCCATCCCATGCCCAGCAAGACGCCCGCTCCGTGGATCACCGCCCACGTGCGCCACGGGCCTGGCCAGCGGTGGCGGCCCACGAGCACCAGCACGAGCCATGCGCCGGTCGAGCACGCCGCGGTCAGTAGTCCGAACGGATGGGCCCATAGGCTCCCGCCCAGGGCCAGTGCGGCGAGGGCCAGCCGGCGTGGTCGGGGATCGGCGAAGGCTCGCCACGTCAGGCCCAGCGAGGCGGCCCACAGGGTGGCGGCTAGCAGCTGCGGCCATACTCCGTGGAACATCAGGTAGGACCACCCACCCTGCCGGCTCGCGCCCGGGTCGAGCAGCCAGAGCGTCGCGGCGACCAGGCCCGCCCAGCTGGAGATCTCGGCGGAGCTCAGGCCCGGAGGTCGGCTCGGATCATCGGTGGCCTGGGCGGCTTTGGGGGGCGGGACTTCGTCTCGGTGCTTGTTTGTCTGTGGGGATTCGGCGGTGTCTGGGTGCTCCCCCGCGTCCCCGCGCTCGAGCTCTGCGGTGACCATCGCGGCCAGCCACCACGCCACCGCGGCCGAGGCCATCCAAAGCGCGGCCAGTCCCCAGGCGTAGCTCGTGCGCAGGGGGATCGCTCCGAAGCTCAGCAGGTGCGCCGCGGCCATCCACAGGTAGCCGAGCACCGGGTAGCTCTCGCCGTAGGGATAGCCGTGGTTGAGCGAGGGGCTCCAGCCCCACAGTCGCCCGCTGGGCAGTAGTTCGTCCACGAGCAGGTGGATCTGGAAGTAGTGGATCCCGTGGTCTCGTGACGCGGGCGGCTCCCCGCGGAGCAGCGGGCCGAGCAGTAGCACGAGCAGGGCCAGCAGCAGCACGAGCGGCCATCGTGGGCGTCGCTGGATCCACGGCCTTGCCCCGGTGATCGCACGCCAGGGTACCGGGGCGGCGGTGAGGACCGCGGCGGCGGCGAGCCATCGGAGCCATCCCGTCCCCGACGCGAACATCAGCCCCAGTAACCCACCCAGGACCACCGCTGATGCGGCTGCCAGGGCGCGAGGGCTGACGTTGGCGGGAAGCAAAGGGGCCGTAGAGTAGCAAATCCGTATCCGCCTTCGGAGCGACGCTCAAGTTCGCCGTGGCGATGGTTCACTCGGGACCGCAGTCGTTGGCTCACGCGGGACGCCGTTCGAGCGTCGTTCGAGCGGTCGGATCTTCGGGGGTTCATGTTGCTTGAGCAACCCATGGGCCGGCAGTAGAGTCCGCCCCACCCAACGTTCGGGGATCCAGTATGTCCGTCATCGAAATCGCCAATCAGCTCGTCGCCTTTTGCAAGGAAGGCAAGAATCTCGAGGCCATCAACACGCTCTACGCCGACGATGTCGAGAGCATCGAGGCCGCCGCCCCTCCCGAGGGAGGGGAGCGCATCACCAAGGGGATCGAGGGCGTGCGCGGTAAGAACAAGTGGTGGAGCGAGAACCACGACGTCCACGAGTCCTCGCTCGATGGCCCCTGGCCGCACGGCGACGATCGCTTCGCCATTCGCTTCTCCTTCGACGTGACCAACAAGCCCAGCGGTCAGCGCTACAAGATGGACGAGATCGGCGTGTACACCGTGGCCAACGGCAAGGTGATCCGCGAAGAGTTCTTCTACAGCATGGGGGGCTGAGATTGCCTATGCCGAGGCCGGCTCGGGATGCGGCGAATGTGTCGCGCCCGGCCTCGGTCTTGCCCAAGCGGCACCCAGCAGGGGTTGTTCCGTCATCCGGGCGGAGGCGGCACACACAGCCCGCCCCCTTCGATCTGTGCGTTGGTGCGGAAGGTGTTGAGCGAGCTCCAGCTCGGCGGCTCGAACTGCGGGATCGTGCCGTCCTCTCGCACATTGGTCACGTGATAGGCGTGCTGGTTCCAGATCCGGCGGGCCTGGATCCACCGGTCGTCGAGATCCGCGGTGACCTGGAGAGTGGGCGCGTTGGCGTTGCTCACGAAGAGGATCTCGGCCGAGCCGTCGTTGTCGACATCGGCGACCACCGGATACTCGCTGAGCGTGCCGCTGCCGCGAGGAACTTGGAACAGCACGCTGCCCATGCCGTCGAAGACATAGAGATTGACCTCGTCGGTATACATCGCCTCGGCGACTCCATCGCCCAGGAAGTCGAAGGCGGTGCCCGCGGCGATCCCCGAGAAGTCCTGCACAGGCGCGCTCCACACGATGGACGCGTCGGCCTCATAGACCGAGTAGTTGTTGGCCGAGCTCACTGCATACTCGGCCGCGCCGTCACCATCGAAATCATGCACGGTGGCGGGACGCAGCCAGGTGGTGAAGCCCGCGGGGTCGCCGGTAGGGCGCAGGCTCTGGTAGGTGATCGAGCCGTCGTGCTCGATCAGGTTGAGCCCATCCATGTTGGTCAGTAGCACCTCGGGCAGGCCGTCGCCGTCGAAATCCGCGACCTGTGGGTATCCCCGCTGGAGGTTGGTGGTCCACAGGACCGAGCCGTCGTGGTGGTAGGCCGAGCGACCCATGACCACCTCGAGGTCGCCGTCCCCATCGAGATCTGCAGGGACTGTTGCCGACCAGTTGCCCGCATCGAGGGGCAAGTCCAGCACGCTGGTCCCGAGATGATCGACGATCTTGTTGCCGGCCACGATCTCCACGTCGCCGTCATTGTCGAGATCGGCTAGCGCCGCTGCGGCCGAATAGTCCAGCGGCTGTCCCGGGTCGGGCGCACCCCACCCGGTGGGAAGCTCCCACTTCTTGTTCCCATCGTGGTCGAAGGCCGCAAAGGCGCCGGCCGGGGTCAGGGTCACGATCTCTACCAGCCCGTCGCCGTCGATGTCGCCGAGCGCAGGAGTGAAGTTGCCCGCCACCGGATCGGTGATCTGAAAGTGCAGGGTACCCAGCGCCCCGTCGAGTACGTAGATGTGCCCGGTGGTTCCGGGTGGACCCGTACCCAACCCGGCGACTAGTACCACGTCGGGGACGTCGCATAGATCGATCGCGTCGTCGCCGTTGTCATCGGTGAGGTTGGCGACCAGCGGGGTCACGTAAGACTGGGGTTCACCAGGGGGGGTGAAGTTCCACTGCTCCACGGGCTCGAAGCTGTTGGGCGGCGCGGCCTCTTCACAATCGCCCACCGCGTTCATGTCGTCGTTCACCGAGCACATGTCCACCGTCGACGGGTTGGCATCGACCATGGAGGCGACGTCGAATATGACACCCGGACCGGATTCCGCGCCCGCCGTCGTGTCGGCCCCCGTCGTGGGGTCACCGGTGCCAGTGTTGGTGCCGGTGCCGACGCTTGCCCCCGTTCCCGTCGCCGGGCTCGTGGTCACCTCCATGTTCGGGCCGGTGTCGAGCCCCGTGGGATCGGGGGTTGCGGTGTCGTCGCCCCCCGGGGCTGGCGTACAGGCGAGCAAGACCAGCTGACCGCCAAGTCCAAGTCCAAGTCGTCCACGAAGCCGCATGATCGCCATTGTCCGCCCATATTGCGGGCTTGCGCAAGCGAGCGTGAGCAAGCCCGCGCCAATGTTGCATTTCCCTTCCAAGCCCGTCGCGTGATCATGGATCGTGTCTTCCGTCCTCGATCGCGACGTGATCCTCCGCGACCTGGTGTCCCAGGGAATTACGCTGGTGCAGACCCACATCTCCTGGGTCTTGCTGGGCCCCTCCGAGGTCTGGAAGCTCAAGAAGCCGGTGGGCCTGGGGTTCTTGGACTTTGGGACGATCGAGGCGCGCAAGGCCGCCTGCGAGGCTGAGATCGCCCTCAATCGGAGGTTGGCCCCCGAGGTCTATCTCGGCCTACGTCCGGTCACGCGCGATGCGGAGGGCTGCCTGGCGATCGACGGGACCGGCGAGGTCGTCGACTGGGCGGTGCACATGCGTCGCCTATCCGATCGCGATCGGGCCGACCGGCGCCTGGCCGAAGGCCGCCTCGATCGGGACGACATCGAGCGGGTCGCCGCGCGCCTGGCCCAGTTCCATGCGATGGCGCGGTGCGACGAAACCACCGCCGCCTTTGGTCGACCCGAGGCCATCGCGTTCAACGTGCAGGAGAACTTCGACCAGACCCGGTCGAGCATCGAGCGTTTCGTCACCGAGTCGCAGGCCCGGGAGATCGAAGACTGGCAGCGGGCCTTCCTGGCCGAGCATGCCGACCGGCTCGAAGCGCGGATCGCCGCCGGGCGGATCCGCGACGGTCACGGCGATCTGCGCCTCGAGCACGTGTACCTGAGCGACGATGGCGACGTCACCATCATCGATTGTATCGAGTTCAACGATCGCTTTCGCTACGCCGACGTGGCCGCCGATCTGGCGTTCTTGGCCATGGATCTCTCCGAGCACCAGCATGTCGAGCTCTCCGAGCACCTAGTGGCCTGCTACGCCCAGCAAAGCGGTGACTACGATCTTTATGGGGTGCTCGACTTCTACGAGAGCTATCGGGCGTACGTGCGGGCCAAGATCGCCTCGTTCGTGCTCGCGGAGCCCAGCGTGGACCACGAGCGGCGCGAGCGGGCGGAGGCCTCGGCCCGTCACCACTTCTTGCTCGCGCTGGCTTCCGAGCGTCGCCCTCTGCTCGGCGCCGCGGTGATCGCGGTGGGGGGCATCATCGCCAGCGGCAAGAGCACCGTGGCCGCTCGCCTCGGCTTTGAGATGTCGGCGCCGATCGTCGACGCCGATCGCACCCGCAAGCAGCTACTCGAGGTGGAGGTCACCGCGCCGGTGCACGAGGGATCGTGGCAGGGTGCCTATGATCCCCGGTTCACCCGAGAGGTCTACGCCGAAGTCTTCCGGCGGGCGGAGGTCGTGGTGAGCTCTGGGCGCCCTGTGCTCATCGATGCGTCGTTCCGCGGCCGGGGTCTGCGAGGCCGGGTCCGCGACTTGGCGGCTCGGCTCGGGGTGCCCTTTCGTATGATCGAGTGTCGCGTGGATGCCGAGATCGCCCGGGCGCGGCTGCGAGAGCGGGCCAAGCACGCCTCGGTCAGCGATGGTCGCCTGGAGATCTTTGACGATTTCGTGGCCCGCTGGGAGCCGATCGACGAATTTTCCCGCGAAGAGCATGTCATTTTGGACACTAGCCGGCCCATCGAGGACAACCTGGCCGCGATCCGTGAAGTCGTGCGAACCTGGCCCCCTGGGTTGTCATGACCGCGACCGCGACTTCCGATCCACCTCCTTGGCGCATCGCCATTCCCTCCTCGGTCACGCTCGCGGGGATCTTCTTGGGCCTGCTGTCCATCGCCCTGGCCAGCTCTCGCCCCTACGGTGCGTGCCTGGCTCTGATCGGCGCTTCGCTGTGTGACATGCTCGACGGTCGGGTGGCTCGGGTGGTCGGGGCTCGTAGCGCCTTCGGGGCCGAGCTCGACAGCTTGGCCGACATCGTCTCGTTTGGCCTGGCCCCCGCCTGGCTGGTCTACCGCTGGAGCCTGGCCCCCTCGGGGCCCGAGGGCTTCGATCCCTGGCTATTGGTGGCCTTTACCTTCGTCGCCGCGGGCGCGGTCCGGCTGGCTCGCTTCAACACCAAGATCGGCCAAGGTCCGATCGACGAGTTCGAGGGCTTGCCGATCCCCGTAGCCGCCATGCTCTGCGTGACGATGGTGATGATGAGCTACGAGCTAGGGGTCGAGGCGGTGCGCTCGCCCCAGATCATGGCCAGCGTGATGCTGGTGGGGGCCGTGTTGATGGTCAGCCGCCTGCCCCTGCCCAGCTACAAGCGGTTTCCGAATCGGGTGCAGAAGGTGATCTTCTATGGGCTCATCGTCGCCGGGCTGACGATGCTGGCGCTGGGTAAGCCGGGGGGGACGGCGCTGCTGGGCTTTACGCTGCTGTATCTGATGATCGGGTGTTGGCGCGGGGCCGCGCGCTTGGTGGGGTGAGCGGCGCTGTCGGGCAAGATCTAGGTCAGTGCTCACCATGCTCGGCGAGCCAGGTGTCGATCTCCGACAACTGCGCCTGCTGGTGCTTACCGAGCCTGGCCGTGGTCTCGCGAGCGAGCCGGGCAAGCGCGAGGGCGCGTGCTCGCTGGTCGGGTGCTGGCCATAGTGCCTGGGCGAGCATGAAGCGCGACCACGCGAGCTGCTCGGGTTGACCGCGGTCTTCATTGATCGCAACGGCTCGCTGGGCCCGGGCGCGTGCTTGGTCGAGGTCACCCTCGGCCAGATCGAGCACCACCAGGCCCGTTAGCGGCACGGCGACTTCGGGGTGGTCCGGCCCTAGTTTCTTCTCGCGGATCGACAGGGCGCGCAGCGAGTGGGTGCGCGACTCGGGCAATCGATCGAGATGTCGAAGTATAGCGCTGAGGTTGTTATGTAGCCGTGCCACCTGGAGGCCCTCGGGATCCGAGATCTTTTCGTGGATCGCCAGCGCTCGCTGCAGGTAGGTCAGCGCGTCGTCCCACTGGCCAAGGTTGCCCAACACGACGCTGAGGTTGGTGAGTGTATCGGCCACGTCGGGATGCTCGGGCCCCAGCGCGGCCTCGCGGATCGTCAGCGCGCGTACGAAGTGCTCCTGCGCCTCGGGCAGGGCATATCGTCTGGTCATCAGCGAGCCGATGTTGTGGAGCGCGTCGGCTACCGAAGGGTGGTCGGGGCCCAGCGCCTGCTCCCAGATCGTCACCGAGATCTGGAAGTGTGCCAAGGCATCATCGAGCTCGCCTTGATCCTGCAAGAGGTTGCCAATATTGTTGTGCATCGACGCGAGGTGAGGGTGCTTGGGACCCAGCGCCTGCTCGATGATCGCTGACGCGCGCTCATAATGCTCGAGGGCTTCACCTGGCTCGTCCTGTCTCTTGAGTACGTTGCCGATGTTGTTGAGCAGCCCCGCGGCCGCGGGATGCCGCGGGCCCAGCGTACGCTCGACGATGGCCGAAGCGCGCCGGTAGTGCGCCAGGGCGTCGTCGAGTTCGCCTCGCGCTCGATGCACCGCGCCGATGCTGCGCAGCGCCTGGGCAACGTCGGGGTGGTCGGGGCCCAGCGCGCTCTCGAAGGAAGCGAGGGCCCGCTGAAAGTAGCGCAGGGCGTCGTCGAGTTCGCCCTGCGCCCGCCGGATCAGGCCGAGGTTGACCAGGGCGTGCCCAAGGGTCTGGGGCTCGACATGACGGCCGCGAGCGAGCGCCAGCGCCGTGCGGCCCCACCACTGGCCCTCCTCGTGATGCGCTCGTCGGGCCCCGACGACGTTGATCAACCAGGCGGCCGCTTCCGCCTCCGGGCCGTCGTGTCCGTGTTCGGCCGCCAGCGCATAAGCTCGCTCCAAGTCCTGCTGCGCCTCGGGATACTCGCCCTTCGCGTCGCGGATGCGGCCTCGCAAGAGCGACGCCTCGGCGGTCAGTGGCGGATAGTCCAGCGCTTCGGCTTGCTCCACGATCTGTTCGGTCACGAGCAGCGCGTCGTCGTATCGCCCGACCCGCTCCAGCGACGAGGCTCGTAGCAGCTGCGCCCTCAGCGACCAAACCTCGTGGGCCACCGCGGGATCCTCCGGCGGCGGCAGGTCGGCTCGCAGCGCGTCCACGTTGTCGCACCTCGACAACGCCGGGAGGTTGGCGACCAGCTTCACCGCGTTGCGCACCTCGGCCTCGCCGGTGTCGGCTAGCACGTCCACCGCTTGCTTGAGCGCGACTCGCCGCTGCCGCAAGCACTCCATACGAAGATCCATCACCTCGGTCGACTGCTCTTGTCGAACGCTGGTCGCCTCGCAGACCTCGGTGTGCCGGTCCGCCCAGCGCCGAGCGTAGTCGTCTAGCCGACCCCGCACGTGCTCCCATGTGTCATTGCTGTACGGCAAGCCCGTGGCCAGCAACGCAGCCTCGACCTCCGCCCGGCGGGGGTCGTCCCACGTATCGCGCAGGTGAGCCACGGCGCCCTCGCACCGAAAGCTCACCTCGACATAGAACGCCAGGCCGACGGCGACGGCGACGAGGCCGCCCGCGAGCCCTAGCATCAGCCAGCTTCTCTTGCGAGGAGCCAGCAGGCGCTCGAGCTCGGCTAGCAGGGCATCCATCGACGGCCAGCGGGCGGCCGGATCGTTGGCCAGGCCGCGCACTACGATCTTGCGGACCACCTCTGGGACCTTCGTGCCCCGGGGCGCAGGTCGGATCGTTCCTTTGGCGATTGCCTCCAGCACTTGGGCCCTCGACTGCGCTCCCGGCCGGTCGGTGAACGGTCGATCGCCGTAGAGGGCCTCGAACAGCGACACACAAAAGGCGAACTGGTCGCTGCGGGCATCGACCGTCCGTCCGCGGATCTGCTCCGGCGGCATATAGCCGAGGGTCCCCATGACCGCTCCCGTCTGCGTGCAGGTTCTCCAGGCGGTATCGGATCCCTCGGGCTCGACCGACGGGCTCGACCCCATCGAACTGACGGCACCCCGCACCAGCCCGAAGTCCAGCACCCGGGGACGCCCCTGTTGGTCGACGATGCAGTTGTCGGGCTTGAAATCCCGGTGCACCAAGCCTGCTGCGTGAGCGGCAGCCAGGCCGGCCCCCGTGCGCACGTACATCGTCACCCGCGCTCGCCAGTCGTGCTCCCCCTCGTGCCAGCGACGCAGCGTCTGGCCGGGGACCAGCTCCATCGCGATGAACCATTGACCGGCGACCTCGCCCACCTCGTAGACGTGCACGACGTTGGGGTGCGAGAGCTTGGCCAGCGCTTGGGCCTCGCGGCGCAGCCGGTCGGCGTGGTGCTCGCTCGTGCCCGGGTGCAACACCTTGATCGCGATCGACCGGTCCAGCGACTCGTCGTAGGCCTTGAAGACCGTACCCATGCCGCCGCGACCGAGCGTGCCTAGCAGCAAGAATCGGCCGAATTGCACCGGGCTGAAGCGCTCGCTGAACAGGCGCCGCCCTACCGCCTCGAAGATCACCTGCCGGTCTAGTCGGGCCGGGTCCAGCGACGCTCGGTCTGCGCCCGTGGAGCACTCGGCCGAGCGGGATGGCGCGAGACGACCGGCGTCGGTGAGGGGAGCGGGCATCGCGACGGTGACTCCAGGCTCGGCGGCGGGCACTTCATGCTACGGCATCGAGGGCGTGAGCTCGGGGTTCGGGGAGCAACGCCCGTAGATCCTGCGCCGGTGCTCCGGTCGTCGCAGACACCAGCGACGATTTACTCCCGGGCCCGCGCCGCACGCTCGATCGACGATGACGCGTCGAAGAAGCGATGGGGCAATCCCGGCCGCAGTGGATCCGCATCGCAGAGCAACAGGACCCCCTCGTGCTGCACCACGAACGATCCTTCGTAGGCGAGCGGAAGCTCGCCAGGCGAGTCGCCCTGTGTTCGTTGTACCGCCACGAGTACCTCGCGGGCCGCAGCTCGCCAGGACGCTTCGTGACGAGCCAGCACGTGGAACCGGCAGCGTAGATCGATGCCTGTTTCGGGCGCTCGCACCTCGGACACTCGTACCTCCACCACATCACCCAGCTCCTCGCGCATCGTCTCTGGCAGGTGTGCGTTGGCCTGCGCCAGGTCGCCGCGCGCCTGGTGGGCCGAGGCGATCAAGAACGACAGTGTCGGATCGTCGGAGCGCAGCCCGGTCGCCGTGCGGTATGCCTCCAGCGCCTCGTCATAACAGCCCATCGCGGCCAGGCTGTTGCCCAGGTTGCGCCACACGTCGACCTCGGTGGGCGCGCGCAGCATGGCATGCCGATAGGCTTCCACCGCCAGCTCGGCCTGGCCGCGCGCGTCGAGCAAGATTCCTCGGTGGATCCACGCGTCGACGAGCGAGGCATCCAGCTCGGTCGCCCGTGTGAACGCGGCCAGGGCTCCATCTTCGTCGTCAGCCGCGCGCCGGTAGCACCCGAGCTGATAGTGGATCTTGCCGTCCTCGGGGAGCAGCTCCAGCAGATCTTCGACCACCGCCACCGCTTCGTCGGGTCGTCCCAGCACCGACTTGACGTGCGCGTAGGTCATCCCGCGGAGCAGCGGGTGCATCGACTGAAGGTCTCGCTCTATAGCGGCGAGCTGGGCGGCGATCGAGTCGGCGTCGCCGGCGGCGACGGCCTGCTGCAAGGCGTCGATCTTGACATCGAGATCCGGCTCGTCGGGCACGGCAGGGGTCTATCATGATCGCCAGCTCGTCATGCCGAGGCCGGCTCGTAATGCGCGACGGCAGTCGCGCCCGGCCTCGGCCTTGTCCTGCCGAGGTCGGTTTGTAATGCGCGACGGCAGTCGCGCCCGGCCTCGGTCTTGCGCAAGGGGCATCTGGCTCGCTCGGTGGGACGAGAACCCGGGTTTAGGAGCCCTCAGTTCACCTGGCGCACGAGGAGCCGGAACCAGGTGATGTAGTGGCAGCAGTAGCCCACGTTGGCGCTGGCGAGATCGGCGGCGAGTCGCTCGCTCGTGTCGGGCAGCGGCAGCACCCCACGTTGCCCGCCCACGAGGCTGAGGGTCTCCTGATCGAGGGCCAGCTCGACCCGCATACGGGTGATAGGATCGTCGATGGAGGATCCGAAACCACAGTATGCCTGGTCTTCGGTGGCGACGACCGGGGCGAGGTGCTGTCCTGGAATGCCTCCGAGCCACTCTCCGGATGTGACCGTATTTGCGTCGATCGCGGTGATCAGCAGGGCATCGTCGTCGGACTGACGCAGCGAGAGGCTGCGGTAGGTACCGGACTCGAGCTCGGTGTCATTGATATGGCGGTACGAGAGGGCGACCGCGGATCCGGCGGCCCAGGTGGGTGTTCCTTCTTCGGTCGCGGCGATCGTCAGCGTGGCCGAGCGTAGCTCGCCTGCATCGTCGCACTCGAGGGTCGTGACGATCTCGTCGTTCATCTCTTCCACCGCCATCACCGTGCAGGGGGCGTTGATCTGGTAGTCGTTGAACTCAGCCTCCGGCCACTGGTCGAGCTCTAGCGTGAAGCTGGCATTGGCCACCGAGTCGTCGGAGCACGCGGGGTCGAGTCCCTCGGTATCGGTATCGGTATCGGTATCGCTCGTATCGGTATCAGTATCGGTATCGGTATCGGTATCGGTATCGGTATCGGTATCGGTATCGGTATCGGTATCAGTATCAGTATCGGTTGGGTTGGGGTTCGTAGGATCGACGTCGCCGCCGCCGCCGCCATCGCCCCCGCACGCGCCCGAGATGACACAGGTCGCAAGTCCTACACCCAGCACAGTCAATCGGAAGTCAAGGTCAAGCATGACCTTCCGAGTAGCACGTAAAATGGCCTTTGCTAGTTTTGAAGGTTTGAGACGACCCGGCCAGATGGCGTCGGAACCTGCTTGATTCGCGGCTCTTCACGATTTTCGGACTCGCGATGAGTCTCGGTCGTACGAAGGCGATCACTTCCATATGGCGCATGTTGCGCGTATGGTGTGTTTCGACGTGTTCCTGCACCGAAGTCGCCGAAATCGAACTAGGTACATGCCAAGATCGAAGGAGGCCAGAGTTCCGGTCTTGGCATTCGCCGATCTCATTGCCGCTCGCTCAGAGGTTCGTCCATCCGCCGTCCACCACCACCTCTTCGCCCACCATGAAGCTGGCCTCGCTCGAGGCCACGAAGGCCACCGCGCTGGCGATCTCCTCCGGCCGGCCGAAGCGCCCCAGCGGCACGTGGCCCACCACCTGCGAGGCCATCTGCTCGAGCTGCTCGGGGGACATACCCAGCTTGCCGTAGATCGGCGTCTGCACCGGGCCCGGGCTCACCGCGTTGACCCGCACGCCGCGAGGCAAGAGCTCGGCCGCCAGCGTGCGGGCCAGCGAGCGCAGGGCCGCTTTGCTTGCCGCATAGATCGACGATCCGGGCATGCCGATCTGGTTGTTGACCGATGTGTTGAGCACCACCGATGCCCCCTCGCCGAGGTAGGGCAGTAGCGCCTGAATCGTAAAGAACGCCCCCTTGACGTTGATCGCCATCGAGCGGTCGAAGGTGTCCTCGTCCAGGCTCTCGAAGGGCCCGAACGCCGCGATGCCTGCATTGTAAAAGACCACGTCGACCCCCCCGTGCTCGCCGACCGCCGCGGCGAGGGCCTTGCGGTCGGCGGCGTTGGTCACGTTGGAGCGCACCGCCTGCGCTCGCTCGCCCAGCTCGGTCGCCGCCGCTGTGAGCCGCTCTTGGTGGGTCCCCGTGATCAGCACCCGTGCCGCCCCTTCGTCGATGAAGCGCTTGGCGGCCGCAAAGCCGATGCCGGTGGTCCCGCCGATGACGAGGATGGTCTTGCCCTGGAAGCGTGCTGCGTGGTTCATGCCCTCAACCTGAGCTATCCCACTCAGTTGCGGAATACTTCGATCTTGTGAGAAACTATCCCGAAAATCGGGATAATAGAGCCAAGATCATGGATCGATGGACGGCCATGCGAGTGTTCTGTGAGGTCGCTGCCCAGGAAGGATTTGCGCCAGCCGCGCGGTCGCTCCGGCTATCGACCACCGCCGTCAGTCGCCACGTGGCCGAGCTCGAGGACCACTTGGGAGTGCGGCTGCTCAATCGCACCACCCGGCGGACCAGCCTTACCGATCCCGGGGTGGCCTATCGGGCGCGCTGCGAGGCCTTGCTCGCCGAGCTCGACGAGCTCGAGCGCAGCGTGAGCGACCGGGGTTCGACGCCGCGAGGTCGGGTGCGGCTGACCGCCGGGGTGTCGTTCGCCCAGCAGCAGCTGAGCCGGCGCCTGCCCCCCTTCCTCGCCGCCTACCCGCAGGTCGAGCTCGACCTGGTGCTCGACGATCGTCACCTCGATCTGTTGGCCGAGCGCATCGACGTCGCGGTGCGGATTGGTCGACTCCCCGACTCCACCTTGATCGCTCGCAAGCTCGCCCCGTGTCGACACGTCGCCTGCGCCTCGCCGACCTACCTTGAGCAAGCGTCGGATCTCAACACCCCCACCGTGCTCGGCGAGCACGCCTGCATCATCGACACCAATCAGCCCAGAGCCTGGTGGTTTCGTGGTCCCACCGGCGAGCACACGGTGGAGGTGACCGGCCGATACGTGGTCAATAGCGCGCATGCAGCCCAGGAAGCCGCGCGGGCGGGCCTGGGCGTTGCCTACCTCCCAACGTTCGTCGCTGGTGAGGCGCTCGCTCGCGGTGAGCTGGTACCCGTATTCCCAGGTTACGAGGCAGCCACTGTGCATGTGTTTGCCGTGTACCCCCACACGCGTTACCTCGCTGGGGCTGTGCGGGCGCTGGTGGAGTACCTCGCCAAGCAGCTACAGGGTCGGCCACCTTGGGACGCATGGATGGAAAAACAGCACGACGATGGGATCGACCTGCACACCCAACCGTTGGAGCCTCCGGAATGAACCCCACGGCAGGACCGTCCAAGGGTCGACCTCCAACGACCCATCGGGTGCGCCTCGCGAAGATCCCCCCGCTCGCCGGCTCGCATCGTGTGGCAAAGGAGTTATCCTTTCGGCCCCTCTTCGCTGAAAGGATCCCGTGGCCCGCTCGATCATCGTGTCCTACCAGGGCAAGCCCTCGACCTTCGGGTTCTCCAGGGTAAGCCGCAATCAGCTCTACGCCAGTCGCAAGCGTGTTCCCCTCGATGCCGACGGTCAGCCGTGCCAGCGTGCCGAGCTGTCCGATGACGGCTCCATGCTCATCGTCAGCGGTATGACCGGCCAAGGATATTTCGACGAGAGCGACCACTGGGTCCCCAGCGATCAGATGGTCGGGATCGATGCCTCGGGCAACAAGGCGCCCCTGCACTCGGCCACGCTCGACACCCCGCAAGAGCTCACCGAGGTCGAGCCCGAGGCTCTGCTCGATTGCAGCAGCGACGGCGTCTATCTGCTCGACGATTCCCAGATCGACGCCGGCCTACAAAAGGAGCTGAAGGCCGGCAAGCTGTTCCGCTTTCCCTTCGCGGCTCGCAGCGGCTACCGCACCGACGCGGCCTTCTTGCTCGCCAACGACCACGGCACCTTCGCCATCATCGGCAGCGAGCTTCAGATCCCCTGGTGCGAGCTGGAGAAGCCCGCGGTCGAGCTCGACGAGGCCGACGACGAGGACGACGACGATCTCGATTTCGAGATGTTCTAGCCCAAACGAGCGCCGTTCATCATGCGACACATCCACATCGCCAACGCCGCTGGCCGCAACGCCACCGTCACCTACATTGGGCCCGCTACCGAGCCCACGCCCCGCCCGGGCCTGCCCGGGCACCAGGTTCGCTTCCGCCGCTACCTTTTGTGCGTGCCCGAGGGGCTGCACCCGGCCATGCAGGCCGCCCACGGCGACGACTACGCCCACGCCCTCATCGACGGCGATCCTGAGATCGACATCGAGAAGGTCGGGCGCGAGGTCAACCCCGTCGCTCGCGTGTTCCTCTCGTCCAAGGGCGAGGTGATGCACGCGGTGCCCACTCTCATCGAGACGATCACCGATCCCGACGGCACCGAGCGCGACCGCCGGGAGCCCAAGGATCAGCCCTCCAACATCACCGCCGATCTGCCGGTGACCTGGACGGGCAAGACCATGAGCAAGCGCGACGCCGTCCGCCGCTTCTTGTTCACCCGCACTGTCGCCCTTCGCCACACCGACGGCCTGAGCTTCGACTTCCTCCACGCCATGGCCAAGGAGCTCGCCGACTCTGGCGAGGTGGTGCTGATGGGCGCGGGCAAGGGCGGCAAGCAGCCGCTGGTCTTGCAGGAGAACGGCTCGCCCTACCGGGGCTTCTTGGAGGGCCGGGTCGACGGTGAGCGCTTCGCCCTACTGATGCACCTGAGCCACATGGAGCTCAAGCGGCCTGCGGCCAAGGACAAGAAGTAACCCAACAGGAGCCCGACCATGCCCAAGTACTCGCTCGACAACGCTCGTACCGTCGGCCAGGGCTATCACGCCCCGCCCGGCTCGGTCACCGACTCTGCGCTGGCCACTGCCATCAGCCGCTACAAGCGAGGCGTCGCCAGCCGCTATACCGCCCTGGTTCCCGACGAGGTCGGCAGCCGGCTGCCCCCCGGGCCCTACTTCGTCTCGCCCAAGATCGACGGCGAGCAGTGGTGCCTGGTGCTCGACGACGGCGATGCCTTCTTCGCCAACCCCAACGGCCGTGTGCTGGCCGGTGACATCCCTGTGCTGGCCGAGGCTCGCAAGCTGGCCGAGCGGGCGGTGGGCACCACCGTCGTGGCCGGCGAGCTCTACGCCACCCGCGACAGCGGGCGCTCGCGTCACGGAGATCTGGCCGCGGCCTTGAGCACCGACACCAGCGCGTCCGGCGTGGATCGGGTGGGCTTCCAGGCCTTCGACGTGGTCTGGGGCGGCGACTCCAACGCCCGCATGCCGCTGGGTGACTACGAGAGCCGGCTGTCTTTGGTCAAGCGCCTGCTCGACGGTGCCGAGCGCCTGCGGCCGGTCAAGACCGAAGACGCGTCCGATCAGGCCAAGGTCGACGCGCTCTTCGAGGAGTGGGCCGCCGACGGCAAGGCCGAGGGCCTGGTGGTGCGCACCAAGGCGATGCCGGGCGTCTACAAGATCAAGCCCACCGTCACCATCGACGCCGCGGTGATCGGCTACACCGTGCGCTCGGTCGACGCCACCCAGGCCGGCTCGCTGCTGATGGCGCTGGTCCGCGAGGACGGGCAGTTTCAGGTGCTCGGCCACTGCGGCAACCTCGGCTCCGAGGACAACCGCCGCGCGCTGCTCGAGCAGGTGGCCAAAAAGCCCTGCGAGAGCAACTACAGCGAGGCCAACAGTCGCGGGGCCCTGTTCCAGCTGGTCGAGCCCCAGATGGTCATCGAGGTCAAGGTCACCGACATCCAGGCCGAGAACACCTCAGGGGACATTGTGCCCCGCATGGTGCTCGACTTCGAGGGCAAGCAGTGGGTGGCTCGCCAGCGCCTGCCCGGCGTCAGTGTGCTGCACCCCCGGCTCGAGCGGGTGCGGGAGGACAAGCGCCCGATCGCCTCCGACGTACCCGTGCGGCAGGTGCTCGAGCGGGTCATGCTGCCCGATCTCGACAAGGCCGCGTCCACCGCCACGCTGCCCGTCAGCGAGATCCTTCGCCGCGAGGTCTACACCAAGGCCACCAAGGGCAAGACGGCCGTGCGCAAGCTGGTGGTGTGGCAGACCAATAAGCATGAGGTCGACCCGCTCTACCCCAACTTCGTGGTTCACTTCACCGACTACAGCCCCGGGCGCAAGGAGCCGCTCAAGCGCACCGTGAGGCTCGCGCCCAGCCAAGACGTGGCCATGCAGATCGGCGACGCGATGATCGCCAAGGAGATCAAGAAGGGCTGGGCCAAGGTCTGACGGCCTGGAGCCAGCGCGCACCCGGCCTGCCTCGGCGGGGTTTTGGGGGGCTGAGGTCCGCGATCTCGATCTACGCGGGTTGGCGGCTAGCGGCGCCTTCGCGGCGATCGAGGTCGCGCTTATCGGGTATGAGGCATGAGGTACTGGCCTGCTGCGGCAAGGTGATCGAAGCGGCTCAGCAGGCGACGCTGGCCTATTGGTTCGCGGAGCTCGAGTCCACCTCGCTAACCTCGGCTATCCGGTAGCGCGACGATGCTCGGATCCTGAGGTCCAGATCCGAGCGTCCTTCGAAGAGTCGGTAGGCGGTCATTAATTGACTTTGGCGCTCCTTCGAAGCTCTTCATCCGAGGAATAGCGAGAGAGACCTTCAAGCGGCCAACAAAGTTGCTGGCCATCAGTCGAGCGATCAAATGAGAAGCATGGGTCCTTTGCTCCGGACTTGTGATGTTGAAGCGCGAGGCTTAACTTCGTGATCCATCCCGTGTGTAGGATTGGCGCCGAGTATGAAGAGGCTTCTTTGGAACAAATTTGATCATAGGTAAATGTCTGAAGCGAGCTGCGCAAAAAATCTACGAGCCTGGGGCCAACCTGAAGTTCTTCTACTGTGGCGAGAAACCTGAGCGCTCGTACCGTAGAACCGAGGTAATTTGGATTATCGAGGAGGTTTATATCTAAGAACCTCTCATCGACCCAGTGTCGGTAATGATTGCTCTGGTAGAGAACTCTCCGAGTAAGATCGAACGCAATCGCGTCGCAAGAGAAGAACGTAGTTTTAGGAAGCACATCGAGGTTTGAGCCAACCACGAGTCCTTGTTTAATTGCCCATGTGGTCCCCAGTGGCCATAAGTCGACGCACCATCCTCCGACAATAAGTCGATATCCACCAAATCGATTGATTGAGTGCTCGATGTCATGTAGTAGGTGATGGAATTGTGAGTCATCCTCGCGTTCGATGACAAGATCGATATCGGAAGTAAACTTCCGCATGCCAAAGACCGAGGCATCGCGAAGTAATCCCCCAAATACAGCAACCGGCGCAATAGTCTCGAGCTTGGAGATAAGCTCGAGCAGCGCCGGCTTGTCTCGAAAGAAGCGGCGAATACGCTTTCGCAGGAGCGCGTCAGACTTTACGGGTAACGTCATCGTAGTCGAGCTCCTTCAGTTCGCGCCATAACGCTATTGCGTATCCGTCGGTCATTCCGGATACCATATCCGTCACCAGCTGAAGGCGTCGGTAGCGTCTGGGCAGGCCAGTGTTCTCGCTGTCTGACACCCTGCGGTAGTTCTCTGAGATCCGGCTATAGATATATTTGGAGAACGGGGTCGCGTTATCTGTGTCTTCTTTGCAGATGGCGTGCCAGAAGTAGTCCATGAGAGTTTGAATGACGTGATGTCCCTTGAGCTCAATCTCCAGAACGGATCGATGCTTATAGGCTCGGACAAAGGCAAACTTCTTCAGCCCTTTGCAGAGTTTCGCACCAGCAGAGCAGCTTATTAGATCATCGGAGAATTGGCCGGATAGTATGGCCTCGTGATTTTTCGTAAATGTGTCAGTTGCGGCCGTGATCAACTCGTTAAGTGCATATACTCGAAATCTCTGCATCGTAAGCTCATTGAGCTCACTTGGTGACAGGTTGAGCTTGCGATAGGTCGTCCATTTTTCTCGCGTCTGCTCGACAACTCGAGATATGATTGGATCAGGATCGTCTTTATGTTCAATTGATAAGTAATCCAAAACATCAGAGCATGACACCAAAGATTTTTTGACGGCATCCTCGACGTCCAGGACCGAGTAGGCGATGTCGTCGCATGCCTCCATGATGTAGGTTAATGGATGGCGCCTTCCTTGTGTCAAGCCTGTCTGCGCCCATATTTCGTCTACAATCTCTTTCTCTGACTGAAAAAAGCCTGACTTCTTTGTGGCTGCATTACTTTTTGATGTTTGGTCCGATGGGGTGGGGTACTTGATTAGGGCAGCAAGTGTCCCGCAGGTCAAATCAAGGCCAAATTCATGATCCACGATCTGAAGACGAGTTAGAATGCGCAAGGTCTGTGCATTTCCTTCGAATTTAAGAAAATCTTCGCGCATTGCCTTGCTGAGTTCTTCGTTAAAGACTTCTTCTTTGTTCTTGAACCACTCACGGATAGCGTTCTCGC
>JBCCWC010000150.1:0-39236 GCA_039194325.1 Myxococcota bacterium
GGGCGCGACAGCCGTCGCGCATTCCGAGCCGGCCTCGGCATCGAGTGTTCAGCCAAGCTCCGCGGGGGCGGGCATGCCGAGCAAGGCCCGGGTGTTGTCTGCGGCCTGTCGCGCGAGCGCCTGTGGGGTCACCCCGCGTACCTCGGCCAGCCGCGCGCAGGTGAACGCCACGTTGGCGGGGTTGTTCTTGGTGCCCCGCATGGGCACCGGCGCCAGGTAGGGCGCATCGGTCTCCAGCATGATCCGATCGTCGGGGACCAGGCGCACCGCCTCGCGGATCTCTTCGGTCTTGGGGAACGTGGCGATCCCGGAGAACGAGACATGAAAGCCCAACGAGAGCCACGCCTCGGCCTCGCGAGGGCCCCCGGTAAAGCAGTGCACCATCCCCGGCGCCTGCTCGCGAGGCCCCGTCTGCTCGACGATCGCCAGCGCTTCGTCGTGGGCCTCGCGAATGTGAAGCACCAGCGGCATGCGCAATCGTCGAGCCAACCCCACGTGGGCGGCCAGGGAAGCCCGCTGCTGCTCCGGAGTCGAGAGGTTGTAGTAGTAGTCGAGCCCGGTCTCGCCGATCGCCACGACCTTGGGGTGGCTCGCGCGCTGCTCGATCTGGCCGAGCGCCTCGTCGTCGGTGGTCTTGGCCTCGTGCGGGTGGATCCCGACCACCGCGAACACGGGCGCGTGGGCCTGCGCGAGCTCGACCGCGACCGCCTGGGTCTTTCGGGTGCAGCCCACGTGCACCACCTGCTCGACCCCCGCCCGCTGGGCCGCGGCCAGTGTTCCCGCAAGATCGTCGGCCATGGGCGCGTAGTCGAGGTGGCAGTGCGCGTCGATGAGGCCAGGGATCCGGGGTGGCGCCGGTCGCTTGCGTCCCATGTTGCGCACGCTAGTGCGTACGAGCGGCGGTGTCGAGCGTCGCGGAACGCTTGGGTATGGGGGCATGGGTAGGCCTGAGCGTTTGGCGCCGCTGCTCGTTGAGGATACGATGGTATCGGCCATGGCGCTCAAGTCTCTGCGGCTGCAGGAGTTCGGTGCATTCGAGGACGTGGAGTTCGACTTC
This sequence comes from Myxococcota bacterium, assembly GCA_039194325.1. GTDB lineage: Bacteria > Myxococcota_A > Polyangia > Nannocystales > Nannocystaceae > Paraliomyxa. The sequence goes on from JBCCWC010000150.1 coordinate 1,058, forward strand.
TGTCCCGGCCTCAACGTGATCATTGGGGCCAATGCAACGGGCAAGTCCCACGCCATGAAGGTCGCCTATAGCATTCTGCGAGCGCTTCAGCGCCAAGGCGGCAAGGACGATCCCGAGCAGCTCTCGTTTCGGATCCGCGACAAGCTCAGCGGCGTCTTTCGGCCCAAGCACGAAGAGATCGGCCGGCTGGTTCGACGCGCGCCCGGTAGCCGCAGCGCCACGGTGGCATTGATGGCCACGGGGGTCGCGTTGCAAGCTTCGTTCGATCGGCGCTCCTCGCTCGAGGTTCGATACGTCAAGGGCGGCTACTCCGATTCCGCAATCTTCTTGCCTAGCCGCGAGGTCTTGGCCTTGTTCGAGGGATTCATCGCCGCCTACGACGCTCGCGAGCTCTCGTTCGATGAGACTTACTACGACACCTGCAAGGCGCTAGGCGCCACGCTCTTGCGCGGGCAGCGAGCGGAGCGCGCTCGCGTGCTGCTCGATCCGCTGCGGGACGTCCTCGGGGGCGGAGTCTCGCACTCCGACGGGCGGTTCTACGTCAAGCAGGGCAGCGCCAACATGGAGGCCCACTTGGTCTCCGAGGGGTTACGCAAGATCGCGTCCGTCTATCACCTCATCAACAACGGCAGCCTGGCGCGCAACAGTATCCTGTTTTGGGACGAGCCCGAGGCCAACCTCAACCCGCGCTTGGTCGACCGTGTGGCCCAGTTCCTCTTGGCCCTGGTGGCCAGCGGGATGCAGGTCGTCGCGGCCTCCCACGACTACCTGCTGACCCATCGTCTCTCGCTCAAGGCCGAGTACGGCCTACTCCCTCGCAAGTCGCAGCTGAGGTTCATCGCGCTGGCCCGGGCCAAGGGTCCGCGTAGTCCGGTGGTGGCGGAGCACGGGCGCACGTTGTCCGAGCTCACCAACAACTCCATCCTCGACGAGTTCGCCCGGTTCTACGACGACGAGGAGCGGCTGGCCCTCGGGGCGGATTGACGGCCGTGCCGATCACGATTCGAGAAGGTCGGTTCGAGCTCGAGTTCGCCGACGATTGGAGCGTGGTGCTCAAGTGGGACGACACTCCGCTGTACCGGGAGGGGATCGGCCGGCTCCCGGGGTCCAAGGCCGTCGACATACTCGCGTACAGCCGGAATCGGCGCCGATTGTTGATGCTGGAGGTCAAGGACTTTCGTGGTCATCGCATCGAGAACCGGCCGCGCATTCGCGATGGTGAGCTCTTCGACGAGGTTGGATGCAAGGTTCGCGATACGATCGCGGGAGTGCGCGGGGCGGTGCGTACTCGCGATCGCACGGCGATCGCTGAGCTCGCGGACAAAATAGCGACGCGAGTGCCACTGACCGTGGTGTTGTGGCTCGAGGAGGATCGCGACGCGCGCGCTTTGCCTCGTAGTCATCGGGGGCGCCACCGGGGGCGCCTGAACACGATGACCCAGGCGCTCAAGCGGAGGGTTCGATGGTTGACTCCGCAGGCGCTGGTCTGTGCTCGCGGTGGCGTTTCGCTGGAGGCCAAGGGAATCGATGTGCGCCCTTGCTCGGGCGGATCCGCTTCGTTGCCAGGAGGGTGACCTGAACGGGCCGAGCGGACGAGCGCCTGTACCTCGGACCGTCGAGCCGCATCTGCGGCACGAGCCCGTCAGAGGAGCGAGTCGGGATCGACGCCCAAGGCGCGCAGCTTCTCGGCGAAGCGTTCGGCGCGGAGCTCGGCCGCCTCCTCTCGCGTCGTCCACCACGACGTTCCGGCCTCGTCATCGGCGATGCGGAGCGAGCGTCCCTCGTCCACGGCGAAGATCCACGCATCGAGGGCATCGGAGCGAGCCGGTCCATCACCGGTGTACACCCGGAGGAAATCACCGTTGTCGTTGCGCTGCCAGATCGCGAGGCGGTACGGGCCACCCTTGTCCCGGGGCCCGGCGAGCATGGGATCGAACACCCAAAGCTCGCGCGTTCCGTTGGTGGCGTACTTGAGCGGCGATTGGGCGTAGTCCTTGTCGGCGCGCGAAGGGCTGACGATCTCCACCGCGACCAGCGGGGGGTGATGCCCCGGCCTCCACAGCCGCAGGCTCGGCAGCTCGTCTCCCTCGGGGGGGGCGGGCTCGAGCAGACACACGTCGGGGTCGACGCCGATCCGGGGGCGACTCTCGTCCCATCGCACGGCGAGGTTGCGACAGACCAGAGCGTCGCGGCCGGTACGCTCGACCATGAAGTCGAGCTGGGCAAACACCCGCTCGGAGCGCCGCTCGTGCGGCCGGGATTCGGGCACTTTATCCTCCGTCAGAGCCCAGTCTTCACCGCCGTCCGTGACCTCGTAGATGAGCCGCGGGGGCCTCCGGGTCACGGCGGTGTCCGGCATGACCACTACCCTAGCACGGCCGTGAGGCTGACAGTGCACGATGCCGGCGTTCAGCTCTCGCGCGATGTCTCGCCCAACTGTTCGAGGTTGGCGAACGCGTCGCGGACCGCCTCGCGCACGGCGGGTCGTGGGTGCCAGCGTAGTCGCCGGAGCAGGGCCAAGCCCGGGTTGTCGCCCTCATTCGCGGGCACCATGCGGGCTAGCGCATACGCAGCACGCACCCGCGTGATCGAGGGCAGCCAAACCCGCCGGGCGAGCTGCTGCACGCGCTCGACGTCGGCCGGGCTGCCGCCACCGAGCGCGGCCAATGCCTCCAGGGCACGATCTCGTTGGTGACGGACATCGAGACTCTCCAACAGGCGCGGTCGGGCGCTCTTTCGGCGGGCGGCCGCGAGGGTGACCGCGGCGTCGAAGCCGATCGACGCGTGCCCGTCCTCGCCGGCAACGATCGCCTCAAGGGCCTCGCAGGCGGCCGGTCCCGGAGGATCGAGATACGCGATCGCATCGACCAGTCCCTGCCGTACGTCGGGATGCTCCTCGGAGTCGAGCGCCTCGACGAGCGTGGGCTCGATCTGGCCGTCCCATAGCTCGGCGAGCTCCACTAGGGCCGTCGCCGCTTGGTAGCGAAGATCAGGAGCCTCGGCCCGGAGCGCTCGTTTGACCCGCTCACGCACCCGGACGATCAGCGCGGGCTCGGGCTCGGGCTCGGGCTCGGGCGGGGTCTGGGCGGTGCCTTGAGCATCGAGCGCCGCACGGGCCAGGGAGGTGCTGGCCAGCATGGCTGACTCCCGCAGGTAGGCGGTGGCCTCGTCGTCGTCGGTGGTGTGCAGCCAGACCTCGGTCACCTCCAGCACCTCGGGCTCGCCCAGGGTGCCCAGGGCCACCGCCGCCGTCCCTCGCAGGGGGGCGGGCTCGTCTTCGCCGAGCACCGAGCGTAGTGCGTCGAGCACGGCCGGCCCTTCGGTGTGCTGGGCCGCGGCCCGCCAGCGGGGGCCTGGCTGGCCGATCCGCTCGAGCAGCGCAGGGGCGAGGTTGGCCACGGCCAAGAAGCGATAGCGCTCCGACTCGCTGTGGACGTCACGTAGCGCGGCCTCGAGCGTCAGCTGGGGGGTGAGCATGGGCAGGGCGGGGGACGAGGGCGGGGGACGAGGGCGGGGACGAGGGCGAGGGACGAGCCGCTCACTGCGACAGCTCCAGCAGGGTCTGTTCGATGGCCAGACGCACGTTGGGGTTGCGGGGTAGCGCCTCACCCAGCGCCTGTAGGCGGTCGATCTGGTGCAGCAGATCCGGCACCGCGCCCTGGGGCGCAGGCAGCCCGGGCAGCCCGTCCTGGCCGCGTAGGTGCTCGCGCAGGTGGAGCAGCCACAGATCGATCGCACGGGCACACGCGGCTCGCTCTCGCGCCGGCCGCCCCGCCCCGGGTCCGCCGCTGGCCTGCACCCAGGCCGACCACAAGGGGCCCTTGTCGCCACTGAAGATCCCGGCCGGCCCGGTGCGCGCCGCCTCCATCGCGCAGCGCACCAGGTCGATCACGTCGGGCAGCGAGGGATCGACCAGCAGGGCGAGCGCTTGACCCACGCTGCCCCGAGACAGCTGCACCGCCAGGGTGCGTCGCGCGGGGCTCGGCGTCTCGGGGATCTCCTCGCCCGCCGCCTCGGCCTGGGCGCGGCGCCGGTCGAGCACCTCGCCCAGGACCTCGTCCACCAGCGCCATCGGCAACGGCCCCAGGCGCACCGGCAGGCAGCGGCTGCGGATCGTCGGCAGCAGGCCGTCGGGGTGGGTCGTCAGCATCACGAAGTGCACCCCGGGTCGGGGCTCCTCGATCGACTTGAGCAGGGCGTTGTAGGCCTGCTCGTTCATGGCGTCGGCCGGATCGAAGATCACCACGTGGTGGCGCCCCTCGAAGGGCGCGTGCTGGAGCCGATGGCTCAGCTCGCGGGCGGCGTCGACCTTGATCGTGCCGCCTTCGGTCTCGGGTTCGATCCACTCCACCCCGGCGTGCATTGCCCCCATGATCCGCTGGCACGAGGTACAGGTGCCGCAGCCCACCCCCGGGGCCTGCGGACAATGTAGGGCGCAGGCCAGACCTCGAGCCAACGCCGCCTTGCCGACCCCGCGCGGGCCCATCACGATGAGGCCGTGGTGGAGCTGGTCGCGCACGATCGCACGCGACAGCCGAGCTTGGGCGTGGGCGTGGCCGCGGACCCCGGGAAAATGGACGGGCGCGTCGGGCATCGAACCGAACGCTCGGGAAACGCCCGAGCGTGGCGCACAGTAGCAGCCGCCGCTGGGAATCACCGCCGGTCCGCGTGGGTCCACGCCACGCCGCCCGTGCCGGGTCGGTCGCCCCCGGGGCCGTCCCCCTCGGTCCGGGCGTCCGAACGGGCTTCTGTCCACGAATGAAATCAATGCCTTAGCCCGGCCGGGGGGCCCTTGCTACGCTTGTCCCCAGATCGAGCCCATGAGCAACAAACCCGGCCTGTTCAGCCGCATCAAGAACACCATCTCCGGCGCCCTCAACGACGCAGTCGACGCGGTGTCCGATCCGGGCCAAGAGGTCGCGCTGATGATCGACGATCTGGCCACGCAGATCCAAGAGTCGGAGAAGGATCTGCGGCAAGCGATCGTCGACCGCAAGGTGCTCGAGCGCAAGATCACCGAGCTGGAGGCCTCCGAAAAAGAGTGGCAGGGCAAGGCCGAGCAGGCGCTCAAGCTCGGCGACGAGGACCTGGCCCGGGCGGCTCTGGGGCGCAAGGGCGACTACTCCCTGCAGCTGGTCGACGCGCGGGCCGGCCTGGTCGAGCAGACCAACCTCGCCCAGACCATGCAGCGCCAGATCAAGGAGGCCAAGGCCAATCACAAGTCGCTCAACCTGCGGCGTGGCTCGCTGATGGCCCAGGCGCGGGCGGCCAAGAAGGGCGTGTCTCCGGGCAACCTCAGCGATGGGGGCACGCTGTCGCGGCTGGACGACATCGAGAACAAGATCAATCAGCTCGAGGCACTCAACGAGGTCTCGGCCGAGCTCGATGGGGCGGCTGCCGAAGAGGCGGCCGTCGACGCCAAGCTCGCGGAGCTGGCCGGAGAGTCCGAGCTCGACGACGAGCTGGCCCGGCTCAAGGCCAAGATGGCCAACCCGCAAAAGAGCCTGCCCGACGGCGACGACTAACACGGGGTACTAGGTCGACATCGACCAGCGAGCCGACCCCCGGCCCTAGTGACGCGACCTGGTTGCCCATGGCGTCGAACTGGACGCCGAAATCGCGGTGCGTATCCCCGCCGACCAAGAGCGGGCAGCAGCCGCCCGTTTTTGGGCGTGGTGGGTCGAGCAGACCCCCCTATGCTGGCATTCGTGTTCGGCACCAAGACCTCGTTCGGCCCACTGCTCGAGCAATCTGAAGTGCTTCGCGTCGAGGCTCTCGATGCCGGGCTGATCTGTAGGTACGAGAACGCCCTGGTCGAGTCAACGCTCATCCACGGCTGCCGAGTGCTGCCGGCCTCGTCGTGCAGGCGATGAACGTGGACTGCCCCGGTCGTCGCGACCTGCCGGTCGTGCTGGCTTAGGGCAGATCCCCCCGGAGCTTTCGCCCTGGGAGCCGCCGTTTCGGGTGGCGCCCCGGGGTCCATAGCGTCGCGCGGACCAGTGCTCGGCGAGCATGCCGAGCGCGGTCCAATGCGCTCGCTCGCGCACTCACCTTGACCTTTGCCCTCGAGGAACCCAACCCCAATCGGTGACACCATGAAGTTCTCAAAGCGTTCTGGTACCCACTGTCCCGACGCACCCACGGCCGTTGGCTTGCGCGCGCGGCTCAAAGGCTATCTACGCACCAACTGGAGCCGAGATCCCTACACCTTTGGCTCGTACTCCTATGTGGCGTCCAAGTCGAGCCTCAAAGACCGCAAGGCGCTGCAAGAGCCCGTCGACGGGCGCATCTTCTTCGCGGGTGAGGCCGTGCACTCCGAGTACAACAGCACCGTCCATGCGGCATACGATAGCGGGCTTTGGGCGGCCGAGGCGGTGAACAAAACGGGCGCACGGCGGGTTGCCGTTGTTGGCGCGGGTATGAGCGGGCTGACGACCGCGCAAGCGCTCTCCAAGGCGGGGGTGGAGGTGACCGTGTTCGAGGCGCGGGACCGTATCGGTGGTCGGCTGTGGACCGACCAGAGCCTGGGAGTTCCCCTCGATCTCGGCGCGAGCTGGCTCCACGGGCCCGAAGGGAACCCGCTGACCACGCTGTGCAATCAGCGTGGACTGGTTCGGGTCAAGACGGGTCAAGACCGTATTGTTCTGGGCGACAGCGCCAACGACAGCGGCCCGGTCGAATGGGCCGCGAAGAGGGTCTCGAACCTGTTGCGGATGGTCGAGATCGAGGTTGGGGCCGGGCTTCACCAGATCAACCCTTTGGCCTACCTGCTCCAAAAAAAGCACAACTTTAGCGGCGGCGATGTGCTCTTTGCCCAGGGGTATTCGCAGATCCTCGAGGCTCTGGAGGGAGAGTACGAGGTTCGCCTGGGCACGCCCGTGCAGCGGATCGCCTCCAACAAGGCCGGGGTTCGCCTCACGCTCGGTTCCTCTGACGATGAAGCGTCGTTCGAGGCGGTCGTGGTGTCTGTCCCTCTCGGCGTGCTCAAGCGTGGCGACCAGATCCAGTTCGATCCGCCGCTGCCCCAGGAAAAGCGAGCCGCGATCCAAAGACTTGGGATGGGTACCGTTGATAAGCTGTACCTCCAGTTCGATGAGCCGTTTTGGGATCGAGATCCCAGCGTGATCATGGTGCTCGACAACGGGCTGCCGCCTGGGCAGTTCCAGCTGTGGCTGAACCTCTACAAGTACTTGGGGGCTCCCGTGCTGCTGGGATTCCACGGCGGGTCCTCTGCGCTGCAAGTCGCGGGACTGTCCGATGAAGCGGTGCTCGAGCGGGCGCTGTCGAGCTTGCAGGTGGCGTACCCCGGTGCAGCTTCCCGCTCGGCCCGGTGAAACGGCGGTCCTGCCCCCAAAGGCGGCCGTAGTCGGCGAGGCTGGGCGATGCTCGGCGTGTCGACCAACCGCCGGGCCATCGCGGCGTCCCGACTCGCGCTGGGCCGGATCTAGCAAAGCAGACCTTCGATCTGACGAAAGGCTTCTCTTACTCGAGCGGAGCACGCGGCGATTTCACGCGGTTCGGCTCGGTGACCCATGGTTGAGCCAAGGAAATCATCATGACCACGAATCAAGCAGCAATCGACAAGATCCTCACCGACAAGAAGACCACGACGGAAGAAGCGCTCGTGGTGTTCGATAGCCTACCCGCGGCATCGTTGGAGTTCATGAAGGGGCGATGGTCGGGGTTCGAGATCGAAACCGGGCACCCGATGGATGGGCTCCTCACCCCCTCAGGTTGGTACGGAAAGCTCTTCTTGAGCAATGAGGACGTACATCCCTTGATGTTCTTCGGGAGCGATCAAAAAGAACTGTACTCGGTGAATCCGAAATTCATCCCGACGAGCTTTCAGATACCCAAGACCGAGCTGCTCGGCACCTTGCTCGGCATGGCGAGAGTCGTTCTGGAGACGAATGAGAGCAAAGCCCGGCTGAGAAACGTCGAGTATCGTGGCCGCGTATCCGCCACGATGGTCTACGACGAAAAGCCCGTCAACGACATCTTTGTCAAGATCGACGACAACCGGGTCATGGGAGCCATGGACCTCAAAGGGCAGCCCCTTCCGTACTTCTTCGTCCTCGAACGGGATGATGACTCGGAGTACGAGATCAGCATCTTCAAAGAAGCGGATGACAAGTTCAAAGAACTCTTCGAGATGGAGATTCAGAACCGGGCGTTCGCCCTGCGAGGCGCCCAAGGGATGGCCGATAGCGCGTCCCGCGAGGGTGACAAGATCTTCTTGAGTGCCTGGGTGGAGTGGGAGCGGTTCTTGCGAGACAAGTACGCCCCATACGCGCACAAGTACGGGTTCTCTCAGGAGCCTCAGACGATGGCCAAGCTGCAGGCCGGGTTCGGAAGGCTGGCCCATGGGGTACTGCCCACCGACATGATAGACCGGTTCATGCTGGACGAGACCATTGCCTACACCGAGAAGCTGAGGGACCTGGAGCGCGTGGCGCCCCAAGAAGACCAGGCGTTCTTTTCGTTCGTGGTCAAACAAGAGGAAGAGCAGATCGAGGCTCTGCGCCTCAGAATTGCGGACAAGAACCAGGAAGCAGCGGATCTGCTCCGCAAGTTCATGGCCGACAGCGCCGACATGTAGACCAAGCGACCTCGCCCATGGGGCAAGGTGTACGAACGCCCCTTCGAAGGGGCCGTTCGTTACGATCGAGGCCAGACCAGACGCGGGGGGCGGGGGGGACGGACGGCGGGTCGGCAAGACAAGGAGACGGGACCTCCAAAGGGTGCTTCGAGCAAGCTCCCTTTGGGGGGTCTCGGTTTTCTATCGCTTTTCGTCGGGCGGGACCGGGGACCTGCATCGATCGACCTATGCGCTCGCACTCAGCGACTGCTGCCCGCGCCGTGTTGTGTGCGTGGTTGTTGGTCCCAAACGGGCGGGTCGCGTCGATCGCTTCGCGTCGATGTCGTCGTCTCGCCCGGGCGGAGGCCTAGATCGCTCGATAGCTGCGCACCCCGTTGGCGCGCGGACTGTCGGCCGAGCGGAGGCCGACTCACTCGGCCAGGCGGATCTCGTCCCCGTCGGTGTCGAACAACAGCTCGGTGTCCCACAGCAGCGTGCTGTCGAGCGAGCGCCGGATCGTCAGCTCGGCCCGCGCCGAGTCGGCGTCGTCGAGCAGCTTGTAGCTGACGGTGTGGCTGTACTTCTCGCGGGGTTGGATGAAGCCCGACCAGTCGGGGACCCCTTGGGTGATGACGAAGCCGTGGGTCTTGACGTCGGCGACGAGCTTGTCGGTCTGCTCGATCCCGGTGGCGGTCATCTTGATGACGAACTCGACCTCTCGGGCCGCGACCTTGCGCCAGCTCACGACTACCTGGAAGGTGGCGCCCTGGTCTTCGACCGTGTCGGTGGAGATCGGGGTCAGCGTGGGGCCGGTGGTGGCTTTGTTGCACCCACAGGCGAGGGTCAGGCCGAGAACGGCGACGGCGCAGCGGAGCATGGTTACAGGGTACAATACTCGTGCCACCGGCCGGGCCGAGGATCGGCCGATCGGCTCGCCCGCGATGGTGCAGATCCCCAACATCAAGGCGCTCGGCGATCGGATGCGGCGCTGGGGCACCGGGTTGGTGCTGGTGTGGCTCGCCGGATGCTGAGCGCTCACTGCACGCGAGCGTAGCCTGGCCGGTCGGCGGTGCTCGGAGACGGCGGCGCCGTGCGCTGCGCCTGGGTCGTGCGGTGGGGCCGATGTCGAGTGATCCGTTGGATCCCGATTGCGTGCCGTCGAAGTTCACCGGGCATGGGGTCGGTGAGGTCGACGGCGCGACCCGTGCGTGTGCTCGACGTCTCGGTCATCGTGGGGGAGGCCCTGACGAATGCACGGGCTCGGATCTGGCGATCGCATCGTCATCGTCAGGATTTTCACCAAAAGATGGCGGTCCAGGTTTTTTCGCAAACAAAATCCACGCGTGCTTCACATCATCCCTGGACGGGCCAGCGGGCCCAACGTCGTCAACGGAGGTCGTATGGGGCATCGCGGTGGATGACCAGGGCCGTACGCGCTCGTGGAACGACGTCGATCAAGGAATGAGGAGAGAAGCCAGATGCGACGAATCATGACGGGAATCTTGGTGGTGGCTGCGGTCGGGTGTGACCAAGACGATCTGCGAGGTGAGGACCACCTCGACGCGGGCCTGGTCGAAGCAAGCGATGAGGCGGGCGACGTTGACGAGGCCTGGGGCGCGTTGGTCGACGAGCGTGACCCGCTCGCGCTCAATACCTGCCCGACCGGCAGCAGCAACCCGGCCATTGTGCACGTATGGTCCTGGTACGACGGGACCAACGATGAGATCAAGACCAAGGCGCACTGCGACGCCGAGCTCGACGGGCTGGACGAGCAAGACGCGTGTACGTGTATTGGAAACTCGTCCCTGACCGGGACCGTCAATGGTGGCGTGTGTGTGCTGTGCTCGCCCTCGCAGTGGTCCGGCCAACAAAAAGGGGGGCTGGGCGTATGCGAGCTCGACACGACCGATGTCTGCCTCGATTTTGGCGATCCGGTGGGGTTCTCCTACGCCGACCAAAACGGCCGGGTACGCCAGATCGATAGCAAGATGTCCTGGAGCTTGAGTTGTAGTGCCCCGGACAGCTGTCCCTGTGATGCCGCGAGTGAGGCCTGTAGCTGCTATCGTGGCTATCTGGACTTCTCGATCGTCTACTCGTACGGGAGCGGAGCGAGTACCACGCTTGCGGCCGAGGGTGATCCCATCATCCAGCTGCTCCCGAGCAACTGCAGCGGGTAGGGAATCAAGGGGATCTTTGGGGCGGTGGCGCAGTGGGTCGGTGACTGCTCGGCCTCGACCGGAGGTCCCGCCGGTCGCCCGCGACCCATAATCGCGCTCGCACTGGCTCGTAGACCGCGTATCATCGAGACTCGGGGACCGATGCGAAGCTTCGAGGAGGATGCGGATCGCGAGACGGGGCGAACCGCAGCCGAGGTGGACGCGCTTTGGGATCGTGCAGCGTGGGGCATGAACGAGCTGGACCTCGCGGCGAAGATGCAGCATGCGCGGCTGCGGGCTCGGCTCCTCGGCGAGTCTTATCAGGCGCCGACCGTGGGCCGGTTCTCCATCCTCCGCAAGCTGGGCGAGGGGGGGATGGGGGAGGTCTACGCCGCCTACGATGACCAGCTCGACCGCAAGGTGGCGTTGAAGTTCCTCCACCCCGCGCGAGCCGGTGATGAGCGAGCGGTCCACCGCTTGCTGCGAGAGGCTCAGGCGCTGGCCAAGCTGTCACACCCCCACTTGGTCCCGGTGTTCGACGTAGGGCGCTTCGACGATCGGGTGTACCTGGCGATGGAGATGGTCCCGGGGGTCACCATGCGCGAGTGGACCGCCGAAGCCGGGCGCCCGTGGCGGAAGGTCCTGGAGCGTTGGGTCGAAGTGGGTCGGGCCCTGGTGGCGGTGCACGAGGCGGGGATGGTGCACCGCGATCTCAAGCCCGACAACGTGCTCGTCGGGCAGGATGGGCGGGCTCGGCTGGTCGACTTTGGCCTGGCCCGAGGCCAAGGGGCACACCCCACCGTGGCGGAGGTCGACGCGAGGGCAGACGACTGCATCAACGCCGGGGACGGACGTCGTCGTCTCGAGGAGCGCGTGACGCAGACCCATGACGTCGTGGGGACACCCGCCTATATGGCGCCCGAAGTCCGGCGTGGGGAACCCGCGACGGAGTCGAGCGATCAGTATGGTCTGTGCGTCTCGATCTACGAGTCGCTCGTGGGTCAGCGCCCGACGGGCCCGACCCGAGCGAGGGCCCTCGTTCGTGTGCCCGCGACGGTACGCATGTCGTTGGCGTTGCGCAGGGCGCTGTCGCGAGGGCTGACCGCGGAGCCGGCCGAGCGCTACCCGAGCACCCGGGCGCTGCTCCACGATCTCGAGCGCGTGCTCGGTCACCGGCGTGGGCGCTTGCTAACCCGCGGGGCGGCGTTGCTCGTTGCCGCCGGCGTGGGGGCGACCCTGGTGCGTACGACCGAGGTCGGGTCGGTCGCCCTCTGTCAGACCGTGCAGGACGAGCTGCGCGGGGTCTGGGACGAGGCTCGACGCACGGCGGTGAGCGACGGGATTGCGGCCACCCGTCTGCCCTACGCCGAGCCCTTGGCGCGAGAGCTCGTGGCCCGTACCGATGACTATGCGCGTGCGTGGCTCGATGCCCGCACCCGGGTGTGCGAAGCCACGTGGGTTCACCAGGTGCAATCGGAGGCGCTGCTCGATCGTCGTATGTCTTGCTTGGACCAGCAGCGTACCGAGCTGGCCGCGTTCGTCGACGCCGCCGCCGGGCTCGAGGGGGAGCAGCCCCGCGAGCTTCCCCGTGCATTGACGACCCTCGGGGTTCCTGAGGAGTGCGAGAGCCCCATGCTGTTGGAGCTGGGCGACGCGCGACCACCGGCGGCGAACCGCGAGCAGATCGAGTCACTGAGGCGGGAGGTCGCGGACCTTCGGGTGGCCGCACTCCTTCGGGGTCCGGTGGCCGTACGCGGCCGGGCCCAGGCGGTCTACGAGCAGGCGGAGCGTCTGGGCTTTGCGCCCCTGAGGGCCCGAGCCGAGCTCATGCTCGGGTTCATGCACTTCCTCGGCGACGATCCCCGGGCACACGCGCACCTTCTGCGGGCCGAAGCGCTGGCCGAGGCGGCGGGAGACGATCGACTGAGAGAGGAAGCCTCCCGAATGTCTGCTCGGTTGTGGGCGCTACTGGGGACCGATCTCGATCGTGCGCGCGAGGCCCACGCACGGAATCGAGCGATCGTGGCTCGTTTGGGCGATCCTCCCCACCGGCTGGCGGCACTCGAGCAGGCCGAGGCGTTGCTGTTGCAGCGACAGGGCGATCTGGCGGGGGCGGAAGCCAGCCAGCGCGAGGCGATCGCCCGGTGGAGTGCGCTGGGTGAGCGCTTTGCCAGCACGCGGGCCACGGCCTGGCGCGGGCTGGGCCGCATCCTCTGCGTGCGCGGGCGCTACCACGACGCCGAGCAGGCGTTCGAGCGCGCGGCTCGGATCGATGCCCGCTGGGGAGGCTCGCCGCTCGATCGCGACAGCGGGCGCACGCGGGCCGGCATGACGACCTATGTTCGAGGGGTCGCTGCGATGGGGCAGGGGGAGCTCGACGAGGCCTCGACCCTGCTGCACGAAGCGCTCGACGAAGCGGCGCGGGCCTATGGTCCCGATAGCGTCCCCGTGGGCCGGGTGCACGTGTCCCTGGCCCAGTGGGCCATGCAGACCGGACGCATCGACGACGTGCTCGCACACGCGCGCGTTGCCGACGACAGCGTGCGCCGATGGCTCGGTGACGATCATGTGCTCCGCAGATCGCCGCTGTCGGCCCTGGGGACCGCCGCGTTTCATCGAGGGCTTCCCGATGTCGCCGTCGACGCGTTTGCCGAGGCCTTGCGGCTCCAACAGACCGCGCTGCCCGACGATCACCTCGATCTGGCGATCGCTCGCAGTAACCTCGGAGAGGCGCAGGTCCTCGCGGGGCGCGAGGAGGAGGCGCAGGTCTCCTTGCATGCCGCGCTCGCCGTGATGGAGCGCCGACTTCCCGACACCGATGCCCGGCTGTCGTATCCCCTGCATGCGCTGGGGGAGAGCTTGCTGCGTCAGGGCCAGCTACGGCCGGCCTGTGATCACGCCGAGCGTGCGCTGTGGATCCGGGAGCAACACCGCGACGATCTCGTCGAGCTGGCTCGCACACGTTGGTTGGTGGCCCGGTGCGAGCTCGCCCGGGGGCGGCCCGCTCGAGCCCGTCCTCTCGCTGAATCGGCCCGGACGGTGTTCAGGACCATGGGGAAGGATTTCGCCGACGAGGTGGAGGCCATCGATGCTGCCCTCGGCCCAACGACGGGGCGGTGAGGACGCTTGGGGTCCTGGTGCGACCCCGTGCCTGGGTATCATGAGTCACTCATGGCCGATCCGGACATCGAGCTGCTCGTGGCCTGGCGTGCGGGTGATCGCCAGGCGGGGGGGACGCTGCTCGATCGTCACTTTGCTGCGGTCCGTCGGTTCTTTCGCACCAAGGTCGGGGACGACCACGAGGATCTCGTGCAGCGTACGTTCACCCGCTGCGTGGAGGTCCAGGTCCGTTTTCGGGCCGAAGGCAGCTTTCGAAGCTATCTGTTCGCCATCGCCCACAACGTGCTGCGCGAGCACCTGCGGGTGCGACGTCGCGATGCTCGGGTCGAGCCCGATTCAGAGTCGGTCGCCGATCTCGGTCTTCCCGGGCCCTCGACCTTTGCCGCGGCGCGTCGTGAGCAGCAACTGCTGCTGCAGGCGCTGCGGCGCCTGCCGATCAACGACCAGATCGTACTCGAGCTGTTTTACTGGGAGTCGATGACTTCGGCCGAGATCTCGGCCGTTCTCGACCTCCCCGATGCCACCATACGCACTCGCCTGCGCTCGGCCCGTCAGCGGCTACGCGGCTTCATCGACGAGCTGGCCCGGGATGTACGGGAGCGGCAATCGACGATCGATGGCTTCGACCACTGGGTGGGCGAGCTGCGCGAGCACCTGGGCTGACTCGGTCGCTCCAGCGCTGGTTGGGAGGCGAGTGGCGTCGCTCCCCGGCAAGGATCGGCGACCGGCAAGGATCGGCGACCGGCAAGGATCGGCGCTGATGACCATCCGCGACGACTCACTCCGCCAGGCGGATCTCGTCCCCGTCGGTGTCGAACAACAGCTCGGTGTCCCACAGCAGCGTGCTGTCGAGCGAGCGCCGGATCGTCAGCTCGGCCCGCGCCGAGTCGGCGTCGTCGAGCAGCTTGTAGCTGACCGTGTGGCTGTACTTCTCGCGGGGCTGGATGAAGCCCGACCAGTCGGGGACCCCTTCGGTGATCACAAAGCCGTGGGTCTTGACGTCGGCGACCAGCTTGTCGGTCTGCTCGATCCCGGTGGCGGTCATCTTGATGACGAGCTCGACCTCTCGGGCCGCGACCTTGCGCCAGCTCACTACTACCTGGAAGGTGGCGCCCTGGTCTTCGACGGTGTCGGTGGAGATCGGGGTCAGCGTGGGGCCGGTGGTGGCTTTGTTGCACCCACAGGCGATGGTCAGGCCGAGAACGGCGACGGCGCAGCGGAGCATGGTCACAGGGTACAATGCCCGTGCCACCGGCCGGGCCGAGGATCGGTCGGTCGGCTCGCCCGCGATGGTGCAGATCCCCAACATCAAGGCGCTCGGCGATCGGATGCGGCGCCGGGGCACCGGGTGGGTGCTGGTGTGGCTGGCCTTGATGCTGGGTCTGTGCGTGCCGTATTTCGAGTCGACCCGCAATGCCAACGAGCGGCCGCGGTTGCTCCAGGCCATGGCGCTGGTGGATGGTGGGCAGTGGTCGATCGACGGGCCCACCAGCCGCGGGCTCGATCCGGGCCCGGATGTGTCGCGCAGCCGGGTCGACCGGCACCTCTACCCCAACAAGCCCCCGGGGACCACGCTGGCGGCGGCGGTGGGCTACCGCGTGGCTCGGGCTACCGCCGATGAGCGCGGACCGACCCTGCGGCGCTTCACCGTCTGGGCGCGCGTGTTCGGCGGGTTTTTGCCCACCGTGGTGCTGTGCGGCGTGCTGCTGCGTCGCTATGCAGCAATGTTCGGGCCAGCGGTGGGAGCGGGCGCGATCGTCCTTTACGCCCTGGGCACGCCGGCCGCGTCGTATGCCCACCTGCTCTATGGCCACCAGTTAGCGGCGGCGTTGCTGTGCCCTGGAGTCCTCTTGCTCGTCGATGCGGGCCAAGCCGAGGCGGCTGGTGCGTCAGGGCGCTTGCCGGCGTTTGCGGGGGGCCTGTTGGCCGGGGCGGCGGTGGGGGTCGAGTACGGTGCGGTGTTTGCCGCGCTCCCCATCGCAGGCCTGTTGCTTGTGCGAGGGTTACGGCCCGGTGGTTTGGGGGTGCTGCTGGCGGGCCTTGCGGGCGCGTTGGTGCCCGTTGGGGCCCTGGCCCTCTACCACGCGCGGATCTTCGGCTCGGCGCTGTCGACCGGCTACCACCACGTGACCAACGCCGAGTTCGCGGCCAAGCACGGCCAGGGTCTCCTGGGGCTGGGCCTGCCTCGATGGGACGCCTTCCATACCCACTTCGTGTCCGCCGATGGGGGCCTTGTGTGGTGGGCGCCCACCGTGGTGCTGGCGCTCTATGGGCTGGCCCAGGCATCGCGTTCGCGCGACGAGCTCGCGGCCGAGGCTCGCGTGCACCTGGCCTTGTTGGTCCTTTACGGGCTCATCGTGAGCAGCCTGAGCTTCGAAGGGGGCTGGCGGGTCGGGCCGCGCTACCTGGTGGTGGTCTTGCCCTCGCTATGCATGGGCTGGGCCGTGGTGCTCTCCCAGGTGCGCACCTCGATCTTCGGCATGGGCTTTTTTACCCTGCTGGCCACCTACGCCGTGCTCGTCAACGGACTGGCCGCCAACCTGTGGCCTCACTGCGACCTGACCAACATCCACCAGCCGGTGGCCGAGGTACTCTTGCCTCTATGGGAGCACGATCGCGAGCCCTATGATCTGCTGCGGATCGCGATCGGCCGCTCGGGTTTGCGCCTGGTCATCGTCGGCAGCGTGGTCGGCACCTGGGTGGTGCTCGTGAGCATAGGGGAGGGCGGGTTGCGGATGGCGGGGGCCATGATCATCGGAGGGCTGCTGGGTTTGCTCCTGGTGTACGCCACGCGCCTGGTCGAGCCACATCCCATGGGGACGCGCAACCTGGCGTATATCGAGCGGATCTGGGAGCCTCCGGCCGGGGGGACGGCGCCCAGCCATCGGCTCGGGCCGCTCGAGCCATCGGGCGAGCCATTGGTCGGCGGGGGCTCGAGCTCGCGCCGATAGGGCTCGCGCGGCCGGCGAATCTTTGGGCGTTCGTGCGCGTCCAAGCCGGCCATCGTCATGCCGGGCCCCACGCGGTGAATGGTACCGTTCGGCTCGAGACTGTCAGCACGGAGCATTGCCCTGATGATTCTCGGTTCGATCCTTCTTTTGGGTTTGAGCGCCGGCGCCGGTGCCGAGCACAACGCGGCCCAGGCGCTTGCGGAGCATGGCGACGTCATTGCGAGCGTCGAAGTCGACGGGCTGACGGCCGACCGGCTCGATCACGCGAGCATCGAGCTCGATGCCGGCCCCGCGCCGCGGGCTCGCAAGGGCACCGCCACCGCCGGTCCACGGGCACGTACCGGGACCGCCAAGGGCAGCGCCAAAAAGGGCACCACCAAAAAGGGCACCACCGCTTCGCCCGGCGGCAAGCAGCGCCCCCAGGGCAAGCTGCGATTGGGCCAGCGCCTGCGGGCTCAGGCGCTCGCCAAGCCTCCCGCGGTGCCCACGGTGTCCCAGCGGATCAAGCCCTCCGGGGGGTCCAAGGCCCGGGCCAAGCGCCACGCCCCCCGGCGGTGGGGCAAGGGGCGGATCCCCAAGGGCTCGTTCACCTCCAAGAAGAACCGCAAAGAGCTCGCGACCCGCGAAGCCCGGGCCCCCAAGACGATCAAGGACCGGCTCAGCCGGATGCGCCAGACGATCAAAGCGGACAAGCGCCGCTTCTCGGTGGGCTATACGCCCGTGCTCGATCTACCGACCGAAGCGGTCACCGGCCTGCGCGAGCCCAAGAACCTCGTGCAGCTGGCCCGCAAGCAGAACGCCGAAGCGGTCGCCTTCCGGAGCCGGCGCTTCGTCCCCAACCTGCGCCAACGATCGTTGCGGGCGGCCCGGGTGGTCGGTCCAGACCGATCGGACGGTGCACCCACCGGGGGCAAGTCGTCCGAGCAGGTCGACGCGCCCTTCGAGCCCATGGTGGGCAACGCGACCTGCTCGGTCTCGGCCACCGCGTGGAGCTGGAAGGAGCAGCTGGCGCCGCCGCGCTACCAGGGCAGCTGCGGCAGCTGCTGGGCCTTTGCCACCCTTTCGGTGTTCGAGGCGGCCGAGAACATCGCCAACGGGTTCAACGCCGGGTTCGATCTGTCCGAGCAGCACATCGTCGACTGTGCCAAGACCACCGACGGGTTCGACATCGGCAGCTGCAACGGAGGCTACACCGTGATGGTGTACGACTACCTCCAGCGAAAAGGGGCTCCTTTGGAGAGTCAGGTGCCCTACAAGGAGCGCAACGGCACCTGCAACGAGAAACTGAACGCCAAGGACAAGATCGCCAACTGGGGCTTCGTGCACGAAAACGGCCTGGTGCCTCAGGTCGATCAGATCAAGGCCGCGCTTTGTAACTACGGCCCGGTGTCGTCCTCGGTCTACGCCACCCCCGCGTTCAAGGGCTACGTAAGCGGCGTGTTCGACGAGATGGCCAACGGTCAGACCAATCATGCCGTCGTCTTGGTGGGCTGGGACGACAAGCGCGGCGCGTGGCTTCTGCGCAACTCCTGGGGCACCGGGTGGGGCGAGGACGGCTACATGTGGATCAAGTACGGCAGCAACCTCGTGGGCCGCTCGGCCGCGTGGGCCGTGGTCGAGCCCGACCAGCAGCCGCCGGTCTCCAAGACCTTCAAAGCCCGCCGGATGCTGGTGCGCAACAAGAGCAACCAGACCCTCGAAGTCAAGCTGCTCTACCTTGACGGCAAGCGCTGGGCCCCCGGCAAGCCGGGCGATGGCAAGGCGCTCAAGTACACCGTCGCCGCCGACAGCGAGGCTCTTTTGGGGACCTCCGGCACCGAGATCGAGGCGTCGCGCGTGCGGGTGTGGGCCGACGCGACCTCCGGGGGGAGCTCGTGGACCAAGTTCCGCGCCAAGTCCCTGGCATTGGTGCCCGAGGGATCCTACAAGAGCGACAAGATCGACACCTACGTGCTGACCTTCGACCCGAGCAACGCCGATGGGGCTGGGGGCAGCAACACCAAGGGCAAGTCGGCCAACGACATCCTCGCCGAGGCCTTTGGCCTGGTCGAGAAGGGCAATCACGAGCAGGGGCGGGCGATGTTCGCCCGCTTCTTGGAGGACAACCCCGGCCACGCCAAGATCCCCGAAGCCCGCTTTTGGATGGGGTATAGTTACTACCTCGAAGGGTCGTTCTACGAGGCGCTGATGGAGTGGTACGACGTGGTGTACGCGTACCCCGAGGACGACTTCGTCGCGTACTCGCTCTATTACTCCGGTCTGGCCTACACCTCGCGAGGTCAGTGTGATCTGGCCCAGCAGTGCTTCGAGCTGGTGGTTCACGCGGGATATCCCTCGGCCACCAAGGAGTGGGTCGACGCGGCCAACAAGCAGCTGGGTCAGCTCGACGGCAACCCCAAGAAATACTGCGGGTGACGGGCGGGCGGCGAGGCCCATGGGGGGCGCCGCTCGTGTTGGCCGGTGGCGATGGGACTCGCCGCGGGCCGCGTGCCGAGCCGGCAGCGAGCCCCGCCGCTGGGGTCGAGCTCGATCAGGGGTTCGGGTAGACGAGGGGCTGGTAGCCCTTGTCTACCGGTAGTGCCCGACCGCGACCCAACGATCACGCCTTCGGCCCAAAAAGTGCGGGGTCGTTGGCGCATGGGTTCGTTTGCGTGGTCGGTTCGCGACGGGCCACCCTTGCTGCGCTATGGTGAGTGCATGACGCTTAGTGTATGGCGGCTTGCGGTGGTGCTGTTCGCCGCGGGTTGCGCAGTGGGAACGGCCGATGGCCAGTTCGACGAGACGGACAGCCTCATCGCGCCGCCCGACGAACCGGCCGGAGATCAGATCGCGCTTGGGGAGCCTTGCCCTAGCAGCAATGCGTGCCAGTCGGGGATCTGCTCGGCTCCGTGGAATGGCGAGGGCGCGCCCTTGGTGTGCGTGGATTCCTGCGTGGCCACCGAGGACTCGACCCGGTGGTGTGCCGACGATCAGTCATGCTGTGACCCCGCGGCCACCTGCGGAGCACGGGGGCTGTGCCGGGTTGGAGCGGTGGTCGACGGCACCGGATCGAGCGGGACGGGAAGCTCGGGGAGCTCGGGCTCGGGGAGCTCGGGCTCGGGGAGCTCGGGCTCGGGGAGCGCGAGCTCGGGGAGCGCGGGCTCGGGGAGTGCGGGCTCGGGGACGGGCTCGACCGGTGAGCCCGGGACGTCCTCGGGCACCGGAGGCTCCACCGGGGCCAGCTCGACGGGCCCGAGTTAACGATCGGATCCGTGAGGCATTTTGACTCGTACCGTGCGTGAATTCGTGGGGCGTTTTGACCGAATCACGCGGCGTCTTTTCGGTGCCGAGGTGTTCGTTCCATGACCGTGTATGGGTCGATCGAGTCATCGTTGTCGTTGCGTTCGATTCTTGGGGGGGCGGTCTGTTCGTGGCAATAGCTCGGGCATGATTGGATGTGTATCGAGTGGTCTCGGACCGCGTCATGGCTCGTTTGGGTTCGGCCTTGGACTCGTTGTCTTCGCCATTACCGCATGTGGCGATCCGGGCTCGGGTGACGAAGCCCCGGGGTCGAGCTCGGGTGACCCGACCACGAGCGAGGACACCTCGGGCTCGGGCTCGGGCGACGAGACCTCGGGCTCGGGTGACGAGACCTCCGGATCCGGTGATGAAACGGCCACGGGCGGCGAGCCCGACATCGAAGCGCTCTACCAGGCGGCCGTCGATGATGCCGAGGTGGTCGACGCCGACGAGATCGTCGATGATCTCGTCGCGATCGAGCTCGACAACCCCGTGCTCACCTTCGATGACCAGGGGCGCGTGCTGATGGTGACGTGGACCTCGTGGGATGGCTATGACGAGGAGATCGGGATGGACACCACGCTGGGCGTCGAGGTGTGGATGACTCCGGCCCCTCAGCTCCAGCAGTTCTGCCAGGGGACTGGGCTTATCGGCGACGCGCTGGACCTGCGCATGGAGCAGGTGCTGGGTGTGCCGCCCAACGACGGCAAGGATCGCGTTGTGCAGCTGTGGGTGCCCCCCGATGCGCTGTTCCGGCCCACGCCCGACGCGGAGATCGACGACACGGTGGCCGAGCTCGACTTCCCGGCTTCGGCGACCCCCGAGCACATCGAGTGGGTCGAGACCCTGCGGACCATGTCCTACGGGGAAGGTGGCTATCCCTGGACGCAGCTGGGCTACACGTACGACTGGAACCCCGACTCGCCCGAGGTCGGCCTCAGCGAGTTCGTGGCGTATAGCGGGAGCGCGGTCGGGGTCGAGTCGGTCACGCCCCAAACCGAGTACTGTCAGTGAGTCGATCTACGGGGGCGATGACGTCAGCCACGCCTCGATCTCGCGTCGCAGCTCGGCCGCCGCATGGTTGGGATCTTCGCCCGCCTCGGCACCGTGGACCGCCGTGAGCGCGGTGGTGGCCAGCGTTCGGGCCCGCGCGGGATCGCGGGCCTTTAGGACCCGGGCCAGCGCGAAGCGGGGCTGGGCCAGTCGCAGCTCGTCCATTCCCTGCGCTTCCATGATCGTCAGGGCCCGACCCAAGTGCACCGCCGCGTCGCGGTGCCCCAGGTGTGCCTCGCTGGTGCCCAGTGCCACCAGCCATCCTCGCAGCCGCGGGTCGTCGGGTCCGAGCGTGCGCTCGCGCCGGGCCAGCCCTTCCAGCAGTAGCGCGCGGGCCGGCCGGTGCTGATCTACCGTCTGGGCGATCTTGGCCAGGCTGAAGCGGGCGTTGAGCGACGAGGGGTGGTCCGCCCCGAAGGCGCGCTCGTAGATCGTCAGCGCGCGACGCAGGGTGGTGAGCGCCTCGTGGGGCCTCGCTTGCTTGTCGAGGCCGTAGGCCAGGCTGTAGAGGCCCCCGGCCACCGTGGGGTGTTCGGGTCCCAGGGTGCGCTCGGCGTGGGCCAGGCCGCGCCTTAGGTGGTCCTCGGCCTCGGTCAGCCGACCCTGGGCGCTCAGCACGTTGCCGATGTTGGTCAGCGAGCGCCCCACGTCGGGGTGATCGTCGCCCAGCACCTCGCGGCGACGCTGTAGCGCCCGTTGGTGGTGCTCGAGCGCCTCGTCGAGCGCCCCCGCCACGCGGCAGATCGTGCCCAGGTTGTTGTCGAGATCGGCGTGCAGCAAGGGGGGCGCACCGATGAGCTCCAACACCGCGCCGGCCTGGATCCCCAGCGCGCGTGCCTGCGGGTAGCGGCTGCGGTCGTGCCCTACGACCCACACCAGCCGCACCATCGCTTGGGCGCGCGTGCTCGGGTCGCCCCCCGCCTGGGCCAGCTCGACCGCCCGGCGCAGATCCTGCTCGGCGCCCGCCGAGTCGCCGGCGCGCTCGCGGTAGGTCCCGCGGATCATCTGGCCCATCGCCTCCAGGGCGCTCGATTCCCGGCCTTGCGCCTGCTCGATCACCGCCGAGGCGGCGTCGATCGCCTCGTCGTAGCGACCCAGCGCTCCCTTGGCCTTGGCGCGGGCCAGCTGGGCGCGGGCCTGGGCCAGGTGCTCGCGCACGGCGGGATCCTCCTCCACCCGCAGCTCGGCCAGCCGTCGTGGGTCGGAGCAGGCTCCGGGGGGGGTGAGGTCGGCGGTGGCGTTGACCGCCGCGTGGACCATCCCCTCGTCGGCCTCGCTCAGAGCGTCGACCAGGGCGCCCAGCTCGACGCGGCGCTGCTCCAGGCAATCGCGCCGCCGGTCGGCCTCGTCGGGCTCCTGAGCCACCAACGCCGCCCCGCAGGCCTCCTCGGCCAGGTCGAGCCAGCGCGCGGCGTAGTCGTCGAGCATCGCCACCGTCGTGCGGGCCACCGGAGGCGCAAAGCTTCGCCCGGTCCCCTCGATTGCGGCGGTCACCTCCGTGCGTCGGGACTCGTCCCAAAGGCCCACCAGGCGATCCTCGAGGCCCGCGCACGCCTCGGAGGCGTCCGTTCCCCGCACCGCCAGGGTGGCCAGGCTGGCGACCGCGCCCACCGTCAGCACCAGCAGCCCGCGGCGCCATCCACGGGCCGGCGGAGCGCGCAACGGCTCGAGCAGATCCTCCATGCGGGCGTAGCGGGCGTCGGGATCGACCGACAGGCCGCGACGGATCGCGGCCCAAAGGCGCCCGGGCACGCGTACGTTCGCCGGTGGATCTCGCAGGCGACCGCGGACCACATTCATCGACAGCGCCGCCATCGTGGTCCCTGCGAACGGGCGAACGCCGCAAAGCCCCTCCCAAAGCGCCACGCAGAACGAGAACTGGTCGGAGCGAGCGTCGGCGGGGTGGCCCAACATCTGCTCGGGGGACATATAGGCGGGCGTGCCCATCACCGCGCCGGTACGGGTCAGCGGGGTGTGCAGCGAGTCGAGCTCGGGTCGCTCGGGCGCGGGGATCGTCGCCTCGTTCGGTGCGTCGCCCAGCGAGCGGGCCAGCCCGAAGTCGAGCACGCGCACTCGGCCCTCGGGATCGATGAGCACGTTGTCGGGCTTGAAGTCGCGGTGGACCAGGCCGGCCCGGTGCGCCGCGGCCAGGCCGTCGCCGGCGGCGACGAACACCCGCAGGATCTCGGAGCGAGGCCGCGGTGTTTGCAGCCACGTGCGCAGGGTCGGCCCGTCGACGTACTCCATGGCCACGAACACCCGATCGCCCATCGTCCCGACCTCGTGGACCACGATCACGTTGGGGTCGCTCAGTCGGGCCATCGCCTGGGCCTCGCGCAGCAGTCGGGCCTGGGCGTCCTGTCCTCCGAGGCCATGGACATCGGCGCGCAGCAGCTTGATGGCCACCGGCCGATCGAGCTCGGGGTCGTAGGCGCGATAGACCACGCCCATGCCGCCGCGTCCCAGGGGCTCGAGCACGCGAAAGCGGCCGATCTGGCGCACGGGCAGGTCGGGGTCTGGGGCTTGCGAAGCGGGGGGGACCCCGGGGGTGGTCGGGCTTGCCTGCGCGGGCGGCACGTCGCCAAACAGCCGGGCGCGTACATCGTCGTGGATCCGGGCGCGGCCCACCACCTCGGGGGCGGGTCCCAGTTGGGCCTCGGGCTCGTTGGCCTCGGGGTCATCGGGCTCGGGGTCGATCGTCCCGTAGGGAGGGGAGGGCGTGGGCTCCGGCGGGGGCCCCTCACTCGGGGAGACCTTCGCCTCGCCGAGTGGATCGCCGTGCTGCGCCGAAGAGCTCATCGCCGTCGACCCATCATGCCGCACCGATCGCGACCCCGACGAGGGCCTCGGGGTGGGATCCTCAGTCCCGATTGCGGCGGCGGAGCAGCAACAGGCCCCCGAGCGCGGCCCATCCGGTTACGCCGGAACGCGGCGAGGCCACGCGGCACCCGCGTTTTTGGGGGGACGGGGCGGGTGGATCTTGCTCGCCGGCCCGTGGGGGCTCGCCCTCGCCTCCGCCGTCTCCCGGGGCGGGCCCGGCGTTCGCCGCCGCCGGCGTCGAGTCGGAGGGACCGTCCTTACAGGCCAGGCACGCGTGGCACACCGTCTCGGGAGGGCTGCCCTTGGAGTAGTCCAGATCGCAGCACTCGTCCGAGACGCACACTCCCGGGACCGTCTTACGCTGAAGTTCGCCGCCGCCCTCGGGCTTGACCAGCTGCATGCGGCCGCATGCATCACCAGCATTCTTGCCCGCGCAGGCTTCTACGGCTGGGTTGGCGTGGGCCGCCGCGCAGACTCCCAAGGCCGCGATCCCCAGCAGGCCGGCGAGGCAAGAGCGAAGGAGCGAAGGCGTAGGCGCAGCCATGGGTCCCGAGCTTGGCATGCCCCCGATGACGCCGCCAGGCACGCGGACGAGGATCCGCAAACGAGGATCCGCAAACGAGGAGCCGCAAACGAGGAGCCGCAAACGAGGAGCCGCAGACGAGGAGCCGCAGACGAGGAGCCGCAGACGAGGAGCCGCAGACGAGGAGCCGCAGACAGGCGCCGCGGCCGTCGGCCCGGCTCAACGCGCGCGGCGTCGGGCCCCCGGGCGTCGCACCCTACGGGCTCGCTCGACGAGCATGCCCGCGAAGTACCCCAGGCCCAAGACCCCAAGCAGCAGGGGCCACGGCGTGGGCGCGGCGGGATCCACGGGCGCGGTCTCCCCGGGCACGACGAGCGCCTCGATCGTCGCGTCGGGTCCGGCCACCGTGCTGGCGATCCGCTCCGCTCGATCCTGGAGCGCGGCGCGATCGCTGCCGTGGTCGACGCGGATCACCGCGAGCACCCGGGGCGGGCCGCGCTTGGCCCGGTCGGGTAGCTCCACGTCGACGTGGGCTTGCTGCACGGGGGGCAGCACCGTCAGCGCCCGGGTGATCGCGTCGGCTTGTCCCAACTCCTCACGGGCGCGCTCCCCCCTGCGGGTGGGCACCAGGCTCGGATCCCCAAAGAGCGCCGCCTTGTCGGTCGTTGCCGCGACGGCGGGCGAGGGGCGATCGGTCCGGGACGCCGAGCAGCCCGACACCAGCAGCCCGAGCGCGATCCACCGGAGCAGGCCGAGACGATGCACGCCCCGAGCACAGCAGGCCGGGGCATCGGGGCCAAATAACCGGCGATCTGGACGTGGGGCCCGGGTGTTGGTGCTCAGGGATCGGGCCCGGGGTCTATCGCCGGTCCGACCCCGCGCAGCGTCTGGCTCAGCCGGCGCAGCAGGGCCGCGTGTCGCCGAGAGACGGTGGACTTGTTGCGTCCCATCCGCTGGCCCAGCTCGGTCATCGACAGGCCCTCTTCGTACAGGCCCCGGATGATCGCGCGCTCGTCCTCGGTGCACTGGTCGATCGCCCGGCGCACGTGCTGTCGGGTGCGAGCATCGTCGAGGATCCGCTCGGGATCCTTGCCTTTGGGGTCGTGCACCCGCTCGGGATCGGCCCCGCCCGCCTGGGCCAGGACCACCGCCGCGGTGGCCTGCCGGATGAGATCGGCCGCTGCGTCGACGCGTTGCTGCAGCGTGCGTGGGTCGGGGCCGCCGTGACCTTGCTGAGCCTGGGCTTGCTCCAGCAGGGCCTGGGTGGCCTCCAGCGTGCGGATCGCTCGGGAGCGGCGGCGTACGGCGGGCATGGCCCGGCGGGCCGCGTCGATCATCGCCCCGCGGATCCGGTAGTGGCAAAACGCCGCGAACGGGATCCCTTGCGCGGGGTCGTAGCGCAGACCACAGCCCACCAGGGCCTCGTAACCGGCCGATCGTAGCTCATCCTCGGTCACTCCCGTCAGCCGGTGAACCATCACCCGGGCCATCCGATCCACCAACGGTGTGCCCCGCTCGACGCGGCGCCGCTGCTGCGGCGTGAGTCGATCCGCGCTCACGACTGGTCGCGCTGCACGTCGCGGATGTGCTTACGCAGCGCCCACTTTTGCTCATCGCTGAGGTTTTCGAAGCGCAATCCCATGTCGCGCTCCGTGGCGCGGACCACCCGGCCCGTCAGC
Source organism: Myxococcota bacterium (assembly GCA_039194325.1). Classification (GTDB taxonomy): domain Bacteria; phylum Myxococcota_A; class Polyangia; order Nannocystales; family Nannocystaceae; genus Paraliomyxa. Next base: position 27,217 of record JBCCWC010000150.1, read on the forward strand.
GGGAGGTTGGCGCTCATGGTGGGGAAGGTGAGCACGATCTGCACCAGCGTGCCCGCCGTCTCCCAGGCGGGCCCGGCGAAGCGGCACCCTCCCAAGCTGACGTCGGCGATCGTACGTGCGAGCATCACTTCCTCGCCGATCACGTCGGCGCGGGCCTCCACCGCGAACCGGGGGTGAAGGCGCGCTTCGGTCGTCATGCGCGCGATCATAGCCATCGCCTGCGCCGGGGCGAAACCTGCGCCGTGGTGTCCGACCCGAGGGGGCCGATGAGGGGCACGGAACGCGTATTATGCGCGGGCTCGCGAGACGCTCTGACAGCCGGCTGGGCCCGGGTTTGTCATCTTGTCAACGGCCTTGGGGATCACCGCCGACTCCAACCGCATGAAAATTGGCCTGGTTTCTCCTACCGTGCGAGCAGTCGCGACCCTTGCAGAGAACGTGGGTCGCTCGTCCGCCATGGTTCACCGTCTACGATCGTTGCTCCTGTGTCTTTTTGTGGTGGGGCTCGCTGGGCCCGGGGTTGGCTGCAAGAACGCCCCCACTATTCCGGGCACCGAGATTCCCGATACCGAGGACAACCGCGACATCCTGCGGGTGCTCGAGCGCTACCGGACCTCGTTCGTGAGGCGCGACGCCGCCGGGGTGCTGTCGACCGCTCACCCCACGTACTACGACTCGGCCGGCACCGACGATCCCACCGATGACATCGGGTACGGCGAGCTGGGGCCGATCTTGCGCGAGCGCCTGGCCCAGCTCGAGGCGATCCGCTTTACGATCGACTACCTCGAGGTCAACGTCGTCGAGGACCGGGCCTTGGTCAAGGTGTGGATCGACGCCAGCTTCCAGCTGCACGACATCGCCGATGCAGAGTCGGGCGAGATCCGGGTGGAAGGTCGGCACACCCGCAAGCAGGACCACGCCCAGTTCGAGCTGCTCCGTGAGCAGGGCGCCTGGCGGATCACCAAGGGCCTCTAGTCCGAGCTGGCCTCGGCGCCCACCCGGCCCACTCTCGTGCCTGGCCTGCTGGACATCGTCCTCGGCTACGACTGCAACCTCGCGTGCGACTACTGCACGATCACCCCGGCCATGCGGGCCCGCGCGCTGTCCCGGACGCAGGTGCTGGCCCAGCTGCGGCGCGGACGGGCCGATGACTACGACGCGATCTCGCTGACCGGTGGCGAGCCCACAATCGTGGCCGATCTACTCGGCCTGGTGAAGGCAGCCCGCGCCCTGGGCTTTGCCGACGTCAAGCTCCAGAGCAACGGGCTGATGTTCGCCGCCCCCGGCAACGTGGCGCGCCTTTGCGCCGCGGGCGTCACCCGATTCCACGTCTCGATCCACACCCACCGGGCCGACCGCTACGACGCATTGGTGCGGCGGGCGGGCGCCTATCCGCTGATGGTCCGGGGCCTGGACGCCGTGGTGCGATCGGGCCGAACCGTCGTCGCCGAGGTGATCCTCAAGGAGGACACCTATCGCGATCTGCCCGAGGCCCTGGGCTGGCTCCACGCGCGGGGCGTGCGGCGGGCCGATCTATGGTTCGTCTCCCTGACCGACGCCAACGCGGCCCACCCCGCGTCGATGCCCCCCATGACCGCGGTGGTGCCGGTGATGGCGGAGGGTCTTGCCTTTGCCCGGGCCCACGACATGCAGGTGCGCTCGCTCCACGTGCCCCGCTGCCTGCTCGGCCCCGACCACGTCCACGCCCACGATCCCGGGGCGCAGCGGGTCCGCGTCGTCACCCCCGAGGCGACCTTCGAGCTGCGCCACAGCCAGCTGACCGGGCAGCGACACGTCCCCGCGTGCGCGGGCTGCCGCTTCGAGGCGCGCTGCCCCGGCCTGCGTCCCGACTACCTGGCCCGCTACGGCGACGTCGAGATCGCCCGAGCGCGCGGCCAGGCGCCCACCCGCGTCGGCACCGCCGCGGTCGCGCTCCCGCTTTGGTCCGACGCGCTATCCTGAGGGGGCGTGGCCAACCTCGGCTACATCCAGGTCGTTCGGCACTGCAACCACTTTTGTGGGTTCTGCTCCAACCCGACCACCCCCTATACCCATGACTTCGCCTCCATGCGGGCGCTGGTCGACGACTTCGTGGCCCGGGGGTACTTCGGCGTGATCCTCACCGGGGGAGAGCCCACGCTGCATCCCGAGCTGCCCGACATCGCCGCGTATGCGGCCGAGCGCGGGCTTCATGTTCGGGTCATCACCAATGGTCATCGGCTGGCCGATCCGGTCTTTGCTCGGACGCTGGCGCAGGCGGGGGTCTCGCTGGTGCACGTGTCGATCTACTCGGTCCGGCCGGAGATCGAGGCGCGCCTGCGAGGCGCCGAGGGTACCCTGGCCCGGGCTCTGGCCGCGCTGACCGCGGCTCACGAGGCCGGCCTGACCCTCAACATCAATTGTGTGATCAACCGGCTCAACGCCGATCACCTCGATCACAACATTCGCTACTTCTTGCGGCATCACCCCTATGTGCGGCACTTCGTGTGGAACAACCTCGATCCCTCGATGGGGCGCGCCGAGGTCAACCAGGCGCAGTTCACCCCGCGGCTGGCTGACTTCGAGCTTTCGCTATACCGCGCGATGCGGCAGCTGCACCGCTCGGGTCGGACCTTTCGCGTCGAGAAGGTCCCGCTGTGCTACATGACCGACTTTGCCTGGGCCTCCACCGAGACCCGCAAGATCATCAAGGGGGAGGAGCGGATCGTCCACTTTCTTGATGACAAGCAGACGGTACGCCAGACCGAGTGGGGGCACCGCTATGCGGCGGGCTGTCGGATCTGTAGCCTTCGTTCGATCTGCGGGGGGCTGTTCGACCGAGGAGACGCTTATGATCCGGCCGAGCTTGCCCCTGTCTTCGTTTCGTTAGACCCGATCGTGCAGCAGGTCTTGACTGACCCCTCCGATCCATCTTCTGGTCCATCTTGCGGTTCATCCCAAGGTGGTTGGGTCGCCCCGCGCACCGTGGCCGAGTGGAAGACCCAGTGGGCTGGTCCTCCAAAACCTCACCGGTCGGGGGACACCGAAGTCGGGGAATTGCCCGATGGAGTCATTCCCGTCGGGCGGATCACGGCGCGTGGTCGTCGGCTCTATGCGTCCAAACGCCGCTTGGAAGCCCGTAAGTCGCAAGAAACGGGAGTGGCCCAAGAACGGCCACTCCCGCCGGAGTCTGCGGATTCCGGCGTTTGTGAGTGAACGCATAAGCGATTTCGCCCCTTTTTCACGTCCGGGGCGACGAGTTTCCCCCAGCGGACCACTACTTGGTTGAAGAGGGTTCGCGTGAGGGCGGACCCCACAATTGCTTCCCCCGGAACCTCGGTGCCCCGAAATCTCCCTCGGGTGTGCCGTGAGCGATGACGAGTGCGCGCCCCCATGTATTGGCGTCGTGACTCGTCTTGATGAGGACGGTCATTCGATGGACGTACCGGTCACTTCCCATTCCGAGCCTGCCACTCTTTGCCTCAAGCTCGACGTCGACCAGATCCCCGGTGATCGCGTCGCGGCGTTGGTCGATGCGGTCGCGCAGACCGTGGGCAACGATGTCGAGCTCGTATCCTATCGCTCGACACCCGTGCGGCTGCACCTCGCGGGCCCCCAAGACGCGCTAGAGCGGCTCAAGGCGGCAACGGTGATGCACGAGACCCTGCGCTCGGTCCTCGGCTCGTGCCGCTCGGAGATGAACTTGGTCGCCGGTGCGCATGCCGAGGCGCGGCGTCGCCTCGTGCTCTTGGTCGACGCCGATCCCAGTCGGGCCCGCACCTATGCCGAATTCCTGGATCGAGCCGAGATCGACGTCTGTGTCGTCAGCCGCGGAGTCGCGGCCCAGTCGTTGCTTCAGCGGACCGCGCTGCCCTTCGACGCGGTGGTGTTGCACCATCGTCTGACCGACTGCGAGGGCCTGGAGCTGCTGAGCAGGCTCGAGCCCGACAAGCGCCGGTGTGCCGTGTTGGCCATCGATGAGCAGGTGCGTTCCGAAGTCGCGCACCACTATCGCGTGCTCGGAGCGTTCCGCTACATCTCCCCTCCCGAGGGGCCGCTGCAGCTCATCGGCCGAGTGCACGCCACGATCAACGAGACCCAGGCATGGCGGGGTCTGGACACGCCCTCACAAGGCGAGGAGCCGCCCCGGCAGTTCCTCGATCCGCAGCAGGCGGCCAACCGGCTCCGCTTCGTGTGCAAGCTGTCCTCGCTCGAGCGAGACGTGGCCCACATGTTGCTCATGGGCGAGCGCGATCTGACGATCGCCAAGCACCTGGGCAAGTCCGAGCGGACCGCCAAGCGGCACGTGGGTCGTGTGCTGGAGAAGGCCGGGATCCAAAATCGTTCCAGCCTCTGGGCTGTGCTCTACAAGGACGGATGCCCCGACGCCTCGGGCTCGGTATCGCCGTCCGACCCGAGTTCCTCGTCGGGAGGTGGCGACGACTCGACCACACCTCCCAGTGGTCCGCCCGCCGGGCCCACCCCCGGTACCGAGCCGGGCATCGCCGCCGTCGGCTGCAGCGGATCCCCGGTGCTGCCGGGTCGACCGGCGGCCCCACCGACCACGCTGCCGCAACCGGTGCGCTGGTAGATATGAGGGACCGGCGCGAGGGTATCTCGCGTCGATCCCTCGGGGCTGGCGCGGGGATATCTCGCGCCAGCCCCACCCTCGCCGACTAGGCGCCGATTGGGAGGGCGCCGGTTAGGAGGGCGCCGGTTAGGAGGGCGCCGGTTAGGAGGGCGCCGGTTCGCGACGCTCGTGCGATGATGCGGGCCCGTGACCAACGACAATCCCCTGGTCTCCGATCGTGAGGTCGAGCTGCTGCTCTACGAGGTGCACGACGCCCCCGGCTTGACCGCGCTGCCCCACTTTGCCGAGCACTCGCGCGAGACCTTTGATCTCTACGTCGACAGTGTGCGGCGGCTGGCCCGACAGACCCTGTGGCCCGCCTTTGTCCCGATGGACCAGCAGCCGCCGCAGCTTCGCGATGGTCGAGTCCACGTGCACCCGGCTATGCAGGAGATCCTGCCCAAGATGGTCGAGCTGGGGCTGATGACCGCCACTCGTCCCGAGGCGGTGGGGGGGATGCAGCTACCGCTGATGGTCAGCACGCTGGCCGAGGTCTACCTGATGGCGGCCAACGCCAGCGCCTTTGGCTACGTGGGGCTGACCAAGGGGGCGGCGCACCTGCTCGAAGCTTTCGCCGAGCCCGAGCTGGCCGCTCGCTTGATGACCCCGCTCTACGAAGGGCGCTGGACGGGCACCATGGCGCTGACCGAGCCCCAGGCCGGCTCTAGCCTGGCCGACGTGCGCACCGTGGCGCGCCCGATGGGCGACGGGAGCTATCGACTGCGGGGAGCGAAGATCTTCATCTCGGGGGCCGATCACGACTTGACCGACAACGTGGTCAACATGGCGCTGGCCCGGATCGAGGGAGCGCCCGCGGGGATCAAGGGGATCTCGCTGTTTGCCGTGCCCCGGCGGCGCGAGCAGGACGGCGCGTGGGTCGACAACGACGTGAACGTGGCCGGGCTCATCCACAAGATCGGCTGGCGGGGGCTGCCCAGCTTGGTGCTCAGCCTCGGCGAGCGCGACGACTGTCACGGTTGGCTCGTGGGTCCGGCGGGGGCGGGCCTGTCGTGCATGTTCCAGATGATGAACGAGGCTCGGATCATGGTGGGCCTGAACGGAGTCGCCAGCGCCTCGGTGGCCTATCACGAGGCCCTGGCCTACGCCCGGGGGCGGCCGCAGGGGCGGCCGCAGGGCGCCAAGGATCCCTCGCGGCCGCAGGTGCCGATCATCGAGCATGCCGACGTGCGGCGTATGCTGCTGCGACAAAAAGCGATCGTCGAGGGGGGGCTGTCGCTGCTGGTGCGGACGGCTCGGTTGGCCGATCTCGCCGCGCACGGCGCCGAGCCGGAGATCCGCGGGCAGTCCTCTGCGCTGCTCGATCTGCTCACCCCGATCGCCAAGAGCTTTCCCGCCGAGCGCGGGTTCGAGGCCAACGTCCTGGCCGTGCAGATCCACGGCGGGTACGGCTACTCGTCCGAGTACCTGCCCGAGGCCTGGCTGCGCGATCAAAAGCTCAACAGCATCCACGAGGGAACCACCGGGATCCAGGCCCTCGATCTCGTCGGGCGCAAGATCCTCGGCGACGGGGGCGCCACCTTGCGGGGGTTGCTCGAGCAGCAGCGGGCGCGCACCGAGCTCGCCCGGCAGCGCGGGATCCCGGCCACCTGGGCCGAGGCGATGGGCCGGGCTACCGAGTCCACGGCCGCGCTGGTCGGCGAGCTCTTGGCGCGAGGCCGTGAGCGTGCGCCGCAGACCCTCGCGTACGCCACCGATATGCTCGATCTGATGAGCACCCTGGTGGTAGGCGCAGAGTGGATCGAGCTGGCCGGCGTGGCGCAGCAAGGGCTCGGGTCGCGTCCGGGCGACGCGGCATTCTACCGCGGCAAGCTGCAGGCGGCGCAGTACTGGGTGACGCACGAGCTGCCGCGGGTGGATCTGTTGGCTGCTCGGATCGCCGCCGGCGACGACGCCTTCGAGGCCATGTCGCCCGACGGGTTTTGAGCCGCTCATCGGTGTTCGTGAGCGGTACGGCTGCTGCGAGCGCTGTGTCGATCGCTACCCCGGCGTCCGCCACTGTCGTCGCTGCACCCCATCGTGGTCGCTCGGTGCGGCATAACGCCTCGCTCGACCCGCGGTGCATCGGTCACCGGTGTTCTGGCGGGGTCACCCCAGTTACGGCTCATCCAAAAAGATCATTGAAGACGGGCCTCTTCGCCCTCGTGTACTCGACACTGGGAGGGTGAGCGAATGAGTACCGACATCGGTGGAACGACGACCTTTTTTCAGATCGGTGGAACGACGACGGTTCAACACAACTACGGCCTGCGGTGGGACATCAATCCCGCCATCGTGGGTCTCAACCGGCTGCTTCCGACCGTGCGGAGCACGGGTCGGCTGGACAAGTATCTCCGCCTGGGTCCGGGCAACATCATCATGGTGCCGGCTGCACCGGTCCGAGCGGTCATGGCCGTCATCAACACGTTCGTCAACTTCGAGATCCTCGTGGGCCAGGACGCCAACGGGATCTGGGCCGGCTACCTTCGCATCGCGATCGGGGTCGGGCAGGAACTGGGCGGGATCTTCGGCTTCCTCGATACGGTCGAAGACTACATGTCCGGGCTCAACCCGGCGCTCAACTTCGTGCCTACACCCATCGTCTGGGGCGACCAAACGGTGCCAGACCGGGCCTTTGGCGTGTACGCCAGCGGCAGCTCGTGGGCGGGGGTCTCGCACGCCTTCAGCGGGGCACCCACGTCAGGCAACGTCACGTTTGGCGCCCTGCTCGAGGGATCCGCGATCTTCCGGTTGCCGACCGTCGAGCAGTGAGCCCGGAGTCTGGGCGTACTTTTGGCGAGTACGCCGGGGTGCTCGGTGTCAGTCTCGCGTGACTGGCTGCATCTCGTCCCAGCCGTAGCGGCGCAGATAGTTGCCCCACACGCCCTCGCACACCGCGTCGTAGCGGCAGGCCCGACACTCGGGTCGCTTGCGGCGCTGGTCGTCGTCGAGGTCGGCGCGGCGGATCTGGACCAGCTCGCCGTCTTGGCCGCCGCGCCGGTCGGGCAGCACGTCGGCGGGCAACAGGCCCTGCGAGTCTTGTGGCTCGAAGTGTACGTAGTCCTCCACGTAGCCGCGGTTATGGTCGGGCAGGGCGGTGGTGGTGCACAGCGGGATGTCGACGAAGAACGCCTGCACCGGCGTCTCGTCCCCGCTCGCCTCGTCGATAAAGCGCTCGGCCTGCGCGGCTATCTCGGTGTAGCGCGGGAACAGCCGCTCGAAGTGGGTATTGGCCCGGCCGTTGGCCTGCATGACGTTGAACACCACCTGATCCACGCCACGGGCTCGCAAGAACCGATAGATCTCCAGCAGGTGGGGCAGGTTGCGCTTGGTGACCACCGTGCTGGTGTGCAGGGCCAAGCCGTAGCGCTTGTAGCGAGCGATCATCTCGATCCCGGCGACGGTCTGCGCAAAGCTGCCCGGGGTCCGCGTGAGCCCCTCGTGCAGCCGTCGCTCGTGCCCGTGGATCGACACGTAGAACTTGTTCATGCCCAGGGCGATCAGGCGCCGGGCGAAGCGCTCGTGGCCCAGGGCGCGGCCGTTGGTCATCATGGAGACCCAGCGGGCGCCGGCGTCGTGGGCCATCTTCACCCAGTGATGGAGGCGCTTGTTGGTGGTCGGCTCACCGGAGGTGAAGCAGACCTCCTCGTACTGGTCGTGTTGAGCGAGGATCCACCGCACGGACTCATCGTTGGTCGCCGAGTTGGTCACGTAGCGACCCTCGCGATCCTCCTCCATGCAGAAGATGCAGTTGTTGTTGCAGATCGCCCCCGTGAGGATGTGGACCCGCGGTCGTCGCTGGGCGATCCGTTGCTCGATCGCCTCACCGGCGGGCCGAGTCGGGGGCGCGGTGCTCATACGCCGGCCTCCGGCGTGTCGGCGGACTCGGGCGCGGGCTGGATGAAGTGTTCACGCGGCCGCAGAGTGGTCCAGCGCTCGAAGGTCTGCCGCGCCGCCGGATCGTCTTGCGCGAGCTTTTCGAACAGGTAGTCCTGGATCCCCTTGTGTACCGCGCACACGGTGTTGTCTCGCATGCGCCCGAAGATGCTGCCCTGGCTCTTGTAGTTGAACGCGGCGTTGGTGCCGCAGTAGGGCTGGTAGGTACAGTGCACGCAATCGGGCTGGGCGTCGAGGTTGGTGGCGATCGCCAGGGCGCGGACGGTGGGGTGGCCGACCACGTCGCGGTAGCGGGCCGAGTCGACGTGGCCGAGCAAGAAGCTCGTGTCGCCCATCGCGGCGAGCATACGACCCTCGTCGCAGGTGTAGATCCGGCCGTCGTAGTCGTAGGCCAGCGCGCCGACCCCCGCCCCCGCCGGGCTGCGCAGATCGAGGAAGTTGGGATCGGTGCCCCCGAGGATCTTGGTCAGGAAGATCGCCGCATAGCGCTCGAGGATCTCGACCCCCTGGGCGTTGAGCTCGAGCATGTAGTCGACCGCCTGGCGGTAGAAGGCCAGGTACTCGGCGCGGGGGTACTCCAGCCGCTTCTTGGTGCGCTCGGCAAAGCCGAAGGGGTCTATCGGGCGCAAGAACAGGCTGCGGCAGCCCATGTCCACGTAGGTGTCGACCACTTCCTTCCACAGCGGCAGGGTCGCGCGGGTGGTCGTGAGCAGGGCCTCCACGTGGTAGAGGGTGGGGTCCAGGCCCATCTGCCGGTAGCGCTCGTTGATCCGTCGGATCCAGTAGATCGTCTTTTGGTGGGCGTCGCCGGTGGGCAGCTTGCGCTGGGCGTTGTGGAGGGCCTCGGGGCCGTCGATGCTGGTGCACAGCTGCACCCGGTGCTCGATGAGCCAGTCGAGCTTGGCGTCGTCGAGCAGCGAGAAGTTGGACACCATGGTGAACTCGAGCTGCTTGCCAGCTTGCGCGTTGACGCGGGTGGCGTACTCCACCACGTGCTGCACGACCTCGTAGTTGACCAGCGGCTCGCCCCCTTGGAACTCGATCGTCACGAAGGGGTTGGTGCTCTGCATGACCAGATCGACCGCCCGGGTGGCGGTCTGCCGGCTCATGTCGGTGTGGACCGCGTCCATGTTGGCCCGCGAAGCGTGGCAGTATACGCAGGTCTCGTTGCAGCGCAGGGTCACCACGAACATGTGGAGGTTGGGGCCGCTGTGCACGAAGGACTTGCGGGCGCGCACCATATCGGCCGCCTCCTGCACGCGGTAGTCCGCCCGCAGGAAGTTGTGCGTACGAAGGCGCTCGTGCAGCGGCGAGTCTGGCACGACCTCCCCGCGCGCGTAGGCGGTGAACTCGTCGGGGGTCAGCAGTAGCCAGCGGCCCTCGGTGTTGGTCACCAGCACCCGGTTGCCCACCGGGCGGAAGCGAAACATCGCCTGGCTCCCGGCCCGAGGCCGTAGCTGGGCCATGTCGAGCATGGGTTCGAGCGTCGGGGTGCTTGTGGGGCTGCTCATGGAGCACCCTCCGGCTCGCTCTCGGATGGAGAAGCCCCGTCGGCGGTCGCTGTGGGTGACGGGTCCGCTGATGGTTCCGCTGATGGTTCCGCCGATGACGGGCCGGGCGGCTTCTTGCCGTGCTTTTCTTCCCAGCTTTGGGCGATGCCCAGCGGATCGTCCAGAGCGTCGTCGGTGAAGTCGAAGTCGGCCAGATCGGCCAGCGAGGGGGCACCCATGGCTCCGGCCATCGCCTGCATGGTGACCGTCTCCACCGTGACCCGGTTGTCTTGGGTCAGCTGGTGGCGATAGGCGCAGGCCAGCGCCTCGTTGGCCAGCTCACCGACCATTGCCTCGAGATCCTCGCGGGTGGGCGAGGGCTGCTTGGCCACCAGGGTCACGCGGATCCGCTTGTCCGATGGGTCGCCCGCCGGGTCGCCCGGCGGGCCGTCCGACGAGCGATCGAGCAGCACATAGGCGCGGTCGATGAACACATAGGCCGCGCCATAGATCGCGGGTAGGGGGTATAACGAGGGGTCGAGCGTCACGACGGCCGAGCTCTCGTCGAGATCGACTGCCACTAGCCCCTCGGGGACCTCGGCCATGGGGGTGGGCATGATGATGATCGGGGTGAGGTCGCAAACCTCACGCTTTTGTCAGGTTACCAGCTCGGGGGGAGCCGCAAAAGCGGGGGACGGGACGACCTCCAGGTGCAGCATCCACTGGTTGCTGCGTCCGGGGGCCACCGGACGACTGCTTCGGGATCGGGTGGTCAGCCCGGGCACGCGATCGATGGCGCGACGAGCGTCGAGTAGATCGTCGTTGCGGTGGTGCTCGTGACGTGCGTTGGATCCCTCGGCGCGGCGGGCCTGCTGCCGCCCGCGGGCCAGGCCGAAGGCTACGTTGTCGACCACCAGCAGTGATCCTCCCGGGCGCAGGCGAGGAGCCAGCCGGGCCAGGGTGGCCACCGGGTCGGGCAGGTGGTTCCAGCTGCGGAGCACCAGCAGGTGATCGACGACGCTGGGGCCGAGCGCGTCGAGCTGGTCGGCGGAGGCCACGTGCAAGGTGGCCCACGGGGCGCGGGCGTGCAGGGTGGCGATCGCGGCGGCGTCGGGATCCAGGCCCACGTAGCGGATCTGGCCCGCCTCGGCGCGGCGGGCCAGCACGTCGAGGTAGGGCGCTTGTCCGCAGCCCAGGTCGAGCACCGTCCCCGTCAGGCCGCCGAGGATCCGGCGCACCTCGGCATCGTCGTGGGTGAAGCGATCCTCGAAGGCCGGCACCCACAGGCCGGTGCACGTGGGCTGGTGGGGACAGTCGGTGCACAGCGGCGCGCGGTCCAGGGGGACCAGGTCGCGGGCAAAATCGTCGGGGGCGGGCTTGTGGCTGGCGTCGAGGTAGATCTGCCCCTGCTTGAGCTTGGTGCGCTGTAGCTGGGCGTCCGAAAAATCGCGGGTATGGGCCCGGTAGAGCGCGATCCGGCCGCGGTGGCGCACCAGGAGGTCGCGGCCTCGATCCCACGGGGTCACCCCGTCGTCGCGCAGGGGGCAGGTGTGGTCGTCCACGCCCTCGGCGACCACACGCTCCAGCGTGTAGTTGAACGCATTGGCGCGGGCGCTGGTCGTCACCGGGCGCAGCTCGTCGTGTCCGTAGCGCTCGTGGTAGGCGGTGAACAGGCCGGGGCAGGGGCCCGCGAGGGCGCACCCCTGGCAGGGCGAGGGCTGGTGCTTGTTGAGATCGTCCACCGGGAACAGATCGCGCTCGCCTATTTCGACCATGCTACGAAAGCCGTGCGTACGCAGGTCGTCGTAGCTGTCCTCGTGGCCGCGCAGCAGGCATAGCGGCAGTCCGCCGTGGAGCATCGCCTGCCCGGGGTTTTGGGCGTGCCCGTACTCGATCGCCTCGCGGACGGCGGGGGCCACCCCCCCCACCCCGGGCCCCCGCGGGGGCCGTAGGCGTCGTCCCCCCCCCGTGGGCACGACCAACGAGAACATTAGCCGCCCCCGCGGGGAGGGGCGCCGGCGGTCGAC